>CAVPLC010000050.1:0-69675 GCA_963705835.1 uncultured Actinomycetes bacterium
GGCATGTCTCGCGGCCGACCCAAAACATCTTGAAGCCAGGATCAATTTGGGGAGGCTGCTGCATCTCGCCGGCCGCTTCAAGGAAGCGGAACGCGTGTATCGCTCGTCCGATCGCCCGGAGCCGTTGCTGACCTTCAACCTCGGGGTGCTGCTCGAGGATTTGAATCGCGAGCCCGAGGCAATCCTCGCGTATCGGGAAGCCCTCGCGCTCGATCCGCAGCTCGCCGATGCGCACTTCAATCTGGCGCGGCTCTATGAACGCGCACGCGATCCCAAAGCGTCACTGCGACACTTGCTGGCGTACCGCCGCATGATCGATCGCCAAGGCACCTGACGTTGGCAAAGCCGGCGCTCTTGAAGTATCGCGCCAAGCGCGACTTTTCCAAGACCGCCGAGCCCTCCGGTGAGGCTGCAATCGTGCCATCGGCGCACTTGCGGTTCGTGGTGCAAAGGCACGCTGCCCGCCAATTGCATTACGACCTGCGACTGGAATTGGACGGGGTGTTCAAGTCCTGGGCAGTCGCCCGCGGTCCGTCAATCGATCCCGCCGATCGGCGCCTCGCGGTGGAAGTGGAGGATCATCCGCTGGACTATGGGGATTTCGAAGGCACGATCCCCAAGGGTGAGTACGGCGGCGGCACGGTACAGCTGTGGGACCGCGGCTACTGGATTCCGGAAGGCGGAAAATCACCGCAGCAGTCACTTGAAAGCGGCGATCTCAAATTTACCCTGGAAGGCAGCCGACTGCACGGCAGCTGGGTTTTGGTGCGCATGCGCGGCGACCGATACGGAGGCAAGCGAACCAATTGGCTGCTGATCAAACACCGGGACTCAAGCGCGAAGTCCGGCGATGTCGGCGCGTTGCTCGCGGAAGATCGTTCGGTGGCATCGGGTCGTACCTTGAAGCAGATTGCCGATGGCGTGGGCAAACGCCCCAAACCCTTCATGCTCGCGAACACCACGCATACAAAAGCCGATGCGGTGTGGACCGGAAGGGCCACAGCCGAGCCGGCAAACGCGGCGACCGCCTTGAAGGCTACGCCGCTCGAGCAGCGCCGGCCGGTGACGGTGCGCCAGATTCCCGAATTCGTGGCTCCAGAGCTCTGCAAGTTGGTCGACCGCCCTCCTTCGGACCCAGGCTGGGCGCATGAAGTCAAACTCGATGGCTACCGCGCGCAGGTGCGGGTGTACAAGGGACAGGTCACGATCCGCACCCGAACGGGGCTTGATTGGACCGAGCGCTTCAAGGCAATCGCGCAAGACGCGAAGATCCTGCCGGACTGCCTGATCGACGGCGAAGTGGTGGCGCTCGATGAGCGGCAGCTGCCCAACTTCGCCGCGCTGCAGACAGCGTTGTCCGAAGAGAAATCCGACGACCTCATTTTCTTCGCATTTGATCTGCTGTTTGCAGGACGCGAAGATCTGCGCCCGCTACCGCTGGAGATGCGCAAGGCGCGGCTGGCCAAAATGTTGCAGATGCGAAAAAAGGATTTTCGGCTGCACTATGTGGCGCACTTGGTGGCGAACGCGCAGCAGACATTTGCCTCGGCATGCAAAATGGGACTCGAGGGCATCGTATCGAAAAAGTTGGATTCGCCTTACCGGTCGGACCGCTCCGGAAGCTGGACCAAGGCCAAGTGCCGAGCGGGACAGGAGGTGGTGATCGGAGGCTGGACATCGGAAGGCGGCAGCGTACGATCCTTGCTGGCTGGGGTTTATCGCGGCGGCGAGTTCACCTACGTCGGCCGTGTCGGCACAGGATATGGGCACACGGTTGCAAAGACCTTGTCGCCGCGTCTTGAAAAGCTTACGCGCGAGGCCAGTCCGTTTAGCGGCCACAGCGCGCCTGCGAAGGAACGCAACGTGCGCTGGGTTAAACCGCAGCTCGTTGCTGAAATCGAGTTTGCGGGGTGGACACGCACGGGAATGATTCGCCAAGCTGCATTCAAAGCGCTGCGCGAGGATAAAAAGGCGCGCGACGTCGTTGCGGAAATTCCGGCGCCGGCAGCCGCCGCCGATCCCAGCGCCAAAAAACCAGTCAAAGCGGCAGCCCGCAGAACGAAAACCACCCGTCATGCCACATCGAAAGCAAGTACCGATCCGCCCCCTGGGCGTTCGGTCGTGCTGGGCGTGACCATATCGAAACCGGATAAGGCGCTGTGGCCGAACGCCGGCGACGGCGTGCCCGTGACCAAGCTCGATCTCGCCAAATATTACGAGCTGGTGGGCGAATGGATGCTGCCGCACGTGATCGGCCGTCCATGCTCTC
This sequence comes from uncultured Actinomycetes bacterium, assembly GCA_963705835.1. Classification (GTDB taxonomy): domain Bacteria; phylum Actinomycetota; class Actinomycetes; order Streptosporangiales; family Streptosporangiaceae; genus Palsa-504. The sequence goes on from CAVPLC010000050.1 coordinate 2,270, forward strand.
TGGTTCGGGTACCCAGCGGTTTGGGTAGCGGACAATTCTTTCAGCGCCATGCGATGGCCGGAATGTCCGAGTTCCTCTCGTCCGTGAAAGTCAAGGGGGACAAAGAACCCTACGTGCAGATTGATCGCATCGAGGCCCTGGGTGCGGCGGCACAAATTGCAGCGCTGGAAATTCATCCCTGGAATTGCGCCCCGGGTGACCCGGAAGTGGCCGGCCGTCTGGTGTTCGACCTGGATCCTGCGCCGGATGTTGAATTCGCCGCGGTCATTACGGCGGCTCTCGAAATCCGGGATCGCCTCAAGGTCGTGGGCCTGGAATCCTTTTGCAAGACCACGGGCGGCAAGGGTCTGCATGTCGTGGTGCCGCTCACTCAGGCCAAGTCAGCGATCGAATGGCCGGTCGCCAAAAACTTCGCGCACATGATTTGCGCGCAGATGGCCGAGGACAGCCCCAGCCGCTATCTCGACAACATGTCGAAGCTGAAGCGAACCGGCAAGATATTCCTCGACTACCTGCGCAACGACCGCACCGCCACCGCCGTGGCGGTGTTATCGCCGCGGGCTCGCGACGGCGCGCCGGTGTCGATGCCTATTCATTGGCAGGAGGCCCGGCCGGGCCTGGATCCCAAAAAGTTCACGCTGAGAAGCGCGCCCGCGCTGCTGCGAAAAGCAAAACCCTGGGAAGGCTATGCGAGGGCGGCACGATCTTTGTCAGCCGCCATTCGCGCCGCTACCCAAACGGGCAATCGGAAACGCCGCCGATAAACTTTCCGCCCAGGCAATAAACGCGGCGATCATTTCCCGCTTCACTTCCTCATCGGTTCGGCCGCTGCGCTTGAGCACATGAAACGAGTGATCCGCGCCTTCGAGCACTTTCAAGGTCGCGAGATTCTCTAGTCCATCGACCAGCGGTCTTAACAGACTGAGATCCGCCAGGTTATCGCGCGTTCCCTGCAGAAACAGCATGGCGATCTTGACCTTGGATAGATGCGCCGCCCTGTCGATCGAGGGTTTGTCCGGCGGGTGCAGCGGATATCCGAAGAACGCCAGTCCGCGAATGCCGGGCAGGGGATTGACCGCTTGAGCCTGAGAGGTCATCCGACCGCCAAAGGATTTGCCGCCGGCGATGAGCGGGACGTCGGGCATCAGTTGTGCTGCGGCGGCAACGGCGGCGCGCACGGTGGCATGGCAAAGGAGCGGGGCGTCCGTTCTTTTCTCGCCTCGCTCCATATAGGGGAATTGGTAACGCAGCGTGGCGATGTCGCGCGCCGCCAGCGCCTGCGCGATGGCCGCCATGAAGGGGTGCTCCATTCCCGCCCCGGCGCCGTGCGCGAGCACCATGCAGAGCTTCGAACTCTTTGGGATTTCAAGCAATCCAGACACTTGAGTGGTGTCGTTAACGTCGATCGTAAGACGCTTCGAGCCGGCCGCCATTGTGTGTCCAGATCGGGGTGGGCTGAGACTAATCGTTTGCGGTGCAGCGCTCAACAGGTCATTTGCATATCTTCACACTTCGCGATGCCGGGCCGTCGTTGCAATCGGTTTTGGATTGCTCAATACTTGATATGCCAAATATCAATATGCGATCGGCTTTGAGTTGGAGCCGAATCGTAGTCGACTCACGAGCAAAGCGAATCGGAGATGGTGCATGAATCGCACCGGACTGGCTGGCGCTCACTATTCTCTTCGCGGGTCCTCCGCACTCCGTAGTAATGACGCGCCCATCTCGCGGGACCGCTGTCCATGTCACGTTTGGTCCCGAGATTCCGATTCACATCACAGGGATCTTATAGCCGTTAAGGGGTAAAGCTCATGAACAATGAAGTGCATTGGACGCGAAGGCGCTGGAGCCGCATCGGGCGACCGGCAGGCCTGGCTCTCATCATCGCCGCGGGTAGCGCGTGGGCCGCAAACGATCTCGATACGCCGAATCCACGGGGCACCACCCATCCCGACGGCTCGAACACCTACAACACGGAATGGCTCGGCCACAACGATTTGCAGGGCCGCACGGTGTACCAAACAACCGTGCACAACCAAGGTCGTCGGGTGATCGCCTACGCCGGGCACTTCGCGGGAACAATGTTGAATCCGATGACCGGCGTGGTGGAAGAGAATGGAACGTCCATCGTCGACGTCACCGATCCGCGCCACCCGGTGTATCTGAAACATCTGATTGCCGATAAAGGTGGTGCACGCATGGTGAAGCTGTGCGACGGCAATGATCTGCCGCATGGGCTTCGCGGCCATACCTATATGCTGCGCGAGAACGGCGCGGTCTCCCACGAGGTATGGGATATCACCGATCCTGCCAATCCGACGCTGGTGTCTACTCCGGTGAGCGGCCTGGATGTCACGCATCGCAATTGGTGGGACTGCAAGACGGGCATTGCCTATATCGTCGGGGGGGCGACGAAGAAGACCGACGCCAGCTATGACGGCTGGAACAATGCCAGCAGTCCGAACCAGCACCTGAAGATCTACGATTTGAGCGATCCGGCGAACCCCAAGTACATCATGGACTTTGGCTACCCGGGGCAGAATCCCGGTTCGACCTTTGTCATGCCGGGCACCACCAACGTGGTGCCGCCCGGCGTACATGGCCCGATCGTGGCCACCACCTTGAACGGCCAACCGGTCAACCGGCTGTACATGCCGTACGGCGTTGGCTCCAACGGCATCATTCAGATCAATGACCTCACCAAGGTGCTGCCGCCGCCCTATGGCACCGGCGTGTACGCGAACCCGGCGCGTCCCACCGACGCCGAACTCTTGCAGGGACAGATTGGAGTCGTTTATATGCCTGGCGCAGAGGGCGGCCACTCGGCCATGCCGCTGTACGGAATCAAGTTGAAGCAGTACGTGAATTTCACCAACAACAATGTACGCGACATCCTGGCGGTGAGTTCGGAGGAGACCGATAACCGCTGCACCGGATCACCGCATCTGAATCGCGTTTTTTCTGATCGAAAGTTCGTTTTTCCTAGGAAAGAATGAAAATCCTCGCTTATCGTCCGACGCTCAAAAAAAAATTGTTCGCGTGCAGATGTTTCGATATCTGACAAGTGAAGGTGGAATTGAGGCGCGGCTGCGCGCGACTCATAGGTCGTGTCGCGCCGTCCGCAAGCACGCGCGCCGCGCCAAAAAAAAACGCGGCCGCCTGCAGTCGAGAATCGTGCATCCGAAGTGCGGTGACTGTTTCGCGGGTCCGTGGTTGGCTGAGGGCAGCTTTTCCCACGGTTCTTCAGAGTGGTTAGCGCAGAGGCGTAGCGCAAAGTCTGCGGTGGCAACGCGCGCTGTAGGGGTGGCGGACGCACGCGCTCCGTTGTCGCGCGCGAAGGCAAGTACTCGTTCGGTAGTAACCAGTAGTCGTACTGGCTAATCAATTGGCTATTTGGCGGCGGCTCGACCGGTGACCAGCGCCAATCAGGATTGCTAAGCCGCAGACCCATCTCCATTGAGGCCGCGCGGCTCGCGCTCCATCGGCGAACTCGCTTCGGCCAATCGTCGCCCGCCGCCACGCCGATCTGCTGCCGCCTGCGCGCGAAGAAGTCCCGGTAATCCCGGCACGCCAGGCTCGAGTTGGCCACCACCGCGGCGGCCTGGGCCAGGGCCAGCGGCTCACGGCCGAGAGCCTCGATGAGGTCGATGGAGCCCTGGCGCTGAGCCGGGTTCACGCTGAGCCGCTCGGTCAGGCAGCCGAGGGCCTCACGGACGCTGAAGAACCCGATGGGAAAGACCCGGGTCCGGCGCCGGCTGGCCACGACCGTCGACTGCGTGCTGGTGATGATGACGCGTCCCGCGGGGCCCTCCGGCCACAGGCCGTCCAGCTCATCGGCGTCCGGCAGGTCATCGAACACCACTAGCCACGGCCTGCTGGTCGCGCCGAGCCAGTTGATGAAGCGCGCCGCGACCGATTCGGCCGTCCCGGTCGGCTCGATACCGGTCGCCGCCACCGACGCCTCGACGTAGGCCGAAAGCACCGCCGACCGGCTGGTAGCCGAAATCCAGATCAGGACGTCGATGTCACCGGATCGCCACAGCAGTTCGGCGAGCATCACCGCGATCTGCGTCTTGCCGCACGCACCCAGCCAGTTCTGCTGGCCTTCGGCGAACACCGTGCCCGGCACGAGCGCGACCGCCGTACCAGGGACGAGGGCGTCTGCGATGCCGCGGGCGGTATCGGGGCGCTCGGTGAATCCCTCGGCGAGCGGCGGAACCTCGCCCACCCGGAAACGCCGCGCTGACTGATCAGCCGACGTTCCTCCTGAGGGCACCACAGGCCGCTACACCCCACCTACTCCGCTGTGTCGCAAACCTTCCCGACATTCTCACCACATAACACGGGGAGGTTCCGGCACGGGAAGCCTTATCCGTATCGGGATCTTCGCTGACATGACCATTATGCACGTGCAATGGCACCAGCGGCACAGGCATCTTTATGGTTTGTTTTCGCGGTTCACCGACCGGGATCGGCGACCGAGGCCAGCAGGGCGGCCCGAGCCTGGTCGACGGCGGCGAGCATCGCGCCGCGGAGCACGGGTTCGCCGGGGACGGCGGTCGGCACGACCTGCGGGTGAGGGGGCCAGATGCTGGCCACCGCGGCCGCCACCCGGGACGCGAGGGCGGCTCCGCCGGCCTGGCCGACCTCGCCGCCGAGGACCACAAGGCCCGGATCGAGCACCACGCAGACCGAGGCGACCCCGACCGCGACCCGGTGCGCGAGTTCGTCGAGGAACCCCGCGGACGCCGTCGAGCCAGCCTCGGCCATGGCGGCGCGGACGGCGTCGCCCGCGGTCGGGGCGGTGAAGCCGTAGTCGGCCGCGAGGGCGCGGACGGCGGCGCCGCCGGCCAGCGACTGGAAGCCGCCGCTGGCCGGATGGCGGATGTCGGTGTGCAGCGGGGCGCCGTGCACCGGGAGGTAGCCGATCTCGCCCGCCGCCCCGGCCGTACCCCGCTGCAGCCGGCCGCCGAGGAAGGTGGCCAGGCCGAGACCGACGCCCAGCCATACCAGGACGAAGTCGTCGGCACCGACCGCGGCGCCGGCCGCGCGTTCGGCCATCGCGGCCAGGTTGACGTCGTTCTCGATCACGACCGGCCTGTGCAGGACGCCGCGGAGCGCGTCCAGGGCGCCCTCGTGCCACGCGGGCAGGTTGACCGCCAGCCTCGGGTCGCCGGTCCGCGGGTCGACCACGCCGGGACTGCCGATGACCAGCGCGCTCAGCCGCGCCATGTCCACCCGGGCGCTGGCGCAGGCCCGCTCGACCACCCCGCAGACCAGCGCGACCGGATCGTCGGCACCGTTGGGGTCGACGGTCACCTCGGCCACCCGCCGCCCGGTGACGTCGGCCACCGCGGCGCTGACCAGGTCGAAATCGATATACAAGCCCGCGACGTACGCGCTGGACGGGACGACCGAGTACAGAGCGGCGTTCGGGCCGCGGTTCCCGGCCTGCTCCCCCACGACCGCCACCAGGCCCCGTTCCTCAAGCCTGGCCAGCATCTGCGACACCGTAACCTTGGACACTCCGGTGTACTCGCTGATCTGGGACCTGGTCAGCGTCTCGCCGCCGAGCAGCAGGTCGAGGGCGGCCCGGTCGTTCAGCTCGCGCAGCAGGCTCGGCCTGCCGGGCCGGGCCCGGCCCTGGAACTGAGGCTGTGGGTGCTGCATCGCGGTCCCTTCGTGGTACTGGTCCCCGTCCGTCACGCCACGGAGCGGATTTCGTCTCGATCCCGCAACGGAGACTATCTTATAGGAAAGTTTCCTGTTAGTTTCTCTCTACGGCTAGTCATAGTTTCGACGCCGACTTCATCACCCGGAAGGAGTGCCAGCAGTGGGACTCAGGAAAACACCAGCCGCGCTGGCCGCGATCGGCGCGGCTGCGGCACTCGCGGTGGCGGGCTGCAGCTCCAGCGGCAGCAGCTCGTCAGCCGGCGGGTCAACCTCTACATCGTCGGCGCCCGCGCAGCTCACGGTGTGGCGGATGGGCGCTTCGGTGCCATCCGAGGTCACCTGGATGAACGGCGTGGTCGCCCAGTTCCATACGGACTTCCCGGCCTACGCCAAGACCAAGGTCAACGTGGTCTGGGTGCCCTGGACCAGCCGCACCACCGACTGGAACAGCGCGCTGGCCAGCGGCAAGAACGCGCCCGACATCACCGAGCTGGGTAACACCGACACGCCCACCGAGGCGTCGCTCGGCGTGCTCACCAACGTCAGCAGCTACGTGAACTCGTGGTCGGCCAAGCCCGCCATCGTGCCCGGCATGCTCGCCAACGACACGCAGAACGGGGACGTCTACGCCGTCCCGTGGTTCGGCGGGGTGCGCGGGGTCTGGTACCGCACCGACCAGTTCACCAAGGCCGGCATCACCAGCCCGCCCGCGACCTGGCCGCAGCTGATCTCCGACGCGCAGAAGCTGCAGCAGACGTTCCCCGGCACGTACGGCATCGACGCGATCACCGACGACTCCAACGCCTTCGCCAGCTTCATCTGGGGCGCCGGCGGCCAGGTCGCCACCGAGAGCAACGGGACCTGGACCGCGGACCTGACGTCCCCGGCGGACGAGGCCGCGATCAAGTACTACATCTCCCTGTACCGGACCTATCACCTGTCGCCGTCGAAGTACGTCGGCCAGACCGAGCTCGGCAACACCGGCTCGACCTCGGGCGGCGCGAACACGGACTTCGGCCTCGGCAAGCTTGACCTCTACATCGACGGACCGTGGGCGACGGCCACCATGCCGGCCAACTCCACGGACAAGTCCAACTGGGCCTCGTTCCCGATCCCGAGCGAGAACGGCCCGAACGCGGCGCCGGTCTTCGCGGGCGGCTCGGACCTGGCCATCTTCAAGACCAGCAAGTACACGCAGGCCGACTGGGACCTGATCTCGGTCATGGACAACACGGCGAACTCCACCTCATTCGCCAACCTGCAGGGGTTCTTCCCGCCGTACACCGCCCAGCTGACCGGCGGCCCGTACAAGGCGCAGAAGTTCATGTCCGGCTTCGCCACCGCCGCGGCGAACAGCCAGGTGTCGCCGCTGAACGCCAAGAACTGGCCCACGGCCGACACCGGCAAGTACTTCATCATCCCGGACATGCTGAAGTCGCTGATGAACGGCGCGCCGTTCGCCTCCACGGTGGCCGCGGCCAACTCCCAGCTGCAGACCGTCCTCAACACTGGCGCCGAGAGCTAGCTCTCGTGGCAGTCTCCGTATGGTGAGAACCGTTCCGGGCCGGCCGGGGAGCGTTGGTTCCCCGGCCGGCCCTCCTTCCGGACGTGCGCCGCTCACCATCGGCCAGCGCGGCGCGATCTTCATCAGGCGCCATCGGGTGGCCCCGTACCTGCTGCTGCTGCCGTCCGCAGCGGTGATCGCGGCCCTGGTGCTCTGGCCCACCATCCAGATCGCGGAGTTCTCGTTCCAGAACTACGGGCTGCAGCAGGAGATCGGGGCCGCGGGCACGCAGTGGGTGGGCCTCGGCAATTACTCGCACATCCTGCACGACCCGGAGTTCTGGCTGTCGCTGCGGCTGAGCGTGCTATCCGCCGTCGCGATGGTCCCGCTCACGCTCGTGGTCGGCACCCTGGTCGGCCTGCTGCTGAGCCGGCTCGGCCGCAAGATGGCCGCGTTCGTGTCCTCGGTGTCGGTTCTGGCCTGGGCCACGCCCGCGGTGTCGGCCAGCGTGATCTTCGTCTGGCTCGCCACCCCGGACGGCGGGGTGGTGGACTGGTTCTTGACCAAGGTGCCGCACTGGCTGGGCGGCGGCGCGCACTGGGCCGGGTTTTCCTGGACGAACGCCGCGCTGCCGGCCTACACGCTGGCCACCGCCGTGGTGGTCTGGCTGGGCTTCCCGTTCATCGCGGTCAGCGTGCTCGCGGGGCTGCGGACCATACCGACGGAGCTTTTCGAGTCCGCCCGGGTGGACGGCGCGGGGCCGTGGCGCATCTTCTGGCGGATCACGTACCCGCTGATGCGGCCGATCTTCCAGCTGCTGTTCCTGCTGTCGGTCATCTGGGACTTCGGCGTGTTCACGCAGGTGTTCATCATCATCGGGGAACTCGGCCAGCGGGACGAGTACAACCTCGGCGTCTACGAGTACGCCACCGCATTCACCCTGCCGCCCGCCTACGGCATGGCGTCCGCGCTGGCCTTCATCCTCACGATCATCCTGCTGATCATCACGGTCGGCTACGTGCGGGCGTCGGTCCGGGAGGGGGCGCTGCAATGACGACCCTGGCCTCCACGCCGTCTACGGTGTCCCCTTCGCCGGGGCGGCAGCGCCGGCGCGTGCTGACCCGGCGGGCGCGCCGGGCCGGGCTGAACCTGCTCGGGCTGCTGGTCGCGCTGATCACGCTGTTCCCCATCTTCTGGATGGTGTCGACGGCGTTCAAGCCGGCCACCGAGTGGTACTCGCTGACCCCGCATCCGCTGCCGAGGCATCCGACCCTGGGGAACTTCCGCGCGGTGATCGACGGCAGCGTCGTCGGGCTGCCGTACTGGAACTTCCTGAAGAACAGCCTGTTCGTGACCCTGGTGTCGGTTGTCGCGTCCTCCTTGATAGCGCTGCTGGCCGCCGTCGCGCTGGCCAGGTTCCGGTTCAGGTTCCGCACCACGTACCTGATCATGCTGCTGATCGTGCAGATGCTGCCGCAGCAGGCGCTGGTGATCGCGCTGTTCCTCGACTTCCGGTCGCTGAACCTGCTGGACAGCCTCGTCGGGCTGATCCTGGTGTACACGGCGTTCGCGCTGCCGGTCACGATCTGGATGCTGCGCAACTTCGTGGCCGCCGTGCCGCGCGAGCTGGAGGAAGCGGCCGCGATCGACGGCGCGGGGCCGATGACGGTCTTCTGGCGGATCCTGCTGCCGCTGGTGGCCCCGGGTCTGGTGGCGACCAGCGTGTTCGCTTTCGTCTTCGCCTACAACGAGTTCATCTTCGCGCTGACCTTCCTGAGCACGGACACGGCGAAGTTCACCCTGCCCATCTACGTCCAGTACTTCTACGGCCGGACCGGGGCGAACTGGGGCGCGATCATGGCCGCCTCCACGCTGTTCACGGTCCCGGTCCTGGCCTTCTTCCTGCTGGTCCAGCGCCGCCTGCGCGCGGGCCTGATCGCCGGGGCGGTGAAGGGGTGACCACGCTGGAGACGGGCGCGGACCCGGCCCTGGCCCGGCTGGCGGATGCGATTCTCATCCCGCCGTTCCCCGGGCGGTCGGCGCCGCGCTGGATCCTCGAGGCGCTCTCGCGGGGCCTGGCGGGGGTGACGCTCTTCGGCCCGAACATCGCCGCACCGGACCAGGTGACCGCGCTGACCGCCGCGCTGCGGTCGGCCTCGGCCTCTGCCTCTGCGGATCCGGTGATCGCGATCGACGAGGAGGGCGGCGACGTGACCCGGGTGGCGTACGCCGACGGCAGCCCGTACCCGGGGAATGCGGCGCTCGGCGCGGTCGACGATACCGCCCTGACCCGGTCGGTGTACCACGCCATCGGGGCCGACCTGGCCGCGCTGGGGATCAACTTCGACCTCGCGCCGTGCGCCGACGTGCTCGGCTCGGCGGACAGCCCTGCCGTCGGCACCCGCTCGTTCGGCGCCGACACGGACCTGGTGTCGCGGCACACGGCCGCCGCGGTGGCCGGCCTGCAGGGTGCGGGCGTGGCCGCGTGCGCCAAGCACTTTCCCGGACACGGCCGGACGGACACCGACTCGCACCACGCGATCGCCACCATCGAGGGCGGCCTGGCCGAGCTGCGCCAGCGTGACCTGCCGCCGTTCGCGGCCGCGATCAGGGCCGGGATCATCGCCATCATGCCCAGCCACCTGCGCGTGCCCGAGCTGACCGGCGACCTGCCCGCCACGGTGTCCAGCGCCGCGATCACCGGCCTGCTGCGCGGCGAGCTCGGCTTCACCGGCGTGATCGTCTCCGACGCGCTGGAGATGCGGGCGACCAGGGACAGGTTCGGCGTGCCCGGGGCCGCGGTGCTCGCCGTGGCGGCCGGCACCGACCTGCTGTGCCTGGGCCGGGACGGCGAGGAAGACGAGTATCTGGCCGTCCGCGAGGCCCTGGTCGCCGCGGTCCGCGACGGCACGATCGCCGGGGCGCGGCTGGAGGATGCCGCCGATCGGGTCGCGCGCCTGCGCGGGGGCCTGGCGCGCGCCCGGTTCCCGGAGCCAGCCGGCGACGGCGAGCCCGGTGGAAACGGCGAGTCCGGCGGGGACGGCGTGGGCCTGGCCGCGGCCCGGCGCGCGGTGCGCAGGTCGGGCCCGCGACAGGCACTCCGCCGTCCCTTGATCATCGAGATCGAGCCGCGCGAGAACATCGCGGCGGGCCAGTTCGGGTGGGGCCTGGGCCCGTGGGCGCCGGCCGGGAGCATCAGCCGCGTGCACCTGGTCGACGGACCCGGCGGCGTGCGCCAGGGCGACGGACCGGACGGGATCGCCACGGGCATCCTGGACGCGGCCGGAGGGCGCTCGCTGGTGGTCGTGGTCCGCGACGCGCACCGGGACGCCAACACGCGGTCACTGGTCGGCGCGCTGCTGGCGGCGCGGCCCGATACCGTGCTGGTGGAGATGGGGCTGCCGCTCTGGTCACCGCCGGACGGCACCTCCTACCTGGCCACCTACGGCGCCTCCCGGGCCAGCGCCCAGGCCGCCGCCGAGCTGCTCGGCCTGGCTTAGGGCCATAAACGGCGAAGGCTCGCGCACGGGATGGCCGTCCAGACACCAGGTCCGACCCGTTCGCGGATAACGCCGTCCGGCTTGGGCTGGCAGGCGTACAGCCACGCGGTCGCCGTCGGCGGCCAGTTGGTCACGTTGCTCCGGTTGCCCTGGTAGCGGAAGTCGGTGACCCAGCCGACCGACAAGACCCCAGCCAGGGCCGTGACCGCGGCGACGGTCTGCAGCCTGTGCTGCCTGTGGCTGATGAACGAGCCGACCGCAACGATTACGGCGGCCTCGATGAGGAAGATGGGAAGCGTGGTATACCGGGAACCGGCCTCGCCTTTCTCCGTGGCTGCGGTTATCGTCACATTCGACTGCAGGGTCGCGCCGAATGCGGTGAACAGCAAACCGGTGATCAGGGACGCCGCCACGAACACCCGGGCCCGCCCGCGCTGGGTGATCAGGGCCCACAGGAAGACGACCGCCAGGATTGCGCCGACGATCAGCGTGGCGCCGTTTCGCCCGGCGAGCGACTGCAGCCGCCAGGCCAGGTGCCAGCCGAGGGCGGGCAGCACCACGCCGTGGCCGTAGAAGGCGAGCACCTGGCCGGGTGAGGCCGGGTGAGCCGCCCGGGACTGGGCGCTGCCCAAGTTGCTCACGACGTAGGGCACCTGCAGCAGGCAGCCGACTGCCCAGCCCGCGGTCACCGCGTGCTCGCGCAGCCGGGGCAAGGCGATGACGCGGGCCAGCAGCAACGGCGCGAAGACCACGCTCATCGTGGTGGAAGCGGCCGTGAACAAGCCGACGGCTGCCGCGCCGGCCATCCCCGCGCGCGTTCGCGGGCGCCACAGCACGGCCCAGAACAGCGCGAACAGCAGGTACCAGGGGGTGCCGGCGGCGCTGTCGGCGATCTCAAGCTGCGCGACGGGCAGCAGCACGACGGCCAGGGCGAGCAGGAATCGCAGCACCGGGGAGCGGACGTGCCCCGCGCTCACATGGAAGATGAACAGCGCGCATCCGGCGGTGACGAGCGCCCCGATGATCGCGAAGGCGGCCGCCGCGTCGCGCAGCGGCAGATAGGACACGAACTGGGCGATCAGCCGCGGGACGAGCTCGATGTACCCCCCGTCCGGGAGCAGCAGGGGCCAGGGGTGCTGGAGCGCCTGCACCAGGAAGACACCCAGATCCTCGGCGTAGATACCGTCCCAGGCCGGGACCGGAGTGCTCGGGACGCGCAAGGCGGGAACCGGGGTGCTCGGCACGCCCCAGGCCGGGACCGGGGTGCTCGGGACGCGCACCAGCATCACGAGGACCCCGACGGAGACCGCGGCGACCAGAAGAACGGCGGACAGGCTTCGCGGCACGCGCCGGGGCACCGGCTCCGCGGGCTCCGGGAACAGCTCCCCCAGCACTCCGACGGCACGGCGCGCGAACGACGGGCGCTGCGGTGGAGCCCGCTGCTGTGATGGAGCCTGTCCAGTCACCTCGGACAGGTCGCGCCGAGTAGTCACAAACCCGAACGCCTCTCGTCAGGCGGCGCCATAGGTGTGCAAGACCCTATCACTCACGCGGCGGTCGCTAACGATCACCAATGGTGGCGGTTACTTAGGTCAGCCCGGTCTTGGCCAGGAAGCCGTCGGGGAGGCCGGGCCGGTACGGGCGGTGCCCGGGGTCCTAGGCCCCAATCGTCGCCGAGATCAGGCCGCGCACGCGCCGGCCCGCGGGTAGAACCTCGCCTCTACCTCAGGATGGAGAATCGCCGGCCTAGCAGGGCTGCGGCGACGCCGGCCAGCAGGCCCGATAGCAGGCCGAGCCCCGCGCCGTCGAGCAGCCGCGCAGACCCGGCCGTGCCGGTGGCGGTCGTGGCGGGCTGGAGCAACTGCGCGGCGGCTTGCCCGGCCGGGTCGGCCGCGGAATCGACCGGGTCGGCCGCGGAATCGGCGGAGGCGATGTAGTTATCCGCCTCGGCGTTGGCGGCGGCCTCGGCCTGGGCAGCGGTCCCGGCGGTGGCGCTCACGGATATGACAGATGGCGTCAGGCTCTCGACCTGGACTTGGCCCTTCGCCGGGACGCCCGACGCAGACGGGCCGAGGTCCGTGCTGTCCAGCAACGAGCCCTGGTCTGCGATCGCGGCCGTGGAGCGGTGACAGCCACCCGACGTCTGGAGCGCGACCAGCGCGGTGCTGGTAACCGTCGCCGGGCTGAACGCGGCCGCCGCGGGCCCGGCGATCAGGCCCGTTAGGACCGCGACGCCGATCAGGATCGCGTACCGCCGACCGCTCCGAAGGGGCCGGTACAGGTCCGGTGCTGACTGGCTCATCAGGCCTCCGCGTCGGTCCGGGCGCGCCGACGGCCCGGCACCGACTGCCCACCATGATACGACCGGCCGCGTCGGTTCGGCAGGGCCGCACGCCAATGCGAGAAAATCTATGGGGAACGTGCATAATCATGGTCATGCGACTGTCAGCCCGGGCCGACTATGCGCTGCGCGCCGCCATCGAGCTCGCCGCGGCCGGTCCCGGTCACGTCACCGCCGATCAGCTCGCCCGCGCGCAGCAGATACCAGGGAAGTTCCTTGAGACGATCCTGACCCAGCTCCGGCGGGCCGGGCTCATCCGCAGCCAGCGCGGACCGGAGGGCGGCTTCTGGCTGGCCCGGCCGGCGAGCGAGATCTCCCTGGCGGACATCATCCGGGTCATCGACGGGCAACTGACCGGCGTGCGGGGCGAGCGGCCGGAAAACGTCATCTATCCCGGGGTGGCCGAACCCCTGCAGCAGGTGTGGATCGCGCTGCGCGCCAACGAGCGGGCCGTGCTGGAGCAGGTCACGCTGGCCGACATCGTGTCAGGCGAGTTGCCCGACGTCGTGCGTCACCTGACGGAGAACCCCCGGGCCTGGGTCTGAACCCTTAGACCGGCACCATGTCGGTGACGTCGGTGCCGAAGCGCGGCCCGGGCTCGGCAAAGCCGAGCGCCGCCTCGGAGTCCGGATCGATCGCGGCGATCGAGACGAAACGCGGCTCGGTCGGCGCGCTGGCGCCTGCCTTGGCCGGCACCCGCAGGCCCGGCTCCCTCGGCATGGCCAGCACGGGCTCGTGCTGGAGCTCGGCGAGGGCGAAGTTGTCCGAGACCTCACGGAAAACCTGGGACAGCGGCGTGCCCAGAGCGCCGCAGATCGCGGCGAGCAGCTCGGACGAGGCTTCCTTCTGCCCGCGCTCGACCTCGGAGAGATAGCCAAGAGAGACGCGAGCCGACGCCGAGACCTCACGCAGCGTGCGACCCTGCCGCAGGCGCAGCCGGCGTAGCACATCACCTAGCAGCTGACGGAGCAGAACCATGGTCGCACTCCCTTCCCCGAGGCCGACCCCCGACACTTTCCAACGTACCTGGCATAACGGCTGGTTTGCGAGATCATTTCCTCCCGTGTTCGCTGCCAACGTAACGCTGTAATCAGTCCGTCTCTTCCCGGAGCCTGCCGAGCAGCAAGCCGAGGGCGTGCTCCACTGTCAGTCTACGTATCTGATGCCTGTCTCCGCGTAGCGCGATCGTGCGCACCACCGTGTCGTCCGCGGCGCTCACGGCGATGTGCGCCGTGCCCACCGGCTGGCCGTCCGCGGGCTCCGGGCCCGCCACTCCGGTGGTCGCCACCCCGTAGGTCGCGCCGAGCCGGCTCCTGACCCCGTCGGCCATGGCCGCGGCCACCGGGGCGTACACCGCGCCGTGCCGGGCCAGCATGAGCTGGTCCACGCCGAGCAGCACCGCCTTGAGCTCGGTGGCGTAGGCGACCACGCCGCCCCGGAAGGAGGCGGAGGACCCCGGTATGTCGGTGAGCGCGGCGGCGACCAGGCCGCCGGTCAGCGATTCGGCCACGGCGACGGTGTGGCCGCGGTCCTGCAGCCGGGCCAGCACCTGCCCGGCCAGGTCGTGCGCGTCCTCGCCCGCGGCGGCCCACCCCACGACCACGATCGCGCCTCCCTCGGGTCAATCACCCGCTCACTGGCCCGCGGCCGGCTCCGAACGGCGCAGCCGCATTGCCTGCTGAACATAGTCGACACCGGTCACCAGGGTGACGACAACCGCCGCGGCCATGAACAGCGCGCGGACGATGCCCGGCGGGCTGAGAGTGGGCGGCAGTATGTACAGGCAGATCGCGATGACCTGGAGGAGGGTCTTGAGCTTGCCGCCCCGGCTGGCCGCGATCACGCCGCGGCGGATGACCCAGAACCGCAGCGCGGTCACGCCGATCTCCCGGAACATGATCACCCCGGTGACCCACCAGGGCAGCTCGCCCAGGGCCGACAGGCAGACCAGGGCGGCCCCGGTGAGCGCCTTGTCGGCCACCGGGTCGGCGATCTTGCCGAAGTCGGTCACCAGCCCGCGGCTGCGCGCCAGCCGCCCGTCGAGCACGTCGGTGGCCGAGGCGACGCAGAACGTGGCCAGCGCGGCCAGCCGCCAGGCCGTTCCGCCCGCGAGCAGGCAGACGATGAACACCGGAATCAGGAGGAGGCGGACTACGGTGAGCGCGTTGGCTACGTTCCAGAGCCCGACCTCGCTGGTCACCGCCGGCCCGGCAGGATCGCGTCGGCGGATTGGGGCGCCGCGGCGGATTGGGGCGCCGCGGCGGAAAGGATAGCGTCGGCGGTCAGGTCTACTCCGTCGGAGCCGGTCACGAGGGCCCGGACCAGGTCGCCGGGCGCGAGCGGCAGCGTGCTGCGGACCGTGGTCACCCCGTCCACCTCGGGTGCCTGATGGGCGGCCCGGCCGGTATAGCCGCCGTCGGGCGCCTCTTCGTCGATGAGCACGTCGAGGACCTCGCCCCGGCGGTCGGCGGCCCGCTGCGCCATCAGCTCCTCGGCCAGGTCGGCGACCTCCTCCACGCGGCGGGCGATCTCGGCCTCGTCCAGCTTGTCCGGGCGGGTCGCGGCCTCGGTGCCGTCCTCGTCGGAGTAGCCGAAGATCCCGATCGCATCCAGGCCGGCGGCGCCGAGGAACAGCTCGAGCTCCCTGAGGTCCTCGGCGGTCTCGCCGGGGAAGCCGACGATGAAGTTGGACCGCACCCCCGCGCCCGGGCTGAGCTGGCGGATCTGGTCGAGCAGGCCGAGGAACCGCTCGCGGTCGCCGAACCGCCGCATGGCCCGCAGCACCCGCCCGCTGGCGTGCTGAAACGACAGGTCGAAGTAGTCGGCCACCCCCGGGGTCGACGCGATGACCTCGATCAGCCCCGGGCGCAGCTCGGCGGGCTGCAGGTAGCTGATCCTGATCCGCTCGATGCCCTCGGTCGCGGCCAGGTCGGGCAGGACCTCCTCGAGCAGCCGCAGGTTCCCCAGGTCCTTGCCGTAGGAGGTGGAGTTCTCGCTCACCAGGACCAGCTCGCGCACGCCCTGGCCGGCCAGCCACTGGGCCTCGGCCAGCAGGTCCAGCGGGCGCCGGGAGACGAACGCGCCGCGGAACGACGGGATGGCGCAGAACGAGCAGCGCCGGTCGCAGCCCGAGGCGATCTTCAGCGGCGCCACCACGCCGGTGGACAGCCGACGCCGGAACACGCCTCCGCCCGGGCCAGTCCATGGCGCAGCAGGGTCGACAATGGTCGACGGCAATACGGAAGGGCCGGTGGTGAGGGCGGGCTGGGGCTGGCGGGCGGACGGAGTGACGGGCTGGGGCTGGCGGGCGGACGGGGTGACGGGCTGCGGCTGGCGGGCGGACGGGGTGATGGGGAGGAGCTTGCGGCGGTCCCGGGGGGTGTGCGCCGGGCGGCGGCGGCCGGTCAGGACGTCGTCCAGGCGGGCGCCGATGTCGCCGTAGTCGTCGAAGCTGAGGATCTGGGCCTCGGGCAGCTCGTCGGCGAGTTCGGCGCCGTAGCGCTCGGCCAGGCAGCCCACGGCGGCGACCTTGACCCCGGACTCCGCGGCCGACAGCAGTTCGTCGATGGACTCCTGCTTGGCGGCCTGGATGAAGCCGCACGTGTTGACGAGCACCACGCTGGCCTCATCGGAGGAGGTCAGGTCCCAGCCGGCCGCGGTCAGGCGCGCCGCCAGTTCCTCGGAGTCGACCTCGTTACGCGCGCAGCCGAGCGTGACCAGGCTGACCGTCCGCGGCGCGGACTCAGGGCGTGAAGACACAGCGAGAGCCTATGCGACTAGCTCGACGGCGAGGCCGACGCGGAGCTGGACGGCGAACCCGGGGGACTGAAGTTCAGCGTCACCGGCAGGACGGTGTTGATGGGATCGCGCTGGCCGTCCACGGTGAGGGTGACCGCGGCGGGGTTACCCAGGCGGATACTCACCGCTTCCTTCTCCGTCCACGTCATCGAGGTGCCCGCCAGGATGTCGCCCATGTAGATCTGCGACCCGTCGCTGGCCCTGGTGAGGAGGACCCAGCAAGGCTCCTGCCCGGCGGCGACATTGATCACCACGTCGGAGAGGGTCGAGGACGCGGCGGGCGACGTCTTCCCGGCAGGCGTCGGGTGGGTGCTGGGTCTGGCCGGCGGTGTGGTGGCGGCCGCCGCCGGCTTCCCGGAATGGTCGTGCGAGGACACCAGGCGGTACGCGGCGAATCCGATGACGGCCAGGAGCACGATGACCACGATCAAGGCCAGGCTGGGCGAGCGACGCTCGCGGATCTTGATCGGCCGGGAGGGCTGGAACACGTCGGCGGCGCGCATCGAGCCCACCGGGCCGTGGTCGGCGTCGTACTCGCTGATCAGCGGGGTCGGGTCGGCGCCGACCGCGCCGGCGATGCTGCGGATGTGCCCGCGCGCGTAGAAGTCGCCGCCGCACGCGGTGAAGTCGCCTTGCTCGATGTCCCGGATGATGGTTTCCCTGATCCGGGTCTGCTGGCTGACCTGGGTGACGGTGAGACCGGCATGACGGCGCGCGTCCGCCAGGGTGTCACCGATGCTCACGCTGCGTCTCCACGCGAATAGGTTACCCGCCGCGAAGGGAAATCAGGGTGTCGTCCAGGTCCTCCGGCCTGACCAGTACGTCGCGGGCCTTGGAGCCCTCGCTCGGCCCGACGATGTCCCGGCTCTCCAGCAGGTCCATGAGCCGCCCGGCCTTGGCGAAGCCGACCCGCAGCTTGCGCTGCAGCATCGAGGTCGACCCGAACTGCGTGGTGATGATCAGCTCCGCCGCCTGGATCAGCAGGTCCAGGTCGTCGCCGATGTCGGAGTCGATTTCCCTGGTGCGTTCCGGCGCGGCGGCGACGTCCTCGCGGTAGGTGGGCTCGGCCTGCTTCTTGCAGTGCGCGACGATGTCGCGGATCTCCTTCTCCGACACGAAGGCGTTCTGCAGCCGGATCGGCTTGGACGCCCCCATGGGCAGGAACAGCGCGTCGCCCTGGCCCACCAGCTTCTCCGCTCCCGGCTGGTCCAGGATGACCCGGGAGTCCATCAGGCTGGACGTCGAGAAGGCCAGCCGGGACGGGACGTTGGCCTTGATCAGGCCGGTCACCACGTCCACGCTCGGCCGCTGGGTAGCGAGCACCAGGTGAATGCCGGCCGCCCGGGCCAGCTGGGTGATCCGGACCACGGCGTCCTCGACGTCGCGCGGGGCCACCATCATCAGGTCGGACAGCTCGTCCACGATGACCAGCAGGTACGGATACGGCAGGTAGACGCGCTCGCTGCCAGAGTGGGGGGAAGGGGAGGTGGGCGGGGGCTTGAGCTGACCCGCCCGGACCGCCTTGTTGAAGTCGTCGACGTGCCGGAACCCGCACGCGGCCAGGTCGTCGTAGCGGCGCTCCATCTCGCCGACCACCCACTCCAGGGCCTCGGCCGCCTTCTTCGGGCTGGTGATGATCGGCGTGATCAGGTGCGGGATGCCGTCGTAGATGGTCAGCTCGACCCGCTTGGGGTCGATCAGGATCATCCGCACCTCGTCCGGGGTGGCCCGGGTCAGGATCGAGGTGATCAGGCCGTTCAGGCAGACCGACTTGCCTGAGCCGGTGGCGCCCGCGATCAGGATGTGCGGCATCTTGGCCAGGTTCGCGACCAGCACCCGGCCCTCGACGTCCTTGCCCAGGCCGACCACCATCGGGTGGTGGTCGCCGACCGCCACCTGGGACTTGAGCACATCGCCCAGGCTGACGATCTCCTTGTCCGCGTTGGGGATCTCCACCCCGATCGCGGACCTGCCCGGGATCGGGGAGACGATCCGCACGTCGGCGCTTTTCACCGCGTAGGCGATGTTCTTCTGCAGCGCGGTGACCCGCTCCACCTTGACCGCGGGCCCGAGCTCGATCTCGTACCTGGTCACCGTGGGCCCGCGGCTGAACCCGGTGACCTGCGCGTCGACCTGGAACTGCTCGAGTACCTCGGTCAGCGCCTCGACCACGATGTCGTTGGCCCTGGTCCGCTGCTTGGGCGCGCTGCCGGGCCGCATCAGCGCCGGGGGCGGCAGCGTGTAGCCGCCGAGCGCGGCGCCGGTCAGCGTGAGCTGCTCGGGTTTGGCGGGAGGCTTGGACCCCGTGGACCCCGTGGGCCCCGCGGCCTCGGCGGGTTCCTTGGGCGTCTCCGGCGCGGGATCCTCGGTTGCGCCGAAGCTGAGCGCCTCCATCAGGGCTTCCTCGCCGCCGCGCCGGGAGCCCGGGGGCTCGGCCGCGGGAGCGCCGGTAACGGCCCCAATAATCGACTTGGCGATCGCCGCGTCGCTTGCCCTGCTCGATCAGCGGGCTGTCGTAGGGCTTGACGTGCTCGCCGGGTTCCAGGGCGGGGCGGAGCCTGATCTGGCGCGGGATCGGCCGGCGGGTGCGGCCGGTGCTGGCCTCGTAGTCCTCGTCGATCTCCAGGCTGTCGTCGTCATTGTCGGCCGGCGGGGCCGCGTGCCCGAATATCGCGCTCAGCTGGCGCACCCGGTCCGGGATGCGGTGTATCGGGGTGCCGGTGATGACCAGCACGCCGAAGCAGGCCAGCAGCACGAGCAGCGTCGCCGCGGCCCACGGGGTCAGCGCGCTGGCCAGCGGGCCGGCCACCACGAAGCCGACCAGGCCGCCCGCGGCGCGGACCGCCGCCGGGTCGTGGGACGGATGCGGCGCGCCCTTGGCGATGTGCATCAGCCCGGCCGCGCCGAGCAGCAGCGCGGCCCAGCCGATCACGGCGCGCATCGTCTCGGAGTTGCGGTCGGGATGCCGCAGGAACCGCCAGGCCAGCAGCGCGGCGAGCACCGGCGCCAGCCAGGCCAGCGAGCCGAACCCGCCGACGGCCACCTTGGTGATGTCGTGCCCGACCGCGTTGTCCATCCGCGTCCACAGCGCCGCCGCGAGCACGACGGCCGCCCCCAGGGTGAGCAGCCCGACGCCGTCCCTGCGGTGAACCGGATCCAGGTCGCGCGCGCCGCGGCCGACCGACCGGACCGCGAACCCCACGGCCCCGGCGACCACCATCCAGGCGGCCGCGAGCGTCCGGCCGATCCACCCGATCAGGATCACCACCGGATCGCGGGCCCGGCGCGGGCGGGGTCTGCGGGTTCGCCGGGACGGCGGCGCTCCACGGCCCTTCGCCGGACGGCCCCGCGCCACACGGCCCTTCGCCGCAGGCTTGCGTCCCGCCGTGCCCTTTTTTCCTTTTCTGACCGAACGGTCCGGGGTGTTCCTGGCCGGCCCGCTGCGCGTCGTGCGGCGTGGCGCGCCGTCGGACCAGTTCGCCGACTGGTTCGGCCGGCGGACGGTCGGATTCGTTCCGGACACGGGTCGCCATGCTTACAAACGTAGCGAGCACCCCGGGCTGGCCCAAGCACCCCGTGGCGCGTGTCGGGCGGCCGAGGGCACGCAGGCCGTACCGTTCGGACAAAAGGTCTTATAAATCGGTGAGGCCGCGAGCCTTGGCGCGGGCCGCGATAGGGTCGGGCCATGCGGGTCGCGATCCTCGATGACTACCAGCAGGTCGCGCTGGCCAGTGCGGACTGGTCGGCGGTGCGGGAACTAGCCGAGATCTACGTCTTCGCCCAGCACATCGCGCGGACCGAGGCGCTGGTCAGCGCGCTGGAGCCGTTCGACGTCGTCGTGGCGATGCGGGAGCGGACGGAGTTCGACGCCGAGCGGCTGAACCAGCTTCCGCGGCTGCGGCTGCTGGTCACCACGGGCATGGCCAACGCGGCGATCGACCTGGCGGCGGCGGCCGAGCGCGGGGTCACCGTGTGCGGCACGGGCGGCAGCGCCTCCTCGACGGCCGAGCTGACCTGGGGCCTCATCCTGGCGATGGTCCGGCACATACCCGAGGAAGACCGGCGGATGAAGATGGCCGGGCGGGCCGGCGGGGCGGCGCTTTCGGTCGGCGGCGGCTGGCAGCAGACGGTCGGCGTGGGCCTGGACGGCAAGCGGCTCGGCGTGGTCGGGCTGGGTCACCAGGGCCGGCGGGTGGCCGAGATCGGCCACGCGTTCGGCATGAAGGTGCTGGCCTGGAGCCAGAACCTGGATCCGGACCACGCGCACAAGGCGCACGCCAAGGCGGTCGGCAAGGAGGAGCTGTTCGCCTCCTCGGACGTCGTGACCGTGCACTACAAGCTCGGGCCGCGCAGCACCGGGCTGATCGGCGCGGCCGAGTTCGACCTGATGAAACCGTCGGCCTACCTGGTGAACACCTCACGCGGGCCCGTCGTGGACAGCGAGGCGCTGCTGGCCGCGCTGCGTTCGGGGTCGATCGCGGGCGCCGCGCTCGACGTGTACGACGTGGAGCCGCTGCCGCTGTCCTCGCGGCTGCGGACCGCGCCGAACGTGGTGCTCACCCCGCACCTCGGCTACGTCACCGAGGAGGCCTACCGGGTCTTCTACGGCGAGGCCGCCGAGGACATCGTGGCGTTCGCCAAGGGCTCGCCGGTGCGGGTGCTCTCGGCGTCCTAAGGTTTCCACCGCGGGTCGCGGCCGGACAGGCTCAGCGCGCGGTCGAAGGCCGAGGCGGCGTCCGGGATGGCTTTGACCTCGGCGAAGCCCTGGTACTGGCGGAACATCTCGGCCTGGGCCCGGACGGTCTCCAGGAGGGCCTGCGCGAGCGCGTCGTCGGCCCGGTACTCCTGGCCGGTGGCCCGGGCGATGTCCCAGCCGTGCAGCACGGTCTCCATGATCAGCATGGCGGCGATGTCGGCGGCCGGGGTCGGGCTGCCCATGACGTTCAGCTCGCGCTGCCAGGCCTGCGGGTCGGACCAGGCCTGCACGGCCTTGTTTATCTGCTTTTCGTAGTCCTGCGCGAAGCCGGGGTCGGCGGTGAAGTCCCTGCTCATCAGCTCCTCGGCGACGCTCTCGCCGTGCGCCCGGCGCTCGGCGGAGTACGAGGTCCACAAGATCGTGTGGTTGAGCAGGGTGCGCAGGTCCCAGTCGGTGCAGGGCGTTTTGGTATCCAGCGTCGTGGTGCGGGCCGCCTCGCCCACGACGCGGGCGGTCTCGGCCGCGGCGGCGGCCATCAGCGCGGGCCCGTCGTTGATTCCCCGTGGTGTGCTCATCCGCGTATTTTATCGGCGCGGGCCCGGCTGCACGAGGCCGCGGAACGGGCAGACCTTGGCGAGGCGGTCGACTGGGCGGAGCTGGCTTTTGACCTCGGCTACGCGGACCAGGCGCACCTGACCCGCGACTTCACCGACACGATCGGGGTTCCGCGGGCGCAGTACGCTGCGTCGGTGTCCGCGGGCGGCTAGGCTTCGATGACGACGGGGATGATCATGGGGCGGCGGCGGTAGTTGTCGCTGACCCATTTGCCGATGATGCGGCGGGCTAGCTGGCTGATCTGGTGGGAGTCGCAGATGCCGTCGGCGGCGGCCAGGGCGAGGGCTTCCTCGATCTTCGGCAGGACCTCGCCGAACGCGGCGTCGTCGATGCCGGCGCCGCGGGCCTGGATCTCGGGGCCGGCCACCAGCTTGCCGGAGCTGGCGTCGACCACGATCACGACCGACACGAAGCCTTCATCGCCCAGGATGCGGCGGTCCTTCAGCTGGGACTCGGTGACCTCGCCCACGGTGAGGCCGTCGACGTAGACGTACCCGCACGGCACGGCGCCGGTCACGCTGGCCTGGCCGTCGACCAGGTCCACGACCACGCCGTCCTCGGCGATCACGATGTTGTCCTCGGGCACGCCGGTCAGCGACGCGAGATGCGCGTGGGCCCGCAGGTGCCGCCACTCGCCGTGCACCGGCATGAAGTTGCGCGGCTTGACCAGGTTCAGCACGTAGAGCAGTTCGCCGGCCGGGGCGTGCCCGGATACGTGCACCAGGTCGGTGCCCCTGTGCACCACGCGCGCGCCGAGCCGGGTCAGCCCGTTGATCACCCGGTACACCGCGGTCTCGTTGCCCGGGATCAGTGACGACGCGAGGATGACGGTGTCCCCGGGGGCGATCCGGATCGGGTGGTCCCGCCCGGCCATCCGGGTCAGCGCGGACATCGGCTCGCCCTGCGAGCCGGTGGAGATCAGCACCACATCGCCGGGCGGCATTTCCTCGGCCTCGCGCAGGTCGACCAGGAGCCCGCCGGGCACCCGCAGGTAGCCAAGGTCGCGGGCGACACCCATGTTCCGGACCATGGACCGGCCGACGAACGCGACCTTCCGCCGGTGTTTCACCGCGACGTCGAGTACCTGCTGTACCCGGTGCACGTGGCTGGCGAAGCAGGCGACGATGATGCGCTGCTCGGCGCTGGCGAAGATCTCGTCGAGCACGGGCGCGATGTCCCGTTCCGACGTCACGAAGCCCGGGACTTCGGCGTTGGTCGAGTCGGCCATCAGCAGGTCGACACCCTCGGTGCCGAGAAGCGCGAACCCGGCCAGGTCGGTGAGCCTGCCGTCCAGGGGCAGCTGGTCCATCTTGAAGTCGCCGGTGTGCAGCACCAGGCCGGCGTGGGTGCGGATGGCCACGGCGAGCGCGTCGGGGATCGAGTGGTTGACGGCCAGGAACTCGCACTCGAAGGGGCCGAACGACATGCGGTCGTGCTCCGCGACCTCGAGCGTGACCGGGTCCACGCGGTGCTCGGACAGCTTGCTGCGGACCAGGGCCAGGGTCAGCCTGGAGCCGACCAGCGGGATGTCCGCGCGCTCCCTGAGCAGGTACGGGATGGCGCCGATGTGGTCCTCGTGGGCGTGCGTGAGGACGACCGCCTCGACCTGGTTGAGGCGGTCACGGATATAGCCGAAGTCGGGCAGGATCAGGTCCACGCCGGGCTGGTCGGGATCGGGGAACAGCACGCCGCAGTCCACCACGAGCAGGCGGCCCCGGTACTCGAAGACCGTCATGTTCCGGCCGATCTCGCCGAGCCCGCCCAGGGCGACGATGCGCAGGCCGCCGGGTGTGAGCGCGGGGGGCGGGCTGAGGTCGGGGTGCGGGTGGCTCACGCGCCGGTCCCTGGCAGCTTGACGCCGCCCTCGGTGAGGTCGACGGCAAGCTGGCGCCGTTCGGCGTCGGTGGCGGCCAGCAGCGGCAGCCGCACCGCCCCGCCCGGCTGGCCGAGCAGGTCAAGCGCGGCCTTGGTCATCACCGCGCCCTGGTTGCGGAACAGCCCGTCGTACACCGGCATGAGCTCGTAGTGGATCTGCCGGGCGCGGCTTGCGTCACCGGCGCCGAAGGCGTCGATCATCTCGTGCAGCCTGTCCCCCGCCACGTGGCCGACCACGCTGATGAAGCCGACGGCGCCGAGGGCGAGCCAGGGCAGGTTCAGCATGTCGGTGCCGCAGTAATAGACCAGGTCGGTGGCGGCCAGCACGTGCGACGTGGCGCCCGGGGCGTCCTTGGCGTCCTTGACGCCGATGATCCTGGGGTGGGCGGCCAGCCTGATCAGGGTCTCGCTGGCCACGGCGGCGCCGGTCCGGCCGGGGATGTCGTAGATGAGCATGGGCAGGCCGGTGGCGTCGGCGACCGCGGTGAAGTGGGCCTCGAGCGCCGGCTGCGGCGGCTTGTTGTAGTAGGGCGTCACGACCAGCAGGCCGTGGACTCCGGCTCGTTCGGCCGCCCGGGCCAGCTCGATGGTGTGCGAGGTGATGTTGGTGCCGACGCCGGCCACCACCTTGGCGCGGCTGCCTACCGCCTCGAGCACCGTCTTCAGCAAGCGTTCTTTTTCCGCATCGGTGGTGGTCGGCGCCTCCCCGGTGGTGCCGTTCACCACCAGCCCGTCGTTGCGCATGGCGGTGACCAGGTAGTCCGCGAGGCGGGCGGCCCCGTCGAAGTCAACGGCCCCGTCGGGGGTCATGGGCGTGATCATCGCCGTGATCATCTGGCCAAAGGGCGCGGCGGGTGTCGTCATACCCGAACGCTACCCGCAACGAGGTGCGCAGAGTAGCCGGCTTACCGTCGCGCCGCTCAGAAATCCCGCCACGCGGGGCGGGATCGCGGTGGGTTCTTGCTAGCCCGCCGACGCCGCGGACCTGGGCCGCGGGCGGGCCGGGCCGGCCAGGTAACCGGAATCCGGGATCCTGGCGGTGCGGCGGGCCAGGAACAGCGCCGCGGCCGCGGCGATGGCCAGCGCGATGGCCACGATCTCGGCGACCGCCGTGACGGACAGCCCGGCGGCGATCCCCGAGCCGATGCCGCTCGTCTGGCCCTGCATGTTGATCAGCCGGGGCGCGATCACCAGGCCCGCCAGCGTCCCCGCGGTCACCCCGACCGCGGTGAGGATGGTCGCGTTGACCACCAGGGTGGCGATGACCTGGCGCGGAGTGAGCCCCATGGCCTTGAGCACGCCCACCTCGTGCAGGTGGTCGCGCAGTCCGACCACGGTCGCGGTCAGCAGGTTCGCCAATGCGATGACCGCCAGGATGACGACCGAGACCGCGATCACCACCAGCATGATCCCGAGCTGGCTGGCGGGATTGGCGACCACCTGCACGTCGAGTGAGTCGTGCGACAGCTCGAGCAGGTGCGCGCGGGCCTCGGCCGGGGACACCCCGGGCTTGAGCACGAGGCTGTAAAACGGCGGCGAGGCCGCCTCGGCCGCGGGCAGCGCGTCCAGCCCGAAGTCGAGGACGTCTCCGTTGTTGTCCGGCTCGATGGTCCGGCCGACGATATGCAAGATCACCGGCACGCCGTCGATCGTCGGCGAGATCCACGCCCCGACCTTGATGTGCATCAGGTCGAGGAAGCCCTGGCCCGCCACGGCCTCGTTGGCCGCGCCGAACAGCCGCCCCTGCACCGGCTGGAAGGGGTAGGGCCAGCCGGAGGTCCCCATCGCCCGCGCGGTGAAGGTGCCGTTGTCGCCCGGGAGCAGGGTGTCGAACTCGGCCCCCGGATACCACGCGAGCACCTGGTCATCGCGCGCGATGAGATCGGTCTCCTGCCCGGCGTCCAGGCCGCCCTGGCTCACCCTGAGCGCGGCGGCGAGGCCGATCTTCCCCGGGTCGCTGGAGAATCCGTCAATGGTCGACCAGCACGTCAGCGCGATCGTGATCATCACCATCGGGATGGCGAGCCCGACCACGGTCAGCACGGCGGGCAGCCGCCGGGTCAGTGAGTCC
Source organism: uncultured Actinomycetes bacterium (assembly GCA_963705835.1). Taxonomy (GTDB): domain Bacteria; phylum Actinomycetota; class Actinomycetes; order Streptosporangiales; family Streptosporangiaceae; genus Palsa-504. The sequence goes on from CAVPLC010000050.1 coordinate 28,343, forward strand.
CTGGCCCCGAGGACCAGGGGCGGCGGCAGGTGGACGAGCAGGCCGAGCCGTGACACCAGGGACAGGTGACCGCGCGGCGGGCTCGGCTGGACCACCGCCACCGGCGACACCTTGCCCGCCCGCCACGCCGGGATGACCGTGGCGACCGCCACGGTGAGCACGGTGCCGACGGCGATCAGCGCCATCCAGGAGCCGGACAGCGGCCCGAGGCTCACCGGCGTGCCGTCGGGCGGCCGGATGAACTCCGGCGAGGTCGCCACCTGGGCGACGGCCAGCCCGAGCCCGGCCCCGGCCGCGCCGAGCAAGGTCTGCTCGGCCAGCAGCATCCGCACCACCTGCCCCGGGGTGAACCCGAGGGCCTTCAGCATCGCGATGTCCTGACGCTGCACCAGGACCCGGCCCGCGGTGACGTTCGCGATGGCGCACGGGGCGGCCACCAGGGCGATGATGCCGAACAAGGCGAGAAGCAGCCCCAGCAGCCGGTCGTTGCTCGTCATCGACTGCTTGACCTGCTGCCAGGTGGAGTAGCGCTGCACCGCTGACGCCGAGTTCTGGTCCGGGCCGTTGTACAGGTTCCAGATGGTCTGCACGACCTGGCCGGTGGCCACGGCGGAGTTGTCGTCCAGCCGCAGGCCGACGACCTCCTCGGTCTCGCTCGCGTTCGGTTCGACCTTGGTGAGCAGCCGTTGCTGCACCCAGATCAGGCCCGGCGTCCACTGCGGGTAGAAGCCCTGGTCGGCGGTGTCCGCGAGGCCGATCACCCGCATGGGCACCTCGGTGCCGTCGATGCCGTCCACGGTGATCGTCTCCCCCACCCCGACGTGCACGGCGGCGGCGAACGACGCTTCGAGGACGGCACCGTTCGGGGCCGAGGACCGCAGCCAGGAGCCGGCCACGACGAGCGGCGCGGAGATGGCCGGCAGGGCGGGGGTCATGGCCCGCAGCTCCACCGGTGAGCGCACCGGGCGCTGCTCGAGCGTGGCCGAGGCAGCCTGGTAAGGCGGGGCGACCGCCTGGACTCCCGGCATCGACTGCAGGTCGCGGGTGTCGGTTCCGTTGGTGAAGTAGATCAGCGCGTCCGCGCCGTGGGTCCGGTCGAACAGCTGCTGCCAGGGGTTGAGGGCGCCCTGGAGGAGCACGGTGGCCAAGGACAGCGCGGCCACCACCCCGGCGACGACGCCGACGGTGAGCAGCGCCTGGCCGCGGCGGGCGCGCAGGTCCGCGCGCGCCCATCGCAGCGTGCCCCGCATCGGCCCGGACCCCTTACCCTCTCAGCTCTCTCAGCTCCACGATGTCGCCGACGCCGTTCCTCCCGCGCGGGATCGGCACAATCCTGGCGTCGTCGGCCACCATCCCGTCGAACAGGTTGATTACCCGGTCGGCCAGGCTGGCGACACGGGCGTCGTGGGTCACCATCAGGATCGCCTGGCCGTCGGCGTGCGCGCGGCGGAGCAGGCGAAGGACGTCGCGGGTGTTGGTGCTGTCCAGGTTGCCGGTCGGCTCGTCGGCCAGCAGCAGGCTCGGCTCGTTGGCCAGCGCCCGGGCCAGCGCCACGCGCTGCTGCTCACCGCCGGACAGCCGGGTCGGGGCCGCGCCCGCCTTGTCGGCGATGCCGAGCTCGGCCAGCAGTTCTTCCCGGCGTTTCCTGGCCTGCCGCGGGGTCGCGCCGGCCAGCAGCGCGGGAAGCTCCACGTTGTCGGCCACGGTCATGTTGGACAGCAGGTTGAAGAACTGGAACACGAACCCCACGTGCCGCCGGCGCAAGATGGCCCAGCCGGCCGTGGACAAGCCGTCCACCCGCTGCCCCAGGAGCCAGATCTCGCCGCTGGTGGCAGGCTCGAGGCCGCCCGAGGACGTGCAGCAGGGTGGATTTGCCCGAGCCCGAAGGTCCCATGATGGCGACGAACTCGCCGGCGGCGAGCTCGATGTCCACCCCCCGGATCGCTTCCACCGTGACTCCGTCGGCCCGGTAGACCTTCACCAGCTTGGAGGTACGCAGCAGTGGCGTGTCGTCCCCGGCCAGGCGTCCCCGCTGGGCCGGCCACGGCAAGCCTTTCGGCGCTGAGCGGCTCACACGAGTTCCTCCTGGCATCGTTCCAGCCAGTCGAGGTCCGCCTGCAGGTGGAGGACGGCGCCCTCGATCAGGAGCCGGGATGTCGTGTCGGCCGGGTCGGTCTCGGCCTGCAGTTCGATCAGGTTACGCATGATGCGGAGATAATGCCTGCGCTGGGAATTCATGAGTTCCATCCGATCGGCCAGTCCCGCCATCGGTGCCAGGATCAGCTTAATGAAGAACTCGTCGCGGATGCGGGGTCCGTCGCTCGGCTCCTCGACCCAGGCGCGCACCGCCTCGCGGCCCGTGGCCGTGAGCTCGTAGACGCGCTTGTTGGGCCGGGTGGTCTGCTCCACGTCCTCGCTGCGCACGAGTCCGTCCTGCTCGAGGCGTTTGAGGGTGACGTAGATCTGGCCGATGTTCGGCGACGGATACGCCTGCCCGAAGGTCTGCTCCAGGGCGACCTTGAGCTCGTAGCCGTGGGCCGGCTCCTTGGCGAGCAGGGCCAGCAAGGGCTGCCGCACGTTCCCGTCACCTCCATGGGCCCCCTGGCCCGCACTCTGGTTTATCGCTGTCGATCACAGGTAGGTACGTCGGCGGAGAGCGCAACTCCGCAGGTGGCTACCGTCCTCCGGGACCTGGCTCGGCCGGGGACCGGCGCCGCGAATCATGTCGGACTCGTTATGTAACGCTGTTGACATATATCTAACAGCGGTGCATAACATGCATGTACGAATCCTACACGGCTTTTGGTTTCAGCTGGAGGCCTGCATGAGACGTGCGATGCCAGGTATCGCAGTCGTCGCTGCGGGACTCTTGCTCACCGCGGGGTGCTCGTCGGGTGGCGCGTCCGGCGGGGCTCCCGCGACGAACGGGATCGGCCCGATCACCTTCGCCATCGGCAAGGACAACTCCGGCTGGCTGCAGGACGTGATCACCAGGTGGGACAAGCGCTATCCCAACCAGAAGGTCACCCTGCTGCTGTTGCCCGAGGCGGCCAACGGGCAGCTGGCCCAGCTGGTCTCGAACCTCCAGGCCAAGAGCAACGAATATGACGTCATCGACATGGACGTCATCTGGACCGCGGAATTCGCCTCGAACGGCTGGATCATACCGCTGCCGGAGAGCCAGTTCCCGCTGGGTGAGTTCCTCAGGCCAGCCGTGGATACCGCCATGTACCAGGGCCGGCTGTACGCGGTGCCCGATTACAGCAACGCCGATGTCCTTTACTACCGCAAGGACATCCTGGCCAAGGCGGGCCAGCAGCCTCCCAAGACCTGGGTTCAACTGCAACGGCTCGCCGAGACGGTGGCGCCGCGTTACGGACTGTACGGATACGCGGGCACGTTCGCCCCGTACGAGGGGCTCACGGTCGACTTCGCCGGGGCCGTTCAGTCGGCCGGGGGATCGATCCTCTCTCCGGAAGGCACCAAGGTCACGGTCGATTCGCCCCAGGCGCTCCACGGGCTGGAGTTCCTGGTCAGCGGATTCGAGCAAGGCTGGATCCCCAAGGTCGCGCTCACCTACGAGGAGGAGTCCTCTCAGGCCGCGTTCGAGGCGGGCAAGTTCTTGTTCCTCGACAACTGGCCCGACGTCCACGCGGCGCTGTCCGTGCCCGGCCCGCAGAACAAGGTCTACGGGAAGGTCGGGATCGCACCGCTACCTGGCCCGGACGGCCCAGGCTCCAGCTCGCTGGGCGGGGCCAACCTGGCGATCAGCGCGTTCTCCCAGCACCAGCAGACCGCGCTGAACTTCATCAAGTACATGACCAACGAGGCCAACGAGATGCGGATGCTGGAGCAGGGGTCGTTCCCGCCGGTCTGGACCCAGCTCTACACCGACAAGAGCCTGCGGCATAGCTATCCCTATCTCCCCGTAATCGAACAGGCCATCAACTCGGCCCAGCCACGCCCGGCGATCACCAACTACGACCAGGCCAGCCTGGTCATCTCCAGCGCGGTGTACGAGGCCCTGACCCGCCAGAAACAACCACAGCAGGCCCTCGAGGAAATGGCCGGGCAGCTGGCTCAGATCATCCGCGACGGCTGAAATCCGCCATGGCCGTTACCGAGAGGACCTCGCCACCGCCGGGGCTGACCGCACGGGGGTCGGCCAGCCCCGCACACACCCTTAGGCCGCTCGGGTTCCCCCGAGTGCTATTACATAGAGTCACAGATCCACTACATTAAGTGGGAGGAAGCATGGGACGCGCAGGATCGCGCAGACATCCAGCAAGACGCTATCTCAGGAGCTGGCAGTTCGCCGCCCTGGTCGGGGCGGTCGGCGCGCTCGCCGCAGCCGGCTGCAGCAGCAGCAGCACTAGTGGCAGTACCGGCAGCGTCAACACCACGAGCGCGAGCGCTCCGGCGTCGGCCGGGGCGGCGCCCGGTAACGCGACGTCGGGCACCGTCAACTGGTGGGCCAGCCCGATCAACACCAGCGGCACGGACGTCCGCACGGTGCTGATCAGCGATTTCGAGAAGGCGTACCCGAACATCCACGTATCGCTGACCTCGGCGCCGACGAGCACCGACACCAACCGGGCCACGCTGGTCACGGATATCTCGGGCGGGTCATCCACGCCGGACGTGTTCATGGGCGACGTGATCTGGCCGGCCCAGTTCGGCGCGCACCAGCTCGCGGTGCCGCTGTCGAACTACCTGCCGCAGTCGTACTGGGCGCAGTTCGCGCCCGGGCTGGTGCAGGGCGCCACGTACAACAGCAAGATCTACGGCTCGCCGCTGTTCGAGGACCAGGGGTTCCTGTACTACCGCAAGGACCTGCTGACCAAGGAGAACCTGCCGGTGCCCAAGACCTGGGAGCAGCTGGTGTCCGATTCGGAGACGCTGCAGAAGGCCGGGCTGGTCAAGTACGGCTACGTCTGGCAGGGCGCCTCGTACGAGGGCCTGACGTGCAACTACATGGAGTTCCTGACCGACGCCGGCGGTACGCCGACCAACAGCGGCTACACCTCGGCCAGCCTGAACTCCGCGGCCTCGGTCAAGGCGGTCACGTTCATGCGGTCGCTGGTCACCACTGGGGTCAGCCCGGCGGCGGTGAGCACGTTCCAGGAGGCGCAGGCGATGTCGACCTTTGGCTCCGGGCAGGCCGCGTTCCTGCGCAACTGGGACTACGCGTACGCCACTTCGCAGGTGGCGGGATCCCCGACCGTCGGCAAGGTCGGCGTGGCGCCGCTGCCCACGTTCGCCGGCCAGTCCTACCCCGGGTACTCCAACATCGGCGGCTGGAACCTGTACATCAACCCGCACAGCAAGAACATCGCCGCCGACCTGACCTTCATCAAGTGGATGGCCAGCACGCAGGCCCAGACGGACCTCGCCACGGTGTCCTCGTCGATCCCGACCGTGGAGTCGGTGCGGACCTCGCCCGCGATAATCGCCAAGAGCCCGGTGCTGGCCACGGTGCCGCAGACCCGGCTGATCCCGCGGCCCGCGGGCACGCCGAACTACCCGCAGCTGTCCAGCGCGATCTACCAGAACGTGAACGCGGCGCTGGCCGGCTCGACCTCACCGTCGGCGGCCCTGGGGGCCGCCCAATCGGCCGCGAATACGGCCTTGTCTAGCTCGGCCGGCGGACTGTAACCAGGCCCGCCGGTGCCCAGGGCCAGCAGGCTTTCCGTAACGCCTACTGGCCCTGGGCGGCCTTCCGTGCTACGAAGATCTCGTGAGCTGGCCGCGGTGAACTCCTGCCCGGCACGAAGGGGTGACCAATGACCACCATCTCTGGTACCGCCGAACCAGTTCAGGCGACCACGCCCCTGGTCGGCCGCCCGGACGTCAACCGTAAACGGCTGGCCCGGCTGGGCTGGGCCTTCTCCGCTCCCGCCCTCATCTTCGTGGCGGCCGTCACCATCTTCCCGATCATCTACTCGGTGGTGATGAGCTTCTCGAACGTGACGGTGACGGGCAACGGCACCAGCCTGAACGGCTTCACGGGCAACAACTACTCGATTGTGCTCCGCAACTCGACCTGGCACTACGCGCTCGGCTTCACGATCGTGTACACGGCCATCACGGTGCTGGTCGAACTGGTGATCGGCACGCTGATCGCGCTGGTGCTCCAGCGCCTGACCGCGGGGCGCGGCGCGATGATGGCCCTGCTGCTGCTCCCCTGGTCGATGATCACCGTGATCAACGCCGAACTGTGGCTGTACATCTACAACGGGGTCTACGGCGTGGCCGACGCCATCTTGAACGCCGTCGGCCTCGGCCACCCGAACATCCTCGGCCAGAACACTTCCGCCATCATCGCGCTGATGATCGCCGACATCTGGAAGACCACCCCGTTCGTGGCCATCATCGTGCTGGCCGGCCTGATAATAATCCCCGGCGACCTCTACGAGGCGGCCGAGGTGGACGGGTCGTCGGGCTGGTCCACGTTCTGGCGGATCACCGTCCCGCTACTACGAAATACCCTGGCCCTGGCCGTGCTGTTCCGCGTGCTGCAGGCCTTCGGGCTGTTCGACCTGCCGTACGTCATGACCAACGGCGGGCCCGGCACGGCGACCACATCGCTGGCCATCCTCGGCTACAAGGCGATATTCCAGAACCTTGACTACGGAACCGGCGCGGCGGTGGCCACGACCACCGCGCTGCTGGTGCTGCTCGGCTGCCTGGTCTCGCTGCGAGCCTTCAGGGTCCAGGTCGGAAGGGAGGGAACGTGATGGAAAGGCGCAAGCACGGCTGGCGCCGGGTCTTCAACGGCGTCAACCTCTCGACGTTCTTCGTCGTGCTGTTCGTCGGGCTGCCGCTGTACTGGCTGATCATCTCCAGCTTCAAGGAGCCGCCCGCCCTGGGGGCCAGCCCGCCGCAGTACTGGCCGAACCCGTGGACCGGCGCCAACTACTCCCAGGCCTTCAAGCAGTACGACTTCGGCTCGTACTTCCTCCACTCGGTGATCGTGACGCTCGTCGCCACGGCGCTGGTGCTGTTCCTCGGGACGATGGCCGGGTACGCGCTGGGCAGGCTGCCGATGCGGGGGAAGTTCAGCCTGATGGTGACGCTGCTGATGATCTCGCTGTTCCCGGAGATCGCGGTGGTCGCGCCGCTGTACTCGCTGCTGGACACCCTCGGCTGGCTGAACAGCTACCAGGCGCTGATCATCCCGTACACGGCGTTCTTCCTGCCGTTCGCCATCTGGATCCTGCGCAACTACATGCTCGGCATCCCCAAGGAGATGGAGGAGACGGCCCGGATCGACGGGGCCGGGCCGATACGGACGGTGTGGTCGGTCATCCTGCCGATGGCCCTGCCGGGCGTGTTCACGGCCGCCATCTTCACCTTCACCGCGGCCTGGACCGAGTTCTTGATGGCGCTCACCTTCAACATCAACCTCAAGACGATTCCGGTCGGCATCTCGACGTTCGGCTCCGCGAACGAGGTCCCGTTCGGGACCATCTTCGCCGCCAGCGTGGTGGCGGTGGTCCCCATCGGCATCCTGGTGTTCATCTTCCGCAGGTTCGTGATCTCCGGCCTGACCTCGGGCGCGGTGAAGGGGTGAGCGCGTCCAGGCGGGCCGCCCGGGATCCGGGGGGGTTCCCGGGGTCTTCGGGACCCGGCCCGGCAGGCCGCTATCATCCGAGCAAGCACGGCCCAGCACAGCAAGCACGGCCAGCCCGGTAAGGAGGCATGATGGCCACCGTCGACATGCAGCAACTGAACAAGGTGTACGAAAACGGCTTTCACGCGGTCAAGGACTTCACCTTGGACGTGCGCGACGGCGAGTTCATGGTGCTGGTGGGCCCGTCGGGCTCGGGCAAGACCACCGCGCTGCGGATGGTGGCCGGGCTGGAGGACATCACCAGCGGCACCCTGCTCATCGGCGGGAAGGTCGTCAACAACGAGACGCCCAAGGAACGGGACATCGCGATGGTGTTCCAGAACTACGCGCTGTACCCGCACATGACCGTGGCCGAGAACATCGGCTTCGCGCTCAAGCTGCGCAAGATGCCCAAGGACCAGGTCGCGGCCAAGGTCAAGGACACGGCCGAGATCCTCGGGCTGACCGAATGGCTCGACCGCAAGCCCAGCCAGCTGTCCGGCGGGCAACGGCAGCGGGTGGCGATGGGCCGCGCGGTCGTGCGCGAGCCGTCGGTGTTCCTGATGGACGAGCCGCTATCCAACCTGGACGCCAAGCTGCGGGTGCAGATGCGCGCCGAGGTGCAGCGAATCCAGCGGCGGATCAACGTGGCCACCTTGTACGTGACGCACGACCAGGTCGAGGCGATGACGATGGGCAACCGGGTCGCGGTGCTACGAAACGGCGCGCTGGAGCAGGTCGATCACCCGCAGGTGCTCTACGACCACCCCGACAACCTGTTCGTGGCGGCGTTCATCGGCTCGCCGGCCATGAACCTGTACGAGGCCACGATGAGCGACGACGCGAGATCGGTGCAGGTCGGGTCCCAGGTGCTGCCGCTGCCTGACGATCTTTTCGCGGCCCGCCCCGCCCTGACCCGCTACGGCGGCAAGAAGGTGGTCCTGGGCGTGCGGCCCGAGCAGCTGCCCGCCGCCACCGACGGCGCCACCGGGCCGAAACTGGTCGGTAACGTGGACCTGGTCGAGGCCCTCGGCTCAGAGCAGGTGGTCCACTTCACCATCGATGCTCCCCGGGTGCAGCCCGAGGGTGCGACGAGCGCGGACGAGGACGCGACCGCGAAGGCGGGCGAGGGCGTGGCCCGAGTCGCTCCCGAGACCAAGGTCAAGGTGGGCGAGCGGATCACGTTCGCGGTCAACACCGAGGGCATGCAGTTCTTCGACATGGAGACGGACAAGGCGATCTGGAGCTGACCGCCGCCCCCTACCGTCGCGAGGGCGCTCCCGGTGAACAGGGAGCGCCCTCGCGGCCAGGCTCGGCCGGCGCGCGGGCCATGGTCACCGTCATCGGCGAGGCAATCATCGACCTGGTCCCCGGCCGCCAGCCCCGGACCTTCCACGCCGTCCCCGGCGGGAGCCCGTACAACGTGGCCATCGGCCTGGTACGCCTGGGCCATCAGACGGCGCTGATGGCGCGGCTGGCCGACAACGCGTTCGGCCGGCTGCTGCGCGAGCACGCCCGGGCCGAGGGCATCGACCTGACCGCCGCCCCGCACGCCTCCGAGCCGTCCACGCTGGCCGTGGTGTCCCTGGATGCCGCGGCCCAGGCCAGCTACGACTTCTACGTGGACGGCACCGCGGACTGGCAGTGGACCGCGGAGGAGACCGGCCGCGCGCCCGACGGCACCGCCGTGCTCCACTTCGGGTCGATCGCGTCGTGGACCCCGCCGGGGGACGTGAGGATCGGTGAGCTCGCCGACCACATGCGCGCCCGCGGCGACGTGCTGGTCAGCTACGACCCCAACGTCCGGCCCGGGCTGCTCGGGGAGCACGGTCACGGCCAGCGCATGATCGAGCGCGCCGTCCCGCTCGCTCACCTGGTCAAGGCCAGCACGGACGACATCGCGTGGCTGTACCCCGACCGGACGACGGACCAGGTGGCGCGGCGCTGGCTCGGGCTGGGCGCGACGGTCGTGGTCATCACCGCCTCGGCCGAGGGCGCCGACGCGTTCACCGCGCACGGCCTGTCGGTCCACCGGCCCGCTCGCGACATCAGGGTGGTCGACACCGTCGGCGCCGGCGACTCGTTCACCGCCGGGCTGATCGGATCGCTGATCCGCCGGGACCGGGCCGCCCCCGCCGCGCTGGCGGGCTGCTCGGCGGACCAGCTGGCCGGAGCGCTCGACGACGCGATCCTGGTGGCCGCGCTCAACTGCCAGCGGCGCGGCAACGACCCGCCCACGCTCGCCGACGTGGCCGCCGCCCTGGAACATCCCCCGCCGCTGCGGTCCCCCAGCGTGCACTGAGCGCCGCGGCGCGTGCACGCGTGCTGGGTGCGGGCTTCGGGTGCGGGCTTCGGGTGCGGGCTTCGGGTGCGGGCTTTGGGTGCGGGCTTCGGGTGCGGGCTTCGGGTAGTCGGCAATGGTCGTGTCGTATAGAGTATTGACAGGGGTTGACCATGCCGCGGTTCTGCGCGGCTGACGGGAAGGACCATTCGTGTACTCTCACGACCCGAGGCCTGCTGAGCTGATCCCGGATCCCGACCCCGACTCGGCCCCGCCGGCGGTCGCGGCAGGGTCCGAAGGGCGGCGGCTCACGTTCCGGGCCAGCGGGCTGGTGGTCGAGGTCGAGATTACGGGCACCGGGGACGCCCGGCGGCTGACCGGTCGGCTGGCTCCCCGGCAGTCGGCCCTCGTGGACGTCCGCGGCGTCATCACCGTCGAGGCCGACGAACTCGGGCGGTTCAGCGCCGACGCCCTACCCTCGGGTCAGCTCAGCCTGCGCTGCCGCCTCGGCACCAATGCGGACCGCCCCCAAGTCACCACCGGCTGGGTCACACTCCGGAGTCAATGAGAGTGGCGCTCTGCTGGTTCTATCGGGCAGTACGCCGCTCTCATTGGTTTCAGTCTCGTTCGCGCTTCCGGTTCGGCGCAGAACAGCTGGCGAGGGGTGGTCAGCTCCGGGGCCAGGCGGAGAACTGGCGGCGGAGGGCGGCGACGTGCTGGGGGGTTAGGCCGTAGCGGGCGAACAGGGCGTCCGGCATCTGGTCGAGGTGACGGCCTGCGTCGGCGAAGTCGCGGTCGTCCAGGCCGGGATCCAGGCGCTTGGCCAGGGCGATCAGCTCGGCCACGGTGTAGTGGCGGAGGGCCGCGGCGGTGTCTACGTAGTCGCGGGGCTCCACGCGGCTGGCCAGGGCGCACACCTTCCAGCCGGCCAGGTCGGGCAGGTCGAGGACGGGCCCTACGTCCATCGTCACCGGGCCGTGGGTGCGGCCGAAGTGGGCCATCTGCAGGACGGTCTCGCGCCCGCCCGGAGCGGTGACGAGCCACTCGGCGAGCCCCTCCCCCATTCCCTCGAAGAGGTCCTCGAGGCCGCCGGTCTTGTTTAGGCGCTCGGCCCGGAAGCCGGCCTGGCGCAGGGCGTCTTCCACCGTCTGGGCGGCGGCGGCCACGCCGGTTTCCTGGTCGCTGAACAGGTCGACGTCCTCGGTGGGCCGGTCGATGAGGCCGTGCGCGATCAGGGCGTTCCCGCCGGCCAGCGCGAAGCCGTGCCGGGCGGCCGCGCGCAGGGCGATAGCCGCCACCTCGCGCTGCAGGTGATCGATCGGCATCAGGCGGCGGGGACCGGCACCGAGCGGAGCTCGGGGTGCAGGTCTTCCCAAGCCTGGCGCACGCCCCGGGGCAGGTGCAGCGTCGGCCAGAGCGCGATCAGCGTCTCGCCGTCCAGGTAGGCCAGGTCCTCCACACTGCCGGCTTCCCTGAGCACGACCTGGTACATCCAGGCCAGCATGCCGGGCTCGTCCAGGTCGAACCGGCGATCGGGATGCCAGAACAGCCAGATCGGCAGCTCGACCGGGCCGTGGACGGGGCCGGTCAGGTCCGACAGGCGAGCGGCGACCACCGCGCTGCGTCCCGGACGGGACTCGTACCGCGCGCGGTGCTGGGCGGCTCGCTCGGTAGCCATGCCGTCAAGGATAGCCGTGCGGGCCGCACCACGTCCTGCCTCAAACGTACTTACCACTTTACGTCCATGATGCTTCTGGTCGACGTAACTTAATTCTAATACTAGCATACCCGACCGCGGGGCGATCTGGGCTGTATGGACCTGGGAGTCTGGTTTGCCGTCCTGCGGAACCAAAGGATTTGCGACTTGGCCTTGAGTCGCCGGAAGATGGATGGCTACCGTGGGATGAGCGGGCTTGGTATGAGCGAGCTTGGTCGACCGCAAGCGGGCTTGGTATGAGCGAGCTTGGCCAACCAGGAGCGGGCTTGGTATGAGCGGGCTTGCCGATTGACGTCACGAGCTGACCGTCCTGGCCGGGGAACCGGGACAGGGCCCTCGTGACCGGTGTCCCGCGTGGAGGAATCATGGCCACACAAGCCACGTCAGTTATGACGATGCCTCAGGAACGGCAACCAGAGCAGCTTCCGACGCGTCCTCGGCCGGAGCTGCCGGACACGTCAGCGGCCGAGCAGGGCCAGGGCGGCGTGCGTCCCCTGGAGATAGCCGAGTGCTCCCTGTGCGGCATCACGCGACCGCTCGGCCTGCTGGTACCCGACGGCGGCTCGGCCTGCGCCGACGTCCGCTGGTACTGCAAGGACGCTAAGTCGTGCACGGAACGCTGGACGGCGGCCCGTCCGCGCATGCCCGAGGTAACTCCGGCGGAGCGCCTGGACGGCAGTTCTGACCACGTCGCGGGTTAGGGCGAGGCCCCTAAGGCGGGGCCGCGAGAATTTAGGGACTTCCCCACCCCGATATGGGGTAATCACCTGATCCGGAGCCGCACGCCTTAGCGGCATCCTCGGGATAAGAGCCCAGCTACGTCACCGAGGAAGCCGCAATGTCCACCGTCACCAGCTATGAGCCCAGTCAGGCCCGGCTCGCCGGGTTGTGCCGCCAAGCCCAGGTCGATGCGCTGTTCGCCTCCTGGCTGCAGCAATCGGATGCGCCCGCCGCCGACGTGGTGGCCGAGGCGGTCCGGGTCACCGTGCGGCAGTTCGGCGCGGGCGGCTGCGCCAGCCGGATGGCGCAGGAGTTCGGCGACCACCCCGAGGTCGCCGCCGAGCGCATGCGCTGGGTCCGCTCGCTGCTCAGCTGCGCCTGAGGTGAGCACGATGACCGTTACCTCACTGGCGGCATCGGCGCGCCAGTCGGCGCCGTGATTCATAACCCACAATTGAAGATCGTTGGTGACCGTCTCGCCCGTAAGGGGAACCGGAGTGGACATTCCGCGCAGCTTTACTATCCGTGAGAGCAGCCATCGCATCCATAACCCGTTCACCAGCGACAAGCTGGCCACCTTGGGCCAGGCGCTGAGCCCGCGGCCGGGGACGCGGATGCTCGACCTGGCCTGCGGAACCGGCGAGATGCTGTGCACCTGGGCCCGCGACCATCAGGTGACCGGGACCGGGATCGACATCAGCACGGTGTTCATCGCCGCCGCCCGTGCCCGGGCCATCGAGCTGGGCGTGGACGGCCAGGTCAGCTTCGTGCACGGCGACGCGTCGGGCTATGTGGCCAGCGAGCCGGCCGGCATCGCCTCGTGCATCGGCGCCACCTGGATCGGCGGCGGCGTGCCCGGCACGATCGCGCTCCTGCGGCAAAGCCTGCAACCCGGCGGCGTGATGCTGGTCGGCGAGCCGTACTGGCGCCAGGAGCCTCCCGACCAGGCCACCTTTGACGGCTGCCACGCCATCGGCAAGGACGAGTTCCTGCCGCTGCCGGACCTGCTCGGGCGGTTCGGCGAGCTCGGCTGCGACGTCGTGGAGATGGTCCTGGCCAGCCAGGACAGCTGGGACCGTTACGTCGCCGCGCAATGGCTGAACATCCGCCGCTGGCTCGACGCCAATCCCGGCGACGAACTAGCCGGCCAGATGCGGGCGGAACTCGACACCTCGCCCGCACGATACGCCAGGTACCAGCGCGAATACCTCGGCTGGGGCGTCTTCGCCCTGATGAACCGCTGACCCCGTCACAACGCGTCTTGCGTTACCGCACCATGCACTACGAGCTCCAGCCTGACGCCGGATGACCGTGTGCTTCAGGATTCAATGGCGTCGCCGATGCGGTGTACGCGCAGGGCGTTCGTGCGCCCGGGTGTGCCGGGCGGGCTGCCTGCCACGATCACCACGAGGTCGCCAGGCGCGCACCGGCCGATGTCGCGCAGGGCCGCCTCGACCTGGCGGACCATGTCGTCGGTGTGCGCCACGGACGGGACCAGGAACGTCTCGGCGCCCCAGGTCAATGCCAGCTGGCTGCGGGTCGCGGACTCGGTGGTGAACGCGAGCAGCGGGATCGGCGACCGGCACCTGGCCAGCCGACGCGCGGTCTCCCCGGTCATGGTGAAGGCCACCAGCGCCTTGGCCCCGACCGCCGCACCCACCTCGCCCGCCGCCCGGGCGATGGCCGACCCGGTGGTTTCCGGAGCGGTGGCCGGAGCGGCGAACGGCCAGTCGGCTTCCGCCGCCGCGATGATCCGCGCCATGGTCGCCACGGCGTCCACCGGGTAGGCGCCGACGCTGGTCTCCGCCGACAGCATGAGCGCGTCCGCGCCGTCGAGCACGGCATTGGCCACGTCGGAGGCCTCGGCCCGGGTCGGCCGCGGCGCGGCGACCATCGACTCGAGCATCTGGGTGGCCACGATGACGGGCTTGGCGGCCTGCCGGGCCAGCCGGATCGCGCGTTTCTGTACCAGCGGCACCTGTTCCAGCGGAAACTCCACGCCCAGGTCCCCCCGTGCGACCATGATCCCGTCGAATGCGGCCACCACCTCCTCCAGCGCGGCCACCGCCTGAGGTTTCTCCACCTTCGCGATCAGCGGCAAGCGGACGCCGACCTCGTCCATGATCGCGCGGGCAGGCCCTGCATCCCCGGGCCCCTGCACGAAGGACAACGCGATCATGTCGGCGCGCAGCCCCAGCGCCCATCTCAGGTCATCCGCGTCCTTGCCGGTCAGGGCGGGCACGCTGACCTTTACGCCGGGCAGGTTGAGGCCCTTGTGATCAGAGACCTGGCCGCCCACCAGCACCCGGGTGCGGACTCGTGCCCCCTGCACCGCGGTCACCTCAAGCACCACCCGGCCATCGTCCACCAGCAGCCGCGTCCCCGGCCGGACGTCGCCGGCCAGCCCCGGGTAGCTGACCGACACCTGGCCCTGGTCCCCCGGCACTTCCTCCCCGGTGATCGTGAACTCCTGCCCGGCCGCCAGCATCACCGGCCCGGCCGCGAACCGCCCCAGCCGGATCTTCGGGCCCTGCAAGTCGACCAGCACGCCCACGCTCCGCCCGCTGGCATCGCCCGCCGCGCGGACGGCATCGTAGGCGGCACCGTGCGCGTGGCGATCGCCGTGGCTCATGTTCAGCCTGGCCACATCCAGGCCCGCCGCCACAAGCGCGGTGATCTGCCCGGGGCTCGATGTCGCGGGGCCAAGGGTGGCCACGATCTTCGCTCGGCGGCTCATGCCCGGTGCTCCTTCCCCGGTCGCTCAAGACCCCAAAATATGCCCGAGTCCGGGCTAGCTGCCGCTCAGGTCGGCGCGGCGGACGCGGATCACGGCGATCGCGACCACCAGCATGAGCAGGGCGATCGCGGCGGCGACCAGGAAGGCGCGGTCGAAGCCGGCCGCCAGCGCGTGCTGGTAAGCCGCTTGCCACGAGGCAGTGCGGGCGGCGGGCCGGGCGCGAGCGCTGTCCGCGACCACCGTCCAGGCCACGGTACCCAGCACCGCGAGGCCGAACGCGAGGTGGTGGCCCTGGTCGCGGCCGGGCAACTGCCGGGAGTACGTCGCGGTGCACCACCGGCTGGGCGTCGATGCCGGGGACCGGGCTGCTCGACGTGGCGTGCGGGTCCGGGGGACCTATAGGCGGCCACCCACGTTTCCGCGGCTCACGCAATTGCGCGAAGCGTTTCCGCGGAAACGCCGGGATATGACTGTTATGAATATGCAGGCCCCGGGCGGCCGCATGTTGAGCCTCACCGGGACCCGCCCCCGCTGGCAGGTGCCGGCCGGCGTTACTGCCGGGCGGCGCGGCGGTAGGCCTGCGGTGTCAGGCCGAAGTGCCGTTTGAACGTGCGGGTGAAGTGACTTTGGTCAAAGAAGCCTGCCTCGAGGGCGATCTGCGCGATCGCGTCGGTGGAGTCGGTCAGCCGACCGGCCGCCCAGGTGAGGCGCAACCCGCGGGCGTAGGTGCCGGGCGGTGTTCCGTACCTGAGGCGGAAGACCCGGGCCAGGTGCGCAGGATGCACGCCGACCGCATCGGATATGTCGGCGAGTCGCAGATTCTCGCGGTACCGGTCGTGCAGCAGCTCCCTGGCCTGGCCAAGCCAGCGGGGAGACCGGCGCTCAGCGCCGATGGCATCGGTGTTCTGCCGCCGGGCGGCCAGGGCGAGCAATTCCAGGACCAGCCCCTCCACGGCAAGCGGAGTGATGCTGTCGGGCATGCGCAGCTCGGTCGCGGCCCGCTTGGCCACCGAGCCCACGCCTAGATCGCGCAAGTGGTTGACCTGGCCGAGCACCCCGGCGAACGGCTCGAGGAGGTCAGGCCGGCCCGGGTCCGGCTGGACCGTCAAGACGTCCGCGCCCGCCCGCTCGAACAGGTTGCCGTGCAGCTCGCCGGGCGGCTCGGTGAGAAGGGTCGATGCCGGGCAGGGATGGCTGGCGTGGCGCATCAGACCGTCAAACGACCCGTTCAGGATCACCGCGACCGTGGCGCGCTCGTGCGTATGCAACGGCAACTTGAGCAGGGGAGGAAACCGCACCCAGGTGACCAGGAAACCATCCACGGCAGCGCAGCGGGATCCGCTACTGCCCAGGGTGACAGGGACATCTCCCGCGGCCATCCCCACCTCCAGCGCCAGGCGCCGGTTGCTTTCGTACCACGCCGCTTAACCCGTGCAAGACGACAGCCGGCCAGAGGCTCATTATCAGAGCCACCGGATCAGATGTCGAGCCGAGGAGTCCCGATGTCGAGATTGAGATGGGCGGCGGCCCTGTGCGGCGCCGCGATCATAGCTGTTGGCGGCGCGGCTTCGGCAGCGGCCGCGCGCCGGCAGCTCATGGCAGCCCGGTCGCAGCGCAAGTTGACGGCCAGACCTACGTGCTGCTCGGCCCCAGCGTTTTCGGTGTCACCGTGCAGCAGGACCCGCTCGCCTATCACGCAACCAAGCTCGCTGACGGCACCGTACGCGGCCGGTGGCGTTACGACTACTGGCAAGCGGGACAAGAAACCACCTTCAGCGGCCCGGTGACATGCATGTCCGTCAGCGGTAACCGCGCCTGGATCGGCGGCCCGATCACCGATTCGAGCGACCCGACGCAGCTGGGAATGGGGGCGTGGTGGCAAGTGGCCGACAACGGCACCGGACCTCACCCGGTCATTCCCGACCGCACGACCTTCGTCGGGATCGGCACGATGTCCCAGACCATCGCCTACTGCAACGACGAGCCAGCCCCTCATTTCATCTTCGACGTCCAGCTCGGCGGCCTCAGCGTGAAAGATCTCAGCACCACCCCGTGATCGGCCCCTGCACATTGCCGACGGCAAGCTCGCCAAGTACTGGGCCAACGCCGACAGCCTGCTGTTCTTCCAGCAACTCGGCGTCCGGGAGGTGCCCGCCTAAAGGCCCCCCGGACAACGCGTCGCTGACGTTGCCGAGGCTGATAAATCATTTGCCCCGTGCCGGCGGCCGCGGCGTAGGGTGATGCCGATGCCTGAACTGATGACGCTCGAATGCGACGGGGCGGGGACACCGGCTGAGGTCGAGGTTCCTGCCGCCGGTTCGTTGCGCGCGGCTATGGCCGGGATGCTTGCGGCGGCGACCGGTGGTGCCGCCGATGAGCCTGGTCGAGGTGGGTGGCTGGCATCCGCTGCTTCCGGCGGCTAAGCTAGCAGCGGTTGCCGGGCGGCCGTTGCAGCAGCTGGCACCCCGCCTGTTTCATTGCGGCGGCGAGCTGGACTGGTCGCGCCTGGCGTACGCCAGGCGCGGGCTGCGCCTGCTCGGATCGAGCCTGCGGCTAGATGTCCCGTTCGACCCGGCCAGCGTGGCCGGCGGTACGTACGCCGTGCGGCTGCACGACCCGGACCATCTGCTGCCGGCGCTGGCTCGCCGGCGCCTGATCGACCAGGTGTGGCGCGCTCTGCCCGCGCCACAGGTCCGCCTGGCCAGTCCTGACCACGAGTTGCACGTGTATGTCACGCCCACCGGGCTGTGGTGGGCCGAGACGCAGGGGCGCACCGGCCCTGATGCGCTGCGCAGCCATGACCCGATGGCCCGCCCGTTCTTCCGTTCGGTGCTCGTGCCGCGCCGCCGGGCACGGTGCCTGGTGAACCTGACCGGGGTACGGCCCGGGCAGCGCCTGCTTGACCCGTTCTGCGGGACGGGGGCGTTGCTGGTGGAAGCCGGGCTGCTCGGCGCCGCCGCCTTCGGTTCGGACGTGGACCGGGCCACGGTGGCTGGCTGCCAGGCCAACCTCGCGTTCGAGAACGTCGCTGCCGACGTGCGGCGAATCGACGCCCGGGCCCTGGGCGAGTGGGGCCTGGTGTTCGACGCGGTAGTCACAGACCTGCCCTACGGCCGCTCGGCGTCGGCGCACGGCGCGCAGCTGCCTGACCTGTTCCGGGCGTTCCTCGACGCGGCGGCCGGTGTCGTCCGCGAGGGGGCACAGGTCATCGTGATGGCTCCGGCGGGCCTGCCCGAACCCTCACACGTGCCGTTCGATGTCCTCACCGTGCTGCGGGAACGAGTCAACCGCAGCCTGACGCGGGAGATCTGGGTGCTGTACCGCCGCCCGTCATGAGAGCAGCCAGTAGACCTCCGTCCATTGCTGAGCCGGATCGTCGTGGTTTGGCCCGTAGACTTCCCAGCGGGTGCCACCAGGACGATGCCCCTGCGCGGCACACCAGCTGAGAACCGCCTCATGGGCTGCCCCCACGTCCCCGAAGGGGCCACGATGGACGGTCATGGCCGCGGTCCCCGCGGGCAGCGCGGACGCCACCACGCGGCCGGTGAGCGGGCACGGCTGGTCGAGCAGGACGCCGACCTCCACGTTCGGCACGCCGTCGAGGTAGAGCATGACGTTGCGGCATCCCCGGTAGATCCCGCCCGCATGCAGGCAGTCCCACACCTCGCCGAGAAGCCGCCCCCACAGCGAGGGGAAATCCTGCCACGTCGTCGCGGCGGCCACGACGGCGGTCGGGCGGGACTCGGCGTCAATGAGGCTCACCTCGTAATCCACCCGGCCATCATCGCCCTGTGGTCACCGCCCTGTCATGTGGATCTGCGGCCTAGCCACGGTGCTGGTGAATCTCGCGGGGTTGTGCCGGTCGCCCTTGCGCGGTGGCATACTGGTGCCTGATCACAGCCGGTGAACGCGGGCTTGCCGTGGGCGAGCCGGGCCGGAGCCGTACCGATGCTGGGACCGGAGTTCATGACCGCGCTTGCTCCTGCGTTGCGGCTGGCTGAGGCCGCGGGGGTGCTGTCGCTGGCTACCGATCTGGCGATGGGCCAGCCGCTGGAGCATGGGCTGCGCACCGCGATGCTGGCCTTGCGGACGGCTCAGGCGATGGGGCTATCCGAAGACGACCAGGTGGCGGTCTTTTATACGGGCGTGCTGCATTTCGCCGGGTGTACCGCGGAGAGCGAGATCGACGCGCGGTTCTTCGGTGACGAGCTCGCGGCGCGGCCGCAGATGCTCACGGTGGCCCACGGGTCACGGATGGAGCTCATCGTCACGGCGATGCGGACGGCTCACCCGGCCAGCGCGCCGCTGGCGCGGGCCGCGAGGATGGCCAGGGCGGCCTTCGGCGGAATCGCGGAATTCCGCAGGTGGGCGGCCAGCCACTGCGATGTCGCCCGCCTGCTGGGCGCGCGGATGGGATTGCCCGGGCCGGTTCAGCAGGCGCTGCAGCACCTGTATGAACGCTGGGACGGCAACGGCATGCCCGGGGAACTGCGCGGCACGCAGATACCGCTGGCGGTCCGGCTGATGCAAGTGGCACAGGACGCCGACGTGGCCTGGCAGTACGGCGGGACCGCGCTGGCCGATAGCGTCCTGGCGCGGCGGGCCGGGTCAGGGCTGGACCCGCGGGCGGTCCAGGCCTTCCTGTCCCTGGGCGAGCGGCTGTATAAGGGCCTGGACGCACCGTCGATCTGGGACGACGCGATGGCGGCCGAGCCCGGCCCCAAGCCCGTGGTGGCCGGGCACCGGCTCGATGCCTGCTTGTCGGCGATCGCCGACTTCGCCGACCTGAAGAGCATGTGGACGGCCGGCCATTCCCGCGGCGTCGCCGATCTGGCCGGGCGGGCGGCCGTGGTGGCGGGGCTGGCCGCCCCCGAGGTGGTCACGCTGCGCCGGGCGGCGCTGGTGCACGACATCGGGCGCGTCGCGGTTCCGGTCGGCGTGTGGGCCAAGCCGGGCCCGCTGACCCGCGGCGAGCGGGAGCAGGTGCGGCTGCACGCCTACCACAGCGAGCGGGTGCTGGAAGCCTGCCCCGGGCTGCGCCCGCTGGCCCGCCTGGCCGGATCGCACGGCGAGCGGTCCGACGGGTCCGGCTATCACCGGGGCAGCCGGGCCGGTGACTTGCCGGCCGCGGCCTGGCTGCTGGCGGCGGCGGACTGCTACCAGGCGATGCGGGAGCACCGGGCGCACCGCCCCGCGCTGTCCCCTGCAGGCCGCGGCGGACGAGCTGGGCCGCGACGCGCTGGCCGGCCGGCTTCCGCCCGACGCGGTGCAGGCCGTGCTGACCGCGGCCGGCCAGCCAGCGCCGCCCGTTCCCCGGCCCGCCGGGCTGTCCGAGCGCGAGTGCGAGGTGCTCAGCCTGATCGCCCGCGGGATGGCCACCAAGCAGGTCGCCCGCCAGCTGGGGATTTCCCCGAAAACCTGTGACCACCACATCCAGCGCCTGTACCGCAAGACGGGCCTGTCGACCCGGGCCGGCGCGACGCTCTTCGCGCTCGAGCACGGGCTCGTCCACCCGGACTAGCGGTCCTCATCGTCTGGCGCTATAGGGAGTTCTCCCCATGGCCGTCGAGGTCCGGCGTTGCCTAGCCTCGAGCTTAGCGCCGGGTCACCGGAGGGAGACGGCTCGTCCGGGAGGAACCGGCCGTGGTGAACCGGTGCTCTTCGCGCGCCGAGCGAGCGCCGTGGCGAAGGAGGGATACCGGGCGTGGTCACGATCTGCAAGACCATCCTGCAGCGGCTCCACGCCCGAGCAGATCCGGGACCAGGCCGACGGCCTGGCGCCCGCCGAGCTCCGTGAACTCGCTGCCTGCCTCGCGGAAGATCCTGACCTCACCATCTCGGTGATCACCTATGCCGACGGCCGCCGAGAACTGGAGGTCCTGCACACCGGATCGCCGCATCGCACCGAGAACACCATCGACCGCCGCAAGTTCACCCGCCAACCCCGAGGGGCACAGGCCCGGACACTGTCCATCACCACCCCGGCCGACCTCGAGGACGCCATCGCGCTGGTCCGCAGCATCCTGCTCCACGCCGCGGCATCGTTACGGGCGCAGGCCCGGGCAGGCCGCGATGCAATACGACCCCCGCGCGCTACGCTCGTGCTCAAGGAGGCGACTCCGGCCCTGCGTGGGGAGCAGAAAGACATGCTCTGGTCCCGGTTCCATGGACTGCCGCCTGGCTTGCGGTACCTTCCCCTAGACGACTGGCCACCGAGGCCAGCGCCGATGCTGACGCAGCCATGGCAGGCCGGGGTAACCGGGTGGATCGTGGTCTTCGGCGCGGTGATCCTCGTCGCGGCGCTGCTCGCGCGTAGGTCACGGATCGCAGCCTGGGCGGCGATTCCAGCCGCGCTCGCAGGCTGCCAGCTGGCAACTTACTTCCCCAAGTAGCTTGTGGCGTGGCCTCGGATCGTAGAACGACGGACCGTTCGGATAAAATTAAAAATTATTTCCGAACGGCCAGTGGTGCATCGGGACCGGTATGGGTACGGCGGCCCACGGAACAAGCCGATCGCGCGGGCCCGCCGACGTGGCGGAGGTAACGCGGAAGGCGGCACTCGCAGTACGCGTCCGAGACAGCCGCGCGGTACCTGATACGGCGCCGGCCCTTATCCCTCCCGGGCTGAGGTGCCAGCGGCGGCGAGCTCTCGTGCGGCGGGCTGGTGCGCCTTCGACGTCCTGTTCTTCATCCCGGAGTGCCTGCCCGACCTGGCCGACCTGACCGATTCCGAACTGCGCGAAGCCCTGCTGACGACGATGCTGCACACATTGCGGGTCCCGTCCTGATCCCAGGGACGAGCCAAATCTAGATACCGTATCGGTACGCGCGCGGCTTTGGTGTTGTGGCACACTGCGACCATGCGTAGCCTGCACGGGCCCGGAGTGCGTGACGTATCGGCCGCGCTGGCGGCGACCGGATGCCTGATCCTGGCCGCCTGCGGAGGTGGTGGCGGGAGCCATCAATCCTCGGCGAACCCGACCGCGAGTGCTACCGCGGCGGCCGAACCGGTCAGCGGCCCGGCGGCCGTGGCCGCGATCACGGCCAACTGGAAGACGGTCTTCAACGGCAAGGCCGCGATCCCGGACCGGCTCGCGCTGGTTCAGGACGGGCCGCAGGTGGCCGCGTTTGTTGAGGCCCAGGCCAAGACGTCGTTCGGAGCGGCCGCGGCCGGGTCGACCGCCACGGTCAGCTCGGTGACGATCACGTCACCGTCGCAGGCCACGGTCCACTATGAGGTCCTGCTGCTCGGCACGCCGTTGCTGAAGAATCAGGTGGGCATGGCGGTCTACCTGAACGGCATCTGGAAGGTCGCCATCGCGAGCTTCTGCGGGCTTACCTACCTCCAGTACCCCAAGGGGAGCCCTCAGCTGCCCGCCGTCTGCCGGAGCTAGCGGGGTGGCCGATGCGCTCGCGCAGGTCCCGGTCGGCACGCTCACCTCGCGGCGCCGCCCGCTGGCCCTCGCCTCGCTGTGCACGATCCTGTTCCTGACCTTCCTCGACAACACGGTCGTCAGCGTCGCGCTGGCCAGCATCCAGCAGGACCTGCACGGCGGAGTCTCCGAGCTGCAGTGGGTGGTCGGCGGATACGCCCTGACGTTCGCGAGCTTCATGCTGGTCTTCGGGATGATGGGCGATAAGTTCGGCCGCAAGAAGATCATGCTGGCCGGAGCGGGCGTCTACTGCGTCGGCGCGGGGCTGGCCGCGGTCGCTCCCAACATCGGGCTACTGATCGCGGCACGGTCGGTCATGGGCCTGGGGGCAGCGGCGAGTGAGCCCGGTACCTTGTCGATGATCCGGCAACTGTATCCAGATGAACGCAGCCGCAATCGCGCGCTCGGGGTCTGGGCCGCGGTATCCGGGTTCTCGCTCGCGCTCGGCCCGGTCCTGGGCGGAGCGCTGGTCGGGGTGTGGAACTGGCGGGGGATTTTCTGGTTCGACGTGACGTTCGGCCTGGCCGCGCTCGTCGTGGCGGCCATGATCCTGCCCGAGAGCGCCGACCCGGCCGCGGGCCGGATCGATATTCCGGGCACCGTGCTCGGCGGCGGCGGGCTCGCCGCCCTGATCTTCGCCATCATCAACGGCGAGAGCGCCGGCTACGGGGCACCCAGCGTGCTGGCGCTGTTCGCCGTGTCCCTCGTCGCCGGTGCGGCTTTCGTGCTGTGGGAGCGCCGTGCCCCGTTCCCGCTCCTTGACTTGAGTTACCTGCGGGTTGCCCGGTTCACGACCCCCAACGTGGTCGCGTACTGCACGTACTTCTCCACGTTCGCGATCTTCTTCTTCACCGCGCTCTACCTGGGGGTGATTGTCGGCTACTCCGCCTACCGCATCGCGGGCCTGTTCCTGCCGATGACCGCGATGATGATCATCGCGGCGCTGCTGGCGGGCCGGTTGACGACCGTGCTCGGCGTCCGCTGGCTGCTGGTCGCCGGCTGCCTGTTGTTCGCGGCTGGCCTGCTGCTGACCAACGTGGTCATCAACCCGAACCCGGCCTACCTGCCGCTTACCGCGGCGCTGGGATTGGCCGGGCTCGGCATCGGTACCTGCGTCGTGCCGGTTACCTCGTCAGTGCTCGGGGCGGTGCCCGCCGCACGCTCGGGGATGGCCGCTTCGGCCTCGAACACCAGCCGGGAGTTCGGCGCGGTCACCGGCATCGCCATCCTCGGCGCCGTCGTCAATGCCGAGCTGCGGTCCGGGCTGGTCAGCCGCATGACGCATCTGGGCGCCTCGACCGCGCTTCAGCAATATGTGCTCCAGGTGATAGAGACGGGTTCGGTGTCCCTCGGCCATGGCACCCCGACCGGAAACGACCCGCTGGACCAGATCATCCGGGCGGGGTACGACGCCTTCACCGGCGCGCTGCACGATGCGCTGTACCTGTCGGCCGCGCTGCTCGCAGCCGCCGCGCTGCTCTCCGCGGTCACCTTGCGCCAGCGCCGCCACGCTACTTAATCGCGCCTTGCGCGGATCTCGGCCTCACGATGCCATCCGGCGCCGGCCAGCGATTTCTTCCCTCCCCGGCCGGGCCCTGCCGGGGCGAGCCCGGCCGGGACGAGCCTGGGCGGTAGCCGAGCGGGCCGCCGTGCCCCGCGAAGCGACCCTGGCCGGATGCGCGGCCGGATGCGCGGCCGGCGGCGCGGGAGAGACGGGCGTGCCGGACGTGGCGATCTGCCGGACGACGTGATGCCCGGTCGTTACCTCGTCGCTGGTCGCGCTGACGCCCGCGGCGTCGTGCAGCCGCTGAAGTTCGCGGAGCTGGCCGCGCTCCACGAGCGCGACGACCGTGCCGGTGGCGCCGGCGCGGGCCGTACGGCCCGAGCGGTGCAGGTAGTCCTTATGGTCGTTCGGCGGGTCGAACTGCACGACCAGGTCGACGTCGTCCACGTGGATGCCGCGGGCCGCGACGTCGGTGGCGACCAGGACCCGGGGATGCCCGGCGGCGAACGCGTCCAGGGCGCGTTGCCGCTGGTTCTGGTTGCGGTCGCCGTGGATGGCCGCGGCGTCGACTCCGGCCCTGGACAGCTGTTTCGCGAGCCGGTCCGCGCCGTGCTTGGTGCGGACAAAGAAGAGCGTGCGTCCCGGCCGGCTGGCGATCTCCGCCGCGACCGGCACCTTGTCCTGCGCGGCCAGGACCAGCACCCGGTGCTCGGCGGGCCCGGAATCGGTCGAGGAGGTGACCGCGTGCAGCGCGGGATCACGGATATAGGTCGTCACCAGCTGGCCGACGCCGCGGTCCAGGGTCGCGGAGAAGAACATCCGCTGGCCGTCCGGGGGCGTCTGGTCAAGGATGCGGGTGACCGCGGGCATGAAGCCCAGGTCGGCCATGTGGTCCGCCTCGTCGAGCACGGTGACCTGGACGCCGGACAGCGTGCAGGCCCGCCGCTCGAGCAGGTCGATGAGCCGGCCTGGCGTCGCCACCACGATGTCGGCGTGGCGGACGTGGGCGATCTGCCTGCTGATCGACACGCCGCCGTAGACCGTGGTGATGCTCACGCCCACGCTGCGGCCCAGCGGCGCGAGCACGTCCGCGACCTGCTGGGCCAGCTCGCGGGTCGGGACCAGGACCAGGCCGCGGGGCGCCTTCTCACGCCGCTGGCCCGTGGTGGCGGCGAGCCTGGTCAGCAGCGGAAGGCCGAAGGCCAGCGTCTTGCCCGACCCGGTCTGGGCGCGGCCGAGCACGTCGCGGCCGGCCAGCGCGTCGGGAAGCGCCCGGGCCTGGATCGCGAACGGCTCGCGGATGTCACGCGCCGCGAGCGCGCGAACCAGCCGGGCGTCCAGGCCGAGCTCAGCGAACGTGGCCGCCGTGGACGGCGACGCCGCGGCGGCGGCGTCCAGGGCCAGGTCAAGCTCGGAATACGGTTCTGCCCGCCGCAGCCGCGGGACCTGCGGGCGCCTGGCCGCGGCCGGACCGCGGTGCCTGGTGGCCCGCTCACCGCCCCGGCCGTAGCGATCCGAAGACGCGCGCGGACGCCTGGAACTGTGGGGCATGCGAAAACTCCATCGGTGGTTCGGGGATCGCATGCTCGGCAGACGTCAACGACAACGGCGACCGGCTCATTGAGCCGGACTGCTCACACTGCGACCGGCGGGCTGCTCGCCCGCGGAGCGGCGGCGAAGATCGCCGCCTATGGTGCAAGGCTATCAGCAGGCGCCCTATTCCCCGCCGCGGTCTGTCGCAGCACCGCCTTGCGGATCTCGGCGGCGACCACGATCGACAGGGCCACGGCGGTGCAGATCAGCCACTGCCGGACGTCGAGCCTGACGGTCTTCAGCACGGTCTGGAAGATGCTCAGGACGGTGGACAGGATCAGCAGGACGAAGGACCCGCTGGTCGTGATCACGAACGTCTTGTCGGAGAAGGTGTCGAGGGAGAACGCCGGGTCCCGTTCGTCTTTGGACTCGATGGAGAAGAACAGAATGAACAGGGCGAACGTGACCATGCCCATGGTCCGGGCGATGGCGAGCCCGTGCGCCTGGTCCGCCCAGCTGATCACGCTGAGGGTGCCGATCGCCATCAGCAGGCCGGCAAGGGCGAGCCAGACGATGAGCGCGCGGGTCAGGATCGGCCGGCTGGGCGGCAGCGGCGGGCGGTCCATCAGCCCGGCGGCGGGTTTGCTGTAGCCGAGCCCGACCGACTGGATGGACAGCATGGTGAAGCTCACCCACAGCGTCTGCAGCGGGAGCAGTGGTATGCCCTCGGCGACGTTGAAGATGCTGGCACCGAGGAACGTGGCGATGTAGCCGAACAGGCCGCCGATCTGGAACCGGATGTACCGGGCGAGGTTGTCATACAGCCCGCGGCCCAGTTCGACGGCCTTGACGATGGTGGAGAAGTTGTCGTCGGTCAAGATCATCACCGCGGCTTCCTTGGTCACCTCGGTGCCGGTGCCCATCGCGATCCCGATGTCGGCCTTCTTCACCGCCGGCGCGTCGTTGACGCCGTCCCCGGTCATCGCGACGATCTGGCCCTTCTTCCGCAGGACGTCGACCAGGCGGACCTTGTGCTCGGGGCTGACGCGGGCGATCACGCCGACGCCGTCGACCTTGGCCAGTGCCTCCTGATCGCTCATGGCGCCGAACTCGGCGCCGGTGAGCACGGTGCCGTCGATGCCGAGCTGGGCGGCGACCGCGGCCGCGGTGACCGCGTAGTCGCCGGTGATCATCCGGACCCGGATGCCGGCCTTCTGCGCCGTCGCGATCGATGCCCCGGCGGTGGGGCGGGGCGGGTCCACGATGCCGACCAGGGCGAGCAGCTCCAGCCCGGTGACCAGCGGGAGCAGGTCGGCGCCGGGGTCGAAGGCCGCCGGGTCGAAGTCCTTGCGCGCGATAGCGATCACCCGCAGGCCCTGCTCGCCCAGCCGCTGGTTCTCGGCCAGGTACCGCTGCCGGAATGCGCCGTCAGCCGGCGCCGGGCCTGCGTCGGCGTCGGCGACCGTGGCGGCCCGGGGCAGCAGCTGGTCCGGCGCACCCTTGACGAAGCACCGGATTACCTCTTTACCGGACGTGTCGGTCATCTTGTGGAACGTGGCCATCAGCTTGTAGGCCGCGTCGAACGGCAGCTCGGCGATCCGCGGGTACCGTTCCCTGGTGGAGACCGCGTCGATGCCGCCCTTGGCGGCCAGCACGACCAGCGCACCCTCGGTCGGGTCCCCGATCAGCTCGCCGTCCCTGACCACCGCGTCCGAGGCCAGCACCATCGGCACCAAGAACTCATCCAGCGGGATGTCCGCCTGCCCGCCAACCCGGGTAATCCGCCCGGCGGTCGAGTAGCCCTTCCCCTCGACCGCGTACCGGCGGCCGGCGAGCGTCATCTGGACCGCGGTCATCTGGTTCATCGTCAGCGTGCCGGTCTTGTCCGAGTTGATCGCCGAGGTGGAGCCCAGCGTCTGGGTCGAGGCCAGCCGTTTCATGATCGCCCCGGCCTTGGCGAGCCGCTGCGTCCCCCAGGCGAGGATGGTCGTGACCACCGTGGGCAGCCCGACCGGGATCGCGGCGATGGCGAAGGCGACGGCGGCGTTGAAGACGGCGATGAACGTCTCGCCCCGGGCCAGGTTCAGCGCCATCGACGTGACCAGCGCGATGCCCGCGATCACCAGGATCTGCCCGGTCAGCCGGTCCATCTGGCGGGTGAGCGGGGTCTTGACCGCCTGCTCTCCCTGCAGCAGCCCGGAGATGTGGCCGACCTCGGTGGCCATCCCGGTCGCGGTGATGACGAACTCGCCCGTGCCGCGGGTGACGTTGGTGTTCATGTACACCATGTCGGTCCGGTCGCCCAGCGGCGTGCCGGCGCCCGCCACCGGCTCGGTGCCCTTGGCGACGGGCAGGCTCTCCCCGGTCAGCGCGGACTCGTCGACCTCCAGCGTGGCCGCCTTCAGCAGCCGCCCGTCCGCGGGCACGATGTCGCCCGCCTCGACCGCGACGATGTCGCCGGGAACCAGCTGCGCGGCGGGGATCTCCGCCAGCTGGCCGTCCCGCCTCACCCTGGCCTTGATGATCACCATCTTCTGCAGGGCGGCGACGGCCGCGGCGGCCTTCCCCTCCTGCTGCAGGCCCATGACCGCGTTGAACAGCGTCAGCAAGATCAGCAGGAGGCCGGTGCCGAGCTGCTTGAGCGGGTAAAGGCTGCCGATGCCGGCGGCGAGGAGCACGAGCTGCATCGGGTCCGCGTACTGGCGCCCGAACGCGTGCCAGCGGGACTCGGCCTGGCCGGCGGCGAACGTGTTCGGGCCGAACCGCCCGGCCCGCGCGGTCGCCTCGGCCGAGCTGAGACCGCGCTGCCCGTCCACCCCTTCGGAGTGCAGGACCTGATCGGCGCCGAGGGTGTGCCACGCGAGCTCGCCGTCCGCGGGCGGTCCTCCCGATCTCGGTGTATCCGTCACTCCCGACGTCATGTGGTGCTCCAGTGATCTGGCCGGTACCGCACAGAACGCCTCAATCTGTGCTGCCAAAGCCTCGCAGCCGATCGTCGCCTCTGTAAATACAGAGCGGCTGGTCGTTTCCTGCTGGGGTGGACGGTCCTGTCTGGCGTCGGGAAGTACCCTTGGGCGGCCCGTTCGGCCGGGGATGGACGTGTGCGTGCGGCACCGCCGGCGCGCGGTCGCCTCGGCCGAGCTGAGACCGCTCTGCCCGTCCACCCCTTCGGAGTGCAGCACCTGATCGGCGCCGAGGGTGTGCCAGCGCGGGCTCGCCGTCCGCGGGCGGTCCTCCCGATCTCGGTGTATCCGTCACTCCCGACGTCATGTGGTGCTCCAGTGATCTGACCGGTACCGCACAGAACGCGTCAATCTGTGCTGCCAAAGCCTCGCAGCCGATCGTCGCCTCTGTAAATACGACGGCTCTCGGCCGACGCGAGGACGACAGCCCGCGGTACCGGCTTGTCCTCGCGCGAAGAGCATGACCGGCCTGTTGGAGGTCTTCGGCTCGTTCTGCGTATCCTGGCCCTCAGTGATCGTGAGGACGAACGCGGCGCACATGGCCGTTGAGCTAGCTGAGGAGCGAAATGAGCAGCACCGACCCGACGACGATCGGCGTACATCGCGCTCTGCACGAAGCGCTTAACTCGGCGAGGGAAGCCCGGCATCGCCTCGAGGACGGAGATGCCACCCCCGACCTGGACGATCTTGTGGAGCTGGGGACGCTGCTGGCGGCGCTGTCCGAGAGTGCCATGGCCGTCAACTCTGAAATGATGGCGAAGGCGCGCCTCGCGCGAGCCGCGAATACGTAAGGCGCCAAGAGCAGGATCTGCTCGTCACGCGACAGGCCGGTTACGTCCCCGGGACAGCCAGCGGGCTTCAGGCTGTGCGGTGTTGCCTGGCGTCATGTCGTGGGCGGCGCCACTCGTCGCTGGTCTTGTCGGGCCGCCCGACGTTCACGACCTGGACGGGCAGGTCGCCGGCCGCGCGGAGCACCTGTTCCGCGACCGTGGACCCGGTCAGCAGATGCGACCAGCGCGAGCGGCGGCGCGACCCGATCACGAGCTGACAGGCTCCGGCCTTGCGGGCGGCCCGGATCAGCCCGGAAGCAGGGTCGTCGGCCCTGACCTCGCGCAAGGTCCCGCCCAGTTCGCCGAGCAGTCGGCGATTCTTCTCCAGCCGGGCCTTCGGCGGCCGGTCGAGGTTATCGAGCGCCCGGACGTACACCCCTTGGAGCCTGGCATCGGACAGCCCGGCGAGGTGGGCGGCGTAGCGGATGAGCCATTCGTCAGCGGGTGACCCCTCCAGGCCGACCACGATAACCGAGGCGTTCACCGGCCCGCTGATGCCGCGGGCGGCCAGGAACGCCGTGACCGGATCGGGAACTGAGTCATCGAGCCAGAGTCGCGCAAGCTCCCGGAGGGCGGCGAGGTTCGCGAAGCGGAAATAGTTCGACAACGCCACATCTACCTGCTCGGCCGGGACGACTAGGCCCTGGGCCAGCCGCTGCCGCAGTGCCGACGGCGCAAGGTCGACCAGCGTGATCTCGCCGGCCAGCACGAACGCGTCCGGCACCGGCTCTGCCTGGTGCACGCCGGTGATCCGGGAGACGACCTCGCCCAGCGATTCGATATTGGCGATGTTCAGGGTCGTATAGACGTCGATGCCGTTGGCCAGCAGCTCGCTGACGTCCTGCCAGCGTCTGGCGTGCCGCTCACCGGGGAGGTTCGCATGGGCGAGCTCATCCACCACCGCCAGCTCGGGGCGACGGTCCAGAGCCGCCGCGACGTCCGGCTCCGCAAAGCTCGCGCCCTGATAGGTGACCACACGGGCGGGTAGCACTTCGAGATCGTCGAGCTGGGCTGCGGTGGCCGACCGCGCGTGACGCTCCCAGTGGGCGACGACGGTGTCGGTGCCGGAGCGTCGCCGGGCGCGTGCATCCCGCAGCATCGCGTAGGTCTTCCCCACTCCGGGGGCAATCCCGAGGTAGGTGCGCAGCTTGCCCGGGCCCGCAGGCGACAGTATCGCGTCATGTGCCGAAGCCTGAGCAGTCAGATCTGCGCGGTCCTCAAGGCCAGGCCGGGCGCCGCTGGTCATCGCTGGATCCATTCGGACAGGGTTATCACAGTGCGGCTCCCGGGCCACCGGAGCAGCCGCCAAGGCCACAGGCGACCTGAACCAGGTCGTGCCTCTTCGGGCAGGCCTGCCTGGCTATGGTGCCAATCCAGACGCTAACCGCTGGAAACGACACACGCCAGTGGTCCCGGCCCGTCCGCCACGCGCTCGTCACCCAGGGCGCTGCCAGAATGGAAGCCGCCGATCCGCGCATAGGAAGGCCGCCGAGATCACCGAGCAAATAAGGGGCCCCGGCTCCGAGGGCACGACGGGCGAAGGCATGAGCGACGCCGCGGCGACGGACGCGGACGTCACCGAGGAGGTCGAACCTGCTGGCCGGTTCCGCATCTACCTGGGCGCGGCCCCCGGCGTCGGCAAGACCTACGCCATGCTCAGCGAGGGCCGGCGCCGGCGGGCGCGGGGCGCCGACGTCGTCGCGGGGTTCGTCGAGGCCTACGGGCGGCCGGCCACCGAAGCGCTGATCGACGGCCTGGAGGTCATCCCGCGCAAGGTGGTCGACTACCGGGGCCGGCGGCTGGAGGAGATGGACCTCGACGCGATCTTGCGCAGACGGCCCGAGGTCGCCCTGGTCGACGAGCTGGCCCACACCAACGTGCCGGGCGGCGGCCGGCACGACAAGCGCTGGCAAGATGTCCTGGACATCCTCGGCGCGGGTATCAGCGTCATCACCACCGTCAACATCCAGCACCTGGAGAGCATCGCCGACGAGGTCGAGCAGATGACCGGCGCCAAGGTCACGGAACGGGTGCCGGACTGGGTGGTGCGCAAGGCCGACCAGATCGAGCTGATCGATTCCTCACCGCAGCAGCTGCGCCGCCGGATGCTGCACGGCAACATCTACCCGAAGCCAAAGATCGCCCAGGCCCTGACGCACTTCTTCCGCACCGACAACCTCATCGCCCTGCGGGAACTGGCGCTGCGGTTCGTTGCCGACGAATCGGACCAGGCACTCCTCGAGCACCTCCAGCGGCACCAGCCCCAGGTCCCGTGGGATACGACCGAGCGCATCATGGCAGCCGTCACCGCCGAGCCGGGGACCGACGTCCTGCTACGGCGCGCAGCGCGCCTCGCATTCAGGATCAAGGCGGAACTCGACGTGATCCACGTCATCGCCGACGACACCAGCCCGTCGCAGGACGGCCGGTCGATCGACCGGCTGCGAGCGCTGGCAGCCGACCTTGGTGCCCGCTGGCACGAGATAGACGACGACGATCCGGCCCAGGCTCTGGTCAGCTTCGCACGGGAACACCAGATCACTCAGATCATGATCGGGTCCATGCAAGGCGGCTGGTGGCACATTGTCGGCGGTGGGCCGGTCCTACGACGGGTTATCCATGAGGCGGGTGCGCTCGGCATCGACGTCCACATCATCGCCCACCGCGAACTGCCTCCCGACGCGGCCTCCGAGTCCGGTGCCGCCAAAGACTCCTGACCGGACTGGTCACGCGGCCCGCGAACGTGGTCGCCCGCCGGACCGGCAGCGATCCGGCGGGGCTGCGGAAGGTTCCCGGTGATTTCCCGTTGGGTTTGGCGGCCCTGGCGGCTCTGGTAAGTGAGCGGCCGGACGGGCCGGCGCCGTTGGAGTTGAGGAGAACATGGTGCACGCACCCATTTCCCGGTTCACCCCGGTTCTGCTGGCTGGCCTGGCCGTCCTCGTGGCGGCCTGCTCGGCCCCCGGCACCACCAGCGGCGGCACCGTAACCGTCACCGCCGCACCGCACAGCGGCGGCGCCACCGGCGGGCTGGCACCGGCCACCAGCCCGGGCCAGGTGCCGGCGTCGCCCGCACCGGGCGAGCCGAACGGCGCCCCCCTCTGCGCGACGACTCAGCTGACCCTGCGGATCGGGGGCGGGTTGGTCAGCGGCGGCGCGGACATCTATTACATCTACTTCAAGAACACCGGCGGCACGGTATGCATGCTGCGCGGTTACCCCGGCGTGTC
The DNA here is from genome assembly GCA_963705835.1 of uncultured Actinomycetes bacterium. Taxonomy (GTDB): domain Bacteria; phylum Actinomycetota; class Actinomycetes; order Streptosporangiales; family Streptosporangiaceae; genus Palsa-504. The sequence goes on from CAVPLC010000050.1 coordinate 60,900, forward strand.
AGTGGTGACCGGGCCGAGCGACTCCGCCAGCCAGATCGGCGCCGACGCCAAGCGGACCGCAACCTGGCCGATGAACCCCCAGCTACTTAAGCCCGGCCAGATCGCGCAGGCGACGCTGCGATTCGCCAAGGCGGGGAACTTCGCCTCGCCGCAGTGCCACCACGTGAACGTCCTGTTCCTGAAGATCTTCCCGCCCGGCGCCGCGACCGCCGCGTACGCGGGCATCGACGAGCAGGTCTGTGCCCAGGCCACCCTGCCGACCATGACTATCACCACGGTCATCCCGGACCCGTAAGTGACCCGGGCGGCGCCGAACGCCCGGTTCGGGCAGGACGTCCCCGGTTCGAGGCGGACCGCCGGGAGCGAGAGAAACTGGCGGCGCAGTTCTTCGGCGCGCTCCGGGAAGGCGACGTCGACGGCCTGCGGGAGCTGCTCGCCGCCGACGCATCGCTGGTCGGGGACGCCGGCGGCAAGGCCCCGGCGCTGTCCAGGAGCATCATCGGCGCTGAGAAGGTGGCCCGGGTGCTGGCCTCAATCTTCCCCTGGCTCGTCCGGATCGAGGTGAGGCTGGAGCCACGCGAGGTGAACGGCCAGCCGGGAGCGATCTTCCGCGACCGGGACGGCAAGATCCTCAACACCATGGCGCTTGAGGTACTCGACGGGCAGATCCAGACGATCCGCTCGGTGCAGAACCCCGACAAGCTCAGGCACCTGGGCCCGGTGGCGGACGCCTGGGCGGTCGCCCGCGAGGTGAACCAGGCCCGGCGGCCCGAGGATTGACCGGAAGGGCCGACCGCGCCCAAGACTCGCCGGGCGTATCCTCGACCCAATGGCCGAGCTGATTGCCGACGACGAGGACCTGGTAGTCCATCTCACCCTGGGCGAGAAGATCTGGGGTTTCCACGGTGACATCCGGGTCCGCCTCTCCTGCATCGCCTCTGTGGCGCCCGATCCTAAGCCGTGGCTGGGCCTGCGGGGGTGGCGGATGGCGGGGGTCAGCCTTGTCGGGCACGCTGTGCTGGGCACCCGCCGGCACGGCGATGGCTACGATTTCTGCATCCTGCACCGCGAGCGGCCCGCGGTCCAGGTGAACATGACATCGGGACGTTTCAGCCGCCTTGTCATCTGCGTGCCCGAGGGCGGCGACCCGGAGGCGGAGGCGGCGAGGATCGCTGCCGCGGCGGGGATCGCCCCCTCGGCGCCGGCCAGCTAGCGCCGCGGCTGCAGCACGCTCCAGCCGGTTGTCCGCGCGAATACGGCAACCGTCCATTCAGGGACCCGGTTACGGGCCGCTTCTGCGCTCAGGATGAGTCGGCGCGAAATGCTGGGGGAACGCCAGGTTACGGCACCGCTGATGACGCAGCGCGCCGCACACGGGGCACTCAGACTGGCTCACCGCCGGTTCCAGCCGGGCGAGGGTGTCGGCATCCAGCTTGCGGGGCTCCGGCTCAGCGGGAAGCCTCAGCGGCCCTCGCAATGCCAGTTCGGACACGAAACGCTGGTACTCGCGTTCGCACTGTTCGCACCGGCAGCCTCGCGCCCAGGCCAGCACCGTGCCATGCGGCGGCAGCGCGGGCGGCAGGCTGCCCCATGCGGTCATAAGTCCACGGTAGGACAGCGGTTCCTCCGGTTGGTACCAGGAGATGACCAGGAGGAGCGGCGCAGTCCTCTCCACTTTCAATCTATAGCGCACCCGGGGGCTTGCGGCAAGACCCGGGTCGTGCCGCATAATCGCAGGCCTGGTCCGGAATCTACAGAATGGGGGACACGAAGTGCGGGTGTTGTTGTCGACTTATGACTCGCGCGGGGGCGTCGAACCGCTGGTGGCACTCGCGGTGCGGTTGCAGGCGCTGGGCGCGGAAGCGCTGGTGTGCGCGCCGCCGGACTGCGCGGAGCGACTGGCCGAGGTCGGCGTGCCGCTGGTACCGGTCGGCGAGCCGGTGCGCCCGCTGGTGCACGGGGCGACGCCGCCGTCAGAGGCTGACGTGCCCCGGCGCATAGCCGAGTTGATCGCCGCCTGGTTCGACAAGGTCGCCGCGGCCGCCGAGGGTTGCGATGCGCTGGTGGCAAGCGGCTTGATGCCGGCCGCGGCAGGCGCGCGGTCGGTGGCCGAGAAACTGGGCATCCACTCCGTACACGTGAGTTACTGCCCGATCTTCCTGCCGTCGCCGCACCACCGGCCGCACCCGCTGCCAGGCCAGCCACTCCCACCGGACGTGACCGACAACGGCGTGCTGTGGGACCTGAACGCCCACGGCTATAACGCGGTGTACGGCCCGGCGCTCAACACGCACCGGGTAGCGAACGGCCTGCCGCCGGTGGACAACGTCCGCGACTACATCCTCGGCGACCGCCCGTGGCTAGCGGCAGACCCGACCCTGGCCCCCTGGCCGGAGCCGGCCGACCTCGACGTGGTGCAGACCGGCGCGTGGATCCTGCCCGACGAACGCCCGCTCCCGGCCGAACTTGAGGCGTTCCTGGACGCCGGCCCGCCACCGGTGTACGTGGGCTTTGGCAGCATGCGCGCCCCGAAGGACATCGCCCGGGTGGCCATCGAGGCGGTCCGCGCGCACGGCCGCCGCGCACTCCTCGCCCGCGGCTGGGCCGACCTGGCCCCGATCGACGGCCAGGACGACTGCTTCGCCGTCGGCGAGGTCAACCAGCAGGCACTGTTCGGCCGGGTCGCCGCCGTCGTGCACCACGGCGGCGCGGGCACCACGACGACCGCCACCCGGGCCGGCGCGCCCCAGGTGGTGGTGCCCCAGTGGGCGGACCAGCCGTACTGGGCCAGCCGGGTGGCCGACCTGGGCATCGGCGCGGCCCACGACGTTCAGGCTCCGACCACCGAGTCCCTGTCCGCCGCGCTCAGAACGGCCCTGACCCCCAAGACCCGCGCACGAGCGGCCGCCGTGGCCGGCACCATCCGCACCGACGGGGCGACGGTCGCCGCGCGACTGCTGCTCGACGCGGTCAGCCGGAAGGCCGCCCGTGCCCGCGTGAACCGCACGGAATCGCCGAACCAGGGATCGGCGGGTGACAGCATCGGATTCCAGGATCATCGTGTTAGGAGTTACTCCGCGCGCCGGCTGGCGCCTGCTGGTTATTTGACGCGCTGGGTGAGCCAGCTCAGTACCTCATCGGCGATCTCGCGCCAGCCATGGTCGATGGTCAGTGAGTGGCCGCGGTCGTTGAACTCCCGCAGGTCGGTGATGGCTGGCGACTTGTGGTACTGCTTACGGGTGGACCTGACGATGGCCGCCGGGACGGTGTGGTCGTTGCCGCCTGCGACCAGCAGGAGAGGCCCGCGGGTCTTGTTGCGCGTGTTGACCTTGGCGGGCGACCGCGGCGACAGGTTCGCGGCGGCGGCTTCGAACAGGGGCTTGCCCGGGGAGGGGACTGTCCACTGCTGGTACAGCTCGGCGGACTCTCGCGCGGGCAGCGTGTTGCCGAAGCCATAGCGGAACTGCTCAGGGGTTAGCGCTATCGCCTTGTTCCTGTTCGCCGGGTTGCGCAACGCGATCGAGGCGACCCGCAGGGCCGACGGGGGCAGGTAGATCACGCCCTTGATCGGCGCCGCGTCGATCGCCACTCCCGCGGCCGCGAGGTCTTGGCCGAGTAGCCTCTGGACGATGAGTCCGCCGAAGGAGTGGCCGATCACGATCGGCAGGGTGTCCAGGCCCCGGATGATCTGCGCATAGTGCTCGACCACATCGTCGATACCCTTACCGGCGACCCGGTCGGGGTGGCTCCGGGCCTCCTCGACGGTGTCCGAGTCTCCTGGCCAGCCCGGCGCCAGCGGCGCGTAACCCGCTGTCTGGAACAGTTCTGTCCACGGTGCCCACGAGTCCGCGTGCAGCCACAGACCGTGAATGAAAACAACAGGGAGTTCCGCTGGTGTCATCGTGTGCCCCTTGTCTGTCGTGCCGCAGCCCACTGCTTGATCGCCGGGTGCCTTAGAGATCAGTCGTACCCGCTCCACAGGCGTAGCAAGCTCTGCGGTGTGCTGCGATCCTCATGTCAGATCCGGGTGGCCTGGCGGCCCGACCGGGCACGCTGTATGCGGCAGGACGTCTCCGCGGAGACGCCTGACGCAATTGCGTGGAACGTTTCCGCGGAAACCATCGTAAGAGGAAGGTTGTCAAGCCGGCGGGCATGAATTGTGCGGTGTTGCTGGTCAGAGGGGCTGGGGACGGCTTGGCCAGGAGTTACGGATGGTGATCGCGGGCGGGGCGGGGTTTCTGCGGGAATGGCGGGATGGCCGGGCGGGTCCTGCCCGCCCGGCTGGGATTCTGGGTATTCTGCCTTGTTCCGTCCCGGTGTGCGGTGTCCTGCCGCGCCGTGCGTCTCTACGTAGCCTCAACCGGGTTCTCCCTGGCACCGCGGCGTGCGCGGCCCGGGTCCCGACAGCGCGCAATCGAGCTCGGTGCACGGGGCGGCGGGACTGCCCATGGTTTCCGGCGAGCTGATGGCTCTACGTCCGAGCGGGCTCGTCCCGCCGCCGGGAGGAAAGCTTACGGGCAGCGTACTGCCGCGGGCGGCTATCTCATGCGGCCGCCGGGACGGCGATGGCGCCGCGCCGGGGCGTGACCTGCCCGGCGGCGATGCGGGCATCCCACATCGTGCCGGTGGTGATCACGGCCCACAGCCAGCGCAGCACGGTGGCCGCGCACGCGACGCGGGCCTGCCCGTCAGCGAGCCGGTTGTGATCCCGGCCGGTCAGGTAGGCGTACTTGGCGCCGAGCACGCGGTTGTGGCGCAGCGCGCCCCAGACCGCGCGCCAGGCCGCGGACCGCAGGCCTGGCCGGCCGCGGCGGGAGATCCGGGTCTGCCCGGTGATGGTGGCCGAGGTGCGCTCAGATGGGTTCAGCCCGGCGTGCTTGACCACGGCCCGGCCCGAGGCGAACCGGGCCAGGTCCCCGGTCTCGGCCAGCATCACCGCCCCCGACAGGGCCGACACGCCGTCGATGCTGGTCACCAGCGCGGTCAGGCCCAGCTCGTCCAGCATCGCGGTCATCCGCGTCTCGGTATCGGCCAGCCGGGCCCGCAGCGCCCGCCAGTCGCCCAGCAGCAGGTGCACCCGCTCCAGCGCGCCGCGCCGCTGCGCCGCCACCCCGCCGGTATCGGACAGCGCCTCCCACAGGCCCCGCACGATCGAGTGCCGGATGAGCTTGCCGCCCCACCGGGGCAGCTCCCGGCGGACGGCGGCCAGGAACTTCTCATAGCCCATCTTCCGCAGCCGGCCCGGCTGGCCGCAGCACCGGCCGGTGATCACCGCCATCCCGGCCAGCCACGTCACCGACTCCAGCGGCCGCGCCGCCGCGGCCAGCGGCGCCGGCCACGCGCACCCCAGCAGGTCACCGGCCTGCTGCATGCACGAGGTCACGTCCGCCACCAGCGCGAACCGGCGCGCCCCCAGGTGCCGCAGCCGCGCCCACTCCGCATCGGCCCGCTCCGGCAGGTAGCACTCCAGCCGGATCACCAGCTTCCCGATCAGGTACGCGTCCCGGTGATCGGTCTTGTCCCGGGTGTAGTCATCGCCCTCCCGGGCCCGCGCCACCGCCAGCGACTGCACGCACACGAACCCAGCCCCGGCCGCGTCCGCCAGCCCCATCAGCGCCTTCCACCGGTGCCCCGTCGGCTCGCACGCCACCGTCAGCCCCGCAAACCCCGCCCGGGCAGCCTGACCCGCCGCCCACTCCAGCAGGCTCCCCAGCTGGTGCGCCTTCGCCTGCACCACCTTGCGGGCCAGCACCCGCCCCTCATGATCCATCAGCACCGCGACCTGCTTATCCTCACCCAGGTCCACCGCCAGCACCGCCCGGTCCCGCCGCACCACCGCCCGCAGCGCCTCCACCCGCCGGTTCCGGTTCCGGTCTCCCCGCGTCAACCCGCTACCCTGAGCCACGAACGTCCTCCTGCTGTCTTGGGATCTGAAGCCCGTCATCACATCAGGAGGACGTTCCTTCAGCAACCCGAACAAGGCCAACAGGTAGTTACTACGTTATGGACCTGGCCCTGAAGCACGCCTTGAGCGGCGCCCCCACCGGCGACTAGCAGCGCGCCGCGACCCCGAGTGCGGGTCGGGCCGGGGTCCGGTGAACTCAGGCGGGCGCCGATCACCGAGACGCCCGGACGGGGCTCGTGCTGGTAGTACCAGGCCTTCCGGCGGCGCATCAGCGCGCGAGCGCCGGTCGCCGAACCGGTCGCGCAGCATCCCGTACTCGGGATAGAAGTTGAGCCGCGCCGAACAACGCGAGGGTCGCCAGGCTGGAGCCCGGGACCAGCGCGGAGCTGTGACCCGCGGGCACCCATGAGCTTCGAGTCTGGGCCGCCTGCACGCCCTCGCTGAAGCCGGGTCTTGCAGAGCGCCGGGAAGTCTGGTCGGCTACGGCCATCGGAACGGAGAGGCGGCCGACGTGCGCACTGTTGAGACCGTGGTGTTGCTGGTCGCGCTGGCGACGGTGGTGGCGGCCTTTGCCCGGCGGCTGCGGGTTCCCGCTCCTTCCCTGCTGGTGGTGGTCGGCCTGGCCGTGGGCCTGCTGCCAAGGGCACCCGCGATAGAGGTGCCGCCCGACGTGGTGAGCCTGGTGGTGCTGCCGCCGCTGCTGTATGCGGCCAGTGAGGAACTCGCCTGGCGTGACCTGCGGGCCGTGTGGCGGCCGGTGGCGGTGCTGGCCGTGGGGCTGGTGCTCGCCTCGGCGGCCGCGGTCGCCGCGGTGGGCGTAGCGGTGGCGTCCTTGTCGGCGAGCATGGCGTTCGTGCTGGGCGCGGTCGTGGCCAGCACCGATCCGGTGGCAGTCAGCGCGCTGGCGCGGCGGCTTTCGCTGCCGGTCAGGGTGCAGACGCTGGTGCAGGCGGAGAGCTTGTTCAACGACGGCACGAGCCTGGTGCTGTACCAGATCGCGGTCTCTCTGGCGGTGGGTGGCACGGCCGGGATGGCCGCGACCGGCATCCTGCTGCACGGGGTGGGCGAGTTCGCCGTGCTCGCGGGCGGGGGCGTGCTGGTCGGCGCCGTCGTCGGGGCCGGTGTCATCGCGGTGCGCCGCCGGATCACCGACCCGGTGCTTGAGACAGTCGCGGCACTGGTCACCCCGTATGCGGCGTATCTGCTCGGCGAGACGTTCCATGTCTCGGGCGTGACCTCGGTGATCGTGGCCGGCCTGGTGATCGGCGCGCGGCGGTCCCGGATCACCACCGCGCAGACCCGGCTGCATCTGCACTCGGTGTACCAGACCGTCGTCTTCGTGCTGGAGAGCGTGATCTTCGGCCTCATCGGGCTGGAACTCCCCGAGCTTGTCCGCGCGACCGGGCACCTCGGGCACTGGCTCGTGGCGGCGCTCGCGGTCACCGGGACGCTCATTGCCACCCGGGTGGCGTGGGTCTTCCCGTTGTCGGCGGCCTACCAGCGGCGCCGCGCCACGGGCCGTCCGGCCTGGCCGGTCCCCGCCGTGGTCTCATGGGCGGGCACCCGTGGGGTGGTGCCGCTGGCCGCCGCCTTGTCGATCCCTCTCACCACGGTAAGCGGAGCCGCGCTGCCGCAGCGGGACCTGGTGCTGGTCCTGACCGCCGCGACGATCGTGATCTCGCTCATCGTGCAGGGCTTCACCCTGGAGCCGCTGGCCCGGCTCGCCGGTTTCGGGCAGGCCGGCGCCGACTACCCCGGGCACGAGGAGACCGTCGCCCGGCTCCGCCTGGCCGAGGCCGGCCTCGCCCGCCTGAACGAACTCGCCGACGACGGCGCTGCCCCCGATGCGGTGATCGACCGCCTCCGCGTCGCCCTGGAGGCCCGTATCGGCAGCACGCGTGACCGCATGGACCAGGACAAGGACACCGAACCGGAGGCCGTGCCCGAGCGGGAGCTGCGGGCTGACCTCATCGCGGCGGAGAACGCCGAACTAGCCCGGCTCTTCGAGGACGGCACGATCAGCGCGGCCACCCGGCAGCGGCTGCAGCAAGGCCTGGACCTGGAGGTCACCCGGCTGGCAGAAAGGGAGCGGTAATCCCCGGACGATGCGGAGCTGTTCGAGACATGACCAGGGCGTATGCCGAGGTCCGTTCGTTCTGGCCGAGGTCATGGACGTGCGTGGCGCTGGTGGTGGTCAGGTTGGGAACAGCCGGATCTTGACGCCGATCGAGTCGGCGATGCGAGTCAGGTCGCCGGGGTCGCTGGTGACAATGGGGGCTTGGTGGCGGACGGCGGTCACGATGACGATCGCGTCAACTGCGTCCGCGGTCCCGGAGGCGGCGCCAGCGGCGCGGTCGGCGGAGCTACCTCAAGGGAGCCAGCACCAAGCGGGTATTTAACAGTCGACGAGGTCTGGCCGCTGGTTGAGGATCTGTGACCGGGCGGTGGTGAACTCGGCGTGCGCTTGTACGGCGCCAGGGCGGAAGACTGCGGCCCGGTGACAGTTCTGGAAGGCCAGCTTGACGTTGTAGTGCCGTTCGATCGCGGCGCGCATCGCGTCGCTGGCCATCAACCGCAGCAGCTGACCGCGGGCCGCCTCATCGGGCGGCGGGACCTGGTTGTCGGCGAACTCGCCGCCGCAGCCGTCCAGGTCCGCGATCAGGCCGCTGACCACGCCCCACGCATACGGCAGCGAGGTGCGAATGCAGTCGATGAACGCCGCATCGTCCACCTCGCCGTGGCGGGCCTGCTCCAGCAGGTCCGCCGGAACCGTCAGCGACATGCCCGTGTCCCTTCTCCCCGGCCGCCGGCAGGCGGCTCGTTGCCGCATCCATCTTCACATGAAAACGATTATCGTTCCAGTAAGGTAAG
>CAVPLC010000051.1:0-202043 GCA_963705835.1 uncultured Actinomycetes bacterium
TCTGCGCCGCGGACTTGGCCGCCCGGCTGCCCAACGAGGCCGAAGTCCTCGGCGTGACCACCGAGGAGGCCGCGTCCTGGCGCGACGCGGCGGCCTCGATGTACATCCCGTTCGATGAGCGCCTCGGCGTGCACCCGCAGCACCAGGGGTTCACCGACTACGCCCGGTGGGACTTCAAGAACACCCCCGAGGACAAGTACCCGCTGCTGCTGCACTACCCGTACTTCCAGCTCTACCGCAAGCAAGTGGTCAAGCAGGCCGACCTGGTGCTGGCCATGTATCTGCGGTCGGAGGCGTTCACCGCCGAGCAGAAGGCGGCCAACTTCGCGTACTACGAGCCGCTCACCGTGCGCGACTCCTCCCTGTCGGCGTGCACCCAGGCGGTGATGGCCGCCGAGGTCGGCCAGCTGGATCTCGCCCATGACTACCTGGCCGAGGCCGCGCTCATGGACGTGCGGGACGTCGAGCACAACACCTCCGACGGCATCCACATGGCCTCGCTGGCCGGGGCGTGGCTGGCGCTCGTGGCCGGGTTCGGCGGGATGCGCGCGGGGCTGGGCCCGCTGGCCTTCAGCCCGCGCCTGCCCGACGGGATCGCGGCGTTGACGTTCCGGATGCGGTACCGGGGCCGCAAGCTCCGCGTCACGATCAGGAGCGGCCGGGCCAAGTACGAGCTGATGGAGGGCGACCCGCTGGCGGTATGCCATCACGGTGAGGAGTTCGAGCTCGGGACCAAGTCGATCGAGCGGAAGATCCCGCCGGTGAAGGCGGGGCCGCGGCCGGAGCAGCCCCCCGGGCGGCCGCCCTACAGCCGGGGTGCGAGCGGCTGAGGCTGTCTAGGTTTGCGCTGAGGAGGTGTGAGCTCGACAAGGTGAAACCTGGGTTCCACCACGCTAGGGCAAGGTGGAAGCCCGGTTTCACCGGATTGATTGGCTCGGCAGTGGCGCCAGGCTCCTGGCGCTTAAGTGGGTGGCCCCACCAGTCACGCCAGCCTCGTGCCTGGGCATGGACGGGGGACACGCAACCACATCGATGCCACACCGAGGCGGTCATAGCAGCGTCCATGCCGCATCGACGCGGCGGGACAGGGCCGAGGCCGGGCCGAGAGCCGGGATAGGTCAGCGTACTCCAGCAACCTGCGTACTCCACGCCTCAGGTTTCACCGCCCTTGGGCAAGGCTGAAGCCCGGCTTCGATTGGCTCGGCGGTGGGGCGCCATCAGCCGATCCTGCGGCCGGCCAACTGCGGCACCAAGGACCGTGCGGCTCTAGTGTTAAGGCAGTCGGTGACTCACAGTGGCGCGTCGGGGCGGCGCGTGACGATTCGGCAGCCGGGAAGAGCGGCAGCCAGCTCGGCAATGTCACCAGGATCCGCTCAACCGGAACGTAGGGCGTGCCCGCGCGGATTCAACCATCCGGTACCGACATTTACCGTTCGATACCCACATCGGCGTTGCCGTCCCTGGAGTTATCCACACCTGCAAAGAACGTTCTGCCGGTAACCCCGCTTGCAGCCATCGTCGAATCCGGAGGTGATCGCCATGCGGGCCAAGGACGCGCTGGGCAAGTCCGGTGAGCAGGCGGCGGCCGAGTACCTGGAGTCGTGCGGCTTTCGGATCCTGGACCGTAACTGGCGCAGCGCGGACGGCGAGATCGACATCGTGGCCGTGGAGCGTCAGGTGCTGGTCGTGTGCGAGGTGAAGTCAAGGACCTCGGTGCGCTACGGCAGCCCGCTCGAAGCCGTCAGCCGGGCCAAGCGCGGCAGGCTCCGCAGGCTCGCGGTCCAGTGGCTCAACGCCCACGGCGTCCGCTTCGACCAGGTCCGCATCGACGTGGTGGGCCTGGTGTACGAGGGCACCGGCGGATTCACCATCGAGCACGTCCGCGGGGTGGGGTAGCCGTGCCGCTGGCCCGCACGTACTCGGTCGCCCTGGTCGGGGTGACCGGACAGGTGATCGAGATCGAGACGGACATCGCCAACGGCCTGGTCGGGATGATCCTGGTCGGCCTGCCCGACACTGCGCTGCGTGAGGCCCGTGATCGTATCCGCGCCGCGATCGTCAACAGCGGCGAAGAATGGCCGCAGCGGAAGATCACCGTCGGGCTCTCCCCCGCCAGCCTGCCCAAACGTGGCAGCTGGTTTGACTTGGCCATCGCGATCGGACTGCTCACCGCGGCGGGTACGGTACCGAGGGCGGCATCGGACGGAGTGATGTTCTTCGGCGAACTTGGCCTGGACGGACGTCTGCGACCGGTGCCTGGCGTGCTTCCCGCCGTGGCCGCCGCGGCTACCAAGGGATTCGATACGGTCATGGTGGCCGAGCAGAACGCACCCGAGGCCGACCTCGTACCCGGCGTACGTGTGATCGCAGCCGGCAGCCTGGCCGCAGCCGCGGATTGGCTGCGCGGTACGCCGGGCCTGCGTAGCGGGCCGCCAGCAGCCGAATTCAAAGGCGGTAGGGACCTTCCAGGTGGCCAGGCGCGAGACCCGCACGACCCCGGCGCCCGTAGTAGCGTCTCCAGCGGCTTCGTCGGCCAGTTGGTTTCCGCCAACGCGGCGGTGGCGCCAGACCTAGCCGACATGCTCGGCCAGTCGATGGCCCGGCGAGCCGCTGAGATCTGCGCCGCCGGCGGCCACCACCTGTCGCTTCTTGGGCCGCCTGGTGCCGGTAAGACGATGTTGGCTGAAAGGATCCCAACCATTTTGCCGCGCCTCGATACGGCGGCCTCGCTGGAAGTCACTGCGATTCACTCGGTGGCGGGGACCTTGCCCGCACAGGTCCCGCTACTTACCGATCCGCCGTTCATGGCCCCGCACCACACCGCGACCAAGGCGGCGATTGTAGGCGGCGGTAGCGGAATCATCCTGCCGGGTTCAGCGTCACTAGCTCACCGGGGGGTGCTGTTCCTCGACGAAGCGCCGGAGTTCGCCAAAGACGCCCTTGACGCACTGCGTCAGCCGCTCGAAGCCGGTGAGGTGGTGGTGGCCAGATTGGGGGTCATCGCCAGGTTCCCGGCAAGGTTCACCCTGGTCCTGGCGGCCAATCCATGCCCGTGCGCCAAGATGCCCGGGCGGGCTGATGGCTGTAGCTGCAGCCCGATGACGCGCCGCCGGTACCTGGGCCGGATCTCTGGTCCGCTCCTCGATCGCGTCGACCTCAAGATCGAACTCCAGCCCGTGAGCCGCAAGGAACTGCTGAACGATAGGAACTTCGCCGAGTCAAGCCGGACCGTGGCGCTGCGGGTGATCCAGGCCCGGGACCGGGCCGCCCGCCGATTGCGCGGCACCCCGTGGTGCCTGAACGCCGAGGTCCCGGGATCAGAGCTGCGCCGGACTTGGCCGCCGACACCCGGTTCGCTGGCCCTGGTAGAGCGTTGCCTGGATCGCGGCCAGATCAGTGCGCGTGGCCTGGTCAAGGTCATTCGTGTGGCCTGGACCCTCGCCGACCTGGCCGGTCGGTCGCGCCCAGGCAAGGATGAGTGCAATGCCGCCCTCGGTCTGTGGCTCGGGGTACAGCAGTGAGCCTTACGGCGCGACTCGGCGAGCAGCATCTCGCCCGGGCCGCGCTGACCTACCTGGCCGAGCCCGCTGACCCGGCGCTCGGTGCCCTGCTGGAGATCTGCGAGCCGGCCGAGGTGCTGGGCGCGATCAAGGCGGGCGTGCTGCCGGGGAGCGGGCCCGGTTGCGGCGACAGTCCGGCCAGCCGGCGTGCGCTGGAACGCGCGCTGGGCCGCTGGCGGATCCGCTTGCCCTGGCTGCCCGACGATGGGCAGGTCGCGGCGGCCTCCCGCGATGGCATTAGGCTGATGTGCCCCGGCGATCCAGAGTGGCCGGGTGGGCTAGACGAGCTGGGCCCGGCCCGCCCGTACGCGCTGTGGCTGCGCGGCCAGGCCGACCTGCGCGCGTCCTGTGAGCGTTCGGTGTCGATGGTGGGGTCGCGGGCCGCCAGCGGGTATGGCGCGCACGTGGCGGGCGAGATAGCGGCCGATCTCGGCGAGCGAGGCTGGGTGATCGTCTCCGGCGGGGCGTACGGCATCGACGCCGCCGCGCACCGTGGCGCGCTGGCCGCGGGGTCCATCACGATCGCGGTCTTGGCCTGCGGTGTCGATTACCCGTATCCGGCCGGGCACGCGGAACTGTTCGCGGATATCGCGGCCCAAGGTCTCGTGATCAGCGAATGGCCACCGGGGCGCCGACCCGCCCGGCTGCGGTTCCTGACCCGCAACCGGACCATCGCGGCGTTGAGTTGCGGCACCGTGATCGTGGAGGCGGGCGAGCGCAGCGGGGCGCTGAACACCGCGCGGCACGCGGCCAACCTGGGCAGGCCGCTGATGGCCGTGCCCGGGCCGGTGACCTCGGCGCAGTCGGCCGGGTGCCACCGGATCATGCGGGAGTGGGCTGCCACCTGCGTCACGTGCGCAGACGACATCATCGAGATGCTCTCGCCCCTCGGCCTTCCCGAGGGGCGAGAGGTGGCCGACGGCTGCGGTCGACAGCCCGCGCCGGGCACCGGCCCGGCCGCATGCCGCGATGAGCTTGATCGCCGACAGCGCCCGGGTACTCGACGCGCTTCCGGCCCGGGGCGCCGCCGGGACCTCGACGATCGCGGCCGGCGCCGGAGTGGACCTCGACACGGTGCTGAGCTGCCTGGGGCTGTTGGCCGGATGCGGCTTCGTCGAGCGCTGCGAGGGCGGCTGGCGCCTGCGCAGGCCTACCCGATCTGGCCGCTCATGAGGGCGCTACGCGACGTCGGCCGCCATCTCGTCCTCGTCATCCGCGCCGTCCTCGCTCTCGCCGGCGGCCTCGGCCGCCGGGCCGGTCTCCTCCTCGAGTTCGAACCCGTTGCGGTCCCAGGCGAGCTGCTGGAGACCGTAACGCTCGACATGCTCCGGGTCGGCCAGGCTGATCGTGCGGATGCCCTGCGCGGCCAGGCGTTCGTTGATCTCGTCGAGGTGGTCGCGGACCAGCTGCTTCTCGGCGTCGGTGGTCTTGCCCTTGTGCGGCTTCCCGGCGTGCTCGAGCCTGGTGTAGTCGAGCCGGTCCGCGCGGGAGCCGCCGTTGGCCGACGGTTTCGGGCCGCGCCGGGCGGGGCGGGCGGCGATGAGAAGCTCCTGCATCGGGTTCTGGGTGGCCAGCTTGTCGAAGGCGTCGGCTTCCATGACGATGCGGCGCGGCTCGAGGTCATCGGCGAGGTACAGGTCAACGACCGCTACCCGCAGGGCGGCCTGCTCCAGGGTCTCGGCTTCGTCGGTGAGCGCCTCGATCTCGACCGGACCGTCGACGAGTTCGGGGTGCTCGTGGACGACGATGCGCGCCAGCGCGTCGTCCGCCATGATGAGCTGGCCGCTAAGATCGCTGAACCGGACAGTCTTCTGACCCATGCTCGATCCCTCTCTCGGTGCTGGTGCGAGCGCGTTGCGCGGCCTGCCTGCCGGACCGGGTCAACGCATGGATCACCCTGCCGCAACCGCCACCCGGTGTCAAACTTCAGTTCGATCGGCGTGTCGCGATGCGAAACTACTCGCGATAGCCGTGTCACCTGGCCGGTTCCGGGTGAGCGAGCCGGTCCGGGTGCAGACTGGGCTCATGGACAATTCCGGGGCGGCCGCAGGCCCGCTGCCGTCCCCGATGGCCGCGGCCCTGACCGCCTTCGAGCGCCACCTGCGGGCCGAGCGCTCGCTGTCACCGCATACGATCCGCGCCTACACCGGCGACGTCGCCTCGCTGCTCGAGCACGCGGGCCGCCGCGGCGCGCAGGCACCCGGCGACCTCAGCCTGGCGCACCTGCGCGGCTGGCTGGCCGACCAGCATGCCTCGGGCGCGGCGCGCACCACGCTGGCCAGGCGCGGCGCGGCGGCCAGGAGCTTCACCGCCTTCGTGCACCGTCGCGGCTGGCTGGCCACCGACCCCGGCCCGCGGCTGGGCACGCTGAAGGCCCGGCGCGCCCTTCCGCATGTTCTGCGCCAGGACGAGATCCAGGCCGTGCTGGACGCGGCCGGGCGCCGGGCACGAGCAGCCGAGGCGGGTGAGGGGAGTGAGACGGTCGAGGAGGGTGAGGCGACTGGGACAGCCGAGCTGGCGGTCAGCGCGACGGCTGAGGCGGCGGTGCAGGCGACGGTGAGGCGGCGGTGGCCCTGCGTGACGTCGCGGTGCTCGAGGTGCTGTACGCGACGGGGATCCGGGTCAGCGAGCTGTGCGGGCTGAGCGCGGGTAGCTTCGACCATGGCCGCCGGACCGTCCGGGTCAGGGGCAAGGGGGACAAGGAACGGACCGTCCCCGTCGGCGTGCCCGCCATCCGCGCGGTGACCCGCTGGCTGGAGGCGGGCCGCCCGGTCCTGGCCACCGCGGCCAGCGGGGAGGCGCTGTTCCTCGGCGTTCGGGGCGGCCGCCTGGACCCGCGCGCGGCCCGCAGGATCGTGCACGAGCGCCTGCGCGAGGCGGGAGCCAGCCGGGATACCGGGCCGCACGGCCTGCGGCACACCGCAGCGACCCACCTGCTCGAAGGCGGCGCCGACCTGCGCAGCGTCCAGGAGATCCTCGGCCATTCCTCCCCCGCGACCACGCAGATCTACACCCACGTCTCGATCGAGCGCCTGAAGTCCAGCTACCGCCAGGCCCACCCGCGGGCCTAGGAACTCCGGTGAAGCGGCGTTCCCTGGGCGGCGCCGGCTTCCTGGGCCTTGGCTGGCCCGCGCAGCACGTACGCCACGCCGACGGCGATCACCGCGCCGGCCACGGGCCCGATCAGGTAGACCCACCAGGTCGACAGGTTGCCGATGGCCACATCCGGTCCGAAGCTGCGGGCGGGGTTCATGGCGGCGCCCTCGTAGGGACCGCCCATGGTGCCCCAGGCCAGGATGTAGGCGCCGACCGCCAGCGGGACGAACGGCCCGTTCAGCTTGGGCCCGTTGGCCAGGTTCAAGATCATCAGCACCAGGCCGAACGTGATGATCGCCTCGAAGCCGGCGGCCTGCCAGGACTGGCCGGGCTTGGGCATCGTGGCGGCCAGGTTCCCTTCCCGGCCGAAGAAGCCGCGGGCCAGCAGCGACCCGCAGACGGCCGCGCCGAACTGGACGATCCAGTAGACGCCGGCCATCATCCAGTCCATGTCCCGGCGCAGCGCGAAGGCCAAGGTGGTGGCCGGGTTGAAGTGGGCCGAGATGTCGCCGAGGAAGTAGACCGCCACGACCAGCCACAGCGCCGAGACCAGCGACAGCACCAGCACGGTCTGCCAGGGCTGCAGCGCGCGGCCGCCGTACCGGACCAGGATGGCCGCGCCGCCGGACAGGATGAACGTCAGCCCGGCCATGCCGATGAACTCTGACAGCAGCCGCCGCAGCCGGTGGCTGGGGTTGGTCCAGTCGGCGTAGCCCCGCGTGCCGCCGACCGAGGCGATGAAGGCGGCCTTGCCGATGGGCTCCATGCGGTGAGCCGCCCGGTCGGCGTTGGTGCCCGGGGTGGCCATGTCAGGACTTCTGCGAGCCGGACGGCAGGTCGGCCGAGCCGCCGCGGGTCAGCGCGAGCGGGATGACGACCCGGTCGTACAGTTCCTCGGATACGCCCTTGGCCAGCGCGGCCTGCTTGAGGGTCAGGTCGTGGTCGATGGCGTAGTAGGAGATCTCCGCGGCCTTGTCGTACCCGATGACCGGGGACAAGGCGGTGACCATCATCACCGACCGGTCGATGTTCTCCTTCAGCTTGGCCTGGTTCAGCTTCGTCCCTTCGACCATGAACTCGCGGATGTGATCGCACATGTCGGCCATGATCAGCGCCGAGTGCAGGTAGTTGTCGATCAGGATGGGCCGGAACGCGTTGAGCTCGAAGTTGCCCTCCGCGCCGCCCATGGTGATGGCCACGTCGGAGGCGATGACCTGGATGGCGACCATCAGCATGGCCTCGGCCTGGGTCGGGTTGACCTTGCCCGGCATGATCGAGGACCCCGGCTCGTTCTCCGGGAACAGCAGCTCACCGATTCCGGTGCGCGGCCCGGACCCGAGCCAGCGCAGGTCGTTGGCGATCTTGAACAGGGTGACCGCCGCGGCCTTGAGCCCGGCGTGCGCGCGCACCATCCGGTCCAGCGTGCCCTGCGCGGTGAACTTGTTCGCCGCCGTCACGAACGGCGCGCCGGTCATCGCGGCGATCTGCGCGGCGACCTGGTCGCCGAACCCGGCCGGGGCGTTCAGCCCGGTCCCCACCGCGGTGCCGCCCATGGCCACCTGCAGCAGCCCGGCCGTGGCGTGCTCGACCTCGGCGATCGCGTCGTCCAGCGCCCCGGCGTACCCGGACCACTCCTGCCCCACGGTCAGCGGCACCGCGTCCTCCAGGTGCGTCCGGCCGATCTTGACCACGTCCGCCCACTGCTTCGCCTTGGCCTCGATGGCATCCCGCAGCCGCTTCAGCGCCGGGATCGTCTTGGTCGCCGCCATCTTGTGCGCCGCGATGTGCATCGCGGTGGGGAACGTGTCGTTGGAGGACTGGCCCATGTTCACGTGGTCGTTCGGGTGCACCGGCTGCTGGGAGCCCAGCGTGCCGCCGACGAGCTGGATGCACCGGTTGGAGATGACCTCGTTGAGGTTCATGTTCGACTGGGTGCCGGACCCGGTTCTGGAACACGTACAGCGGGAACTCGCTGTCCAGCGCCCCGGAGATCACCTCATCACACACCCGCTGGATCAGCTCGCCCTTCCAGGCCGGCAGCCGCCCCGCCGCCGTGTTCACGATCGCCGCCGCCTTCTTCACGTACCCGTAGGCGTGGTAGACCTCCTTGGGCATCCGGTCGTGGCCGATGTTGAAGTGCTGCAGGCTGCGCTGCGTCTGCGCCCCCCAGTAGTGGTTCGCGGGCACCTCCACCTCGCCCAGGCTGTCGAACTCCCGCCGCATCCCGGTCGCGTCCAGCCCGATCGGCAGGTCGAGGATCTTCGGCGCTTCGTCGCTGTTGTTCGTCATGATGGGTGCTCTCCTCAGCAGGCCGGGTCTAGCACCGATTCTCGGCGGGAGCCGGGCCTATGTCACCAGTCAAATGGCGGTATCTCCACCGGACCAGCCGGACCCGGGCGGGCAGGGACGGGTGAGGGCAGGACGAACCACCGTTCGTTCGGAATAATTCAAATCTTTTTGCCGAACGGGCGGTGATGGCCCGTACGGACCGGAATATGGAATATCCGGCTCACGGCGGCGTTGAATCCTAGTGGAGATGACTCCCGGGCCGCCCAATGCGCGGCCAGCGGGAACGTCAAGTATCCTTAAACCCGGTCGCCGCAGCCGCACCCGCGTGCTCGGCGGCTAAATCGCGTGCCCGCTTGCTGTCCGGGACGACAAGCACCCGGCGGGACGCGCCGCTCGGTCCGCCGGCCGCTCAGGCCGGCCGCAGGCGCGTCAGTCACGGGCACCAGGAAGCAACCGAGCAGCGCCGCCGAGCCGGAACGCAAGGGCCGGAACGCAGGGCGGCGCACGAAGGAAGGGACCGTGCCAGTGGCTCAGGTCGTCAGCATGAAGCAGCTCCTGGAGAGCGGTGTCCATTTCGGGCACCAGACCAGGCGCTGGAACCCGAAGATGAAGCGCTACATCTTCACCGAACGCAACGGCATCTACATCATCGATCTTCAGCAGTCGCTGGACTACATCGACCGCGCGTACGAGTTCATCAAGGAGACCGTCGCGCACGGCGGGACCATCCTGTACGTCGGCACCAAGAAGCAGGCCCAGGAGGCCATCGCCGAGCAGGCGCGCCGGGTGGGGATGCCGTTCGTCAACCAGCGCTGGCTGGGCGGCATGCTGACCAACTTCTCCACCGTCTACAAGCGGCTGCAGCGGCTCAAGGAGCTCGAGGAGATCGACTTCGGCGACGTGGCCGGCTCGGGCATGACCAAGAAGGAACTCCTGCACCTGCGGCGCGAGCACGACAAGCTCGACCGGACGCTGGGCGGGATCAGGGACATGGCGCGCGTGCCGAGCGCGATCTGGGTGGTGGACACCAAGAAGGAGCACATCGCGGTCAACGAGGCGCGCAAGCTGGGCATCCCGGTGGTGGCCATCCTCGACACGAACTGCGACCCGGACGAGGTCAACTACCCGATCCCGGGGAACGACGACGCGATCCGCAGCGTCGCGCTGCTGACCAGGGTGGTGGCGGACGCGGTCGCCGAGGGGCTGATCGCGCGGGCCGGCGCGGGGGCCGGTGACGAGAAGCCGTCCGGGGACCAGGTGGGCAGCGAGGAGCCGCTGGCCGAGTGGGAGCGGGAGCTGCTCCAGGGTTCGCGGGCCGACGGCCCCGCCCTGACCCCGCCGGACCAGTCCGTGGTGACCCCGCCGGACCAGCGGATCGTGGCCGCGGCCGAGGCCGAGGGCGTCCCCGAGATCAGCGCCGAATCCGCGATCACCAGCAACACCGATGCCGCGGCCGACGAGGCCGACGACCTGGCGGGCCTCGAAGACGCGGCCGACGAGGCCGACGAGCCGGCAGGCCTGCAAAACGCGGCCGACGAGAACGAGTGAGAGACGAGGACATGGCGAACTTTACCGCCGCTGACGTCAAGCGGCTCCGGGACCAGACCGGCGCCGGCATGATGGACTGCAAGAACGCACTGGAGGAGGCCATGGGCGACCTGGATGCCGCGGTTGAGCTGCTCCGCCTCAAGGGCGTCAAGGACGCGGGCAAGCGGGCCACCCGCACGGCGGCCAACGGCCTGGTGACCTCGCAGCTCGACGGCCACACGGCCGGCGTGCTGGTCGAGCTGAACTGCGAGACCGACTTCGTGGCCAAGACCGACCTGTTCCAGCAGGCGGCGGCCGAGATCACCCGGGTCGCGCTGATGGCCGGGGTCTTCGACCGGCTGGCCGTGCTGGCCCTGCAGGCGCGGCCGGGCGTCACCGTCCAGCAGCTCATCGAGGAGGCGGGCGCGAGCCTGAAGGAGAAGCTGGAGCTCGGCCGGTTCGCCCGCTTCGAGGGCGGCTACGTGGACAGCTACCTGCACCGCAGCGACGCGGCGCTGCCGCCGACGCTCGGCGTGCTGGTCCAGCTCGACAAGGACAACGCCGAAGTCGCCAAGGACCTCGCCCAGCAGGTCGCCGCGATGCGCCCGCTGTACGTGACCCGCGACGACGTCCCCGCGGACGCGGTGGAGAAGGAGCGGCGGATCGCCGAGCAGATCACCCGCGACGAGGGCAAGCCGGAGCAGGCCATACCGAAGATCGTGGACGGCAGGCTGAACTCCTACTTCAAGGAGGTCGTGCTCACCGAGCAGGCGTTCGTCAAGGACCAGAAGACGGCCGTCAAGCAGGTCCTGGCCTCCGGCGGGGTGAACGTCACCGGGTTCGCCAGGTTCCAGGTTGGCCAGGCCTGAGGCCGTATGACGTCGGAATCTGGATCCGCGGGAGTGCTTCATCCGAGCTGGCGCCGGGTGGTGCTGAAGCTGTCCGGCGGGCTGTTCGCGGGCACTGAGCCCCTGGGCATCTCGCCGGACGTGGTGGCCCACCTGGCGGCGGAGATCGTCGCCGCGGTGAAGGACGGAGTTCAGGTCGCCGCCGTGGTCGGCGGCGGCAACATGTTCCGCGGCGCGGCCCTGGCCGAGCGGGGCATCGACCGGGACCACGCCGACTACATGGGCATGCTCAGCACGGTCATCAACTGCCTGGCCCTGCAGGACGTGCTGGAGAAGCTGGGCGTGGAGACCCGGGTGCAGACCGCCATCACCATGCGCCAGGTGGCCGAGCCCTACGTCCCGCGCCGGGCCATCAGGCACCTGGAGAAGGGCCGGGTGGTGATCTTCGGGGCCGGGCTGGGCGCGCCGTACTTCTCCACCGACACCGCGGCCGCGCAGCGGGCGCTGGAGATCGGCGCCGACGCGGTGCTCAAGGGCACCAAGGTCGACGGGGTGTACGACGCCGACCCGCACACCACGCCGGACGCGGTGCGCTTCGACCGGCTGGACTACGCCGAGTACCTCAGCCGCGGGCTGAAGGTCATGGACAGCACGGCGGTGAGCCTGTGCATGGACAACGGCATGCCGATCGTGGTGTTCGCGCTCATGGGCGAGGGCAACGTGGTCCGGGCCATCCGCGGCGAGAAGGTCGGCACGCTGGTCTGCCGCACCACCCCCGAGGATGATCCCGACGACCCCCTCGGCCCGTGAGGACCGCTAAGCTCCATAGGCACTGCGAGTACAACGGAGCCGAACAATGATCGATGACACGCTCCTCGAAGCCGAGGAGAAGATGGACAAGGCGGTCACGGTCGCCAAGGAGGACTTCGCCCTCATCCGTACCGGCCGCGCCCACCCGGCGATGTTCAGCAAGATCACGGTCGACTACTACGGGACGCAGACCCCGGTGAACCAGCTCGCCTCGTTCCACGTCCCGGAGCCGAGGATGGTGATCATCCAGCCGTTCGACAAGAACTCGCTGGCGGGCATCGAGCGTGCGATCAGGAACAGCGACCTGGGCGTCAACCCGGCCAACGACGGGATCATCATCAGGATCGTGCTGCCCGAGCTGACCGAAGAGCGCAGGCGCGAGTACATCAAGACCGCCCGGCACAAGGCCGAGGACGGCCGCGTGGCCATCAGGAACATCAGGCGGCACGCCAAGGACTCGCTGGACAAGATGATCAAGGCCGGGGACGCGGGCGAGGACGACGTGCGCCGGGCCGAGCGCGAGCTCGACGAGCTCACCCACACCTACGTGGCGCAGGTGGACGATCTGCTCAAGCACAAGGAAACCGAGCTCCTCGAGGTCTAGTGGATATCGCGCCGCCCGGGACGGAATCCGGATCCTCAGAGCACCCAGGGGTGCGGACGGGGCGTAACCTCCCCGTCGCGATCGGTGTCGGCGCCGCGCTCGGCGGCCTGGTCATCCTCACCCTGTTCACGGTCAAGGCGACCTTCCTGCTGTACATGGGGATCGCGGTGGCCGTCGCGCTGACCGAGCTGACCGGCGCCTTCGCCAAGCGCGACATCCAGATCCCGGTGATCCCGGTGGCGGCCGGCGGCGCCGCCACGCTGACCTGCATGTACTGGCTCGGCTACAAGGCCGCGCTGGCCGCCACCGCGCTGACCGTGGTCGTCATCTTCGCCTGGCGGCTGCCCGGCGGGACCACCGGCTACGTCAAGGACACCACGGCCGGCGTGTTCGCCTTCGCCTACCTGCCGTTCCTCGCGTCGTTCGTGGCCGCGATGCTGGTCCCGGCCGACGGCGGGCGGCGCGTGCTGACGTTCGTCATCGTGACCATCTGCAGCGACATCGGCGGTTACTTCGCCGGGATCACCGTCGGCCGCCATCCGATGGCCCCGGTCATCAGCCCCAAGAAGACCTGGGAGGGCTTCGCGGGCTCCGTCGCCGCGTGCCTGGCCGCCGGGGGGCTGTGCCTGACGCTGCTGCTGCACGCCCACGCCTGGCAGGGCCTGCTCCTCGGGGCCGCGGCGGTGCTCGCGGCGACGGTCGGCGACCTGGTCGAATCCATGATCAAGCGCGACCTGGACATCAAGGACATGGGCACGGTGCTGCCGGGTCACGGCGGCATCCTGGAACGGCTCGACTCCCTGCTGGTCTGCGCCCCCGTGATATGGCTCCTGCTGGACACGTTCGTCCGCGTTTGACCCTCGCTGGCTTGGGCAGCTAGTGGCGGCAGGTCATGGATCGGCGGCATAGGAGATCGGCCATGTTTCGGTTCAGGAGCCTCATCGGCCTCATTTACGTCGTCATCGGGGTATTCGTGGCCTGGGACCGCGGGTACGTCACGCTCGCCTGGCTGAAGACCCTGGCCAGCGCGCTGCTGTCCATCTTCTTGTGGTGGCTGGTGCTGCTCGGCGTGAACCTTCACGTGCACTGAGCTAGGGCCCGACGATCCAGCTTCGCTGCTGGTCGGCCAGCCGGTTCACCAGGCTGGCCGAGCCGCGGTCCTTGGCGAGTTGGCGGTCCCGTTCGGATATCGGGACGATCCACAGCCAGCGCACGGGATCCCCGCCGAACGCGAAACCCGACAGGTCCGGCGGCTCGGGCCCGGGCAGCGCGCCGGGCGAGTCGAGCAGCAGGACCGCCCCGTAGCCTCCGTGGCCCTCGCCGCCGCCGAGCGGGAACGTCGAAGGCTCGTGATACCAGCGCACGCTGTGGCCGGGGCCGAACCAGGTGACGGCGTGCCACGGGTAGGTCGCGAGCCACAGGAACACGCGGGCCACCTGCGCGGCCGGCAGCGTGGTGGCCACCGCGAGCTCGATCCTGGCGTACTCGCTCGGGTCGTCGAGGACCTGCTCGACCACGGGCATCCGCTGGCAGCTCATCCCCACGGTGGACAGGACCGTGTAGGGGCGGTGGGGGGCCGAGGGACGTTCGGTCACTCCGGTCAGGGGCTGCTTGCCCGCGCTTGCGTCCCAGTAGTGCCCGCCCGGGCCGAGCCGCGGGGCCAGGTGGCCCAGCAGCGCTCGCTGGAACTGGCTCCAGCCGTCCGCCGACTGCCGCCAGCGCCAGTAGGCCCTGGACCGCTCCAGCCGCGGCGCGAGCCCCTCCATGGCGTCATCCAGCGACCAGCCGAACGGCGTCTGCCCGATGACCTCGCTGCTGTAACCGGGCATCCCCCGGTCCATGTCGGACCACCCGGCGATCACCGCGAGCGGCCGCCCGTGCTCGAAGATGGCCACCCCGTCGCCCTCCTCGAACCACAGCGCCTCGAGCGCGCCCGCCTGCAGCGGCGGCCGGCCGCCGGGATGCTTGGTCCGCGCGGCCGGCATGAGCGGCGCGCGGCCGGCGTCCAGCCGGGCCTGGTCGGTGGCCGACGGCGCGGGCCGGTGGTTGGCGATCCAGGTGGCCGATATCGCGGAGGCGTCGTCGTGCAGGTAGGCGGCCGTGACCAGGCCGTCGTACTCGACGGTGACCTTGCGGCTTCCGTAGGGGCTGAAGCTCTCCAGCAGCGTGACCGGCGGCTGCGGGCTGCGGTGCCCGCCGGGCTCGGTATACGACGTTGCCATGCAACGAAATGTACTGACTTAATCGCTTCGCTCAAAGCCCGCCCGCCTCGTGGTGGCCAGGCGCGGGGTTGAGGGGCTTACGGGTTCGTCCCCTCGAGCCAGCACAGCCGGTCCTGCGCCATATCCTGGTGTGGCACCAGGAAAACCCCTTTTACCGAACGGAGCAGCGTGTCCCGCCCTGATCTTGATGTCTCGGATCCGGTGGTGCCGGAGCCTCCGGTGGCCGAGCCTCCGGTGGCCGAGCTTGCAGTGGCCGGGCCTCCGGGGCGGCTGTTGCTGGCGGGCCGCGGCCGGGGGCGCGAGCGGCCGCCGCGGCATCTGGCCGACCTGACCATGGCCGAGCGCCGGGCGGCGGTGGCGGACCTCGGCGAGCCGCCGTACCGGGCGACCCAGCTGTCCAGGCACTTCTTCGGGCGGTTTGCCGACGCGTCGCTTGCCGCCGAGATGAGCGACCTGCCGTTGGCGTCGCGCGGGTTGTTGGCCGGTGCGCTGCTGCCCTCGTTGCTGACCGCGGAGCGCGAGCTGTCCTGCGACGGCGGGACCACGCGCAAGACGCTGTGGCGCGCCTTCGACGGGGCGCTGGTCGAGTCGGTCCTGATGCGCTACCCGGACCGGGTCACGATGTGCGTGTCGTCGCAGGCCGGATGCGGGATGGGCTGCCCGTTCTGCGCGACGGGGCAGGCGGGCCTGACCCGGAGCCTGTCCACGGCGGAGATCGTGGCCCAGGTGGTGGCGGGCGCGCGGCTGCTGGCGGCCGGGGCGGTGCCCGGAGGACCCTCGCGGGTCTCGAACGTGGTGTTCATGGGCATGGGGGAGCCGCTGGCCAACTACGCTCACGTGGTCGCCGCGGTCCGCAGGCTCACCGATCCGGTGCCGGACGGCCTGGGGATCTCTCAGCGCTCGATCACGGTCTCCACGGTCGGCCTGGTGCCCGCCATCGGCCGGCTCGCGTCCGAGGGCCTGTCGGTGACCCTGGCCGTGTCCCTGCATGCTCCCGACGATGAGCTGCGGGACACGCTGGTGCCGGTGAACCAGCGGTGGAAGGTCTCCGAGGTGCTGGGCGCCGCCTGGGACTACGCCGGGGTCACCGGGCGCCGGGTCTCGATCGAGTACGCGCTGATCAGGGACATCAACGACCAGGCCTGGCGGGCCGACCGGCTCGGGTCGCTGCTGGCCGGGCGGCTCGCGCACGTCAACCTGATCCCGCTGAACCCGACGCCGGGGTCGAAGTGGACCGCGTCCCGGCCCGGCGTGCAGCGCGAGTTCGTCCGCCGCCTTTCCGATGCGGGGGTGCCGGTCACGGTCCGGGATACCCGGGGCCGGGAGATCGACGGTGCCTGCGGCCAGCTGGCCGCCTCGGCCCGGCCGTGAACCTGCGCTGGGGAGCCCGGTTGCGGTGGCGGGCGGTGCACTGGGGGTGGGAGGCGGTGCAGCGGGCCGGGGTGGTGACGGCCGATACCCCGGCGGGCCGCGGGTTCGCCGCGTTCGGCCGCGGGTCGATGGCGGCCTTCCCGGCCGGTTCGGTGTTCGGGGAGCGCTGGATCGCCGTCGGCGCGGACACCCTGATCGCCGCCTTCGTGACGCTTTCCGCGGGGATGGTCCCGGGCCAGGACCTCGGCCCGGCGCCCGTGCTGCGGATCGGCGACCGGTGCGTGATCGGCCGGGGCAGCCACGTCGTCGCGCATTGTTCGCTGTTGATCGAGGACGACGTGTTCATCGGTCCGTACGTCTACATCACCGACCAGAACCACGGGTACGCCGATCCGGACGAACCGATCGGGCGGCAGATGCCGCGCAACGCCGCCGTCCGGATCGGGTCGGGCAGCTGGCTGGGAGCCGGGGCGGTCGTGCTGCCGGGCGCGTGCATCGGCCGCAACGTGGTGGTGGCGGCCGGTTCGGTGGTCCGCGGCACGGTGCCCGACCGGTGCGTGGTGGCCGGGGTCCCGGCCCGGATCGTCAGGGAGTACCTGCCCGGCGACGGCTGGTCGGCTCCGGTGCGCCTGGGACCCGCGGCCCCTGGTCCAGCAGGCTCCGGTTCAGCCGCTCGCGGTACGGCCGCCGGGGCGGCGCACGCGGTTCAGCCGGTCCCGGTTCAGCCGGTCCCGCCGTGGAGGCCTTCGAGGGCGTCGCGCAGTCGCCCGACGCGCCCGGCTAGCTGGGCCGCCGTTTCCGTGGCCTCCGCGTCCTTGATCACCGCGGGCAGCCGGCACAGCGAGGCGACCGTCTCCTCGATGGCCCGCAGGCCGCAGGACAGCTGGTCGAGCAGCGGGCGTCCGGGATCTTTACCCTTCAGGTAGAGGTCGACAAAGACCGACACCTTCGCCTTCAGCACCCAGGGATCGAACGGCTTGGCCAGGTAGTCCACCGCGCCGGCCGCGTAGCCGCGGAAGGCCTGCTCGGGCTGGGCGATCGCCGCGGTCAGGAAGATGATCGGCACGTCACGGCTCTTAGCGTGGCGCTTGATCTGCTTGGCGGTCTCGAAGCCGTCCATCCCCGGCATCATGATGTCCAGCAGCACGACCGCGTACTCATCGGCGAGCACGGCCTGTATGGCCTGCTCGCCGCTGCGGACGGGGACCAGGATCTGGTTCAGGGAGGAAAGGATCGCTTCGAGGGCGACCAGGTTCTCAGCCCGGTCGTCAACCAGAAGGATCCGGGCCTGCCGCGACACTGGATCACTTCCTTCTCGCTGCCCGCAGGTCTAGCTGCCCGCCCCCGGCTAGCTCGGTGTCAATAATCTCACGTTCTGGCCCTGTCGGCGCTCCCGGCCCCGGGTCTTGTACGGCCAAAAGCCAGGCCACGCTCAGGGAGTAGCGTGCTTGTCCTGCATCTTCCTGTTGAAGACCTCACCGCGGAGCGCCCGCTCCACCAGGGCGACCGCGCGGGCGGTGGCGGCGAGCCTCGCGCCCTCCTTGCGGTAGGCGGCCAGGACGGTGTCGATCGCGTGCGGCGGCAGCGCCCCGGCCAGTTCGGTCCGGGCCGTGCGGTAACCCTGGCGCGCGCCCTCGACGCTGGCCTTGGTGTGGTACCGGGCCATGGTGGCCAGCGCCACCGGGTAGCGGCGCAGCACCCCGTGCAGCCGGTAGTCGGGCGGCACGACGTCGAGCAGCCAGGTGACCGCCGTGGATTCGAACTCCTCGCTGCCCGGCGGGTGCACGCCAGCGGGCCAGCCAGGCGGTGTGTATGCGGTCATCGTGACAGTATACTCGTTATCGAACTCGTATTCTATCACGCTGTAGCTGATCGTCGCGGCCCGGCCGTGGTACGGCTTACCGAGAGATCGGGGCGCGCCGGTCCGTCGAACCTGTTGTCGGCTCGCGTCGGGCGAGGCGACGAGAGGAGCACGGTATGCCGAACCCAGTGGTTCACTTCGAGATCAGGTCTTCCGACCCGGACGCGACGCGATCGTTCTTCGGCCAGCTGTTCGGCTGGACGTACCCGGACGGAGGGATGCCCGGTTACACCTACGTGGATACCGGCGTCACGGGCGCGGTGCCCGGCGGCATCAGCCCGCTGCAGGGCGGCACGCCGCTGGTCACCTTCTTCGTGGGCGTCCAGGACGTCGCCGCGACCCTGGACGCCGCCGTCGCGCTGGGCGGGCGGGTGATCCAGCCGGCCACGTCCGCGCCGGGCGTCACCTTCGGCCTGCTGGCCGACCCGCACGGGCAGGTGGTTGGATTGGCCAAGGCTGAGGCCTGATGTCCAAGGCGCGACGCCCGGGCCGAGCGCGGAGGGCTGGATATGGCTGGTGCTGCTGACCCTGGCCTGATCGCCCGGGCGGCCGCCGGAGACGACGCGGCGTTCACCGAACTGGTCGGGCCGTACCAGCGGCCGGTGTTCCGTCACTGCTACCGCATGCTCGGCTCGGGCGCCGACGCCGAAGACGCCACCCAGGACACCCTCGAGCGGGCCTGGCGCAAGCTGGGGACCTACGACGGCTCGGGGCCGTTCGGCGCCTGGCTGCAGCGGATCGCGACCAACATCTGCCTCGACGGGCTGCGGGCCAAACGGGCCAGGATCGGCCCGGCCGAATACGGGCCCGCTGTTATGGCTGGCGCCATGCCCGGGCCGCCGGATCCGGAGCTGGCCTGGGTCGAGCCGGTCCGTGACGCCGACCTGTACGGCACGGGGGATCCTTCCGATGAGGTGGTCAGGCGCGAGGAAATCAGCCTGGCGTTCGTGGCGGCGCTGCAGCGCCTGGCGCCCCGCCAGCGCGCCGCGTTGCTGCTGCACGATGTGCTGGCCTTCAGCCACGCGGAGGTCGGCGAGGTGCTCGAGGTCGGCCCCGCGGCGGTCAACAGCCTGCTGTCGCGGGCCCGCGAGACCGTCCGCGCCGCCGCCGGCCGACCTCAGCCAGATGTCAGCGACCCTCGGGTGCGGCAACTCCTCGACCGCTACCTGCGGGCGTGGCACCTGGCCGACATCGACGAGTTCGTGCTGCTTGTCGCCGAGGACGTCCGCTTCTCGATGCCTCCGCTCAGCGCCTGGTTCGAGGGCAGGCCAGCGGTTGCCGCCTTCGTCGAGAACGCGGTCTTCGGCCCCGCCCGGCCGCACGGGATCCGGCTGAGAGCCGGCTCCTGCAACGGCCAGCCCGCGTTCGCGACCTACGAGCCGGACGCCGAAGGCCGCCTGGCGGTCACCGGCCTGCAGGTCCTGCAGTTGGGTATCTCGGACGGGCAGCCGCTGATCACGGCGCTGGTGTCCTATCGCGACCCGTCCCTCGCGATCCGATGCGGACTGCCGACGGTGCTCTTATCTGCCCCAGGGGTTGCCGGCCGCCGGATCTTTCCCGAAGACCTGTTTCTGCAGGGCTGAGGCTGACGCGGAGGTCCCGCAGACCTCCGGGGGCAGCTCGTCGTTGTCCGCCGCCCACGCGGTCCAGTCGGCCAGGTCCTTGCCGGCCACGGTGATCGCGTGGTTGGCCTGGTACCAGGTATCGAACTTGGTGGCGGTGGCGGGCGTGATGACGATGTTGCCGTCGTGCAGCCAGGCAGGCGGGCCGGAGAAGATGGCGTCCGAACGCCCCAGCGTTCCCTGGTTGAGCATGCACTGCACGAGCAGGGCCGGGGCGTCGGAAGTGCGGAACTGCGTGGCCTGGCTGCTGGTCGGCGTCGGCACGGGCGGCGGCGATGGCGAGCAGCCCGTGGCCGTGGCCGTCACGGTCGCCGTCGCCGCGCAGGCGAGCCGGAGGCCGGTGATCGCCCGGGCGTGAGGCCGGCGGCTCATGCGGCTCCCTCGGTGTGATCAGCTCTACCTACCGTGACGGCCGACGGCGCGATCCGGTTCGAGGCGAAAGACGCGGTTAGTCTAGCGGGCGGGAACGCGAAGCTAGATCTGACGTGGCCGGTGGGCCGCCGATAGCGAGGAAAGGGGCATGCCATGTGCCGTTTGTTCGGGCTGACCTCTGGTACCGCCCGCGTCCAGGCGACGTTCTGGCTGCTTGACGCCCCCGACTCGCTGGAGGTGCAGAGCCACCGCAACGTCGACGGCAGCGGCATCGGCTTCTTCGACGCCGCCGGCGCGCCCGTGGTGGACAAGCAGCCGGAGCCGGCCTTCACCGACGAGGAGTTCATCCATGAGGCGCGAGAGGCCGAGTCCTCGGCCTTCGTCGCGCACGTGCGGTGGGCGACCGCGGGCGGCCGGACCGTGCAGAACACCCATCCGTTCGTCATGGCCGGGCGCGTCATGGCGCACAACGGCGGATTCGGCGAGCTACCTCGGCTTTATGATCGGCTCGGGCCGTACGCCAGGCTGGTTCAGGGCGACACCGACTCCGAGCGGTTCTTCGCGCTGATCACCCAGCAGACCGACACGCACGGTGGCGACGTCGGGGCCGGGATCACGGCCGCGGCCAGCTGGATCGCGGCGAACCTGCCGGTCTCCTCGCTGAACACCATCGTGGCGGCGCCGGGGGAACTGTGGGCGTTGCGCTACCCGGGGCAGCACGCGCTGCACGTCCTGGAGCGGCCGCCGGGGCGCTCGAGTCAGACGCCGGCCGGGTCGAAGGGCCTGCACGTGCGCAGCGCGACGTCCTCGATGCACGTGCCGGGGTTGCACGACGCCCCGTCGGTGGTCATCGCGTCCGAGGAACTCGACGGCGAGAGCGGCTGGCGGATGCTGGCCCCGGGTGAGCTCGTCCACGTCGGGCCCGACCTGAAGGTTCACTCGTCAGTGGTGATCCCGCAGCCGCCCGCCCGGCTGGTACCGCTGCCCGCCGACAACCCGAACGTCGACACGTGACCCGCGGCTGGCCCAGGCGGAGACGGCGATACGGGGTTATCCACAGCGTGTTATCCTGGAGTGTTATTTACTGGGCGCCTCCTCGCCTGGGAGGTGCACCATGGTCACTTCAGGCCCGCAGCCAAGCGGTACCGGGGACCCGCCTCTGCATCCGTCGCGGCGGTGGTATTGGGTAGCAGGCGGCCTGCTGGCGGGCGGACTGATCTGCATTGCGCTCGCCGTGGCGGGGTTTTTCGCCCTGGACCACCAGATCGCGGATTTTCAGCGCGCCCCGGTTCCCGGGCAGGCCGATGTGACCTTCGCGCAGCCTGGTGGATACGTCCTGTACATCGAAGAGTCCGGCCAATGCTGCGCTATTAACGTCTCCAGCGGCACCTCCTCCGCGCCGTTTGCCAGCTGGTCGATGCAGATAAGCCTGCAGCCGGTCAACGGCGGCCCGCAGGTCTCCATCAGTTCTTGGCCGGGGTTCACCGAGAGCTACGGCGCCGCTGGGCACCAGGGTCAGACGGCCATGTATTTCACCATTGACCACCCTGGCCGGTACCTGCTCGCCACCGGGAACGCCACCCCTGGCTCGATCACCGACGTCGCCGTCGGCCGGGGCATCGGCCGGGGCATCCTCGTCCCGTTCATCCTGATCATGGCCGGGGGTCTCGCCTTGCTGGGGGGCTTGCTGACCGGGGTGATCACCGCCTCCCGGCGCCGGGCCCGCCGACGGAGGCCCGGTCCGCCGGTGATGCCCCCGATGGGTTACTGGGGGCCAGCGATGACCCCGCTCGGCGAGTACCCGGCCGGCGAGTACCCGGCCGGCCAGTACCCGGCCGCGAGTACCCGGCAGCCGGCTATCTGCCTCCTCCCCGTTCGTACCTGGAAGGGGGAGAGGTTGGTTTCGGTGAGGCGATCAAGGGAGGGCTACGCAACTGGCTGGTCTACCGCGGCCGCGCCTCCCGATCGGCCTACTGGTGGTTCATCCTGTTCACGGTGATCGCGTGGGTCCCGCTGGACGTGATTTTCTTCGTGATCCCCGCGAGCGGCGGCGCGGCGGCGAGTGTCCGCATCGCCGTCGACTTGGTCATCGCTGTCCTGTTTATCATCGCGGCCGTCTACCTGGGCCTGGCGGAGCTCGCGCTGCTCGTGCGCAGGCTCCACGACACCGGCAGGTCAGGCTGGTGGGTGCTGATGGGCCTTATCCCGCTCGCGGGCGCGATCGTGCTCCTGGTCTTCACGCTGTCCGAAGGGACGCGTGGGCCCAACCGCTACGACACGGCGGCAGCAACCCGATGAGGGGTTCGGGGTCATTGCGATGTCGCAAGACAGATCACGAAGTGAGGTCTTAGTGTTTGGCCTTGACCTGCGCGTACGGGATCTTGTTCCGGTACGCCCACAGGTCAAGCGCGGCCAGCCACACGCCGGTGACGCTGTACGCAATTGCACGAGACGTTTCCGCGGAAACGTCGGGGGGCACTCGCCCTGGTCCTGGCCCGCGGCAGTTGCGGCGGCGGGCCGGGCCCAAACGTGAACATGGTCCCCACTGAAACGTGAGGACCACGAAGTAGCCCCGACCGGATTCGAACCGGCGTTACCGCCTTGAGAGGGCGGCGTCCTAGGCCTCTAGACGACGGGGCCGAGCATGGCTCCGGCAGGATCCTGCCGGGCCGGGATGCTGGCATCACCAGCGGCGTACAGACTACCGCCTCCCAGCCGGTCAGGCCAACCGGACGGTTTGAGCCGACGCCGCAGACGCGAAGCTGCAGACATGAACAAGCGCGGACGTGAAGCCGCGTCCGCGCTGCCGACCTAACCTGGCTGGGGTACGCGGGTTCAGGTTGAACCCGACGTTGGCCCGCTACGTTAGGTCAAAACTCGGCTTGTTGGAGCCATAACCCCAGGCCGCTCGACATATCTCGTGTCGGGCGGCTTCGTGCCCCGGTCTGTATGCGCAGGCCGGGGCCTCTTCTACCTCCCCGTTGTCATGCGGCTGACGTCGTCATGTCATATGCGCATGGCCAGCCGCTCGCACCGGGGAGGTGTATCCGGCATGCCGGTCGGTCGCCTAATGCGCCTGCGCAACTCGCTCAGCCGATCAGCGAACCGTGCGACGTGTTGCTAAAACCTATTAAGCCCAGGGGTACCAACGACCATGCGTGCCTCCAAGCGCCAGACAGAAGCGATCCGCGCCTACGTTGAGGGCCAGGCCCGTGTCCATTCACGGGGGTAGTACTACAGCCGCACTTTGTTAGAGGTCGGGATGGCGGCTTGGCCTGGCGCTGATCTTGGAGAGCCTGGGTTGGTGATGCCGCGCCAACCGGGCGTGGACGACGGAGGCGGCAGCCAGCCTCAGTCGCGCTGGCTGATCCACACCGAGACGTGAGCGGGTTCAAGGGCGCGAGACACGACGCCGGCCAGGTCATCTCGGACCGAGTCCAGGTCCACAGCGTCTTTCAGGCGTGTCGCGAACACGGCCACGGTCTGGTCGGCGTCATACCGGGCGCGGTTGAATCGGCGGTCCACGGCCTTCTGTACCCGGCGGCGCAGCGGATCGAACAACGCCGCCGCCGCCAGGGTGGAGGCCGCCACCGCCACCGGCGTGTGGACCCGGAACACCTGGGTGGTCAGCAGCACCAGCCCCGCGTACACCCCGACCAGCAGCCCGGTCACGATCGCGTAGGCCAGCGTCCGGGAGATGATCCGGTCGATCTCGTAAAGGCGGTACTTCAGGATCGCCACGCCCATGCCCGCCGGCAGGGCGGCCACCCAGATCACGAGCACGTCGCCGACGACCTGCCAGATGCCGTGATGCGCCGCTATGGCAACGCCGGCGACAAACGAGACGAGGGCCGCGCCGCCGCCGGCCATCAGCCAGTTGAGCTGCTGGCGCCGTTCTCCGGCCGCGCGCCGCCAGCTCACGACCTGGTAGCCGACCGCAAGCGCCCAGAACGCGAAGAAGATCAAGCCGGCAGGCGCATTGAAAACCGAATACGCCGAGTGGTGGGAGAGAAGGAGCTGACCGCGGGCGTCTACCTGGGTGTGGTGGTGGGTGAGCGCGTAAACACTCATCTGGGCCCGCACGATCATGTCGGCCACGGCCAGCGTGAGATATCCGCCCGCCACCCAGCGCCACCCCGGCGAGGGCAGCCGTCCGTCCGGGAACAGCAGGATGACCAGCGGGATCAGCCCGAGCATGGGCTCGGAGACGTGGTACAGGAGCAGCACCACCGGGGCGAACGGGAGCTGGTGCCCGAGCCGGTAGTTGAGCAGGTTGTAAAGGCCGCTGTCGACGTAGAACATGAGGCTTACGGCGGCAAGGACGAGCATCAGCCACCCGATCGGGTTGCGCGGCCGGTGCCAGGCCACCACCAGTCCGACCACGGCGAAGGACACGGCAACCACAACGTTCGGACCGCCCGTAGCCAGCGGGTCCTGCCTGGTAGCGAGCGACAGCGGTATCACTGCGACGGCCAGGAGCACCGTCAGGCCGGCCAGGACGGACGCGGACGCCGGGGACGCCAGCCAGGAATGGCGCCCCCCAGCCCGCGCCGACGCCCTGTCGCTGGCAGTGTCTGCCCTCACAGATACGACGCTACGCCCGGATCGTTCCGGGAACGTTACCGCTCAGCACGGAACCCGCGCAGAATTCCTGCGGGAGCCAAGGCCGCCTCGCTGAGGCCAGCATGCATTGCCGGATGGCCGACGGATGCTTCCTCTAAACACACATTAGCCATGCGGCCTAGGTGTCGTCTGGTCCCTCGCGTTCTGTCGCTAGATCATCACGGCTGGCCTGGGCGGGTTGTCTAATCGGCGCGGGGAGGCCTACGTGGACTTGAACCACGAACCTCTTCCGTGTCCGGGTGTCGGCATTCCGGCTCGGGTAGCGACCTTATCTCTGTGACCTGCGCATATGTTCGCTGTGCGCTTCTCGGCTGCCTTGCAGTGTCGTCCGGGTACACCTGTGATCCTGGGCGTTCCAGGGCCGTTGTAGGGCCATCCCTAGGGTCGTGGGCCTTCTGATCGGTCGCAAGATCACGGTCGTCCGGCGCTGTCCACGATGGTCGGATGAGCCAGCTCATCCCGCTGCGGACGGTCAACCGCGTCGGCGAAGTCCGAGGCCGTCCAGGTCTGTTGTTAGCAAATCCGTTAGAAAGATCAGCCTCGGCGATCGCTCCGACAAGGAGGCACGGCGGTTTCAAGGGCGTACGTGACTGCTTGTCCGGCAGCCTTGCTACCTGGGCTTTCGGGGCCTTGCTCGCCGTGGCACTCAAGACCATCCCGCGATATCCCGCGCGCCGTTCAGTGCCTGGTCCGCTGGATGGTCGCCGAGCATCCGTCCCGGGATCAGTGCCGCGCGTCCGGCTGGCCGCCCGCGGTTAGTTTGATCACCCTTGGCGGGTGACGTGGCGGTGTGGGGCGGCGCTTTAGGGTGAGGAAGCCCAGCTAGCGCAAGGCTTCTGCGCTGCGGGTAGCTCAAGCTCGGCCGAGCGAACGGAATGATGATGACCGAGATATCCCTGGATGAACTTGGCCCCGTGGACTACCTGGTCGTGGAGTTCCCGGCTGGAGCGAGCAGCTTCACCGGTGAGATGGCCGCCGAGCTGCGGGCTCTGGTCGATTCCGGCATCATCCGCGTGATCGATGTCCTGATCCTCACTAAGGACGCCGACGGTACCGTCGAGGCGGCAGAGCTGTCCGATATCGCCGAGCTCGGGGACTTGCAGGCGATCGAGACCGAGCTGGCCGAACTCCTGGCCGCTGAGGACGTGGAACACCTTGCCGCCGCGATGGAGCCGGGTAGCACTGCGGGGGTGCTCATCTGGGAGAACCTGTGGGCCGCGCCGTTCGCGTCAGCGGCACGGCGCTCAGGTGGCCAGCTGATCGCCAATGGGCGGATTCCCATCCAGGCGATTATCGCCTCGATCGAGGCCGACCAGGCAACTGCGACCGTAGGAGACTTACATGCCGCTTAGGCCTTCACGTGTTGGAAGAGTCGGTGTGATCGGCGCGCCGGTTGCCAGGACCGCGGCAGTGGCCGCCGCCGTCACGCCCGGGCGTCCCGCGCCGGTCGCCAAGACCGCGGTGGTGGCCGCGGCCGTCACGCCGAGGGTGGGCCGCCGCCGGATTTAGCCGGGGTGGGGCAAGGCAGTCCGGATGTGCTGGCGCTGTCCCGGGCCGGTGGTAGCGGACTGCCCGCCGGCGAGGTGGTCGTGCTCCAGCCGTACGGGAGCCTGTTCTTCGCGGCCGCGTCGGTACTGGAATCACAGCTCCCGGCCCCGGCTGGCACCTCCCGCAATTCCGTGGTGATCCTCCGGCTGCGGGGACGCACCGACCTTGGCACCACCTTCATGGACGTCCTGCGCCGCTACGCCCAGGCCCTCGCAGCTACCGGCAGCAAGCTCGTCATCGTCTCGGCCAGCGAACGGATCCAGGAACAGCTCCGCGTGACCGGGTCACCGACCTGATCGGCCCGGAAAACATCTACGCCGGCGATGAGCGGATAGGGGCCACCGTGAAACGCGCTTACGCAGACGGGACAGCATGGATAGAACAGAACCAGCGCGGCATACAGACCGATGCGCGCTGACCGCAAGTGAGATACTGCTCGGCGTCTGGCTGGGCTAGCTGGGGGGACGGCATGCGGAGCAGCGGCACATGATCCTCGCTGAGGCCACTGCACAGGCGCCGGCTGAGACGTTCACCACGGTGATGGACCACGTAGCCCAAAGCTTCGAGGCACTGGGAGCCGTGATCCTGGTCGTCGGCGTGATCTGGTCCTTCGTCCTCGCGGCGGTGGCCGCACGGCGGTCCGGGTGGACGGCGAAAGTGTACCTGGTCCTGCGCCAGGCCTTCGGCGGGACCCTGCTGCTCGGGCTCGAGGTCCTGGTCGCCGCCGACCTGATTCGCACCGTCGCGGTCGCGCCTACCCTCAACAACGTCTACGTGCTCGGGCTGATCGTGGCGATCCGGACGTTCTTGAGTTTCTCGCTGGAAACCGAGATCGAGGGCGTTGCGCCGTGGCGGCGGGCCCTGATGGGCGGCGCGGGGACGATCCGCCGGGCCTCGGCTACCGCGCTGGAGCGCGAGACGCCACCCTGACACCGTGCCCAGAGCGCTCAAGCTGATTCCCCGTCCTCCTTGGAAGCCGAGCGGGCAGACATGCCGCAGACTGCCCCGGAATCTCCGCAGACGGCCCCCCGAAGGTCTGCCTGGCGATTGGCGGCCACCCCCGGCGCGAAACGGCGCTGCGGGACGCGCTGGTAGACGCCGACCCCAAGGGTCTCGGTCGCGGAGCTGGAAGCCGCGTGCGGCACGGGCCGGAGTTGGGTCTACTACCGATGGCCTTGGCGAGCCGGCTGGCGCGCCAGGGGCAGCAGCGGAGCTTGCGGAGGATGCGCCAGGTCTTGAGCTGAGCGTTGGCGCGCTCGCGCGCGAGCTTTGAGCGGGCCGCTTGGGCGCCGACATGCGCCACGAGTACGCCTGCCCATAGAGTGGCCGCACGGTCCGCTCCACCTAGAACACCAAAACCCCGCCTCTATAGGGAGACAGGGTTCCGACGTGCTTCTTTTGGCTGGGGTACCAGGACTCGAACCTAGACTAACGGGGCCAGAACCCGTCGGGCTGCCAATTACCCCATACCCCACCGGCACCGGGCACCGGACCCGCTGCGCCCACGCAGTCTAGCGGACGCAGCTCACCCCAGCCAATCCGAACCCGGCTCGGCCCTGATCGCGAGCCAAAACCCTTCACGAATTCAGGGGTCGTCGCGACACCAACCCAGTTTGAGCCGGGCGAGACGGGATTTGTTGCGCTGTTCGCAACAGAGGAGGGACGTCACGTGATCGTGGATACTTACCTTCCGCCCGCGGGCAGGAGGTATCCACGATGAGGAACGGGACCGGGTTTGGGGCTTGGCGTGAGCGTGGACAGTTACCACGGCCACAGCACGGTTTCGGTCCACGTTGACCAGCGGGTGCCTCACAGCGGGTCGATGGCGGTCAGGCCGGTGTCGCGGTCCAGGCGGAGCCAGCGGGTGATTCCCGCCGAACGCAGGAAGGGCACGTCGTGGCTGGCCACGACGATCGCGCCGCGGTAGCCCTCCAGCGCCTGGGACAGCTGCCGGACCGAGGCCATGTCGAGGTTGTTGGTCGGCTCGTCCAGCAGCAGCAACTGGGGCCCGGGCTGGGCCAGCAGCAGCGCGGCGAGCACGGCGCGGAACCGCTCGCCGCCCGACAGCGTGCCGGCCATCCGGTCCGCCCGGTTGCCGCGGAACAAGAACCTGGCCAGGCTGGCCCGGACCTCGTTGACCGATGCCGTCGGCGCCGCTGCGCGCACGTTGTCGACCACGGTCAGCGAGTCGTCGAGGAAATCCAGCCGCTGCGGCAGGTACCCGACCACCGCTCCCCGCCGGACCGTCACGCCGTCAAGGTCGGCCAGGCCCGCGATGCCGCGCAGCATCGTGGTCTTGCCCGCGCCGTTCGGGCCGGTCAGGGCGATGCGCTCCGGGCCGCGGAGGATGACCTCCGCGAGCACGCCGGGCTGGCCGAACCCGTCCGGCACGTCGCCTCCCGGGGCACGGCCGGCCGAAGCGGGGTCCGCCGGGACATGGCCTGCTGAGGCGGGACCCGCTGGGACAGGGCCTGCTGAAGCGGGGTCCGCTGGGGCAGGGCGGGCGGCCGGATGCCAGCGGGCGCCGTCCAGGCCGGTCATCGTGAGCACGGTCCGCCCGGCCGGAACGGCCGTGGCGGGCAGGCTCACCCGGATCTTCGCGTCGTCCCTGATGGCCTCCTCGGCGTCGGCGAGCCGGTCACGGGCCGCCTGCAGCCGGTCGGCGTGCAGTTCCCTGGACCGGCCCGCGGACTCCTGGGCGTGGATCTTGCGCGCGTGCGCGACGATCCGGGGCAGGCTGCCCGACGCGGCGAGCTTGCGGCCTTGCCGGTCCCGCGTGGCCTGCTTGATCTGCGCCTCGGCCAGGTCGCGGCGTTCCCGGCGGACGTCGGCCTCCGCGGCGGTGACCGCGCGTACGGCGGCGGACTGCTCGGCCGCGAGCATCTCCTCGAAGGCGGCCAGGTTCCCGCCGTACATCCGGACGCTTCCGCCGGACAGGTCGGCGATCTGATCGACCAGCCCGAGCAGTCCGCGGTCATGGCTGACGATGATCATGACGCCGGTCCAGGAGGCGACCGCCTCGTAGAGCCGCTGGCGCGCGTCTCGGTCGAGGTTGTTGGTCGGCTCGTCGAGCAGCAGGATGCCGGGCCGTCGCAGGAACAGCGCGGCCAGCGCGACCAGGATCGTCTCGCCGCCGGACAGCTGCTCCACCCGGTCATCCAGGCCGAGCCGCGCCAGCCCGAGCCGGTCCAGCCAGGCCCGGGCCCGTTCCTCGACGTCCCAGTCGTCGCCGATCGCGGCGAAGGCGTCGTCGCCGGCCTGGCCTGCCTCGACGGTGTGCAGCGCGTCCCGGGCGGCGGTGATGCCGAGCAGGTCGGACACGCTGCGGTGCGTGCCGAGCGTGATGGCCTGCGGCAGGTATCCGACCTCACCGTCGGCGCGGACCAGGCCGGACCCGGGTCGGAGCTCGCCGGCGATCAACCGGAGCAAGGTGGACTTGCCCGAGCCGTTGACGCCGATCAGCCCGGTCAGGCCCGGGCCGAACGACACGGTCACCCCGGAAAGGACGGGCGCCCCGTCGGGCCAGCTGAAACTGAGGTTTGAGCACACGATGGCGGCGGTCATGAGGATTGCGGCTCCCAGCACGTAGGAAAGGCTTCCGGTACGTGTGGCGACACCACGGATTTACGCATCAGCGCGGTATCGCTGACCTCAGAACCTCACCGCAACTCTCCCGCCGACGGCATCAGGACCATGCTCATGGTAACCAGCGCCCGAGCGGCATGAAACCCTATTTTCACCTCGCTGGGGCGGGGTGGTTCCCGGGCTTCACCCCGTCTCAAGGTCTCCCGGGCTGGCCAGGAACAGGCGCGCGGGCCCGGTGGCGCGGACCGAGCCGTCGGCGGCGGCGACAAAGCACGATCCGCCGCGGCCCAGCTTGACCGATGCGCCTGACGAGCTGCGCAGCAGCGCGGCGCCCTCGGTGCACAGCATGATCCGGGGGCCTGCACCCGGCAGGATCACATCCCCCGTGAGATCGGCCACGTACAGGCGGAACTCCGGGGCCGGAGTGTCGAACCAGCCGATGCCGTCGGCGAGGGCGGCGGGCGACAGGACGGGCACGGTGACGGCCGGATCGAGCAGCTTCAGCAGCTCGGGCACGTCGACGTGCTTGCGGGTCAGGCCGGCCCGGACCACGTTGTCGGAGTTGGCCAGGACCTCGATGCCGGTGCCGCGCAGGTAGTCGTGCAGCCCGCCGGCGGGCATGAACACCGCCTGGCCCGGTTGCAGGACCATATGACGCATCAGCAGCAGGGCGACCAGGCCGAGATCGGAGGGATGATCCTCGGCGTTGCGTAGCGCCGCCGCGCAGGCGTTCGCGTAGCGCCCGCCCGCACCGGCCAGCCGCGTGCAGGCGGTCAGCACCTCGGCGACGAGTTCGGCGCGGCCGGCCTCCGGCCAGCTGAGCACGGACCCGAACACCTCGCTCAGCGCCTGCGCGGTCGCCTCGTCCTCGAGCCGGGCCGCGAGCGGCCGGAGCGGCTCGACCGCCAGTGCGCGCAGGATGTCCGCGGCGTCGGCGGGGGTGCGCAGGCCGGCCACCATCTCGAACGGGGTCAGGGCGTACAGCAGTTCCGGTTTGGGCCAGTCGTCGGTGTAGTTCCTGGCCGGATCCCCCGGCGGAAGGCCGCGCTCGTTCTCCGCGCGAAAACCCGCCTCGGCCTGGGCGCGCGACGGATGAACCTGGATCGACAGCGCCCGTTCGGCCGACAGCACCTTCAGCAGGAACGGCAGCCGCGGCCCGAAACGGGCCACGCATTGCGGTCCCAGCTCCCGGTCCGGGTCGGCCGCGATGACGGCATCCAGCGTGGTCGGCCGCCCGCCCCGCTCCAGGCCCGAAGGCGCCGACGGATGCGCGCCCACCCACAGTTCGGCCTCCGGGCCGGAGGACGGGACGGGGCGACCCTGCAGTTCGGCGATCGCGTGTCGCGAGCCCCAGGCGTAGGGCTGCGCCAGCGGCTGGAGAAGCTCCACCCGCGCATGCTAGTGCACCTGCCTGAGACCGGGCCTAGCCAACGACATCCCAGGGCTCCACCACCTCGACGCGAATCGGCCTGTTGCGCCGCTCGTTCATCTGGACGTGCACCCGCAGGCCAGGCCGCAGGGCCAGGTACAGCTGGCGTGAGACCATGAATGCCCAGGCCGTGGGCCGCTGCCCGTCATCGATCGCGACGCAGTACTCGGTCACCTCATTGCGCTCCCGGTGCCACTGCTCGATAACCAGGCCGTCGAACTCCGCGAAGCGCAGAACCCGCAGGTAGCGGGCGAGCCGCCGCACGGTGGACGCGGGCCAGCCGGCCCATGGCACCAGTCCCGCGCCGGAGCGTGGTCCGATGATTGCTGGGATCCGGGAACGTCACAACGTCGATGCGACCACACGAAGGGACGAGGACACGTGCCAGACATCACCGCGTTCTACTCCCAGCCGGCCGGGTTCACCTCGCCGGGAAACCACGCCGACGCGCTGGCCAGGCTTCCGGCCGACCTGGCCGCGCTGACCGAGGTCGCACACGGCCTGATCGTGCATGAGCACCTGACCGGTCTGTACGGCTTCGAGCTGGCCGAAGAGCGCCGCGCCAGCGTGCACCTCCGCCCGGTCAGCGGGCTCCTTGACCAGATCGTCGCCGAGGACGGCAGGCCGCTGGACCTAGCACGCGAGCCGTCCGCGCGGGTGCCAGGCAACTGCCGCCACTTCACCGTGCTCACCGTGGCCGCGCTGCGGGCACACGGTATCCCGGCGCGGGCCCGGTGCGGCTTCGGCGGGTATTTCGGCTCAGGCTGGTATGAGGATCACTGGGTGTGCGAGTACTGGGACGCCACGGCGGGACACTGGACGCTGGCCGACGCGCAGATCGACGACGTGCAGCGGAAGGCGTTCGGCGTCGGGTTCGACGTGCTTGACGTGTCTCGCGACGACTTCCTTGTGGCCGGCGACGCCTGGCTGCGCTGCCGGGCCGGCCTCGCTGATCCCGGCAAGTTCGGGCTGAGCCTGCTCGACAAGGCGGGCTACTGGTGGATCGCCGCCAACCTGCTGCGTGACGTGGCGGCGCTGAACAACATGGAGATGCTGCCGTGGGACGTGTGGGGCGAGATGCTCCGCCCGAACGAGGAGCCTGATGAGGCGCAGGTAGCCTTGTTCGACCAGCTAGCCGCGCTGACCACCGACCCCGACGCCGGCTTCGCCGAGCTGACCGCCCGCTACCAGGCCGACCCGCGGCTCACCGTGCCCGTCACCGTCTACAACGGGGTCTTGAACCGGGTCGACAAGCTTTGACAGCTGGTGCGGGCCGGACCGCGGACGGGGTTGGCCCGCGCCGCGAGGGAGCCAGTCGGCCTGACTTATCGACGCCGCCACTAGCCGTCCGAGAGGCTACTCGGGATCCTTGCTCGCGACGGGATGCTCGACCAGCGCCACGACCCGGCTCGCCATGAACCGCGCGGTCCGAACCGGGGTCCCGGTCCGGGTCACCTCGCTGACCTCGACCAGGCCGCGCCGGTTGACGATCTCCACCCGGCGGCCCGCCTTGGTCGCCGCGATCTCGTACGTCCGGGTTCCCTCCCCGGAATCGATCACGATCTCGACCCGGTCGCCCTTCATCGCCTCTCCTGACGGTCAGTAGGACGGGAGCGACGGGTCGACCTGGCTGATCCAGGCCAGGACGCCGCCGCCGACGTGCACGGCGTCGGAGAAGCCGGCGTTCTTGACGATCGCCAGCGCCTCGGCGCTGCGGGCGCCGCTCTTGCAGTGCAGCACGATCCGCTTGTCCTGGGGCAGCTTCTCCAGTGCGGCGCCGGAGAGGAACTCGCCCTTCGGGATGAGCGTCGCGCCGGGGATGGACACGATCTCGTACTCGTTCGGCTCGCGCACGTCGACCAGGAAGATGTTGTCCCCGGCGTCCAGCATGGCGGCCAGGTCCTTGGCGCTGATCGTGGAGCCCTGTACCGCCTCCGCGGCCTCCTCGGACACCGCGCCGCAGAACTCCTCGTAGTCGATCAGCTCGGTGACCGTCGGGTTCTTGCCGCAGACGGCGCAATCCGGGTCCTTCTGCACCCGGACCGAGTGGTAGGTCATCTCCAGCGCGTCGTAGATCATCAGCCGCCCGGCCAGCGGCTCGCCGATCCCGGTGATGAGCTTGATCGCCTCGTTGACCTGGATCGACCCGATGGACGCGCAGAGCACCCCGAGCACCCCGCCCTCGGCGCAGGACGGCACCATCCCGGGCGGCGGCGGCTCCGGGTACAGGCAGCGGTAGCACGGGCCGTACTCGGCCCAGAACACGCTGGCCTGCCCGTCGAACCGGTAGATCGATCCCCACACGTAGGGCTTGCCGAGCAGCACGCACGCGTCGTTGACCAGGTACCTGGTGGCGAAGTTGTCGGTGCCGTCCACGATCAGGTCGTAGCCGGCGAAGATCTCCATGGCGTTGTCGGAGTCGAGCCGGGTTTCGTGCAGCACCACGTTGACGTACGGGTTGATCTCCCTGATGCTGTCCCGGGCCGACTCGGCCTTGGACCGCCCCACGTCGGACACGCCCGTGGATGACCTGGCGCTGCAGGTTCGACTCGTCGACCACGTCGAAGTCGATGATGCCGAGCGTGCCCACCCCGGCCGCGGCCAGGTAGAGCAGGGCAGGCGAACCCAGGCCGCCCGCCCCCACGCACAGGACCTTGGCGTTCTTCAGCCTCTTCTGCCCCGTCATTCCCACGTCCGGGATGATCAGGTGACGCGAGTAACGCCTGACCTCATCGACGGTCAGCTCATTGGCCGGCTCGACCAGCGGCGGCAGCGACACGGTTCTCTCCAAAGATCCTTTTTACTTAACGGGGCTTGGTTCGTGCTTCCCGCCCCGTGCCACGATCAACCGGCCGGCGCGAGCGGGAATTCCCGCGTCCGGCCCGGTGCACCGCCGCTCGAGGCGGCCAGGAGCACGCCCATTTCGGCCGCCACCGCACCCGGGTGCTCCATGTGCGCGACGTGGCCCGTGCGCGGCAGCACCACGATCCTGGCCCCGGAGAACGAGTGCGCGGCGCGGCCCGCCAGCCGCGGGTCGACCAGGCGGTCGTGGCTGCCGAAGATGACCAGGGACGGCGCCGTGATACGGGCCGCGTCGCGCCAGGCCGAACGGCGGCCGACCTTGAGGGTCTCGGCGGTGAGCGCGCGGATCGACCCGACCAGCGCGCCGGCGGCGTAGCCGAGCGAGTCGCGCCGGGAGAGTTCGGCGACCTCGGTGGCGAACCGCGCCTGCGCGAACAGCCCCGGATCGCTGTAGCAGTTGGTGATGACGTCGGCCACGCGGTTCTGCGGCGGCAGGGCCTGGTACTTCCGCAGCAGCCTGGTGCCCACGCGGGGCAGGCTGATCAGCGGGAACTGCACCAGGTCCCGCCGCGGCCGCGGGTCGGGCAGGGCCGGGGAGATCAGGGTCAGCGTCCTGACCAGCTCCGGACGACTGGCCGCGACCTTCACGCAGACCGCCCCGCCCAGGGAGTTGCCGATCAGGTGCACCGGACCCCGGCCACGCCGTTCGATCAGCGCGATGACCGTCTGCGCCAATGCGGCGATCGAGTAGCGGCCGTCCGGGCGGGGCGGAGAGTCGCCGAACCCGGGCAGATCCAGCGCGTCGCAGGCGAGTCGCGGCCGCAGCAGGTCCATCAGGTCGGTCCAGTTCCGCGACGAGCCCTCCAGCCCGTGCACGCACAGCGCGGGCTCCCTAGCGGCCCCGTTCACTCCCGGATATTCCAGTTTCGTACTATCCGGATCCGGATTAACCGGTTGCGGAATATCCGGTTGGGGAATGTCCGAGACGGTACTGCGTACGAAGACCTGGTGGTCGCCGAGAGAGACGAACTCCCCCGGCCAGTGCGGGATGGGCTCGGCGGCCGCCGGCGGATGGTCTGCCGCCGCCGGCGGGGGTGGCTTTGCCGCACTCGGCGGGAGCGGCTCGGCGGGCCTCGAGGGGATGGGCTCGGCGGCGGCGAGGTCGTCGGTCACGCGCTGGCCTTGCGGCGGGTCCCGGACTTGGCGGCCGTTCCTTCCTTGGCGTCGTCGTCCTTGGCGTCCTCGTCCTTGGCGGCCGCGCCTGCCTTGGTCCGGGTGCGGGACCGCGCCCGCCCGCCGGACTTGGCCGCGCCGGCCGGCTCGGTTGAACCGTCTGCTGCGTCGGGGGCGCCGGACTTGTCGCGTTCGGACTTGAGGGCGGCCACGCTCGCGCGCAGGATCTCGGTCAGGTCGGCGGGCTGGGTCGCGGGCGGGGCGATGACGCCCGCGGGGCGTACGATGTCGTTGCCTTCGATCTTGGCCTGGATGACCTCTTCGAGGGCCTCGCGGTAGTCGTCGTGGTACTGATCGGGGTCGAAATCCTCGGTCATCGTGTCGATGAGCGAGGCGGCCATCTTCAGTTCCTGCGACCGGACCTCGATGTCCTCGTCGAGGAAGGTGAAGTCGGGTTTGCGCACCTCGTCGGGCCACAGCAGGGTCTCCAGCGTGATGACCCCCTCCCTGACCCGCAGCGCGGCCA
This sequence comes from uncultured Actinomycetes bacterium, assembly GCA_963705835.1. Classification (GTDB taxonomy): domain Bacteria; phylum Actinomycetota; class Actinomycetes; order Streptosporangiales; family Streptosporangiaceae; genus Palsa-504. The sequence continues at coordinate 35,869 of CAVPLC010000051.1, forward strand.
GCGCCTCGCGCTGGCGCAGCGCGACCTTGGCCACCGCGACCTTCCCCGAATTCTCCAGCGCGTCGCGGAACAGCACGTACGCCCGCGCCCCGGTCGCCTCGGGCTCCAGGTAGTAGCTCTTGGCCGCGTAGATCGGCTCGACCTGGGCGCTCGGCGCGAAGTGCAGGACCTCGATCCGGTGCGCGGTCACCAGCGGCAGGTCGGCGAGATCCTCGTCGGTGAGCACGATCATGTCGCCGGTGGGCAGCTCATAGCCCTTGGCCACGTCGGCGTACGGGACCTCCTCCCCGTCCAGCGTGCAGAACCGGCGGAACTGAATCCGGGCCCCGTCCTTGCGGTGGACCTGGCGGAACGCGATGTCACGCTGCTCAGTCGCCGAGTACAGCTTCACCGGGATCACCACCAGGCCGAAGGAGATGGCACCGGCCCATATGCTGCGCATGGTCTTCACCTACCCCGGTTCGCATGGCACTGATACATCCAGTGTTGACCCGATTCTCATAATCGACAATGAATTCGATGAATCCGGGTGCTCCCATGACAATATTTAGCCCAACTCTCCCAGCGAGCTTACGGCCACGACTGAGATGATGAACGCGCCAGGCCCCGGCCCGGGCAGCAGCTCGAAGTTCGAGGGGGACGGAGAGAGATGGGCGCTTTCGACGTAGTCGTGCTCGGCGGCGGCACCGCAGGCGTGCATGTCGCCCTGGAGGTGGCCCGGGGCGGCAGGTCCGTGGCGCTCGTCGAGGCCGGCCTGATCGGCGGTGAATCCCCCTACCTGGCCTGCCTGCCATCGAACTCGCTGCTGCTGTCGGCGGCGCGGGGCGAGGCGTGGGAAGACGCGGTCGACCGCCGGGACGACGTGACCAGCGGCCTGGACGACTCCGCGGCCGCGCTGCGGCTGGTCGAGGCGGGCGTCACCGTGATACGCGGCACCGGCCAGATCACCGGTCCGGCAACGGTTCAGGTGTCGCCGGTCCCCGGCGTGGCCGGCGAGAGCCCCGACGAGCCGACGGTGTCGCTGACCTACTCCGATCTGGTCATCGCGACCGGGTGCGAGCCGGTGGCGCCGCCGATCGAGGGCCTTTCCGACATTCCGGCCTGGACGACCGCCGAGGGCTTGTGCTCGCCCGACCTGCCGCGCCGCCTGATCGTCCTTGGCGGCGGGCCCGCCGGGTGTGAGCTGGCGCAGATATACGCCGCGTTCGGCTCCCAGGTGACGCTGGTCGAGGCGGAGCCCGGGCTGCTTCCCTGCGAGCCCGCCTTCGCCGGGGAGATCCTCGCCGCCGCCCTGCGCCGCGCCGGGGTCGAGATCTGCCTCGGCTCCCGCGCCACCAAGGCCGAACGTACGCCCGAGGGCCTCAGGATCGCCCTGGAGGACGGCACGCAGATCGACGCCGACCGGCTGCTGCTCGCCTCGGGCCGGCGGCCCAGGCTCAGCGGCCTCGGCCTGGACATCCTCGGCGTGACGGTCCCGCCGGGCCAGGCCCTGCCCACCACGACCTCGTGCCGGGTAAGCGGCGTGGACGACTCGGTGAACGGATCCCGGCGGGTATGGGCCGCGGGGGACGTGACCGGCATCACGCACACCCACGCCAGCCGATACCAGGCCGGCGTGGTCGCCGCGAACATCCTGGGCCAGCGGCGCGAAGCCGACTACAGCGCCATCCCGCGGTGCGTCTTCACCACGCCCTCGGTCTACTCCGTGGGAGAGGCCCCCAGGCCCGGGCTGACCATGGTCCGGGCCGACCTGCGCGATACCGCCAGGGGACGGCTGGGCACCGATGAGGCCGGCTGCGTCGAACTCTACGCCGAGGACGGGGTGCTGGTCGGCGCGGTCGCGGTGGGGCCGGACGCGACCGCCTGGATGGCTGAGGTTACCCTCGCCATCAGGGCCAAAATACCGGTGGCGGTCCTGGCCGACGTGGTGCATGCCTTCCCCACCCACGGGGAAGCACTGGAAACGGCGTTTCGCAAGCTGGCCGGGACCGGAGGCGGTCCAGTAGTTGCCGACCAGGAGGAAAAGGGGTTCAGGCTGTTGAGCGAGTTGGGCATGGAGACGCCTGAGGACGACGCCCTCGAGCAGCATCGGGAAGTCGTCGCGGACGATACCGTGACCGGAGCGCGGCGTGAAGTCCCGTTCGACGTGGACGAGGCGGACGCGGCCGAGCAGGCACGCGCGGTCGGCTTCGACGATGACGAGTACCGCTGACCGCGGCTTAGGATGAGGCGAACGCGGTACACCTGTCCGCGCGCGACCACCCGGAGACCAAACATTGACCGCAACGTCTGACGCACGGCCACGCAGCAACCGGCTGCCCAGGCACGAAAGGCGGCGGCAGCTACTAGATGCGGCGCTGGAAGTGTTCGTATCCCAGGGGTACCACGCCGCCGCCATGGACGAGATCGCTGACCGGGCCGGGGTCAGCAAGCCCGTGCTCTACCAGCATTTCCCCGGCAAGCTCGACCTCTACCTGGCCCTGCTCGACGAGAGCGTGGACGCGCTGGTGGACGCCGTCCGCGGCGCTCTGCGCTCGACCACCGACAACAAGCAGCGGGTCGCGGCCACCTTCAGCGCCTACTTCCAGTACGTGGCGGGCGAGGGCCAGGCCTACCGGCTGGTGTTCGAGTCGGACCTGAGCAACGAATCGGCCGTCCGGGACAGGCTGGAACGAGGCCAGCATGAGTGCGCCGAGATGATCAGCCAGGTGGTCAGGCAGGACGCCGGCCTGGAAGAGGACGAGGCGTACCTGGTCAGCGTGGGCATGGTGGGCCTGGCCCAGGTCACCGCCAGGTACTGGCTCAGCAGGCTCGACCACATCCCGCGCGAGACCGCGGAGCAGCTCGTGGCCAGGCTCGCCTGGCGCGGCATCAGCGGCTGGCCCCGCAGCGAGCACTGGCGGACAGGGCGAGAAAAAAAATGGAAGTGAAGATCGGGATCCAGTCGGTTCCGCGGGAACTGGTCGTGGAGACCGACACTCCGGCCGACAAGGTAGAGCGCGACCTGTCCGACGCGCTGAGGAACGACAGCGGGCACGCGGTCTTCGCGCTCTCGGTGGCCAAGGGCGGCAGGATCCTGGTGCCCGCCGACAAGATCGCGTACGTGGAATTCAGCGGCGAGCAGGCCCGCCGCGTCGGCTTCGGCAACATCGTCTGAGCCTGGCGCGGGCGACACGCGTCATTCCTGGCGGGCCCGCTAAGGGGGCTAAGCCTGCTCCTGGTACGCTTGATGACGATTGGTCAATGGAATGACGGAACCTACAGTCGTGTTACACCAATCGGCTGCTGTTTACGCCAGGCGTCATGCCGGGCTTTTTTGGGAACACAGTAAGCAGCGGTGTTCTAGCAACGGTAGCGGGCTCCCTGACCGGGCGTGGCGGGGTTTTTTAGGGGATGGGGCGTCGAAAGACGGCGCGAAGCCAGCCCTCGGGTAGCAGCTCGCATCGTGGCTGGTCACCGCCAGCAGCCTGCAGACATGACGGGCCGGGCCCAAGGGCGGCACGGCCACGATAAAGGATGGAAACCCTGAAACCCCTGACAACTCAAGCTACTGACGGGGACACAACCGAGGCGGAGACCGCCGGCGGCCCCGCCGCCACAGGCGGCGAGGCTGGCCCCGCCGCCACAGGCGGCAATGCTGACCCAGCGCACTCGGTGCCGTTCAGCGCTTTCGGCATCAGCGAGGCGATCTGCTCGGGTCTTGCTGCGGCTGGCATCGTCACGACCTTCCCGATCCAGGCGCTTACCCTCCCGTTCGGACTGCGCGGGCAGGACATCATCGGGCAGGCCAGGACCGGCACCGGAAAGACCCTGGCGTTCGGTATCCCGCTGCTTCAGCTCATCGAGCAAGGCGCCACCGGCTCGCCCAGCGCGCTGGTCGTGGTGCCCACCAGGGAACTGGCGATCCAGGTCGCCGACGACCTGCGTACGGCCGCGGTCAACCTCCGGGTACGCGTGCTCACCGTGTACGGCGGTCGGGCCTACGAGCCGCAGATCAACGCCCTGACGGCCGGCGTCGACATCGTGGTCGGCACCCCCGGACGGCTGCTCGACCTGGTCCAGCGTCGCCACCTGGACCTGAGCGCGGTGCGATCGCTGGTCCTTGACGAGGCGGACAAGATGCTCGACCTCGGCTTCCTGCCGGATGTGGAGCGGATCGTCCGGCTCACCCCGGCCGACAGGCAGACGATGCTGTTCTCCGCGACCATGCCGTCGGACGTCGTCACGCTCGCCCGCCGTCACATGCGGCAGCCGACCAACGTGCGGGCCGAAGGTCACGGTGAGCCCGCGCCCGCCCCGAGCACGCGCCAGCACGTCTTCCGGGCTCACCAGATGGACAAGATCGAGGTGCTCGCCCGGGTGCTGCAGGCCAGGGACCGGGGCCTGACCATGGTGTTCTGCCAGACCAAGCGGGCCGCCGACCAGGTGGCCAGCGCGCTGGCTACCCGGGGATTCGCGGTGGCGACCGTGCACGGCGACCTCGGCCAGGGCCAGCGGGAGCGCGCGCTGCGCGCGTTCCGGAGCGGCAAGGTGGACGTGCTCACCGCCACCGAGGTCGCCGCGCGCGGGCTCGACGTGGACGACGTGACGCACGTGGTGAACTACGAGTGCCCGGACGACGAGAAGACCTACGTGCACCGCATCGGCCGGACCGGGCGCGCCGGGAAAGCCGGCGTCGCGGTCACCTTCGTCGACTGGCGGGACATGCACCGCTGGAAGCTCATCGACGACGCCCTCGGCCTGGGCATGCCAGAACCCGAGGAGACGTACTCGACCTCCGAGCACCTCTACACCCAGCTGGACATCCCGCGCGAGGCGACCGGGACGCTCCCCCGCGCGATGCGGGACCGGGCCGGCCTGGAGGCCGAGGCCATCGAGGACATCGGCGAGACCGGACGGATCCGCTCACCGCGCGGCAGGCGGTCGGGCCCGAAGGGCTCGACGGGCCGAGCACGGGCCGGGCGCGGCACCAGCCGGGACGGCGACCAGGCTAAGCAGCCCAGCACCAGGCGGCGCCGCAGGACCCGGGCGGGCCAGGATATCGGCGGCGAGCAGCCGGCCCAGCGGCTCGGCCGTCAGCGGCCCGCCGCCGCGGACCGGCTCCGGGCCGAGGACGGGCCGGAGACCACCCGCCGCAAGGCCTCCTGACCCTCGCGATCTCCGTCGGCTCCGTAGGTTTCCGTTCACCGCGCTGACGCGGTTCTGGGACGAGGCCGAGATCGCTCCGGCCCAGACGGCGTAGCCGGACCGCGGGATCAGTCCAGGCCCAGCCCGTCCCAGGGCCGGCGGGTCACGGCGGCGGCCGCGCCCTCCGGGCAGTGCCGCAGGTAGTCACACCAGCCGCAGGCCGGGCTGGGCCGCGGCGGGAACACCTCGTCGTACCGCTGGGCGGGCAGGCCGTCGCGCATCTGCTCGTCCGCGTCCGCGCATTCCGAGGCGATGTCCTCGGCGCGGCCGAGCTGCCTGGCCAGCGACTCGTCAGAGTGCGACCAGGCCAGTACCTCGCCGGAGGGCAGATGGTGCAGCTCCACCCGGTGACACGGCCGTCGCAGCGCCCGTCCCGCGGCCAGGGCGTACAGCGCCAGGGCCATCGAGCTGCGGGCGTCGTCCACGGTGAGCAGGTGCCGCCCGGTCTTGTAGTCGACCACCACGAGCTCGGTTGTTGCTCCTTCGGCGGGCCGCGAGTCGAGGCGGTCGATCCGCCCGGAGACCGCGATCCGGTCGGTCCGGGTGGCCACGGTCCGTTCCACCCCGACCGGCTCGTCGGCCGGGTCCAGCCCGGCCACGTACCCCTCGACCAGGCCGATGGCGTACTCCCGGTACCGCGCCGACTGGGCCTGGTCCGCGAAGCCCTCGTCGATCCAGCCGCGGTCGGCCAGGGCGCCCGCGGCCGCCACGGTCCGCCGCTCCAGCGGCAGGCGCCACCAGCCGGCCAGCGCGTTGTGGATGCTGGCGCCGAGGCTGTTGTGGGCCCAGGGCGGTCCCTTGGGCGGCGGGGGACGGTCCAGGTAGCTCATCCGGTACCGGCGCGGGCAGTCCAGCCAGGCCGCCAGCCGCGTGGGCGTGCACGGGTACAGCCGCCGCGGCATCCCCTCGAAACCCAGCTGCTCCACGGCGGCGACCCGATCAGGAATCAGCCGCGGCGGGCCCCGCCGACACCCAGGAGTCGAACCTCTTCTCGACCGCCCCGATCGTCGTCTCCGGGCCCTGTCCGGGCAGGACGCGGGTGTCGGAGGGCAGGGTCAGCAGGTGCTCGCCGATCGCGGTCAGCTGGCCGGGGAAGTCGGGAAACTCGCCGTCGTGAGGGACGGGGCCGCTGGCCAGCAGGGCGTGCCCGGTGAACACGATACCGAGGTCCTCGCAGTACAGGCACACCGAGCCGTCGGTGTGCCCGGGGGCGTGAATGACCTCGAGCGAGGTGTCTGCGACCTCGAAGATCCCGCCGTCCGCCATCTCGATCTCGGCGTCGTCGTCCGGGTGGGCGTCCCGCCACAGCATCTGATCCTTCGGATGCAGCGCCACCGGCGCCTCGTCTCGCCCGGCCACCTCCACCGCCGCGCCGACGTGGTCGGGGTGACCGTGCGTGCAGATCACCGCCAGCACCTCGCGGTCGCCCACCAGGTCCAGCACGCCGGCCGGATCGTGACCCGGATCGATCACGATGACCTCTTCGTCATCGCCGATGATCCAGACGTTGGCTTCACCGGGGCCGCCCTCGGCCGCCGGTGCGGACACCTGCTCGATCCGTGCGGTCATCGGATGCTTCCTTCCTGTTGGCCTGGCCCGCCGACCTTCCTACCACGATCACGCGCTATGGGCGAAGGCGATGGCGGAGTTCGCCACGAGCTGGACGGCGATGGCGGCCAGCAGGAGGCCGGCGATCCTGGTCACGAGCTCGACACCGTTGTCGGTCAGCACCCGGTGCACGAGCAGGGCGAAGCGCATGGGCAGCCAGATCGCGAGCGCGACCGCGACCATGGCCCCGGCCAGGGCGAACCCGTCGCCGACTCCGTGGACGCTCTGGACGAACAACATGGTGGCCACGATCGCGCCAGGGCCGGCCAGCAGCGGCGTGCCGAGCGGTACGAACGCCACGTTCGCGCGCTCGACTTCGGCTTCGGTCGGCTCGGTGGCCTTGCCGGTGAGCAGTTCCAGGGCGACGAGCAGCAGGAGCAGGCCGCCCGCCCCTTCGAGGGCGGGCAGGCCCACCCCGAGGTAGTTCAGGATCGTGCGCCCGAACAACGCGAACACCACGATCACGCCGAAGGCCACGACGGTGGCCTGCCAGGCCAGCCGGTTCCGGTCCCGGTCGGACCGGCCCCTGGTCAACCCGAGGAAGACCGGCACGGTGCCGGCCGGGTCGATGATCACGAACAGCGTGACGAAAACTTCCAGGAAGAATTTCACCACGGCCACGATATCGGCTGGCCACGCCGCTATATGGCCAGGGCTGCGGGCTTAGCCGCGCCGTACCGGCCGATCCCCGGTGGCCTGGGCGAGCAGGGCCTCGTACGCGCCAGGAGGCGCCGTCTCGCAGCCGATGCGGTGGCCGGTGAGGCTGCCGTGATCGTCGCTGCCGCCGGTGGCCACCAGGTCCAGGTCGCGGGCCAGGCTCAGCAGGGCAGCGCGCTGGGCGGGCGGGTGGTCGGGATGGAAGACCTCGATCCCGGCCAGGCCCGCGGCGGCCAGCGCGGCGATCTGCGGGTCGGAAACGGCCCAGTCGCGGCCGGCCCGCGGATGGGCGAGCACCGCGACTCCGCCGGCCGCGCGGATCAGGCTGATCGCGTAGACCGGGTCGAGTGCGTACTTGGCCACGTAGGCGCGGCCGCCGTCGGCGATCCAGTCGCTGGTGAACGCCTCGGCGGGCGTGGCGACCACGCCGGCCGAGGCCATCGCGCGGGCGATGTGGGGGCGGCCGACCACGGCCGTTCCGGCGATCGCGGCGACCTGGTCCCAGGTGACCGGGGCGCCGAGGTCGGCCAGCCGGGCGACCATGGCCCGGGCCCGCAGGACCCGGTCGTCGCGGATGCGCCGGGTTTCCTCGGCCAGTTGCGGGTCATCAGGATCAAAGAGGTAGGCCAGCAGGTGCAGGCTGTGCTGGCCACGGGGGGACGACCCCCCTGGGACCCCCCGCACTTCGCTTCGCTCAGACTCGCCACGGGGGGACGACCCCCCTGGGACCCCGCACTTCGCTACGCTCAGACTCGCCACGGGGGGACTCCAGGCGGCACGACAGTTCCATGCCCGGCATCAGGGTCAGGCCGTCCGGCAGGGCCTCGCGGGCTTCGGCGTGGCCGGCGACCGTGTCGTGGTCGGTCAGCGCCACCACGTCGAGGCCGGCCCGCGCGGCGCGGCGCATCACCTCGGCCGGGGCGTCGGTCCCGTCCGAGGCGTTGCTGTGCACATGCAGGTCGGCTCGCACCGGCGGGATCAGGTGGGCAGCCGGGGCGAGGGGGCGCCGAAGGGCAGGTCCAGGTCCAGGCCGGGGTCGCGCAGGTCACGCAGCCCGATCGGCTCGATCAGCAGGATGCCCGCGGTATCGGGCCACAGCACCATCCACAGCCAGTGGCCCTTGATCTCCCCGGCGACCACGGCGCGGTCCGGCGAGTCGACCTGCCAGAGCGGGAAATCGTGCTTGCCGAAGCAGGCCGTGGCGATCGGCGGCGCGGAACCGAACCCGGCTCCGGGGTCCACGCTGTCCAGGCCGGCCAGGCCCGCCCCGAAGCCGACACCTGGCTCCTCGGCGACGACCAGCATGTCGGCGGGGCCGCCGAGAGGGTTCGGGCCGGACAGGGCCACCGCGCAGGCGCAGGTGCCCGTGCGCTCGTCGCCCGCGCCGGCGAAGCCGGTGACCAGCCAGCCGACCGGAAGCGGCCACGGCACCCAGACCGGAACGCCTGGGGTGCGGAGCAGCCCGTCCAGGCCCTCCCGGGACGGGCTGAAGGCGGGGAGCAGGGGGTGGATCTCGCCGTGCAGGTCGCACCGCCAGGCGCTGGACCACACGGTGGGCTCCCTGACCGGCTTGCCGCATCGCGGGCAGGCGGCCACCGAACGACGGTGACGCTCTTCGCCCACGCTCAGACCTCATTACCGCAGAACATTGTGACGCGGGTGTTCTTACCCTGGTTACGCAGGGAACATGCCCTGGAGCACATGACAGTGGCGCCGGCCCTCGATGAGGGCCGGCGCCACCTGGTCAGGCGAGGTTCAGGCTAGTGAACCTCAGGTGCCGGGGATGGTGCCGAAGTCGGCGCCCCACAGCTGCTGGGTGACCACGAACGGGAAGCCCTGCGAGAAGGTCTCGATCGTGTGCACCTGGAGCTGCGGCCGCGGCAGGTCGGTCGGGTAACCCTCCTGCGGGTAGGTCAGCACGTACGGGTGCGAGAAGTTGGGGTTCGCACCGTTGATCAGCGAGGTGTACCCGTGGATGAAGCTGAAGATCGGGTTGCTGGAGTTGATGATCCACAGCGTCCTCGCGGTGGCGCCGCACGGCTGCAGCGTGACGCCCTCGCCGTTGAACGGCGTGGCCGCGATGCCCGCGCACAGGCCGCTGTTCACGCCGAACGGCGCGTACTCGTTCTCGACCACGAAGGAGTTCGCGTACTGGTTCGCCGTGATCGGGTTGAAGAGGGTGCTGCCGGAAATCGCCTGGAGCTGCGCGACGGTGTACGGGAGGAAGCCGTTCGGCGGGTTCACCAGGTCGTCGGTGGTGAAGTCCTCGGCCGGGTCGCTGCTGCTGATGCGGAACAGGATGATCGGCTGGCCGACCCGGTTGCCCTGGCGGTAGACGTCCTGGATGAAGCCCGGGTCCTTGTGCGTCCCGAACTGCTTGCTGAACAGGTCGACGCAGAAGAAGTTGAACGCGCCGCAGGACGGCGTTTCGGCCTTGGCCGGACCCTTACTCACGGCGAGGACGCCGCCGACGCACGCAGGGTAAGCACCGCGGACATGGACTCACTGGAGACTACGGAACGGCTGGCAGAAATTCTCACCAGTTGGGGTGTTCTGGGCATGGAACGGCATTGATTGTCCTATTTCTGCCCTTTAAAGGAGTATAGGGGCTTCTTTCCTTGTTTCACGCCTGATGCCATGCACGGTGACCTCAGCACGACGCCGGCCAAATAGGCCTGGCCGCCGGCCCGGCCGTGAGCAGGTCCGCATCGCCCGGACCCGACCGTCAGCGGAGCCGCCCGGCGCATAGCCGCGGCGGACATGGCAGCGGCGCCGGCCCTCGATGAGGGCCGGCGCCACCTGGTCAGGCAAGGTTCAGGCTAGCGAACCTCAGGTGCCGGGGATGGTGCCGAAGTCGGCGCCCCACAGCTGCTGGGTGACCACGAACGGGAAGCCCTGCGAGAAGGTCTCGATCGTGTGAACCTGCAGTTGCGGCCGCGGCAGGTCGGTCGGGTAACCCTCCTGCGGGTAGGTCAGCACGAACGGGTGCGAGAAGTTGAGGTTCGCACCATTGATCAGCGAAGTGTACCCGTTGATGTAGCTGAAGATCGGGTTGCTGGAGTTGATGATCCACAGCGTCCTCGCGGTGTTACCGCACTGCTGCAGGGTGACGCCCTCGCCGTTGAACAACGGGGAGGTTGGGAGGCCCCCGACGCCCACGCACAGGCCGCTGTTCACGCCGAACGGCGCGTACTCGTTCTCGACCGCGAAGGAGTTGCCGTACTGGCCCACCACGGAGGGCGCGAACAGCGTCGGGTCGATCGCAGCGAGATCCTTAACCCTGTACGGGAGGAAGCCGGTCGCCGGGTTCACCAGGTCGTCGGTGGTGAAGTCCTCGGCCGGGTCGCTGCTGCTGATGCGGAACAGGATGATCGGCTGGTTGACCCGGTTGCCCTGGCGGTAGACGTCCTGGATGAAGCCCGGGTCGTGGTGCGTCCCGAACTGCTTGCTGAACAGATCCACACAGAAGAAGTTGAACGCGCCGCAGGACGGCGTTTCGGCCTTGGCCGCCGTCGCCGTTGCGAGCGTGCTCACCGCGAGAACGCCGCCGACCATGGTCAGCGACGCAGCGGTGGCGAGCACCTTGCTCTTGATGGACATGGATGTTCCCTTCTTGGAACCCCAGCCGTACCCTGCGCACGGCTGGTCGAACGGCCTAACCGGTCTTGCTATTCAGAAACGGGGAAAACCCGGGCAAGCCCGTGGCACAAGGGGGAGGTTTAACGGGACTCTTGCCCGGCCCCCCGCTATTTAAGACGCCTATTCTGCTCTTTCGGTTGACAGGTATTTCATAAAAATCGCCGAGAGCGCGGGCGGGTGCCGGCATCAAGCACGGGCATGAGACCGGGGCCGGACTGTGGTCGCTACCAGGCGAGATGATCGAGCCCGGCGAGACGGGCGATTGCGGGAAAATACCCGAGAAAACGGCCTGGAAGTGGGCAAGACCACGACTGGCCGTCCGGTGACGAGCTGCCCGGTGCGCGCCGAGTAAAGGACACCGACCTGGATTTCATGGCTATTACCGACGGATTGTAAGAAGCCCTCACCAGTCAGGGCATTCTGGGTTAAGGACGGCATTTGATACATCCTATTTTGCCCTTTATGTGAGATACCGCTCATTGCGGGGTTCAGGACTCCTGACATGGAGTGAAATTTGGTGTGATGTGGAGAACTCGAAGAGCTTCAGATCGAGCCGCGAGCGCCGCGTTTCCCCAGGTCACAGACTCAAGGGTGCATCAGCTTTACATAATTTCCTTGCATCTATTTTCACTGCTCCGAGCGTGACGACATGGAGCGATATGTCGGGAAACACCAGAAAGAACCAGGTCACCAGACTCGTGACACTGCGTCACCGGTCGACAATGTCAGGAGCCCTGGGGTTACGGTAACCGTCATGCCCGCCATCAGCTGGATGTCGCGCGCCTCGATCTGGCAGATCACGGTATAGCTGACCGCGGTCTGCGACTGGCTCACGTCCTGGTTCACCTGCACGACCTTCCCCGGCAGGCTTAGGTGGAGCGGCTCGATGTCCAGCGTCACCAGCTGCCGCGGGCGGGTCTGCTTGACGATTGTTGACCGGGCGTTTCCCTTCTCGTTAGGTTGAGTGTGCTGATGTGTCATCCCGTTATGCCAGCTTTTGCTCCTGGCGCGCGACCGTGCGCACCGGCGCCGCCCGCCCGACGCCGTTGCGATTCGGCGGGCCGTCCAGCCAGCAGACCCAGGAGGGCACGATGGGCGAAGGCCCAGCCATCCCCGGTGCCGGGAGGCGGCCGAAGAGCCGAGTCCGGCACTACGCGGCCATCGCCGCCGCGACCGTCACCGGCGCCGGATTCGCCGTCGGGGCCACGGTAGCCAGTGCGAGCGCGGCGCCGGCCGGCGCCAGCTCGGTGACCGCCCCGGCGGCGAGCCCAGCGAGCAGCTGGTATTTCGCGCCACACACCGCGACGCCGATCAAGCACCTGGTGGTGATCTTCCAGGAGAACGTGTCGTTCGACCACTACTTCGGGACCTACCCGAACGCGGCCAACACCGACGGGAACCCCTTCCACGCCAAGCCGGGCACTCCCGCCGTGAACGGCCTGACCCCCGCGCTGCTCACCAGCAATCCCAATCTGGGCAACCCGCAGCGCCTGACGCCCGCCGAGGCGCTCACGTGTGATCAGGGCCACGGTTACACGCAGGAGCAGAAGGCGTTCGACAACGGGAAGATGGACCAGTTCGTCCAGAACACCCAGGGCTCGGGCTGCACCCTCCCGAACGAGGTCATGGACTACTACGACGGCAACACCGTCACCGGGCTGTGGAACTACGCGCAGCACTACGCGATGAGCGACAACAACTACAACACCAACTTCGGGCCGTCCACGCCGGGGGCGCTCAACGTCATCTCCGGCTACGACGGCGGCAGCTACGCGGTCAGCTCCACCGACAACAACACGAAGGTGCCGAGCGGGGCCGTGAGCGCGCTGAATGGCGCGGGCCTGGGTACCATCTTCGGCGACCTCGACCCCGCCTTCGACCAGTGCTCCGACGGCAGCCACACCAGCACGAACCCCGTCGGGATCGCGACCGGCCAGAACATCGGGGACCTGCTCAACGCCAGGCACATCACCTGGGGCTGGTTCCAGGGCGGGTTCGCGCCCACCTCGACCAACGCCGCCGGCCTTGCGGTCTGCGGCGCCACCCACACGAACATCGGCGGCAACACGATCGCCGACTACTCGCCGCACCACGAGCCGTTCCAGTACTACGCGTCCACCGCCAACCCGAAGCACCTGCCGCCCAGCTCGGTGTTCGCGATCGGCCACACGGACCAGGCCAACCACCAGTACGACCTGTCCGACTTCTACGCGGCGCTGAAGGTCGACAACCTGCCCGCGGTCAGCTACCTGAAGGCGGCGGAGTACCAGGACGGGCACGCCGGCTACTCCGACCCGATCGACGAGCAGCACTTCCTGGTCAACACCATCAACCAGATCGAGGAGTCCCCGTTCTGGCGGTCGACGGCGATCGTGGTCACCTACGACGACTCCGACGGCTGGTACGACCACCAGGCCTCCTCGATCGTGAACGGCTCCAACACCGCGGCCGACACCACCATGTGCTCCTCGGCGGCGCTCACGCTGGGCAGCTTCCCCGACCGCTGCGGCTACGGCCCTCGGCTGCCGCTGCTGGTCATCTCGCCATGGACCCGCGAGAACTACGTCAGCCACAACCTGACCGACCAGTCCTCCGTGGTCAAGTTCATCGAGGACAACTGGCTCCGCGGCCAGCGGATCGGCAACGGCTCCTTCGACGGGATCGCGGGCAGCCTCGACGGGTCGGGCGGGGTGCTCGACTTCCACACCAGGCCGAACTTCTTCCCCGTCATCCTGAACCCGAACACCGGCGAGGTGACCGACTTCTTCTCGCTCTGACGCTGGCTTGCCGTGAGCGGGGGGCCTCGTGAGTGGGGCCTCCCGCGAGCCAAAGGGGCGCGGCGCCGACTGGACTCTGCTTTTCCCCCGACCCACCCCAGGCGCGAGGAACGAGCGACGAGGGAAGGAGGCGCCAGCGAAGGGGATGGGCCAGGGGAACGGGGGGCGGGAGCCCCCGTGCACGGAAGAGGTGCGCAAGCTGTATGCGGAGGCCCGGAGGCGAGCGGGAAGATAGAGCCGTTTGCCCTGCGCGCAGCCGGGTTGACCGACTTACGCACGATGCTCCGTTCGGGAAAATTGGCTTTTAAAGAAGATGGGTTCGTAGCATGAAGCCATGACCTACCCGCCCACCACCGACCAGGTAACCAAGGCGCTCGACGGCGTACAGGACCCCGAGATCCACCGGCCCATCACCGAGCTCGGCATGGTCAAGGACATCCAGATCGGCGCGGACGGGGTGGTACGCGTCCAGGTGTGGCTGACCGTGGCCGGCTGCCCGCTGCGGGACACCATCACCCGCGAGGTCACCGCCGCGGTGGCCAAGCTGCCCGGGGTCACCTCGGTGCGGGTGGACCTGGACGTGATGAGCGACGAGCAGCGGCGGGCCCTGCAGACCCAGCTGCGCGGCGGGCGGCCCGAGCCGCAGATCCCGTTCGCCCAGCCGTCGTCGCTGACCAGGGTCTACGCGGTCGCCAGCGGCAAGGGCGGCGTCGGCAAGTCATCGGTCACGGTCAACCTGGCCGCCGCGCTGGCCGCCGCCGGGCACAGGACCGGCGTGGTCGACGCCGACATCTACGGGCACTCGGTGCCGCGGATGCTGGGCGTGACCGGCCGCCCGACCCCGGTCGAGAACATGATCATGCCGCCGTCGGCGCACGACGTGAAGGTCATCTCCATCGGCATGTTCACCAAGGGCAACACCCCGGTGGTGTGGCGCGGGCCGATGCTGCACCGGGCCCTGCAGCAGTTCCTGGCCGACGTGTACTGGGGCGACCTGGACGTGCTGCTGCTCGACCTGCCCCCGGGGACCGGTGACGTGGCCATCTCCGTGGCCCAGATGCTCCCGACGGCCGAACTGCTCGTGGTGACCACCCCGCAGCTGGCCGCCTCGGAGGTGGCCGAGCGCGCCGGGGCGGTCGCGACGCAGACCCATCAGCGGATCGCCGGGGTCATCGAGAACATGTCCTACCTGGTCTGCCCGCACTGCGGCGAGCAGCAGGAGGTGTTCGGATCGGGCGGCGGCGCGTCGGTCGCGGCCGCGCTCGGCCGGATCACCGGGGCGCCGGTGCCGCTGCTGGGGCAGGTGCCGCTGGACGTCCGGCTCCGCGAGGGCGGCGACGCCGGGGTTCCGCTCGTGCTCGGCGAGCCTGATTCCCCTGCCGCGCTGGCGCTGCGGAAGATCGCCGACGAACTGGGCGCGCGCGGTCGCGGCCTGGCCGGGCGTCAGCTCGGCCTCACGCCGCGGTAGGGCTCCTGGGTTTTCTGGGGTTCAGGTCGCGTCGATGTCGTAGGGCGGGCGCTCGCCCGGCGCGAGCAGCGTGCCGTTCGCCCGGCCCGGCGGGGCGGTGGCTCCGGCGGAGTCCCCGTTGATGTCGTCGAACAGGTGCTTTTGCACGAACCGCTTGGGGTTCAGGTCCTCGATGTCGAAGTCGGAGAACTCCGGGCCCAGCCCCTCCCGCAGGTCGTTCTTGGCGCCTTCGGCGATCTTGCGCAGGTCGCGGAGGGCCCGGCCGGCCTGGGACGCGATCTTCGGCAGCTCGTTCGGGCCGAAGACAATCAGCGCGATCACCGCCAGAACCAGCAGCTTGGGGATAGACAGATCGAACACGCTCAGCTCTTTCGTCTGGCCTGGGTGTCACGCTCTCGCGTATCCACTTTAAACCGTAATACCGCACCCGTGGACGGGCCTGGTCTGGTGATGGTTCGTAGCGCTCAGTGGAACGGATTGGCCCACGACGCCATCCGGGCCAGGCCGCGCGACATCCGCTTCCAGAACCCGGGCGGCGTGTCGTGGGGCAGCGCGCCGACCACGGCGTCCACCGTCTGGGCCGGCGCGTCGGCGATCACCGTGTACACGATGCCGCGGCTGGACCAGGTCAGCGACCGCTGATCCGGCTCGGCCGCGTAGATGACGTGACCGGCCACCGTGGTCTTCTGCCAGCCGGCCAGCTTGGCCGCCAGGTTGCCGCGTTGCTCGAACACCGAGACCACCGACAAGCCGTCCGAGTAGCCCAGGTCGAGCACGGTTCCGGTGCTGGTCGCGGCCTGGGCGCCGGTGTAAAGCGACAGGCCGTAGGGAAGGCCGGGCGGGATCAGCCAGCCGTGGCCGCGCATGGACAGGAGCTGCGGCGCCGAGAGCGGGTCGGGCCAGGGCCCCGCCGGGACGGCCACGCCGCCGACGGGCGCGGCGGACGGCCCCTGAGGCGTGATCCGGACGTTGAGGAACACGTCCTCGCTGATCACGTGGGCCGCGGAGTCGAAGACCTCGCGCTCGAGCGGCAATCTGGTCGTGGTGTCCAGCCAGAACCTCGCGGCCAGGCTGCCGTCGTCCCGCCGGGCGTCGACGATCTGCGCCGTCCGGTTATCCGCCGCGCCCGAGCCGACGTACACCACGGTGTAGTGCGCCTCGAGCAGGCGGACCAGCGGCGTCGTGACGCCGAGCACGCCTTCTGGCCACTGGGCGTCGGTGTCGGCGGACAGGTAGGGCCCGCCGCTGACCTGCGTCCCCGCGGCCACGGTCCGGGTGATGGTCTGGCCGCCGCTGGCGTGCCAGATGTCCGAGACCACGATGGTCGCGCCGCTCGAGCCCCAGTGGGAGACGATCTCCTCACCCTGGTAGGAGGTCAGGATCGCGGCCTGAGCCGCCTGCGTCAGCAGCCGCGCGGCGCGGGCGTTGCCGGGCCGCTTGCGGCCGCTCCCTGGCTCGGTGCGCTGCGGGCGGCCGAGGCCGTCGCCTGGGACGCGCTCCCGGCCTGCGCGCTGCACGCGGTGAGGAGCAGACCCGGCGCCGCCATCGCGAGCGCGGCAGCCAGCAGGAGAGGCGGCCGGACGTCACGGCGGCGGCCTTCTGGACAGCTGAGCGCGAACACGCCGACCTCAGGGCTGCGTGGCGTCGGGGTCGGACGCGACCGCCGACGGCTTGACTGACTTGTCTGACGGGCCGGTGAACGGGACCTGGCCGGTGGTGATGGCGTGCTCGACGCTGTACATCTCCACGGGCGGGGTGATCCGCGGCCCGGGGACGGTCTGCGATCCGCCGCCCGCCGAGAACGCGGCCGTGCCGAGCCCTACGACCAGGGACACGGTGCCGAGCACCACGTAACGGCGGCGGACCCGGCGCACCAGGCCGGGCCTGCGGGTGCCGCGGGCGGCGGGGCGGCGGCGGCGGCGGCCGGGCGCCAGGCGCATCAGCCGGCGGCGCGGCGGCATGGGCCCGCCCGGGCCGGTGATGGCGATCAGGCGGCGGGTCATGTCCGCCTCGGCCGGCGCCCGTTCGGTGAGCCCGCGCAGCTTCCGCTTCAGCGCGCGCAGCTCGGCGGCCTCGGCCCGGCACTGCTCGCAGCCGGCCAGGTGGGCGTGGGCGCGGTCGCGTTCGGCTCCGTCGAGCTCGCCGTCGACCAGGGCGCTGAGCCGGTCACCGAGATGGGTCATGACTCACCCGCCCGCTTCAGCCGCCGGCTCTTGGTGCGCAGGCCCCAGGCCCGCGCGCCCGGCTCCTCGGCGTGCGCCGGCCGGCGATGCTCGAGGGAAGCGCGCAGCTGGGCCCGGCCGCGGTGGATCCGGCTGCGCACCGTGCCCAGCTTGACCCCCAGGGTCGCGGCGATCTCCTCGTAGGAGAAGCCTTCGATGTCGCACAGCACCACCGCGGCCCGGTAGTCCGGCGGCAGCGCCTTCAGCGCGGCCTGGACGTCGTCGTCCAGGTGACTGTCGTCGAAGGCCTGGGCGGGCGTGGGCTCGGAACCGGGCAGCCGGTGAGCCATGTCGTCGGCGAGCCCCTCGAACCTGATCCGCTGCTTGCGCCGGGCCGAGTCGAGGAACAAGTTCGTGGTGATCCGGTGCAGCCAGCCTTCGAACGTGCCCGGCGTATAGCTGGACAGCGACCTGAACACCCGGACGAAGACCTCCTGGGTCAGGTCTTCCGCGTCATGCGGATTGCCGGTCAGGCGGTAGGCGAGCCGGTAGACCCGACCCGAATGCGCGCGGACGATATCCTCCCAGGTCGGGAGGTTCCACTCGGGCTGGGCAGGCTGCAGCGGCGGGGATGGCAGGTGGCTGGCCTCCTCCAACAATCCGCCCTCCGGGTCGCGAAGTGCCGCGACTGTCACCATCGTGCCCTGGTTTCTTCCGTTGCGCCAGTTTCGGGGTGTTGGTCCCCGGGGTTCCGGCTGGCGGCCAGACCATGGCCGAACCCCGGGCCGGTATCGACTAGGTAACGGCCCTGGATCCGGGAGAGTTCCCGGGCCTGCGCCTCTGGCGCGCTAAGCTGCTGCGGGTGGGGCCACTTGCCTATGCCGATTACGTTCCCGAGGACGAGCCGCTGCTGGCCGCCCGGGCGAACGCGGCCGACCTGGGAGGCACCGAGCCTGTGCTTCCGGAGGTGGGCGCCACGCTGCGCTTCCTGGCCTGCGCGGTGGGCGCAAGGACCGCCGTGGAGATCGGCACCGGCTGCGGCAGTTCCGGCATCTGGCTGCTGCGCGGAATGCGCCCGGGCTCCACGCTCACCAGCGTCGATACCGAGCCCGAATACCACCGAATGGCGCGCAAAGCGTTCACCGAGGCCGGCTTCGCGCAAAACCAATGCCGCCTTATCCTCGGCCGTGCGCTCGACGTGCTGCCGCGGCTCTCCGATGGCGCCTACGACATGGTTTTTTGCGATGCCGATGTGCGGGACTATCCGGATTACCTGACCGCCGCACTGCGGCTGTTGCGGCCCGGCGGCGTGGTGGCTTTCAATAACGCCTTGCTGGCGGGAACTGGTCTCGACGCCTCCGGCGGTCCCTCCGGAGCCGGCTTTCCCGAAGGCGCTGATTGGGCCGAAGGCCCCGAGGACGCTGATTGGGCCGAAGGCCGCGAAGGCTCAGCCGAGCTCGCGGCCCAGGTGCGGAGCGACGACCGCCTGGTCCCCGTGCTCCTGCCGCTGGGCTATGGCCTGCTCGCCGCGCTCAAAAAGGGCGACTAGGGGAAACGGGTAACCCGACCACGGACTTCAAGGCGTCACCAAGCTTAGCTGCCTCGTCCGCCGTCAGCTCAACAACGAGTCGGCCGCCGCCTTCAAGCGGGACCCGCATGACGATGCCGCGGCCCTCCTTGGTGACCTCAAGCGGACCGTCGCCCGTCCGCGGCTTCATCGCCGCCATTCTCCCATCCCCTTCCTCCGCGCTCCACGCACCGCGCCCGGTATGGCCCTGCCCAGCTCACTTTGCCAGCTCGGGTACGCCAGCTCAGTTTGGCCCAGCTCAGTTTGGCAGCGTGCCCTCCCAGGCCCTGGGTACGCCACAATCCGAGGCGCCTGCGGCGGAACCGGCAGCCACAATCGTTTCTATCCGTCGCCCTATTATCCCGTGTTCCGAAGCAGAATGGTAATGATCGGCCATGCTGGCCGTCGTCATGGCGCGCGCAGCGGCCTTTTCGCCAGCCGTTCACCGATTGCGTGCGTCTTGAGCCGGCGCGTCGCCGGGTCCGAGGTTTCGGGATCCGGGGTCCCAGGGTCCGGTTTGAGGGTCCGGGGTCCGGGTCCGGGGTCTGACGGTCTGGGGTCCGCGGTTTGAGGGTCCGGGGTCCCGGGGTTTGAGGGTCTGGGGTCCGGGGTTTGAGGGTCTGGGGTCCGGGGTTTGAGGGTCCGGGTTCGGGGCTTGAGGTTTCGGGGTCGGTTCGGGGCTTGAGGTTTCGGGGTCGGGGAGGAAGCGTAGGTGAGCGGTCGTACCGTGCGGCGAGGCCGAGGCGCGCGGCGGCTGCTCATCGACCTGACGCCCGTGCGCCGGTCCCGTGACCTGCGCTGCCTGGTTCTCGGCCAGCTGATCTCGGTGTTCGGCACCCAGCTGACCACGGTCGCGGTGCCGTATCAGGTGTACCAACTGACCCACTCATCCCTCGACGTCGGACTGGTATCGCTGGCCCAGCTGTTCCCGCTGATCGCCGGATCGCTGCTGGGCGGATCGGTGGTCGACGCCATAGATCGACACCGGGACAGGTCAGCGTACTCCGGCTACTTGCATACCCCGGACGGGTCTTATACGGGACTTATGACAGTTGACCTGTTCGGCGTGTTCTAGATAGCAAACACACGTTCTAGATAGTAGGCTTGTACTGTGAACTTGACGGGGTGGGCGCACGCGCGGGGCATCCACGTAACGACGCGTACCGCTGGTACTGGGGGAGGGCACGCTACCCGTTCCGGCGCGGAAAGCCGACCGGCTGATCCTGGTATCTCCGAGACGGCCGCCGCCACGTCCCGCAAGACAGGGCCGCCCTGTACGCGCGGGTTTCCCTGTCATGATCAGAAGGTCGGCCTGGACCGCGAGGTCGCCACACCTGTCGGCATGGGCGGCGCAGGCTGGCCTGCCCGTGGTCAGGGTGGAGGCCGAGGTTGGGTCCGGGATGAACGGCAGCAGGGCCAGGGTGTGTCGGCTGCTGGCCGACGCGGCGGCCAGCGTGGTCATGGTGGAGCACCGCGACCGGCTGAGACCGATGACTACCGGGCTGGGCGGGGCTGCCCGCGCCGCCCATGGCCGCCGCCTGGTCATGGTGGACGGCAGCGAGGTGACCGGCGACCTTGTACCAGACATGGTCGAGATGCTGACGTGGTTCTGATGTGGTTCTGCGCCGGCCTTTACGGGCGCCGCCCGCCGCGGAACGGAGCGCTGAGGGCTGTCGGGTGCGCCCGGCGGGGCACCGGCTCGCGGGCTGTGCTGAGGGCGGGGAGCGCCTGGTGCGGGGGTGCCGGGTGAGCGGGCTGCGCCGGATCGCCGGCCCGTTCGTGGCGGCCGCCCCGGCCGGGGCGCGGGTGCGTACCCGGCTGCGTGTGTCTGCGTGGGATGAGGCGGTGCTGTGGGCGGTAGGCAGGCACCTGGGGTCGCTGGCCGGGCGGGACCTGGCTGCCCGGTGCGCGGAGGGGCGGCTGGACGCGCGGGGCCGGGCCGGATCGCGGGCCCGGCGGAAGAAGGCGCTGACGGCGCAGTCATCGTCGCGGTGGGCCGGGGCGATCACCCGCATCAGCGAGGACCAGGTGCGGCTGGCCGGGCGGAACCTGCGCGCCGAGAGGAGCAGCCTGCAGGCCCGCATCCGGCGGATCCAGGCGCGGCTGGCGGTCCCGGCCGGCGGGCAGGCGGGCCGGGTGCGCGGGTACGCCACCGCGGCCGAGCGGCACGCCAAGTCGGTCCGGCTGCAGGTGCTGCGGGCCAGGCTCGCCCGGGTGGACCGGCGGCTGGAGGCGGGAACGGTGTCGGTGGTGCGGGGCGGCAAGGCGCTGCTGCGCAAGCGCGGCGGCTTCACCCAAGCCGACCTGGCCGAGGCGTGGCGGCGGGAGTGGGAGTCGGCCCGGTTGTTCTTGACCGCCGACGGAGAGAAAGACAAGGCGTGGGGCAACGAGACGATCCGCTGGCACCCTGACCAGGGCTGGCTGGAGGTCAAGCTGCCCGTCCCGTTGGCGCACCTGGCGAACCGGCCGCACGGCCGGTACCGGCTGTCGGCCCCGGTCGGGTTCTCCTACCGGGGTGATGAGGTCGCCGCCCAGGCGGGCAGCGGCGCGGTCTGCTACGACATCAGCCACGATCCGGCACGCGGCCGGTGGTACATCGACGCGTCGTGGACGGCCGCGCCCGCGGCCCCGGCACCGCTGGACCGGCTGCGGCAGCACCTGGTGCTGGCGGTCGATGTGAACCACGGCCACCTCGCCGCGTCGGCGATCACCCCGGACGGGAACCCGGCCGGGCCGCCCCTGACGATCCCGGTTGACCTGGCCGGGCTGCCGTCCGCCACCCGTGACGGGCGGCTCCGCGCCGCCATCGGCTCCCTGACCGGGCTCGCCCGCCGGCTCGGCTGCCGGGCGGTCGTGATCGAGGACCTGGACTTCGCTGATGCCCGCGAGCAGGGCCGGGAGCGGGCAGGCAGCCGGCCCTGACGCGGCCGGCGTGGCCGGGCCTTCCAGCGGCTGGTCTCCGGCATCCCCGCCGGGAAGTTCCGGGACCGCCTGGTCCAGATGACCTCCAACGCCGGGCTGGCGGTGATCGTCGTCGACCCCGCCTACACCTCCCGCTGGGGCCGCGAGCACTGGCTCACCCCGTTGCAAGACCATTCTTACCCGGTCCCCGCCAGCGGCCACCACGCGGCCGCCGTGGTGATCGGCAGACGTGCGCTCGGCCACCGGGCGCGGCGAAGGGCAGGTGTGACCGGCGACGGCCAGCGGACCAGCCGCCGGAGAGCTACCCCCCGAGCGCCCGTGGCCAGGCACGCGATCAGGAACGGCAGGCCCCGCAAGGCCCAGCGGCAGCCCCAAAGTGGCGGAAGACCGCGACAGCCAACCGGACCGCCTGCCCGACCAGGCGACCCAGGACCGTCCGGGGCCGCCGGCGACACAGGACCACCCCTGCTCGCTCAATAGGAACGGTTTCGGACACCTCCAACAATGTGGACCGAACCCGTGAGTGGCACGAAGCCTGGATCATCCCGTTGCGCGCCTCCACACCCGAGGAGATGGTGCGGGGCGATAGAGGGCAAGGTCGGACGGTTCCTACGGCCACACGACAGCCGATAATTGCCCCGTTCGAAGGGAGCCTGAGCCAGGCGGGGTTCGGGGGCGTAACCCTGGACTGCGCCGCACCGATAACGCCTGGTTCAGCTACTCAGCGGGGCAACCGGCACCCTGCCGCCGACAGTGTGTGCCTGCCAACCAGCTTCATCGTGGCCGACAGCAGCAGCGCCCTGACGACCGTCACGTTGAGCAGCACGGCGACGGCAAGCCCAATGCCCATCTCCTTGAGCGAGACTATCGACGGGGTAGCGAACGTGCCGAAGACGAAGTCCATGACGACGGCCGCGGCGGTGACCACTCCGGCGGTGGTCTTGATGCCGTGGGGCCACCACCTGGTCGGTCTGGCCGGTGCGGTCGTAGCTCTGCAGAATCCCACGATATCGTTCGCCGGGCGGAAGGATGACGATGCGTCTTGGTCAGTCCTGGGATGTCCCGGACGAATTCTGGATACTCTGGTGGCGTAGCCATGAGCTGTGCACGCTCAGAATGCACGCTGACGTCGAGCCCGCGGGTAAGGGCCCTGCAGGCAAGCGGTCCGCACCTGAATTCCAACGGCAGGTAATGGACCAGATGGAGCGCTACGGCCGGTACCCGATGACCGGGCCCGTCGCCCTGGACCTGCACTTCCGGGCCGTCCAGAGAAACCCGCCGGGCATCCACCGGGCAGCCAAGCACACCCTGGACATCCTTGGTGCGGCGCTGCCGGGCTGCGAGCGGCCGCGCCGCCGCAGCGTCCTTTACCACGACGACCGGCAGGTCAAGTTCCTCTATGCCGACATGGATCAGAGCCGGCAACAGGACAGCGGCGAGAACGGGCGCACGGGGTCCGTTTCCATCGTCGCCCGGCGCGCCCGGGACGTGATCGATGACCTGTGCATGGCCGGGCGCCTTGACCACGTACACCACGACGAGCACGACTCCCTGTTCCTGTCGCCCGATCTGCCTGACGACCCCGATTCGGACTGGCTAGCCAAGCCCGGCTCGGACCTCACCCCGCTAGAGCAGTATCTGGCGGACGCGTTCCGCTTCCACGACATCACGGATCTGCAGAAGGCGATCCTCACGAGCACCGACGCGATCCTCATCTCGGGCCTGAGCATGTACCTGGAAGGGCAGGCCAGAGCCGACTCGTCCGGGCAGCCGGCCGCGATCTTCGAGGAGCTGCAGGCGACCAGGCGCAACCTGCTCCTATCGGACCCGTTTACGCTGCCGCTGCCCGCACTACCACGGGCGGCGGGGGAATCGGAGGACTTCGCCCGGCTGATCGCGGACCGGCTGGAGGAGTTCCGATCGCGCTGGCCGCTGTTCAGTTCCCTCCTGGTGCCCGTCACCCTCACCTTCCTAGTCGTCCCGCCGGAGCAGGGCAAGGACCTGGACAACATCGCGCTGACCGCCCTGCCCATCGCGCACAAGATCCTCCGCCCGCATATCGCGCCACACCTCCTGGCCCCCTCCTACCGCGACGGCGACCGTGAGCCATGGCGCGAGGAAGCCCTTGCCCGGCTGAGGTCCGTCAACGCCCGCAGTGTCCGGGCCTACCAAGTGATCGAACTGCCACGATCTGCGCAGGACCCACCCGAAGGGACGCTGCGCCTCGCGCTGGGCCCTCACAGCCACCGGAGTTGGTGGGCCCGCGCCGCTACCTACCTCGGCAAAGCCATCGAGCAAGCCGACAAGTGCGGTGACCTAGCTAACAGCACCTGGAGGAGCGTCATCACCAGCTGGTGAATACCCCGGCCCTCCCTCATGGTCACTTCGGGGAACACCAAGATCAGCTCCGCGCTGCCTCAGGGGAAAGCGTCAACATCAAAGGGTCGTCACCTGGATACCCGGGCTGGGGTAAGGGAGCTGACAGGCCCCGGGGACCCGCGGGCCGACCCGCGCCACGCTCGTAGTCCAAACGCCTGTCCAGGTCCAGCTCGAACGTGCCTGCTGACCAGCGGCACCTGCCCCCGGTCCGTCCGGTCGACGAGCAGGTCCGACAGCATTGTCAGCAACCCGATGACCGCCACGGACACGATCAGCATTGTGGCCTGCCCGATCCTGGAGAAGATCTTGCTGGCGGTCAGGAACATGCTGGATATGGCCTGCAGTACGCTCAGCCTGGAGATCAGCACCAGGCGGCACGAGGCGCCGGCGGCCCACCTCGATCGCCTTGAGAAACGGCTTGCCTGGGCGCGTTCCTCGCACTGGCACTTGACCTAGAACATCATCGAGTAGTCGATGCCCACGGCCAGGCCGATCAGCAGTACGACCGAGGTGGCCTGCACGGTGACACCGGACAGGCGGGGAGGTGATGGCGGCCAGGATCGAGATCGTGGCCAGCCCACCAGCGCGATCAGGAACGACAGCAGTTCGGCCCGGTGTAGGTCGCGCAGCACGGTGTCGTCGATCGCCGTATTGATGCTGGCGTCGCCGGTCTCCGCGATCTAGATCTGCGGGTGGGCCGCCGCCGCGGTCTGCACCGCGGAGAGCACCGGGACTGCTCGCCGGTGATCCGAACTGTGCCAGCGCAGCGTTACGCGTCGCGGAGATCTGGTTGGCATCCCCATCCGATTTGTGGAGGTGGCGGGAATCGAACCCGC
This sequence comes from uncultured Actinomycetes bacterium, assembly GCA_963705835.1. Lineage (GTDB taxonomy): Bacteria > Actinomycetota > Actinomycetes > Streptosporangiales > Streptosporangiaceae > Palsa-504. The sequence goes on from CAVPLC010000051.1 coordinate 61,071, forward strand.
GTCCTTCAGTACCTCACCAGGGCTTCTCCGGGCGCAGCTAGCTGTGCTTTTCTCAGCCCCGGCGATCACGCAAGCAAGTCGCCGACGGGCTCAGCCGCTGTCTGTTGTCCCGCCTGGCCCCGCGGCCGCGTCAGGCGGTGGATCCTCCTAGCTGATGCCAGGCACCGGGTCGGAGGCGTCCCCGGGCTGACAGACTTCTAACTCGCCTTAAGCGGCGAGAGCGAAGTCAGTGCGCGTTGAGTTGGCACTTATTGGTTTACGGTCACAGGATTTACGAGGTCACAACCGCAACCCTCGGCCCGCTTCCCCTGGTTCGACCACCGAAGTCGAAACCGATCACCCCCTATTGAGTTGTCTGGTCAGCACGGCTGCACCACGCTGCCGTACTCGACCGTACACGTACAACCCGCGCGCGCCAACTCACATTCCCGTCCCGTCGCGGTACGTGTCTCATTGGTGCTCTGATGCACCAGTATTCGCTCGGGTGTATGGAGCAGCTCGGATTTTCCTGGGCCCACAGGCCCCGCTCGATGGGCGCGGGGGAAACAAGAGCCAAAAGGTGTCGCCCCTGCGGGCGCTGGCGGTGGCCGAAACGCGCCCGCAGGGGCCGACCGGCAGGGTCGGAGCCGGTCACTGGCCGGGTCTCCCCCGAGATGAGACCCGGACCTTTCACGTTGACTGGGCCGCAACCCCCCGAGCGAACCCCAGTCACCCTTAAGGACGCCAGCAGGCACCTCTGGGGTTGCCTACTCTGAGCAACTTTTGGTTACATCTTCATAACCCACGGTAGTCGATGGTGCGGGGCGCGGCCGCAGCCAGGTACCAGGCTGCAGAGTGCGGAGGGGAATCGGCCTGGAGGGGCGAGGGAAGCTCAGTAGCGAAAGGCTGAAGGAACTCGGCAGCGGAGGGCCGAGGGAAGTCAGCTGCGGAGGGCGGAGAGGAAGGCGCCGGCTAGGGCGGCGGCGGAGAGCTGCGATGTCTTGCCGGACTCGATGACGGTGAAGGCGATGTCGCCGCGGAAGCCGACGAACCAGCTCAGCCAGCCCGATCCGGTGTGGACCAGGCCGACCTGCCCGTACACCGGGGCGCCGGGCACGCTGGCCGCGTGGGCGGCGCCCGAGCGGACCGTGCCGCGCATGAGGTTGCGCACCGCGGACATGGTGCTCGCGGTCAGCGCGGTCCCGGCCGGATCGGGCGCGTTCTCGGTGAACTCCGGGGTGTGCCAGCTGCCGGTGTCCACGGCCGCGGCGACCATGGCCATGGACAACGGGCTCATCCGAACGCTCCCCTGGCCGATCGTCTCGGCGGCGAAGTCGGCCGGGGCCGCCGTCAACGGAACCGACCCGGAGAAGGCGGGCACCGGCAGCGAGGACCAGTCGGCGCCGATCCCGAAGTCCCTGACCACCTGGGCGAACTGGCTGGGGTTGAGCCGTTCGGACAGTCCCACGAAGGCGGTGCCGCAGCCGTTGGCGAAGTCGTCGCTGAACGGCTTGGGCGCGGCGGTTCCTTCGCTGGTGAAGGTCTGGCCGCCGACGGTGAACGAGTTCTCGCACAAGATCGGCGTGTACTCCTTGAGGAGCCCGCCCCCGAGCAGCGCGGCGGCGGACACGATCGTGAACGCCGTCCCCGGCGTCAGCTTCGCGTTGAGCGCGCCCGCCGCGGCCAGCGGGCCGGACATCCGGCGCTGCGCCACGGCCAGGACCTGCCCGGTCGACGCCTGCACCGCGACGATCTCACCGGACGCCGAACCACCGTCCAGTGCGGCCAGCGCGGCCCCCTGCACCTTGGAGTCGATCGTGGTCCGCACTGGGGTGCCGGCCGCGCCCGGCCACTGCGCGAGCACGCTGACCGTCGCGCCGGCCTGGTTCACGGTCACGACCTCGGTGGTCGGGGTGCCGAGGAGCTCACGCTGATACCTCTGTTCCAGCCCGGACAGCCCGACCGTGGTCCCGGGCAGGTAGAGCGCGCCGTCGGCGCGCAGGGCCGAGCTGACCTCGCCGCCGACGCCGCCGACCAGCCCGCTGGCTTCGGCCTGGAACAACCGCTGCCGTTCCTGCTGAACCACAAGGCCGGGCACGCCGCGCAGCTTGGACCGCAGGCTGGCGTAGGTCGCGGGATCGAGAGAGGCGAGCGTGAAGAACTGGTTGGGCGGGGCGGCGTTGATCTGACCGAGCACCTGCCCGGTTTCCAACTGGGTCGCGTTGGCGAAGGTCTGGGCCGTGGCCAGCGGGTTGGCCAGGCGGTTGGGCCACACGCCGACCACGTACACCGTGCTCGGGACCTCCAGCGGCTGGCCCGCGGAGTCGAGCACGGCGGCCCGACTCGGGAACTGAGTCAGCACGGCCAGCCGCTCGCTATGGGCCAGGCTCGGGTACACGACGCTGGGCGCCCACTGCACCTTCCAGCCATCGCCGACCCGGCGCAGCCCGAACTGGCCCTTGTAGGACCAGACCCTCCCCTGCTGGGCGAGATCGACCGAGACCGTGAACGAGGCTTCCGCGGTGTTGCCGTGCTGGCTGATCGAGCTCATGGTGAGGAACATCTGAGTGGCGTCGAGCTGGGCGAAGGCACCTTGCAGGGCGGCGGCCACCGTGCCCGGCGAGGCCGTGGTCAGCGACCCTGCGGCGTCGTACCGCTGCTGCTGCCAGTCGAACAGGAACGCCTGAGCGGTGGGCTCGGCAGACAGTTCCGAGCCGAAGCCCGCGGCCAGGCCGATGACCAGCACGCCGACCGCCACGACGGCCAGCGCGGCGAGCTTGGCGCGTTTGGTCTGCCGGCTGGGCGGGGCGGACCGGCGGCGCGGGGAGGGCGGGCGGCCGGACCCGTGGCGCGCCGGGGCAGGCCGGCCAGGCCGGGTGGCGGCCGGGGGCACGGCGCGCGCGGTACCAAGGCCGGCGGGCACGGCGCCGAGGTCGGGCGGCACGGCACCAAGGTCGAGCGGGACAGCGGCAAGGTCGGGCGGGATAGCGGCAAGGTCGGGCGGGACAGCGGCGAGGTCGGGCGGGACGGTGCCGCGGTCGGGGGGCACGGCGCGGGGGTCGGGCGGGATAGCGCCGAGATCGGGCCGCACCGCGCCGAGGTCGGGCGGGATAGCGCCAAGGTCAGGCCGCACCGCGGCAAGGTCGGGCGGGACAGCGGCGAGGTCGGGCGGGACAGACGAGGTCGGGCGGGACGGTGTCGTGGTCGGGGGGCACGGCAGCGCCGTGGGGGGGAGCGGGGGCGCGATCGGAGGGCGCGACCGGGCCTCGCGGCCTCGCGTGGCCGCCGCGCTCGCTCGCAGAAAAGGACACGATCCGCCTGCCCGTCACCTTCGCCGTTTCAGCGCGCGGTCAATCTCTCTGGCTGCGTCACGTCGTGCTAGGTCCTGACGTTTATCGTAGGTCCGCTTACCCCTGGCGAGCGCCAACTCAACCTTGGCGTTTCCATCTTTGAAGTAAAGCGACAGCGGGACCAGGGTCAGGCCCTGCTCGGCGGTCTTGCTGGCCAGGCGCTCGATCTCCTGGCGGTGCAGCAGGAGCTTGCGGATCCGGCGCGGGGTGTGATTGGTCCAGGTGCCCTGGGTGTACTCGGGGATATGCACGTTGTGCAGCCACACCTCGCCGTCGGTGATCTCCGCGAAGCCGTCCGTGAGGGACGCGCGGCCGGCCCGCAGCGACTTCACCTCGGTGCCGGTCAGGACCAGGCCCGCCTCGTAGGTGTCCTCGATGTGGTACTCGTGAAACGCACGCCGGTTCCGGGCGATGACCTTCCGCCCCTGTTCCCGAGCCACGTCCCTCCTGTCATCACGCCTGCCATCCCCTGTGAACCTCTCAGATCCGCAGGTAGCGGCGCAGCGTCAGGAATGATGTCACACCGCACAGCAGCACGCCGACGATCATCGAGAACACGATGACCTCGATCAGGTCGCCGACGGACAGGCCCACGTTGAAGGAGAAGTACTGCTCCAGGCTATCCAGCATCAGCGACTTGACGGCCACCAGGAGCCCGGCGGCGATGGCCCAGCCGATCAGCCCGGCGATCGCTCCCTCCAGGAGGAACGGCAGCTGGATGTAGAAGTTCGACGCGCCGACCAGGCGCATGATCGAGGTTTCCCTGCGGCGGTTGAACGCCGACAGCCTGATCGTGTTGGCCACCAGCAGGATCGCCGCCACGATCAGGATCAGGGCGATGATGACAACCGCGTTCCTGGCGCCGTCGAGCAGCCGGTAGAACTTGTCCAGGATCGTCATCTCGTCGACGACGGTTTCCACCCCCTGGGCACCGGTGACCGCGCTCGCGACGATGTTGTAGTCGGCCTCGGGATTGCGCAGCTTCACCTCGAACGAGTCCGGGATGTCGCCCTGCTGGGTGTCCTGGACGAGGGCGGGCTCGTTCGAGAAGTACTGCCTGAACTCGGTGTAGGCCTGCTGCTGGGTCACGTAGTACACGGCCTGGACCTGCGGCATGGAGACCAGCAGTTGGTGCAGCTGGGCCCGGTCGGCGTCGGTGGCGGGCCCGTTCTGCTGGCACTGCGGTTCCGGGCTCGTCTTGACGCACAGGTAGATCGACAGCTCGACCTTGCCCTGCCAGTAGGTCCGCGTCCTGTCCACCTGCTTGACGAACAGCAGACCCGTGCCGAGCAGGGACAGGCTGATGGCCACGACCACGATGAGCGCCATCGTCATGGTGAGATTCCGGCGCAGCCCGATCCAGATCTCCTGGAAGACGAACTGTGAACGCATGCTGGCTGATCCCTTGCAGTCCTAGGCGACGCCACGACATGGCGACGCGCGGCGATAACAGGTCAGTACGCCTGGCCGTACACCCCGCGTGACTGGTCCCGGACGACCTTGCCGTATTCCAGCTCGATGACCCGCTTGCGCATGGAGTCGACGATGGCCGCGTCGTGCGTGGCCATCACCACGGTCGTCCCTGTCCTGTTGATCCGGTCAAGCACCTTCATGATGCCGATCGACGTCGCCGGGTCGATGTTCCCGGTCGGCTCGTCGGCGAGCAGGATCATCGGCCGGTTGACGAACGCACGCGCCATCGCTACCCGCTGCTGCTCCCCGCCGGACAGCTCGTCGGGCATGCGCTCATGCTTGCCTTCGAGACCGACCAGGTCGATGACCTCGGGGACGACCTTGCGGATGAAACGCCGGTTCTTGCCGATGACCTCCAGGGCGAATGCGACATTCTGGTAGACGTTCTTGTTCGGGAGCAGCCGGAAGTCCTGGAACACGCAGCCGATGCGGCGCCGCAGGTACGGCACCTTCCAGTTGGTGAGCCGCGCGAGATCCCGGCCCGCGACGTGGATCCTGCCCTCTGACGGCCGCTCCTCCTTCAGGACCAGGCGCAGGAAGGTCGACTTTCCCGATCCTGACGGTCCGACGAGGAAAACGAACTCCCCCTTGGCCACCGATATGTTCACGTTCTCCAGGGCGGGTCGGCTCTGGTTCGGGTAGGCCTTGGTGACGTTATCGAAGTTGATCACGGGACCATCACTGGTAGGTGGGTTGCGAACCGCGGTTGCCGCCGCCAACTTGGGCGACATGCGGGTAACCTGGGTTGGGCCAGGGAACAGTCTAGAGTGAAACTGGCAGCTAAGGCCGTACATCCACGCAAGTGCCTGGGTGCGGGCAGCCGGAAGGGGTTCCGATGAGCTGCGAACACCTGATCTGCGCTCAGTGCGCGGGACCAGTGATCGAGGGTCGCTGTCCCGCGTGCCGCGCCGCGCGGCAGCACGTCCACCACCACCCCATGGGCAGCCCGCAACTGATCATCGGGATCATCTTGGTGCTGACGCTGCTCCTCCTGGTCGCCACGCAGCTGCACAGATAAGCCCAGGGGGGACTGTGCTAGTCCAGGGGGGACGACCCCCCTGGAACCCCCCGTAGACCTGCTGAGGTACCGACCGTAGTATCGCGCCGCCGGGGGGCCGTCGGCCCCCGCGGACGGCGCGATCGCGCGATTATCGGCCGTTCTGGCGCAGCCAGCGGATCTCGGCGTCGATGAAGTCGTCGATCTCGCCGTCCAGGACGGCCACGGCGTTGCCGGTCTCCTTGCCGGTGCGCACGTCCTTGACGTTCTGGTACGGATAGAGCACGTAGTTGCGGATCTGGGTCCCCCAGGCACGGCCGCCGTCGCCGCGCAGCGCGGCCATCTGCTCCGCCTCTTCCTGCCGCCGCCGCTCGAGCAGCTTGGCCTGCAGGACGGCCATGGCCGAGGCCCGGTTCTGGATCTGGCTGCGCTCGTTCTGGCAGGACACCACGATCCCGGTGGGCAGGTGGGTGATGCGGACCGCCGAGTCCGTGGTGTTGACGCCCTGGCCGCCGGGCCCGCTGGAACGGAACACGTCGACCCGGATCTCGTCCTCGGGGATCTCGATGTGATCGGTCTGCTCCACCACCGGCATCACGTCGACCCCGGCGAACGAGGTCTGCCTGCGGCCCTGGTTGTCGTACTTGGAGATGCGGACCATCCGGTGCGTGCCGTGCTCGCCGCGCAGCGTCCCGTAGGCGTAGGGCGCGTTGATCGCGAACGTGGTCGACTTGATCCCGGCCTCCTCGGCGTACGACGTGTCGTATACCTCGGTGGGGTACTTGTGGCGCTCCGCCCAGCGCAGGTACATCCGCATCAGGTTCTCCGCGAAGTCGGCCGCGTCCGCGCCGCCGGCCTGCGCGTTGATCGAGATCAGGGCCTCCCGGGCGTCGTATTCGCCGCTGAGCAGGGTGCGCACCTCGAGCTGGTCGATCTCGGTGCGCAGCGCGGCGAGCTCGCGGGCCGCCTCCTGGCGGGTGGGCTCGTCATCCTCGCCCTCGGCCAGCTCGAACAGGGTCGCGGTGTCGTCGAGCCCCTGCCGCAGGTTGGCCAGCCGGGTGAGCTCGGCGTCCAGGTATGACAGCCGCCGGTGTACCTTCTGGCCGCGATCCGGGTCGGCCCACAGATCGGGATCGGCGGCCTGCTCACGCAGGCCATCCGCCTCCGTCTGCATGGCGCCGGGATCGAGCACCGCCTCGATGCTGTCCAGCGTCGACGTCAGTGCCGCGATCTCGTCGGCGGGATCGGTACCTGCCATGTCGGCAAGCCTAACCGAGGAAAAGGGACAACAGCGCAGCCCCGGACTCCCCCGCGAGCCAAAGGGCGCCGGCGCCGACTGGACCGAGGAGCGACCAAGGAGCGACGAGGGAAGGAGGCGCCAGTGAAGGGGGATGGGCCAGGGGGAACGGGGGGCGGGAGCCCGCCGTGCACGGAAGAGGTGCGCGAGCTATATGCGGAGGCCCAGGAGGCGAGCGAGGCCAGCAGAGCGGCCCGGCGGCGAGGGGGGAAGGTACTGTATTCTGCCTTAGCGTGACAGTGCGAAGGGGGATCCTCGCGGCGGCGGTGCTGGCGGGCGTGACCATGCTGGCCGCGGCGGGCTGCGCGCCGACGGCGGCGCCGGAGAGCGCGAGCACCACCACCGCCCACGACCTCACCATCGCCGAGGCTCAGGCCGCCTACCACGACTATCTCACGGTCAGCGACGCGGCCGCGGCGCAGGGAAATCAGGCGCAGGGCCAGTCCGACGTCGCGTTCGAGCAGTGGGCGCTGGTGCACACCCAGTACACGGCGCTGGAAGCGCAGGGCACGCCGGTCCCGAGGTACCAGTACGGCCCGCCGGTCTTCTACGTCCCGGCGGAGGCCGGGTACCCGCAGTGGTTCATGGTCGCCGTGCCGCGGACGACCCTGGTCAGCGGTCATCCCGGGGCCACCGTCAACACGCTCATGGTGTTCGAGCGGCCCAAGGCGGGCGCGTCCTGGACCCTGGACGGGGCGGCCGAACTCGATCAGCCGCTGCCGGCCATCGCCTTGGACAAGGACGGGTACGCCACCGCGTTGCGCACGACCGCGTTGGACCTGCTGCTGCGGCCCGACGTGGTGGGGCCGACCCAGGCCGCCGTGGTCGACGAGGGCCCGACCAGCCCGGCCGCGGCGGTGATCAGCAGCGGCCCGCAGACGACGGGACTGTACGCGACGCAGAACGCGCAGTCGCAGGCGACGACGGCCAAGGGCCTGTCCTACCAGTGGCTGCTGCAGGGCTCCAACTTCCCCGAGTTCGAGCTGCGCACGACCGACGGCGGCGCCCTGGTGGTGTACGCGATGTACCTGCAGACGACCACCGCGCACTACGGCCTGGCGAGCGGGTCGCCGATCCCGGTGCCGGCCAACTTCGTCTCGCTGCTCGCCTCCCCCAGCGAGATCGGCTACCACGCGGTGTACGCAAACTGGACCTTCGAGTACGCGGCGATCGACCCGCCGGCCAGCGCGCAGAGCGCCAAGGTGCAGATCATCGGGGCCGGCGGCGGCCCCACCTTCGGGCACGCCTTCTAGGCCAACGGGTGCGAGCCTGTTTTCAAACCAATGGGTGTGGCACCCTGCCCAAACTTGCGGGGCCTGTGTCAGCTGTTCGGGGTTGGCTGCCCGGCCTGGCTGCCGGCGCCGTTATGGCTGAGCAGGTCGCCGGGCTGGCAGTCAAGCGCCTGGCAGAGCCGGGTCAAGGTGCTGAACCGGATCGCCCGGGCGTGGCCGTTCTTCAGGATGGACAAGTTGACCACGCTGACGCCGACCCGCTCGGATAGCTCGGTCAGGGTCATGCCCCGGTCGGCCAGGAGCTTGTCGAGGTGGATGGCGATGGCGTGGTCATCCGGGACCGCGGGCGGCACTACACCGTCCCCTCGAGATCGGCGCGCATCCCGGCGCTGACCCGCATGATGCGGGCGAAGATGATCAGGCCCAGGCCGAACAGGGCGACCGGCCACGACCAGGACCAGGCCGCGGGCCACTGACCCCAGTCGACGTGCCAGGTGACCAGCTGGGCCAGCAGGTTCACCCGGGCGAACGCTTCGGCCACGGTGGCCACCAGCCCGCCGGCCAGCAGCCACCAGCCCAGGAGCAGCACCAGCCGGGCGGCCTGGGCGGTGTAGATGCCGTCGCGGGCGGCGGCGCGGGCCAGCCGCATCACCAGGTAGAGCGCGCCGACGCTGGAACAGGTCAAGGGGCAGCAGGGTGACGGTGAAGGCCAGGGCCTGCCCGGCGGTGGGATGGGCGCTGCACAAGAACGCGGTGTTCCAGGTGGCGTGCACGCCCGGGGCCAGGCCGGGATGGCTGAGCCCGCTGCCGGCGTGCTGCAGCAGCGCTGGCCCGGTGGCCAGGCAGAGCTTCGCAAGGGGCTGGGAGTTCGGGACCTGGAAGCCCACGCCCGCGGCTCCGCTGCGGGTCAGGGCAAGTAGCAGCTCGAGCGCGGTGCCCACGGCGTCGATCCAGAACACCCAGGTGAGCACGGTGGCGAGTCGTTGCAGGGTGGCGAATCGCCCCAGCCGGCTGCGCGGCTTGGGGGGCTTGAGGGTAGATGCGGACATCCGGGGCCTCGCTTATCGACTATCGTTATTATCGATGATCGTAAGTAACGACAATCGTTATGTCAAGAACGTTGCCGTGGTGCCAGAGCTGAATCGTCACCTCGACGCTCCCGGTGGTGCTTCAGAGCGGATAAGCGGCTTCGAGCACGAGTCGGGGCGTGTGCGCTAAGCCTCGGGGAGGGAGCTGGCGGCGACCAGGGTGCGGATGGCGCGCAGGGCCACCGACAGCGTGGTGAACGTGAAGCGCTCGCTCTCCCAGATCTCGCCGAGCATCGCGGCGGCCATCGAGACCGCCGCCTCGTTACCCGACGCCCACGCGGCCAGCCGCTCCTCCGGCGTCCTCGGCACGCCCGAACCGCTGACCCCGAGCACGTCCTGGGTCAGCGAGGCGTGCGCGGCGTACAGGTCATCGCGCAGGGCGGCGCGGGCCATGGTCGACCAGCGGTCCTCGCGGGGCAGCGCGGTGATGCGGTCCCGCAGCCGGGTGATCTGCAGCCGGTCGGCGAGGTCGAAGTAGACCTCGGCGGTCTCCTCGATGCCCCGCCCGGCGGCCGAGGCGACCTGCACGATGTCGAACGCCGAGTACGTCGGCACCATGCCCGCGACCCGTTCGGCCAGGTCCAGCGGCACGCCCAGGCCCAGGTAGGAGTCCCGGCGTTCCTCGAACGTGGACAGGTCACGGCCGGTGAGCGTCTTGGGCAGGGCCGAGCGCACGGTGCGCACCCCGTCGGCGAAGAAGCCCACGGTGGCCGCGATGTCGAACGGCGGGCGGCGGTTGTGCAGCAGCCACCGGGCCGCGCGCTCGGTGAGCTTGCGCCCCTCGAGCAGCAGCGTGATCTGGGCCGCCAGGCTGACCTGGCCCTCCAGCTCCTCGACCTGGGCCCAGAAGGCCGGCATGTCGAACACCTCGCGGGCCACCATCCAGGCCCGGGTCAGGTCCGGCACGGACGCGCCGGTCTCCTCGATCAGCCGGAACAAGAACGTGGTGCCCGACGTGTCGATCATCTCGTTGACCGCCGAGGTGGTGATGATCTCGCGGCGCAGCCGGTGGGTTTCCATCAGGTCCGCGAACCGGTCCCGCAGCTGGGCGGGGAAGTACGCGGTGAGCACCCCGCGCAGGTACGGGTCGTCGGGCAGGGTGGAGGCGACCACCTCCTCGCTCGCGGAGATCTTGGTGTGCGCGAGCAGCAGGGCGAACTCGGGGTTGGTCAGGCCCTTGCCGGCGGACCGGCGTTCGGCGATCTCCCGCTCGCCGGGCAGCACGTCGGCTTCCGGGTCGAGCCGCTTGTCCCGCACCAGCTTGCGGAGGTACCGCGCGTGCACGTGCAGCAGGGAGGGCGCCTGCGCCCTGGCCGCGGCCAGCGCCATGTTCTGCCGGTAGTTGTGCCGGAGCACCAGCGCGGCCACGTCGTCGGTCATGTCCTCGAGCAGGTCGTGCCGGGCGGTGGCGGGAAGGGCCCCGTTACGTATCGCGTCGTCGAGCAGGATCTTGATGTTGACCTCGTGGTCGGAGGTGTCGACTCCGGCCGAGTTGTCGATGAAGTCGGTGTTGACCAGGCCGCCGGCCAGGGAGTACTCGATCCGGCCCGCCTGGGTGAGGCCCAGGTTGCCGCCTTCGCCGACCACCCGGGCGCGCACCTGGGAGCCGTCGATCCGCACCGCGTCGTTGGACCGGTCCCCCACGTCGGCGTTGGACTGGTAGCTGGCCTTCACGTAGGTGCCGATCCCGCCGTTCCACAGCAGGTCGACCGGGGCGGCCAGGACGGCGGAGATCAGCTCGTCCGGCGACAGCGCGGTGATCCCGGCGTCGATGCCCAGGGCCGTGCGCGTCTGCGGCGAGACCGGGACCGACTTCGCGCTGCGCGGCCAGACCCCGCCGCCGGGCGAGATCAGCGCCGGGTCGTAGTCCGCCCACGAGGAGCGGGGCAGCTCGAACATCCTGCGGCGCTCGGCGAAGCTCACCGCCGGGTCGGGATCCGGGTCGACGAACACGTGCCGGTGGTCGAACGCCGCGAGCAGCTTGATGTGCCGCGACAGCAGCACGCCGTTGCCGAACACGTCGCCGGACATGTCGCCGATGCCGACCATGGTGAAGTCGTCGGTGTCCGGGTTCATCCCCAGCGCCGCGAAGTGAACCCTTACCGACTCCCAGGCGCCGCGCGCGGTGATGCCCATCTTCTTGTGGTCGTAGCCTTCTGACCCGCCCGAGGCGAACGCGTCGCCCAGCCAGAAGCCGTACCGGGCGGCGATCTCGTTGGCCGTGTCGGAGAACGTCGCGGTGCCCTTGTCCGCCGCCACGACCAGGTACGGGTCGTCGCCGTCGCGCCGGACGACCTCCGGCGGCGGCACCACCTGGTCGGCCTCGATGTTGTCGGTCACGTCGAGCATCGCCGCGATGAACGTCTTGTAGCAGGCCAGCACCTCGGCCTGGTACGCCTCGCGGTCGGACGTCTCGGGCAGCCGCTTGCACACGAAGCCGCCCTTGGCCCCGGACGGCACGATGACCGCGTTCTTCACCTCCTGCGCCTTGACCAGCCCGAGGACCTCGGTGCGGAAGTCCTCCGGCCGCTCGGACCAGCGCAGCCCGCCGCGCGCCACCCGGCCGAACCGCAGGTGCACCGCCTCCAGCCGGGGCGAGAACACGAAGATCTCGAACCTGGGCCGCGGCTCGGCCATGCCCGGGATGGCCCGCGGGTTGAGCTTGAGGACCAGGTGCGTGGCCCGTCGGCACCGCCCGGGCTTTCCGCGCGGTAGTAGTTGGTCCGCAGGGTGGCGTCGATCATGGCCAGGTACTGGCGCAGGATCCGGTCGTGGTCGAGGCTGACCACCTCGTCGAGCTGGCCGCGGATCTCCTCGGTGATCGCCTCGCAGCGCTCGGCCACGCCGTTCTGCCGGGCCGGGTCGAACCTGGACTCGAACAGCCGGACCAGCAGCCGGGTGATGGCCGGGTTGGACCGCAGCACCCGCTGCACGTAGTCCTCGCTGAACCGCATCCCGCCCTGGCGCAGGTACTTCGCGCAGGCGCGCAGCAGCGTCACCTCGCGCCAGCCCAGGCCCGCGGTCAGCACCAGCGCGTTGAACCCGTCGTCTTCGGTCTGGCCGTGCCACAGCGCGGTCAGGGCGTCCTCGAAGGTCTCACGGACGCTGCCGACCGCGGCGGCCGGGGCCCTAAGACCAAATTCATAGATCCAGAACGATCCGGCGCTCGTGCGGCCGGTGAACTGATACGGATGCTCGTCGACGACCTCCAGCCCCATGTGCTGCAGCTGAGGCAGCACGTCGGACAGCGTGATCGGCGAGCCCGACCGGTACACCACCAGCGTCCACCGCTCCGGGTGCTCGACCAGGCGGACCGCGAACTCCTGGCCCGACTCGCGCAGCCCGAGCATCGTGATGAGGTCGTCGACCGCGTCCTGGGCCGAGACGTCCGCCTTGTAGGTCTCCGGGATGCCCGCCCCGACCAGGTCGAGCAGCGTCCGGGCCCGCTCCTCGCCGAGCACGCGGGTCGCCTCGGCGGCCAGGTCCTCGTCCCAGGAGCGGACCGCCGCGGCCAGCTTGCGCTCCAGGGCGGCCGCGTCCACCTGGGGCACCGGGTGGCCCCGCTCGCCCCAGACCACCACGTGCAGCCGGGCCAGGGCCGAGTCGCCGACCGTGGCGCTGTAGTCCACCGAGGCGCCGTGCAGGGCCTCCCTCAGGATCTCCTGGGCGCGCAGCCTGACCTTGGTGGTGTACCGGTCCCTGGGCAGGTACACCAGGCACGACATGTACCGGCCGTAGCGGTCCCGGCGCAGGAACAGCCGGGTCTGCTTGCGCTCGCTCAGCCGCAGCACGCCCAGCGCGATCGGGGTGAGCTCGTCGGCCGAGATCTCGAACAGCTCCTCCCGCGGGTAGTCCTCGAGGATCTCGACCAGGTCCTTTCCGTCGTGGCTGTCCTTGGACAGCCCGGCCTCGGCCAGGACGTGGGCCAGCTTGCGCCGCAGCACGGGGATGGTGGCGATGGGCGCGGTGTGCGCGGTGTGCGAGTACAGGCCGAGGAACCGGAACTCCCCGGTGACCGCGCCCTCCGGGTCGAGCTTCTTGACCGAGACGTAGTCCAGGTAGTTCGCCCGGTAGACGGTGGACCTGGAGTTGGCCTTGGCCAGCACCAGCCGCTCGCTAGGGTCCTGGGCCCTGGCCAACACCTGCGAGGACATCTTGCGCAGCGATTCGCGGCCCTGCCGGGCGTGACGCAAGATGCCGAGTCCGGTGCCCGGCACGGCGCGCAGGCCGTTGCCCTCCTCGGTCCACACCAGGTCGTACTCGCGGTAGCCGAGGAAGGTGAAGTTGCCGCTGGCCAGCCAGCGCAGCAGCTCGCCGTACTCGGCCTCCTCGCTGTGCGGGGCCCCGCCGAGGTCATCGGCCAGGCTGCGCGCCACCGCCTCCATCCGCGGCTGATCCTCGACCGCGACGCGCACGTCGTCGAGCACGTGGCGCAGGTCGGCGGCGAGCTGGTCGCCCGTGACCCGGTCCTTGGGCAGCGCGAGCTCGACGTGGATCCACGATTCGATCAGCTCGTCGGCCGCGGCCGGGGCCGCCTCGTCCTCGCACACCCCGATGATCCCGCGCAGGGCCCCGGTCACGTCCCGGCGCACGCGCAGCAACGGGTGCACGATCATGCTGATTTCGGCCCGATGACGGTTCAGCCGGGTCGTGACCGAATCGACCAGGTAGAGCATGTCGTCGACGACGATGTCCACCACCAGGCTCGACGGGGCCACCGGGTCCAGGTGGGCCTCGCCCGGCTCGCGGACACCGACCACGGCCCGGCCCTGCGGCCGGCGCAGGCCGACCCGGGCGTGGGCCTCGGCGACCGCGGCCAGCCGGGACGGCAGGGCCAGGTCCTCGGTGGCGACGCGCTGGTAGTAGGCGTGCAGGTAGCAGGAGACGCTGTCCTCGCCGCCGCCCAGGGCGTCGGCGTCCAGGTCGGGATCGTCCTGCCACGCCTTGACCGCCTTGGCCAGCAGGGCCTCCCTGACCTCGGTCACGTCACTATCCGGCATCGCGTCCACTCCTTTGTGTCCACAGTGTCTTATTCAAGGCGTGTCGGTCCGGCGAAGTACTTGAGCACGTCGGGGTTGGCCAGGGCGTTCGGGTCCGCGGCGCGCTCCGGGGCGGTGCCGAGCAAGATCTTGCGCACCGGGACCTCCAGCTTCTTCCCGGACAGGGTCCGCGGGATGCCCGGCACCTGGTGGATCTCGTCCGGCACGTGCCGGGGCGACAGCTGCGCGCGCAGCGCGGCGCGCAGCCTTCCGGCCAGGCCGTCGTCGAGCTCATGGCCCGCGGCGGGCACCACGTACAGGATCAGCCGGCCTTCGGCGCCGAGCCGGCCGGTGTCCACCACCAGGCTGTCGGCGATCTCGTCGAAGCCCTCGACCACGCGGTAGAACTCGCTGGTTCCCATCCGGACGCCGCCGCGGTTCAAGGTGGCGTCCGAGCGGCCGTAGATGACGCAGCCGCCGTCGGGCAGCAGTTCGATCCAGTCGCCGTGCCGCCAGACGCCCGGGTACATGTCGAAGTAGCTCTCCCGGTACCGGACGCCGCCCGGGTCGTTCCAGAAGCCGACGGGCATCGACGGCATCGGCGCCGTGATGACCAGTTCGCCCACCTCGCCGACGACCGGCTGGCCGGCGTCGTCGTAGGCCTCGACCTTCGCGCCCAGGCAGCGGCCGGAGATGATGCCCGCCCGCACCGGCAGCAGCGGGCACGGCCCGACGAAGCCCGTGCACAGGTCGGTGCCGCCCGAGAACGACCCGAGCAGCAGGTCCTTCTTGACCCGCTCGTACACCCAGCCGAACGCCTCGGGCGGCAGCGGCGAGCCGGTCGAGCCGATGGCCCGCAGCCGGGACAGGTCGAGCTCGTCGCCCGGGCGCAGCCCCGCCTTCATGCAGGCGACCAGGTAGGGCGCGCCGACGCCCAGGTAGGACACGCCGTGCTCGGCGGCCAGCCGCCACAGGCGGTCCGTTTCCGGGTAGGTGGCGCTGCCGTCGTACAGCACGATGGTCAGGCCGGCCAGCAGCCCTCCGGCCAGGTAGTTCCACATCATCCAGCCGGTCGTGGTGTACCAGGTGAAGACGTCGCCCGGCCGCAGGTCCTGATGGAACGACAGCGCCTTGAGGTGCTCGAGCACGATCCCGCCGTGCCCGTGCATGATCGGCTTGGGCAGGCCCGTGGTGCCCGAGGAGTAGACCACCCACAGCGGGTGCGCGAACGGCACCTCCTCGAACTCCGGCTCGCGCTCGCCCGAGCCGAGGCTCTCCCAGGGGACCGACTCGGCGTGGGTCAAGGGGTTCGGCTCGCCGATCAGGTCCACGCTGATCACCGCGGACAGGCCGGGCAGGGCCGCGGTCACGTCGCGGACCAGGTCGGCGCGGGAGAACACCTTGCCACCGTAGGCGTAGCCGTCGCAGGCGATCAGCACGGCCGGCTCGATCTGCGCGAACCGGTCGATCACGCTGCGCGCGCCGAAATCCGGCGAGCACGACGACCAGATCGCACCCAGGCTCGCCGCGGCGAGCAGGCCGATGACCGCCTCGGGCACGTTCGGCAGCAGCGCCGCCACCCGGTCCCCCTGGCGGACGCCCAGCGAGCGCAGGCCCCGCGCCACCCGCGCGACCTCCCCCGCGAGCTGGGAGTAGGTCAGCCGCCCTGCCCTGGACCGTTCGGAATCAAAAATAATTGCCGTGCGGTCGGGATCGGTCCACGCGGTCCTCAGCGCGTTACGGGCGTAGTTGAGGGTGGCCCCGTCGAACCAGCGGACGTCGGGCATCGCCCCGCCGGCCAGCACCGGCCCCGGGCCCCGGTCGCCGAGCACCTCGAAGTAGTCCCACAGCGCCGCCCAGAACGCTCCCGGCTCGGTGACCGACCACCGCCACAGGTCGTCGTACCCGGCGAAATGGTGCCCGCGGCGGGCGGCCAGCCAGCGCATGAACCTGGTGATCCGGGCGTCATGGACCGTCTGCTCGTCAGGCTCCCAGAGCACCGCGCCGTAACCGCGGCTGGTCAGGTGACTAAGGTCCATGCTCACAGCATCGTGCCATGCTGGCGCCCCTGGCAACGCCTGGGGGGTCCGGAGAACGCTCGTCGCTCACGCCCCGGTGAGCCGGATGATTTCCGCGATGAGCCCGGCGGTGTCGGTGAGGTCCGGCAGGACCGCGGCGGCGCCCGCGTCGCGCAGTTCGGCGTTGCTGGCCCGGCCGCTGGCCACCGCGAGCGAGCGGGCCCCGCCGACCCGGGCCGCCTCCACGTCGCGCGGGGAGTCGGCGATGTACACCGTGACCTCCTCGCCGAACGGCACGCCGTACTTCTGCGACGCGCGCTGCCTGGCTACCCGCAGCAGGGTGCCCTTGGGGTAGGCCTCGGAGCCGTACCCGCCGATGTCGAAGTCCACGAAGCCGTCCAGGCCGAACGCGCGCAGCTTCAGCGCCGCGTTCGGCCTGCCGTTGCCGGTCAGGACGGTCTGCACCACGCCGTCGAGCTTAGCCACCGCGGCCAGTGCCTGGGCCGCGCCGGGCAGCGCCTGACCCTGGCTGACCAGATCGTCGCGGCGGGCCGCCAGGGCCGAGGCGAGTTCGGCGCTGAACGGCTCGACCAGGCGCTCGGCCTCGCCGCCGGCGCGCATGTCCACGCCGTTCAGCGCCAGCGCGTCGAAGAAGATCTCGGACTCCGACCGGCCCGCCGTCTGCGGCAGCTTGATGAGCGGCCGGCCTGTTATCGCCGGGAACGCCTCGGCGTAGGCCTCCCGCATCACCCGTGCGACATCGACCAGGGTCAGGTCGATGTTCCACAGAACCAGCCGGTGAATGGTGCCGCCCTCCGCTGCGATCGGTCGAGCCACGTACGGTCAGACCCTACCGCCGCTTGTACAGGCCGCCGCGCGGGACGTTGCCCTGGCCGGGATACGGGCTGGCCAGCCCGACGAGCCGGAAGTGACCCGCGAAGTAGGCGTAAAGGGAACGCGTCCACGGAATCTCGCCCTTGAGGTCGCTTGGATCCAGCCAGACGTAGTCGGCACGGGCGAACCATGCCTGCCAGGTCATGGCCACCGAGCGGAGAACCCGGGGTTCGGCGTGGTCGATGTGTCCGTCGGTCATGGCCAGGTACGTTCCGTAGGAATCGACGACCGAGGGGCACCCGGCGGCGTCCGGGACGAACCGGTTTGCGCTGATGGTGAACGAGGCGTCATTGGTCACGACGCATGAGCCCGGCGGGATCAGCCGGTCCGCGGTCGCGATGACCGATGGCGGCACGGATGGTTTCAGGTGAACCATCTGCCCGAGCTGCCACAGACCGGCGCCCGCGATCAGCGCCGCCGCCGCGATGCCGACGGCAAGGGCGGGCACCAGGTGAGGACCGCTGCGGGCGGGCCGCAGCAGGCCGACGGGAAGCGCCAGGGCCAGCGCGAGGAAGGGGCCCTCGAAGGCGCCGTAGTGCGGGTAGAACAGCTCGGGCCAGCAGAACATGAGGATCACGGCGATGGCGCCTATCACGGCGTACCAGTCAAGCGGCGCAGGCAGGCGGCCCGTCATCACGCAGGCCACCATGTAGACGGCGACGATGGCCACCACCACCGTCAGCAGCACCAAGGCCCCGGCATCCACAGGAACGCCGTGGAACACGGACATGCCGGCCAGGTCATTCAGGCGGGGCCACCGGCCCTGGAACGTCAGCCGGGGCAGCATCCCGCGGTTGTCGGTCTTGGTCGCCTGGCTGGTGATCGTGTCCGAGATCAGCCGGCCGGGTGCGACGGCCAGGAACGGCAGCACCGTGAGGCCCAGGCCTGCCGCCGCCCCGGCCGCCAGCGCCGCCGTCCGCCGCGGCCGCCGGGCCAGCAGCAGGCCGAGGATCACCAGCGGGACCGCCGCCCAGAGCTTGACCGCCACCGCGAACCCGAACGCGGCCCCGCCCCAGGCCAGCCGCCTGTTACTCGCCGGCTGGTCACGATCGAACACCAGCAGCGCGCCGATCAGGCAGAACAGGTTCAGCCACGGCTCGAGCAAGAAGGTGTGCGACGCCACCAGCGCGTCCGGGTACACGGCGTACACGCCGCATGCCACCCCCGCGGCCAGCGGTCCCCGGTGCCGGACCAGCAGTCCCAGCAGGGCCACGCACGCGCAGTCGGCGCCCACGGTCAGGATCCGGGCCACGCCCAGCGCCCAGGCGGTGCCGGTGACCTTGGCGAGCAGCGCGACCGGCGCGATCAGCACCATGCTGCCCGGCGGCTCCACGTCGGCAAAGTCGCGATACGGGATCACGCCGTTTACCAGCCGGACCGCGTTGCCGAACAAGGCCCCGTCGTCGTACTCGGTCACCCCGAGCAGGTAGCCGGGCCTGGACAACTGGAACACCCGCAGGAACACGGCCAGGGCGGTGCACACCGCGATCACCACGTACGCAGCCCGCGCGGGGCTGCGGCCGGACGCGACGTCGGCGGAACCGGCCGGGGAGTCCGATGCGGCTCCGGTCCGATGGGGGGTGAGCATGAGATTCCCTTCCGGCATCCCCCGCGCCCACCGGGGAAGGAAGTGAAAATGCGTACGCCGGTCAGCGAATAGTAACCGCACGACTGCCGATGATGTGGGCCCTGTCTTCAACTTCAGCCCATGTGAGGGTACCGGTAGTCGGTCGGCGGGACGAACAGTTCCTTGATGGCCCGGGCCGATACCCACCTGATCAGGTTGAACACCGAGCCGGCCTTGTCGTCGGTGCCGCTCGCGCGGGCGCCGCCGAACGGCTGCTGGCCCACGATCGCGCCGGTGGGCTTGTCGTTGATGTAGAAGTTCCCGGCGGAGTACCGCAGCGCTTGGGTGGCTTGCGCGATGGCTTGCCGGTCCGTGGCCAGGATCGAGCCGGTCAGCGCGTAGGGGGCGACGTCCGCGGCCTGGCTGAGCATCTGGTCGTAGGCCTGCGGGTCCGCGTCGGGGTAGACGTACACGGCGAGGATCGGGCCGAAGTACTCGGTGGTGAACACCTCGTCGGCCGGGTCGGAGCACTCCAGCACGGTGGGCGTGACGAAGAAGCCGTCCGTGTCGTCGTACCGCCCGCCGGCCAGGACGTTTATCGATCCGGTGGTCCTGGCCCGGTCGATCGCGGCGGCGTGCTTGGCGAAGGCCCGTGCGTCGATGACCGCGCCCATGAACAGCGACAGGTCGGACGTGACGTCGCCCATGGTCAGCGACTCGACCTGGGCGACGAAGTCGTCGCGGGTGCGGGCCCACAGCGACTGGGGGAGGTAGGCCCTGGAGGCCGCCGAGCACTTCTGGCCCTGGTACTCGAACGCGCCGCGGATCAAGATGGCGGCCAGGCTGTGCGGGTCGGCGGACGGGTGGGCGATCACGAAGTCCTTGCCGCCGGTCTCCCCCACCACCCGGGGGTAGTTGCGGTACCTGGCGATGTTCTCCCCGACGGTCCGCCACAGGTGCTGGAAGGTGCCCGTGGAGCCGGTGAAGTGGATGCCGGCCAGGTCGGGATGGGGCAGCGCCACCTGGGATACCGCCTGGCCGTCCCCGGTGATCAGGTTGATGACGCCGGGCGGCAGGCCCGCGGCCTCGAGCAGCCGCATGATGTAGTGCGCCGCGAGCTGCTGGGTGGGCGAGGGCTTCCAGATCACGACGTTGCCCAGCAGGGCCGGCGCGGTCGGCAGGTTGCCCGCGATCGAGGTGAAGTTGAACGGCGTGATGGCCAGCACGAACCCCTCGAGCGGGCGGTACTCCATCCGGTTCCACGCGCCGGGACTTGATTCCGGCTGTTCGCTGAGGAGTCGGCGGGCGAAGTACACGTTGTACCGCCAGAAGTCGATCAGCTCGCAGGCCGCGTCGATCTCCGCCTGGTAGGGCGACTTGGACTGGCCGAGCATGGTCGCGGCGTTCAGGGTGGCGCGCCAGGGCCCGGCCAGCAGGTCCGCCGCCCGCAGGAAGATGGCGGCCCGGTCGTCGAAGTCCAGCGCGCGCCAGGCTGGCGCCGCCTGCTTGGCCGCGTAGATCGCGGCGGCCACGTCCACGCTGGTGGCGTTGCCCATCTGGCCAAGCACGTGCCGGCGGTTGTGCGGCTCGACCACGTCGATCGGCTCGCCGGTGGCCATCTGCTCCCGGCCGCCGATGGTCATGGTCAGCTCGGTGCGCTGGCCGGCGAGTTCCTTGATCTTGCTTTCCAGCACGGCTCGTTCGTGGCTACCCGGCTGGTACTGCCTGACCGGCTCGTTGGCCGGGGTCGGGGTCCTGGAGACGGCGTCCATGGCGATCGCTCCTGGCGTTCATTCGGTTGGCCTGCTTTAGGTTGGCCTGGTGGGTTCCCCTAATCGTCGCATGCTCGCCTGACATGGTCAGTCGACCAGGTCGGACAGCTCCTGGGTGGCGTACCAGCCGAGCTCGTGGCCTTCGGCGCCGTCCACGGTGAACCTGGCGTCCTCGTCGCCGGCGTCGGCGGCGGCCAGCGCGGCCACCGCGCTGTGTATGTCGGCTTTCGCTTCCAGGTCGTCTACGTGGGCCGAGGCCAGGTGCTTGATCGGGACCGGGTCTTTGATGGTGACCTGGGCCGGCTCGTCGCTGTCGGCGTCCCAGCCGATGAGCTCGGGGGGCAGCTCGGCGGCCAGCACCACCCGCCGGGACGGCGCCGCCGGATCGTCGGCGAGCAGGCGCAGCGACGCGCGGGCCGCCTCGGTCAGCGCGACGTAGTCGAGCTCCTCGGCGTCGCCGCTGGCGTACGCCTCGCGCAGCGCGGGCGTGACCGCGAACCCGGGCAGCGGGCCGGGGCCGAGCTGGCCGGACCGCAGGGCCGCGGCCAGCGCCGGAATCGTGGAGGGCAGGAAGACGCGCATGGTGCGTGGATAGGCCCAGGGGACCGGTCAGCTACCGGGCGTGCTGGAGAGTCTGCCACAGACTCGGTCAGGGCGGGGTTGCGGCGCGGGTGGCGGGGAGTGCGGCGCGGGTGGTGGGGAGTGCGGCGATGACGGTGGTGAGGGCCTCGTCCAGGGGTACGTGCTCCCACAGGCGGATGACGGTCCAGCCGGCCAGGGCCAGCGCCGCGTCGTTCAGGCGGTCGCGCTCGACGTTACGCACCAGCTTCGGTCCCCAGTACCACTCGTTGTTCCTGGGCTTGGAGCCGTGCTCCGGGCAGGCGTGCCAGAAGCAGCCGTCGACGAAGATCGCCACCTTGCGCGCGGTGAACGCGATGTCCGGTCGGACCCGCCTGCCGCCGTCCAGGTCCAGCCGGTAGTCCTTGCGGTAGCGGTAGCCGCGCTGGTGCAGGGCGCGGCGCAGCGCCATCTCGGGCTTGGTGTCCGTGCGCCGGTTGGCCCGCATGTTGGCCGACCGGCCCGCGCTGGCCGGGTGCGGATAGTCCGCCACGGCCAAAGGCTAGTCCGGTCGGGGCCGCCCGCGCTCAGCGGTTCAGCGTGTCGTTACGCCGAGCAGGTCGTGCAGGGCCGCGACCGTGGTGGCCGGGTCGTTGTGCAGCACGCCGGTCATCCCGAGGGCGGCCGCCGCGGTCACGTTGGCCTGCATGTCGTCGACGAAGACGCACTCGGCCGGGGCCAGTCCGAGGGCGCGGGCCGCGTGCAGGAAGATCGCCTCTTCCGGCTTGCGCATGCCGACCTCGCCGGAGATCACCACCACGTCGAACAGTTCGGCGAAATCCGCGCGCGGATACTCTCCGGCGCCCCAGGAGTTGGACAGCAACGCGGTGCGCAGGCCGGCCCCGCGCAGCGTGCGGATCAGGTCGTACATGGCCGGCACCGTGACGCTGGCCGCGAACATGCGTTGCAGCAGGCCCTCGGCGGGGACCGGCCCGCCGTCGACGCGCAGCAGCCGGGCGGCCAGGATCTGCTCGAACTCCGTGGCTTCGCATTCGCCGCGTTCCAGCGCGTGGATGGGGTTCGGGCTGGCGTCGACGTCGTAGGCCTGGGACACCCATGACCGCATGACCGTGCGGTAGCTGTCCCAGTCGATGTCGTCCGCCTCGATCCAGGCCTGGACCGTGGCCAGGATCGGGATCGTCAGCACGCCGCCCCAGTCCGTGATGACGCCGCGGAGTTGCGTGCCGTTGCCCACGCTCATGAGTTTATGGTCATATCCGGCTCGCGGGGGAACGCGGCGCGACGGGCCGGTGAAGGGTCGGTGACCTGGCCGGATGCTGGAATGTCACTGGCCTGGGGTACAACGGGAGCCGCCGGAGCCTGGTGCGAGACACGGCCGCCGAGGGCGTGCGCGGCCGTTGTCGTTTCACGTTCACCTTCACCTTCACCGGATCCGGGGGCGGGGTCGATGTCACTGAGGCGGGTCGAGGTTCCCGATGGCGCGCCACCCTATGACTGCGAGGCTCACGGGGCGGCGTGTCCGGCCGTGCGTTCCGTGGCGGGCGGTGCGCACGAGGCGGATGGTGGCGCGCGGTCGGTGCGCGGCTCCGGGCTCGCGGTCGGGGCTGGGCGGAGCGGCAGCGGCCGGCGGCACGGGTCCAGCGGGGACGTTGCCGTGGCAGTTTGCCCAGGTGATGGTGGAGATCATGGCGGGCCTGCGGCCGCAGAAACAGCTCATCGGGCTGACTACCGAGCGGGCCCGGGCGCAGGTTCAGCGGCTGGCCCCGCTGCTGGCCTCGGACCGGCGGCCCACGATCGCGCGCATCGTCACGTCGCGGCCCACGGCCCGGGTGATGGAGATGACGGTCGTCGTGCGCGTCGGGGCGCGGCCGCGGGCGCTGGCCGTACGCCTGGAGCACCTGGCGGAGCGACCAGCCACGCCGGGCCGGCCGACGCGGCCGGCCCGCTGGCTCTGCACCGCGGTCGAAGCTGGCTAGGCCCAGGCCGGTGAGCGGGGCCCGGCTAGCGGCTCGGGCTAGGCGTCACGGCGCATTCCGCGGGTCGCCGTGGCAGCGCTTGTACTTGCGGCCCGATCCGCACGGGCACGGGTCGTTGCGCCCGACGCGAGAGAAGTCGTCACCCGAGGTCGGGCCCCGGCTGGTCTCGACGTGCGCGCCGCCGTCGACGGACGGCGCCGAGTACTGCAACTGCTGGGCCCGGCGTGGCGCGAGGCCCGCGGGGACGGCTGGCTGGCCCGCGGCGGGCTTGGCGTGAGCGCCGCCGCCCTGGCCCCCCTGGGCGCCCTGGCCCTGGCCGCCTTGGCCCGCCTGGGCCCGCTGGTTCCTCTGGCCGCGCTGGCCGCGCTGGCCGCCTTGGCTGCCTTGGCTGCTTTGCGTGCCTGACCGCGCCGGTGTCGCGCCGCGGGCGTGGGCGCCGCCGCCCTGTCCGGGCTGGGCGATCCGGGCTGGGCCGACCGTGGGCCGGGCTGGGCCGATCCGGGCTGGGCCGACCTGGGCTGTGCCGGTCTGGGCTGGGCGGGCCTGGATTCCGGGGTGGCCTGGGCGGGGACCACGGGCCGGACGTCCGGGGCCGTCGCTTCGGGAGCCTCGATCGTGGCGGAGGCGGACGCCGGAGCGCCCAGGCCGGGAACGCCGTCGGCGGGCGTCTCCTCGACGATCGGGTTCTCCTGGATCTGCACCTGCAGGTTGAACAGGTTGCCGACGGACTCTTCCTTGATCCCGTCCATCATGGAGCCGAACATGTCATAGCCCTCGCGCTGGTACTCCACCAGCGGGTCGCGCTGGCCGTATCCGCGCAGGCCGATGCCATCGCGCAGGTAGTCCATCTCGTACAGGTGCTCGCGCCACTTGCGGTCCAGGACCGACAGCACCACCCGGCGCTCGAGTTCGCGCATCACCTCCGAGCCGAACTCCTCCTCACGCCGCTCATAGGCGCCCTGCGCGTCCGCGGTGACCACCTCGGTGATGAACTCGCCGGACAGACCGGCGCGATCGCCGCCCGCTTCCTCGACGACCTCGTCGACGGATACGGTGATCGGGTACAGCTGCCGGAACGCACGCCACAGCTTGTCCAGGTCCCACTCCTCCGGGTAGCCTTCGCCGGTCTCGCCCGTGACGTACCCCGCGATCACCTCGTCGACCATCTGCCGGAGCTGCTCGTGCAGGTCGGCACCTTCCAGCACCCTGCGGCGCTCGCCGTAGACGACGACCCGCTGCCGGTTCATCACGTCGTCGTACTTGAGCACGTCCTTGCGGATCTCGAAGTTCTGCTGCTCGACCTGGGTCTGCGCGGACCTGATGGCCCGGGTGACGACCTTGGACTCCACCGGCACGTCCGCCGGGATGCTCAGCCGCTCCATGATCGCCCCGACGCGCTCGGAGTTGAACAGCCGCATCAGGTCGTCCTCGAGGGACAGGTAGAAGCGGCTCTCGCCGGGGTCGCCCTGACGGCCGGAGCGCCCGCGCAGCTGGTTGTCGATGCGGCGGGACTCATGGCGCTCGGTGCCGAGCACGTACAGGCCGCCCGCCTCCACCACCTGCTCGTGCTCCTCGGCCACGGCGCGCTTGGCCTTGGCCACCGCCTCCGGCCACGCCATCTCGTAGTCCTCTGGCGTCTCGACCGGGGACAGGCCCCGCTGGTGCAGCTCCTGGTCGGCGATGAACTCCGGGTTGCCGCCGAGCATGATGTCGGTGCCCCGACCGGCCATGTTGGTGGCCACGGTGACCGCACCGCTGCGTCCGGCCTGGGCGATGATCGCGGCCTCCCGCTCGTGGTACTTGGCGTTCAGCACCTCATGCCGGACGCCGCGCCGCTTGAGCATCTGCGACACGATCTCGGACTTCTCCACGCTGGTCGTGCCGACCAGCACCGGCTGCCCGGCCTCGTTCCGTTCCACGATGTCGTCGACGCACGCCTCGAACTTGGCCTTGGCCGTCTGGAAGATGACGTCGGCCTGGTCGGCGCGGATCATCGGCATGTTGGTCGGGATCGGGACCACGCCGAGCTTGTAGATCTGGTGGAACTCGTTGGCCTCGGTCATGGCGGTACCGGTCATGCCGGCCAGCTTCTCGTAGAGGCGGAAGTAGTTCTGCAGGGTGATCGTGGCCAGCGTCTGGTTCTCGTCCTTGATCGGCACGCCCTCCTTGGCCTCGATGGCCTGGTGCATGCCCTCGTTGTAGCGCCGGCCGTGCAGGATGCGGCCGGTGAACTCGTCCACGATCAGGACCTCGCCGTTCATCACGACGTAGTCCTTGTCCTTCTTGTACAGCTCCTTGGCCTTGATCGAGTTGTTCAGGAAGCTGACCAGCGGCGTGTTGACCGGATCGTAGAGGTTGTCGATGCCGAGCCAGTCCTCGACCTTCTCCACGCCCGACTCCAGGATGCCGACGGTCTTCTTCTTCTCGTCGACCTCGTAGTCGCCTTCGCCGTCCTCACCGCGGCGCAGCCGGGGTGCGATCTTGGCGAACTCGGTGTACCAGCGGGCGCTCTGCTCGGCCGGGCCGCTGATGATCAGCGGCGTCCTGGCCTCGTCGATCAGGATCGAGTCCACCTCGTCGACGATCGCGTAGTGATGACCGCGCTGCACGCACTCCTCGAGCGACCAGGCCATGTTGTCGCGCAGGTAGTCGAAGCCGAACTCGTTGTTGGTGCCGTAGGTGATGTCGGCGGCGTACTGGACGCGGCGCTCCGGCGGGGTCATCTGGGACAAGATCACGCCCACCTCGAGCCCGAGGAAGTGGTGCACCCGGCCCATCCACTCGGAGTCACGCTTGGCCAGGTAGTCGTTGACCGTGACGACGTGAACGCCCAGCCCGGTCAGGGCGTTGAGGTAGGCGGGGAGCACGCTGGTGAGCGTCTTGCCCTCGCCGGTCTTCATCTCGGCGATGTTGCCCAGGTGGAGCGCCGCGCCGCCCATCAGCTGGACATCGAAGTGCCGCTGCCCGAGGGTGCGCTTGGCCGCCTCGCGCACGGTGGCGAACGCCTCGGGGAGCAGGTCGTCGAGCGTCTCGCCGTCCGCGTACCGCTGCCGGAACTCATCGGTCATGCCCCGGAGCTCCGCGTCGCTCATCGCGATGAAGTCGTCCTCGATGGAGTTGATCTGCTCGGCGATCCGCTTGAGCTTGCGCAGGATCTTGCCTTCGCCCGCGCGAAGGACACTATCGATGATGGGTGGCACTTCTCGTCGCGCTCCTCGCGGATCGTCTGACCTCACCGTGGCGGGTGACCGGTAGTCGGCTCCCGTTCACCGTCCCGCATGTCATCGTAGGCGAGATGAGGCACCAAACCGAGTCGGAGGAGGACCGGTAGGGTTGTTGGACACCAGGGCGAGCGAGCGGGCGTTGGGGACTATGGGGCTCTACGGGATCCGGCTGGTGATAAGTCTCGCACTTCCCGGAGAATAATAGGAGCGGTACCGAGGAGAGGAGCAGTCCGTGGCCGATCAGGCGGCGCCAGGGACCATGGCGGACACGGGAGATACGGGAGCGCGCGGGCTTGACGCGCACGTCGGGCAGTCGTATGTCCACGAGGCGCACCACGGCCGCCCCGCCTCCTGGGTGGCGGTCTCCATCATCATCGCCGGCTTCATCGTGGGCGGCATCGCGCTGCCCATCGGCCCGACCTGGTGGCTGTTCTGGACCGGGACTGCGATCGTGGTGATCGGCGGCATCTACGCCCTGTCCGTCCACATCCTCGACGACTGGTACTAAAGGGGTCCGTGGGGCCGCTGTTGGCTCTGCTTTGAGGTGCTGCTGGCTCCGCTTGGGCTCCGGCTGGCTCCGTCTGGGTGGTGAAACTGGACTTCCAGCTTGCTCTAGCGTGGTGAAACCCGGGTTTCACCCCGTCCCCGACAGCCGCACCGAGCATCTACGGTCCGGTTGTCGGCCTCGCGGAAATGTCGGAGGGCGCGGCTAGGGTGGGGAGATGCGCCTGGATGTTCCCGCGGCTGAAGTGACGGTCACCCCGGATGACGTCCGCCGGATGACGCTTCGTGCGCAAGGATTCCTGGGCGCGACGCCGTGGCGCGGCACCCGGGCTGGCGTGGCCGCGATGCTGCGCCGGGTCGGCGCGGTGCAGCTGGACACGATCAGCGTGCTGGCGCGGTCGCATGAGCTGGTCGCCTACGCGCGGCTGGGGCCTGTCCCCCGCGAGCAGATCGAGCAGGCGTACTGGCATCCCGCCAAGGCCGCCGCCTTCGAGTACTGGGCTCACGCGGCCTGTGTGCTGCCGCTCGAGCAGTGGCCCTACTTCGCTTTCCGGCGGCGCGCCTTCCGGGCCCGGGGAGTGCGGTGGCACCAGAGCCACTCAGAAACCTGCGACAAGGTGCTGGCCCGGCTGCGGGCCGAGGGCCCGCTAACCGCGACCCAGCTCGGCGGGGCCAAGGGCGGCGGGCCGTGGTGGGACTGGTCCGACGTCAAGATCGCGGTGGAGTGGCTGCTGGACATGGGCGACGTCATCTGCGTGCGGCGTTCGGGCTGGCGCCGGGTGTATGACCTGCCCGAGCGGGTGCTGCCCGCCGAGCTCCTGGACGTCGAGCCGTCCGATCTGGAATGCCTCACTTACCTGGCCGGGGTGACCGGCCGCGCGCTCGGCGTGGTCACCCACGCGGACCTGGTCGACTATCACAGGCTCAACATCCTCACCAACGAGAAGGGCCAGCACACGCGCCTGGTCGCCGAGGCCGCGCTGGCCGCCGGGCTGACGCCGGTCGCCATCGTCGGATCCCGGGCCGGGGCGGGTCGCGCCGGGACGTCGGGGGGTCGCGCAGTGGGCCTGACCGGAGCGGGTCGCGCGGGGGCGACGGCGGATCGCGCGGGGGCGACGGCGGATCGCGCGGCGGCGGCGGGTCGCGCGGGGGATCTGCGGGGCTGGGCGGATCCGGCGGCGCTGGCCGAGGCCGGGAGCCGGGGCCGGAACCGCGTCACGCTGCTCTCGCCTTTCGACTCGCTGGTGTGGGACCGCAAGCGGACGCTGCGGATGTTCGGTTTCCAGCACAGCCTCGAGGCCTACGTGCCCAAGCACAAGCGGATCCACGGCTACTTCACCATGCCGTTGCTCGCGGGCGGGCGCCTGGTAGGCCGCGTCGATCCGGCCCGGGAGGGGACGACCCTGGTCGCCCGCAGGGTCTCGCTGGAGGTAGCCGCCGCGGCCGAGCCGATGGCCCAGGCCCTCCGCGAGGCAGCCGGCTGGGTCGGCTGCGACGACGTGCGCGTGGACCACATCGAGCCCGCCGAGCACGCCCCCCGGCTGATGGCGGCGCTAGCGGCCACCTAGCGGGGGCGCCTAACTAAACTCGATCAGTTTCTGGCGGACGGCGATCATCACGGCTTCCATCCGGGAGTGGATCTGGAGCTTCTCCAGGATGTTCCTCACGTGGTTCTTCACCGTGTTCTCCGAGATGAACAGCTCCTTGGCGATGTCACGGTTGTTCATGCCGCGGGCGACGAGCTTGAGCACCTCCATCTCCCGGTCGGTGAGCTTGGGCGCGGCGACGTGCTGGGCTCGTTCCTCCTCGGAGTCACGCTTGGCCAGCGTGGCGAACTCGGTCAGGAGCTTGCCCGCCATCGACGGATTGATCAGCGACTGACCGCCGTGCACCGACCGGACCGCCTCGGCGACCTCGTCCAGCGGGATGTCCTTGAGCAGGTAGCCGCTGGCGCCGGCCCTGATCGCCTCGAACAGGTCCTCTTCCTCGTCGCTGATGGTCAGCATCACGATCTTGGCGCTGGGCGCGACCTCCTTGGTCGCCCGGCAGGCCTCGATGCCGCTGGTCTTCGGCATCCGGATGTCCATGAGCACCACGTCGGGCAGCGACTCCCCGGCCACGGCGACGGCCTCGGCCCCGTCGCTGGCCTGTCCGACCAGGTCGATGTCGTCCTCCTCGTCGAGGACCATCTCCAGGCCGCGCCTGAACAACGCGTGATCGTCCGCGATCAGCACGCGGATCGGCTCGAGATGTTCATTGACATCCGAGTTGCGCGCAGCAGCCATCGCCGTGTCGCCCGTGGCGCTCAATTCGTTTCCTCCTCGGGTACCGTCGCCCGCCCCTGCGTTGTCGGGCCGCATGGCTGACCGTTGACCGGCACCAACCTCATTCGATGAGACTATTGCCGACCTGAACCTACTCCTCCACCAGGCGTATGACCCCGTAGTCATAGCCACGACGGCGGTACACGACGCTGAAGCGGTCGCATTCGCTGTCGTGGAACAGGAAGAAGTCGTGGCCCACGAGCTCCATCTCCAGCAGGGCCTGGTCGATCGTCATCGGCTTGGCCGCGTGCACCTTCTCGCGCAGCACCAGGGGGCCGTCACCCTCCATCTGGATGGGCACTATCCGGCTGGCGGGCTCGGCTCCATCGAGTTCGGAGGCGCCCGAGCCGTCCATCTCTGCGGTGCGCGGCCGCGCCACCGAAGCGCCGTTCAGCGTGGGGTCGGGCCCGGCCTGCGGGGGGGCCGCGTCCGGCGAGTCCGCGGTGGTCGCGCTGGCCAGCAGACCGGGCGAGCGGACCGTGGTGGTGTCGCCGTGCCGGACCTTGCGCCGGTCGGAGGCCCGGCGGAGCCTGGACTCGAGTTTGGCGAAGGCCAGGTCGAGTGCGGTGTATCTGTCGTCGGCCGCCGCTTCGGCCCTGATCGCGGGGCCACGGGACCGTATCGTCAACTCGACGCGTTCGCGACGATCAGACTGCCTCGGGTTGCGTTCCTTGGAGACCTCCACATCGATCCGCACCGCCTTCTGGTCAAGCTTTTCGAGCTTGGCGAGCTTGGCGGCGGCGTGCTGACGGAAACGCGGCGGGACGGTTATGCTGCGTCCTCTGACGATGATTTCCATCACGATCCCCCTTCCAGTCCGATTGCGCCCGGTCTGATGGAGCAGGGCCTGCATGAGTACAGCCCGAGTGAGCAGGGTGGCACTCGCCCGGCCAACCTGGTCTTCGACCCCACATTCGCCTGCTGAGGGGTTCGCGGCCCTGTGGCCACTACTACCCTTCTCCCGGTCCGGGAGACTCGGTATCTCCCGGTGAGGCAGGGCTTACTTCTAAGCCGCACCGTGATCAGTCGACGAGAAGTCGCCTTACGTGGGCCGTTTCGCCTGCGGCTGGCATCGGCTTGCCTGACGTGACTCCCGGGGGAACCACGCCCGGCGCAACCACGGGCCCGGGCGAGTGCCATGTCATGAACGCTAGCTCGCCAGCGCGTGAATGTCAGGAGGGACATGTAGGCGATCAATCACAAATAGCTACATAACGGCTGCATAACGTTTAACGGCGCAGAACAATGTGCCCTTTTCATCCGCTATAGGCGAGATGTGAATCTCAGTCAAGGCCCAGCGCGCCACAATTAGCAAGACCTGCACCGGGGCGGCGGGGGGAAGCGGGGGTCGGCACCGGGCAGAGTGGCCCCGCCGGGGGCGGGGGGCCGGGGGGCGGAGCCGGGCGGGGCCGGGGGGCGGAGCCGGGCGGGGCCGGGGGGCGGAGCCGGGCGGGGCCGGGGGCGGGGGCGGGTTAGCCGGAGTAGGCGGGGTTCTGGCCCTGTTCGCCCAGGGTCTGCCAGGGGCCCTCGATGCCGGTGGAGACGGCCAGGCGGGTGCCGGACAGGCCGGCGACCAGGACGTTCGCGGAGCCGTCGGCGGTGATCGAGATCGTGCCCGGCGGGGTGACCAGGCCCTGGGCCGGCTGGCCGTCCACCGGGACCTCCCACAGCGCGTTCCCGGAGCTGGCCTGGCTGAGCACGACCAGGTTGTCGGCGCCGTACCAGGTCAGATCGATCGGGTCGGTCACGCTGGCGCCGAGCGGGACGCCGACGGTGATCTGGGGGCGCACGAAGGGGGCGCCCCGCAGGCCGGTGGCCTGCGGCCCGCTCTGGTTGATGGCCGCGACCTTCAGCCCGCCGCCGGACACGATGACGGCGATCCGGACGCCATCGGGCGCGACGCTCAGGTCGCTGACGTCGCCCCCGGTGAACGTGGCCAGATCCGCGCCGGTGCCTGCGGCCCGCACCAGGTAGATGCTGCCGCCCTGCGCGACCCATAGATCGTCGTCGGTGCCCCAGCTCATCGCGGTGACACCTCCGCTGAGCCGGGGGGTGCTCGGGAACGACGCGGCGTTCCCTGACAGCGCGCCCACGTACAGCGCGTCCTGGCCGCGCGAGACGATGGCCAGGAATTTCCCGTCGGGCGACACGGCGGCCATGGACACCGCCGGGCGCAGCGACCGGGGCTGGGCGGGCGGCGTACCCGGGGCCGTCACGGACACGTACGGGCCGCCGCCGCACTGCGACGTGCTGAAGGCGCCCGTGCGGTCGACGAGCGGGATCGCCGGGCCGATCGATCCGTTCAGGGCGGCGGCCGACTCCGCGCCGCATCGTGACCACGACTGCTGCTGCTGGTCGACGTAGTAGAAGCTGGCCGGGGCCGACAGGTACGGGTTGTAGCACCGGTAGGCGGCCTGCGTCTGGAAGGATCCCGGGCTACTGCCGCCGCTGCAGGGCGGCGAGGTCGTGACGAACTGCTTGCCGTCGATCTCGAGCACGACCGACTGGATGCTCGACGGGCTGGCGGGCGATCCGGTGAGCGTCCAGACCAGCTGCGCGGCCATCAGCACGCGTTTCGCGGTGGTGGCGCTGGCCGCGGCGCCACCCAGGTCCACCGTGGCGGTGGCGCCGTCGATGATCACCCCCTCCCCCACGAGCCTGGTGCCGGGCGGGAACTCCGAATCGGCCGCGCTGGCCAGCCACGGCGTCGTCGGCTTGGCGATCAGCGCGGAGACCAGGTTGCTGGCCAGCGTCTGCGGCGACGCGCCCAGCGGCACGAACACCGAGTCCGGGACGAGCGTCGAGTCCGCCTGGTCGAAGAAGTACAGGTCCTGCGCCTTGTAGTAGTGCGAGAAGTCGTTCTCGCTCACCATGCGGAACGGGGGCGGAGTCTGGATCCGCCACTGACCGTCGACCTTGACCAGGGTGAACTGAGGGTACGCCCCAGACAGGCCCTGAACCTGCGCCGACGAGATGTACTGCCCCGGGCCGGTGAGCACGGCCTGCACGCTGACCGTGATGTCCACCCAGGCCCGGGAGGCGCCGTGCGGCACGGCCGGGGCCTCCGTGCCCCAGCTGGACGCGTCGAACGTGCTGTACACCGTGACCGAACTCGGGTTCCAGGTCCGGGCGGCCGAGCCGGTCAGGTATTCGCCGGCCGCCCGGGAGTAGATCGGGTAGAAGGCGCTGGCGAGCAGGAACCCGGTCACGATCTCCGATGGAGTCTCGTTCGGCGTCGGTCCCGAGGGGGACAGCGGCCCGGTGTAGTTGTTCTCCTGCTGGGTGGTCTGCGGGGTGGCGGTGAACTCGGCGGCGGGCCCGTTGCTCGGCATGCCCACGCACCCCGCCACGGAGCCGACCACCGCGATCAGCAGGCCGACCCGGAGCCACATCGACCTAGCCATCGGAGATCACCCCGGAGACCTTGCCCGCGGGATAGAGCTCCGGCCCGGCCAGGCTGGTCGCGATCTCGGCCTCGTCGGGGCCCAGCGGCAGCGGCGAGCCCGCGAGCTCCTGGCCGGCCACGCGAGGCAGCGTCAGCCGGAACACCGAGCCCTTGCCCGGCTCGCCCCAGGCCTGCAGCCATCCGCCGTGCAGCCGCGCGTCTTCCAGGGAGATGGCCAGCCCCAGGCCGGTGCCGCCGGTGGTGCGCGCCCGGGCCGGGTCGGCCCGCCAGAACCGCTCGAAGACCCGCTGCTCTTCACCCGGCCGCAGTCCCACGCCGTAGTCCCTGACCGAGACCGCCACCGCGTCGCTGTCGATGGCCGTGGTGACCACCACGTCCTTGCCCTCGCCGTGCTCGACCGCGTTGCCCAAGATGTTGCGCAGGATGCGCTCCACCCGGCGCCGGTCGACCTCGGCGAAGCATCCGGTCGCGGGCAGGCTGAACCGGATCCGGCAGCCGCGGCGCTCGGCCAGCTGCTGCGCGTCATCGGCCGAACGCCGCACCAGGTCGCACACGTCGACCAGGTCGGCCTCCAGCGTGGCCGCCCCCGCGTCGTACCTGCTGATCTCCAGCAGGTCGACCAGGAGCGTCTCGAACCGCTCCAGCTGGCTCTGCAGCAGCTCGACGGACCGGCCGCCGACCGGATCGAGCTCGTCCCGGGACTCGAACAGCACCTCCGCGGCCATCTTGATGGTCGAGAGCGGCGTCCGGAGCTCGTGCGAGACATCGGACACGAACTGCCGCTGGACGTGGGACAGCTCCTGCAGTTCGTGCAGCTTGGCCTGCAGGCTGGCCGCCATCTCGTTGAACGAGCTGGCCAGCGCCGCGAGGTCATCCACGCCGCGGACCCGCATGCGTTCTTCGAGGTGACCCGCTGACACGCGCTGAGCCGACTGGGCCGCGTGCCGCACCGGCAGCACCACCCAGCGGGTGACCAGGGACGCGATCGCGGCGAGCAGGACGACCAGGGCCAGACCCACGCCGACCAGGATCTTCTGCATCTGCAGCAGGTAGGCCTGCTGCGAGGTCGACGGGAATACGTAGTACAGCTGGTAGTACAGGCCGAGCGGCACGCCGACGACAATGGCCGGGCCCGAGGGGAGCGACCCGGAGGTGTAGGTCAGCGTGGTCGATTCTTCATACGGGTAGGCGGTGGTCTCGTTGTTGTAGCCGATGTGGGTCTGTTCGGCCGCCACGTCGCCGATTACGTCCTGCGGGATGGTCGCCGTGACGTCCACGTTGAGCGCGCCCACCCAGGTCACTCCCGTCGGCTGCGGTCCGGTGGGCGCGTTGGTCAGATGGATGAAGACCATGTAGCTGCCGGTGTTCCCGCTGGCCGACTGCAGGGTCCTGGCGGTGATGTCGGCGATGTTCTCGGCGTCGGACGCGCTGCCCGGCTGGCTGAGCACGTGCACGTCGACCTGGCCGAGCGCGGACAGCCGGCCGGTCTCGGCCTGGTAGCCCGCGGTGTTCTCCGCGCTGCGAGACAGGTCGGCCGCGAGCGACTGGACAAGGAAGAAGCCGAGCACGGCGATGACCAGAGCGGACAGCACCAGGGTCGTCCCCACCACCCGCAGCTGCAGCGAGCGATGCCAGCGGCCGCGCATCCGCTCCACCAGGCGGCGCTGCCACCGGTTCGCCGTCAGCACCCAGCGCGCGATCCTGTTCGGCAGCCGCCGGATGACCGCGCGCCGCCACGACCGTCGGAAGGCAGTGATCCAGTCTTGCCGCCGATCCGCTCGTCCCGCTGCCACCTTCATGCGAACCCGGGCCCAGGAGCGTTATTCAAGACCGGCTAGCGAGCGTAGGCCCTCTGGGCCTGCGCGAACGGCCGGTGCAGGTGGCGGGGTCAGCAACCACAGCGGGTTCCTCGAATAACGCGAACTTTCAAATAAGACACTAGCCTGGCCCCGCCTTGTAGCCGACGCCGCGTACGGTCACGACGATCTCGGGGTGCTCGGGATCCTTCTCGATCTTGGCGCGCAGCCGCTGCACGTGCACGTTGACCAGCCTGGTGTCCGCGGCGTGCCGGTACCCCCAGACCTGCTCGAGCAGGACCTCCCTGGTGAAGACCTGCCTGGGCTTGCGGGCCAGCGCGACCAGCAGGTCGAACTCGAGAGGGGTGAGGTTGAGGGTCTCGCCCTCCCGCTTCACCGAGTGGCCGGCCACGTCGATGACGATGTCGCCGATCTGGAGCATCTCCGGCGCGGGCTCGTCGGTCCGGCGGAGCCTGGCCCGGACCCGGGCCACGAGTTCCTTGGACTTGAACGGCTTGACGATGTAGTCGTCGGCGCCCGACTCCAGGCCCAGGACCACGTTGACGGTGTCGGTCTTCGCCGTCAGCATGACGATCGGGACTCCGGACTCGGCGCGGATCTGGCGGCATACGTCAATTCCGTCAGAACCGGGCAGCATCAGGTCCAGCAGGACCAGATCGGGCCGGGAATCCCTGAATACCTCGATCGCCTTGTCACCGTCGGCTACGAACGTCGGCTCGAATCCCTCGCCGCGAAGCACGATACCGAGCATCTCCGCGAGGGCGGCGTCGTCGTCGACGACCAGCACACGTCCTTTCATGGGCCCCATCGTTCCATGTGATTGACTCTGCGTGGACGCAGGCTACCCTCATTTTCCTGCTACGCGACACCCGTTCGGGGATAGCTTTTCCGATAGATGGGTAAATCAAACCAAATTTGGGCCGGACAGGGACGACGACGGTGAGCGTTATTGCCGGAACCTCGGGCTGGCAATACCGGGACTGGCGCGGCGCCTTCTATCCCGACCGGACGCCGCAACGGCGGTGGCTGGAGTACTACGCGACGCAGTTCGCCACGGTCGAGAACAACGGGACCTTCTACCGGCTGCCCTCCCGCGACGCCTTCGCGAGCTGGCGGGACCGGGTCAGCGGCGACTTCGTGATGACCGTGAAGGCCAGCCGCTACCTCACCCACGTGCGCCGGCTTCGCGACCCCGCCGGGCCGGTGAAACGGCTGGTCGAGGCCGCGGCCGGCCTCGGCGACCGGCTCGGGCCCGTGCTGCTGCAGCTGCCGCCGGACCTGCGGGCCGTTCCGCGACTGCTGGCTGAGTGCCTGGGGCAGTTCCCGGCCGCGGTGCGGGTCGCGGTCGAGCCCAGGCACGAATCGTGGTGGACCGACGAGGTCAAGGACGTGCTGACCGCGCGGAACGCGGCGCTGTGCTGGGCGGACCGGGCCGGGGCGGCCCTGACCCCGTTGTGGCGGACGGCCGGCTGGGGCTACCTCCGGCTGCACGAGGGCGACGGCGCGCCGTGGCCCCGGTACAGCGAGCCCGCGCTGAGCGCCTGGGCCGACCGGATCACGGCCACCTGGCCCGCGGGCGCCGACGTGTTCGTCTACTTCAACAACGACCAGGCCGCCGCCGCGCCCCGCGACGCGGCCGCGTTCGCCACCGCCATCGCCAGCCGGGGGCGCGAGGCGACACGCGCGTGGCCCGATGCGGTGGAGTTTGGTCACGGCGAGGCAAGCAGAGCCGGATCGTAATACCACGAAACGTTCGGTAAAAATGTCTTGACCTTATGACGGAACCGGGGCGGGGCTAAAGTAACTGCCCATGGCGGAGCCGTTGCGCAACATCATCGATCCGGGATGGGCCGAGGCGCTCGAGCCGGTCGCGGGGCGGATCGCGGCGATGGGAGATTTCCTGCGCGCCGAGGTCGCGGCCGGCCGCAGGTACCTGCCCGCCGGGGAGAACGTGCTGCGCGCGTTCAAGCAGCCGTTCGCGGCCGTGCGCGTGCTGATCGTGGGCCAGGATCCCTACCCCACCCCGGGTCACGCGGTCGGCCTGAGCTTCTCGGTCGGGCCCGAGGTCCGGCCGCTGCCGGCGAGCCTGGTCAACATCTTCCGCGAATACTCCGACGACCTCGGCTACCCGACGCCGGTCAACGGGGACCTCACGCCGTGGAGCGAGCGGGGCGTGCTGCTGCTGAACAGGGTGCTCACCGTCCAGCCGGGCAAGCCGGGATCGCACCGGGGCAAGGGCTGGGAGGAGGTCACCGAGCAGGCCATCAGGGCGCTGGCGGCGCGGGTGGGTGGCGTTCCGCTGGTGGCGATCTTGTGGGGACGCGACGCGCGGACGCTGGCCCCGCTGCTCGGCGACATCGACCGCATCGAGTCCGCACATCCGAGTCCGTATTCGGCAGCCAACGGATTCTTCGGATCACGTCCGTTCAGTCGTACTAATAAGTTGCTTGATCAGCGCGGGGCCGAGCCGATCGACTGGAAGCTGCCGTGAATGTGAGACGCGCCTCATCGGTCCCGAACAGCGGCTCAGGAACTGCTGGTGATAGGCTTATTTACCTGCTTCGGGGGCAGTTCTACCGTTTTTGGCTTGACCACAGCTGAATAGACAACAGGGGAAATCGCGTGGACGGGCGGGTACCGGCACAATGCTACACACGCAGCGAGTAAACCATCACCCAGCGCCAGTCCACCAGCACTGGCTGAGCCGCCGACGGCTGCTGATCGCGAACGGGGCCTTCGCGATCTATGCGACCGTTATTGCCGTGTATACCGGTCATGCGGACCGGACCTGGGCCATCTGGGCCGCCGTCGGCTACGGGGTAACAACGCTCATTCTCTGGCTCACCCGGCACAAGAACGTGCCGGTGATCGTGCCGTTGCTGGTGTCGCTGGTCGGCGCGCTGGCCGCGCCGCTGACGTGGCTGGCGACCAGGGTCGCACCCACGCCCGAGGTACGAGTCATATCACAGTCGGCGACCCTGCTGCTCCAGCACGGCACGCCGTACCTGCCGGCGGGTCAGCTGGACACCTGGCTGTCCTACAACCCGTACATGCCGGTCATGGCGGTCTTCGGGATGCCGAAGGCGCTGGGCGCGAGCGGCCTGTTCGCCGACCCCCGGGTGTGGCTGACGGCGGTGTCCATCGTCTTGCTCTGGGCCGCGTTCAGCATCGCGGCGCCGCACCGGCACTGCGAGGACTGCCGGTCGAACGTGGCGCTGTCCACGGTGTTCATCGCCGCCTCCCCGGTGATCGCGTTCCCGCTGGCGCTCGGGATCACCGACCCGCCGGTGATCGCGCTGATGTTCTTGACGCTGGCGCTGATCGCCCGGCCGTCGGGCCTGTACCGGGCCGCGGCCGCCCTCGGCGTCGCGGCCGCGATGAAGGCGACCGCCTGGCCGGCGGTGCCCGTGTTCACCACGATGCTGGCCGCGCGCGACGGGATCAGGAGGGCCTGGCGCTTCGCCGCGGCCACGATCGTGATCGCGATCGCGCTGACCGTCTTGCTGGCTCCCGCGGGGCTGGCCGACCCGTACGCGTTCCTGCAGAACACGGTGCTGTTCCCGCTCGGCCTGACCAAGTACAAGACCCCGGCGGCCAGCCCGCTGCCGGGGCACCTGCTGGCCGACACCGGGATGCCCGGGCACTGGGCCGCGGTCGGACTCCTGGTCGCGGCCGGGGTCGCCTTCGCGGTGTGGCTGATCGTCCGCCCGCCGACCGACGCTCGGGCCGCGGCCTGGCGGCTGGCCGTGGGCCTGACGGCCATGTTCACGCTGGCGCCCGCCACCCGGTGGGGCTACTTCGTGTACCCGCTCGCGCTGATCGGATGGCTGCTGCTGACCCGGCCGGGCACGGAGGGGAGCACGGGCCTGGCCATCGAGATCCCGGTGCAGGCGGGCGGGGAGCAGCAGCACATGCCGGCGGCGGCGCGCTAGGGCTCGAGCTTGCGTTAGGGCTCGAGCTTCAGGACCCGATGCGCCAGCTCTCCAGGTAGGCCTGCTGGGCGGGGGTGAGCGTGTCGATCGACGTGCCCGTGGCGGCCAGCACCAGCCGCGCCGCCTCGGCGTCGATGTCGGCCGGCACCTCGTGCACGCCCGCCGCGAGCTTGCCGGTATTCGACGCCAGCCAGGCCAGCGCGAGCGCCTCGATGCCGAAGGCCAGGTCCATCACCTCAGGCGGGTGGCCTTCGGCCGCGACGAGGTTGACCACCCGGCCCTCGGCGAGCAGCAGCACGGTCCGGCCGTCGCCGAGCTCGTAGGCGTCGACGTGCGGCCGCACGTCGTGATGGACCGCGTGGGCCAGGCCGGTCAGCGCGCGCACGTCGATCTCGGTGTCGAAGTGCCCGGCGTTGGCCAGGACGGCGCCGTCCCGCATCGCCGCGATATGGGCCGCGCCGATCACGTCGCACGAGCCGGTCGCGGTGATGAACACCTCGCCGAGCGGCGCGGCCCGGGCCATGGGCAGCACGCGGAAGCCGCGCAGGCTCGCGTCCAGCGCCCGGACAGGGTCGATCTCGGTGACGATGACGTGCGCGCCGAAGCCGCGGGCGCGTTCGGCCACGCCCTGGCCGCTGGCCCCGAACCCGGCCACGACCACCGTCTTGCCGGCCAGCAGCGTGTTCGTGGCGCGCAAGATGCCGTCGATCACCGACTGCCCGGTCCCGCAGGTGCCCTCGACCAGGCGCTTGGCCGGCGTGTCGTTGGCCGCGATCATCGGGAACGCCAGCGCGCCCTCGGCCGCCATCCGGCGCAGCCTGATCACGCCCGTGGTGGTCGACTCGCAGCCGCCTCTTACGTTCGGCAGCAGGGCCGCCGCCCGCGTGTGCAGCGTGTTCACCAGGTCGCCGCCGTCGTCGATGACCAGGTCGGCGCCTTCGTTCAGGGCCAGCTCCAGGTGGCGGTAGTAGCCGCGGCGGTCGACCCCGGCCCGGGCGAAGACCGCGATGCCGTACCGGACGGCCAGCGCGGCGGCGATGTCGTCCTGGGTGGACAGCGGGTTGGACGCGGCCAGGGCGACCCGCGCGCCGCCCGCGCGCAGCAGCCTGACCAGCATCGCGGTCTCCGCGGTGACGTGCAGGCACGCCGCGATGGCCAGTTCGGCGAAGGGCCTGGTGTCGGCGAAGCGGGTCATGAGGCCGGCCATGAGGGGCATGGCGCGTTCGGCGTAACGGATGCGGACGTCGCCGTCGGCGGCCAGCGCCGGGTCGGCGACGTCCGCGTTTCGCGGAAGGTTGTCAGTAACGGTAGTGCTCCGGCTTGTAGGGGCCGTCCACGGTGACGCCGATGTAGTCGGCCTGCTCCTTGGTCAGCTGGGTGAGCCTGACGCCGAGCGCGTCCAGGTGCAGCCGGGCCACCTTCTCGTCCAGGTGCTTGGGCAGCGTGTGCACGCCCATCTCGTAGTCGTTGTGCTTGGTGAACAGCTCGACCTGGGCGATGACCTGGTTGGTGAAGCTGTTGGACATCACGAAGCTCGGGTGACCGGTGGCGTTGCCGAGGTTCAGCAGGCGCCCCTCGGACAGCACGATGATGCCGTGACCGTCCGGGAAGGTCCACTCGTCGACCTGCGGCTTGATGTTCACGCGGCGGACGCCGGGGAGTCTTGACAGCCCGGCCATGTCGATCTCGTTGTCGAAGTGGCCGATGTTACCCACGATCGCCTGGTGCTTCATGCGGCTCATGTGCTCGGCGGTGATCACGTCGCGGTTGCCGGTGGCGGTGACGAAGATGTCGGCGCTTTGCTACGACGTCCTCCAGCGTCGCCACCTGGTAGCCGTCCATCGCCGCCTGCAGCGCGCAGATCGGGTCGATCTCGGTGACGATGACCCGGGCGCCCTGGCCGCGCAGGCTCTCCGAGCACCCCTTGCCGACGTCGCCGTACCCGCACACCACGGCGACCTTGCCGCCGATCAGCACGTCGGTGCCGCGCTTGATGCCGTCGATGAGCGAGTGCCGGCAGCCGTACTTGTTGTCGAACTTGGACTTGGTCACCGAGTCGTTGACGTTGATGGCCGGGAACAGCAGCGTGCCGGTCTTGGCCATGTCATACAGCCGGTGCACGCCGGTCGTGGTCTCCTCGGTGACGCCACGGATGTTCTGCGCGGCTCGGGTCCACTTGCCCGGGTGGTCGGCCAGCGAGTTGCGCAGCCGGTCCAGGATGATCCGCCACTCCTCCGGGTCGTTGCTGTCCGGGCTTGGGACGCCGCCCGCCTTCTCGTACTCGGCGCCCTTGTGCACGAACAACGTGGCGTCCCCGCCGTCGTCCAGGATCATGTTGGGCCCGTTGCCGTCCGGCCAGGTCAGGGCCTGCTCGGTGCACTGCCAGTACTCCTCGAGCGTCTCGCCCTTCCAGGCGAAGACCGGGATGCCGCGCGGGTCGTCGGGGGTGCCGTCCGGCCCGACCGCGACCGCCGCCGCGGCGTGGTCCTGGGTGGAGAAGATGTTGCAGCTCGCCCAGCGGACCTGCGCGCCGAGCGCGGTCAGCGTCTCGATCAGCACCGCGGTCTGGATGGTCATGTGCAGCGATCCGGTGATCTTGGCCCCGCGCAGCGGCTGGCTGGGCGCGTACTCGGCGCGCACCGCCATCAGCCCGGGCATCTCGTGCTCGGCCAGCTGGATTTCCTTGCGCCCGAAGGCGGCGAGCGACAGGTCGGCAACGTGATACGGAAGCTGATCCGCGGACATGCGTTCTCCCTTTTTGGCCTAACGAGCATTGGTACCCCGTGTCGGTCATACGCTACGGGAGCCGGGGCGGTCGCCGCACTTTCTGAGCGGTGTTCTTGACGGGAAATTGTTAGAATCGGCGTTCATGCGCATCACGGAGGCCGCTCGGCGGCTTGGGACG
This sequence comes from uncultured Actinomycetes bacterium, assembly GCA_963705835.1. GTDB lineage: Bacteria > Actinomycetota > Actinomycetes > Streptosporangiales > Streptosporangiaceae > Palsa-504. The sequence goes on from CAVPLC010000051.1 coordinate 102,384, forward strand.
TCGGCCCGCATGCTCCGGTACCGCGAGCAGCTCGGTTTGCTTCCCGCGGTCCGGGACCCGTACGTGCTCGGGTCGCGGCGGGGCTCGCGGTCGGGGGCGGGGGCGGCGCACCGGCAGTTCAGCGAGGAGGACCTGGAGGCTGTGGCGGCGGCGCTCGAACTCGAGCGCCGCTTCGACATCAGTCCGGCGTCGCTGGCCTTCGGGCTGCGCGTGCTGGCCGAGCCGCCGGTCCGGGCGGCAGTGGCCGACCTGGGCCGGCGGCTCGGGCGGGTTCCGGCGCCGGCCGGGCGGGCCCTGGACTTCGAGAAGGAACGCGCCCTGCGCCTGCTCTCGCGCCGCTGAGCTGGCGCGGCAGGAGCCCCGCCCCGCAACGACGTCGTTGTCTCGGGCGACGTGCACCCGACCCGCCTGATTCCTTCGGTTTGACGCATGCCGATATCGGCATATGATGGCGCCCATGGCACGCGCAGCGACGACGTCGGACGTCTTCAACGCGATCGCCGAGCCGCAGCGCCGGGAGATCCTGGTGCTGCTGCGGGCGGGTGAGCGGCCGGTGACCGAGTTGGCCCGGGAGCTGGGGATGGCCCAGCCGGGGGCGTCCAAACACCTGCGGGTGCTCCGGGAGGTCGGGCTGGTGCGGGACCGCAAGGCAGGCAAGCAGCGCCTGTACGGCCTTGACGCCCGCGGGCTGCGACCGGTCCACGAGTGGACCGGCGGGTTCGAGCGGTTCTGGAACGAGAGCTTCGACCGGCTGGACGCGTACGTGCAGGACCTCAAGCAGGCAAGGCAGGAGGAGTGACCGATGGCAGCGACAGGACGGGACGCGCCGGCGCAGTCCGCGACGGCCGACCGCGAGATCGTGATCTCCCGGGTCATCAGTGCCCCACGGGAGCTGGTGTTCGAGGCGTTCACCGAGGTCCGGCACCTGTCGCGGTGGTGGGGACCGGAGGGGTTCACCACCACCACGCGGGCGTTCGAGTTCCGCGTCGGCGGGGAGTGGGACTTCCTGATGCACGGACCGGACGGGACGGACTACACCGAGTGGATCTCCTGGACCGAGATCACACCGCCGGAGCGGATCGCGCTGCTGCACGGTGAGTCCCGCCGCGACCCGAACGCCTTCGAGTCGGTCCTCACGTTCGCGCCCGACGGCGCGGCGACCCGGATCAAGATGCGCACGGTGTTCCCCACCAAGGAGCTGCGCGACGAGGCGGTCGAGAAGTACCACGCGATCGAGGGCGGCCAGCAGACCCTGGGCAACCTGGCTGCCTACGTCACCGAGATCGTTCGGACGGGAGTTGAGGACTGATGGCCGGGAAGGTGTTCTTCAGCGTGACGATGTCGCTGGACGGGTTCATCGCGCCCGAGGAGCGCATAGACGACCCGGATGTGCAGCGCTGGATGGCGCAGTGGATGGAACTGCAGCAGTGGATATTCCCGCAGCGGTTCTTCCGGGAGAACCTGAAGCTCGGCGAGGGCGGCGAGGAAGGGCGCGACAACGACATCGCGCGGGAGACGTTCGAGCGCACCGGCGCGAGCGTGATGGGCAAGCGCATGTTCGACCTCGGCGAGCAGGCGTGGCCGGAGGAGGCGCCGTTCCACACGCCGGTCTTCGTCGTGACGCACGAGAAGCGTGACCCCTGGGAGCGGCCGGGCGGGACCACCTTCCACTTCGTCAACGACGGCATCGAGACCGCGCTCGACCAGGCCCGCGAGGCCGCCGGCGACCGGGACGTCCGCATCGCGGGCGGCGGCGCGACGATCCTGGAGTACGTGAACGCCGGCCTGATCGACGAGTTCGCGATCGCGCTGTCACCCGTGCTGTTCGGCACCGGAATCCGCCTGTTCGAGGGCGTGGACGCGGGCCGCGTGGCCCTGGAGCCGGTCCGCGCGGAGCCGACGCAGCGGGTGACCCACCTGACCTACGCAGTCCGGGAGCGGTAACTGTCCCGACCTCAGCGCTCCCCCGCCGAGGTCAGCAGCGCGGTGAGATCCTCGACGCCCTGAGCGTCAGGAAGGGCGAGCGTTCGGGCCGCGATCTCGGCCGCGCGCTGCTCCGGGAGGGTTACGGGTGAGGTTCGCGGAGGGTCCAGATGGTGGTGCGCTTGGTGTCGGTGCCTTCCATGGCGAGGAGGCCGGGGACGTCGTAGGTAGCCAGGGGGGCCAGGCGAGCGCGCGGCAGGTAGGTGCGGCCGAAGTCGCCGGCCAGGACGGCGGCCCCGGCGGCGTGGCTTTGTTCAAGAAAGCGGAGCACCTGGGCGGCCAGGTCGCGTTCGTAGAAGGCGTCGGCCACCAGGACCAGTCCGGCGTCTGGGGCCGGGTGGGCGTGCGGGGCCGGGCGGGCGTGCGGGGCCGGGCGGGCGTGCGGGAACGGGGGGTGGTCGGCGTTCAGGACGTCGGCGCACACGGCCGGGATCGTGACGCCGTTGGCCGCGGCGTTGACCGCGATGGCGGCGGCTGCGAGCGGGTCGATGTCGTAGGCGGTCACGGCCGCGGCCCCGGCCATGGCCGCCGCGATGGCCACCAGCCCGGAGCCGGAGGCGACGTCGATGACGCGCCGGCCGCGGACCGTCTCGGGGTGGTCGAGCAGGTAGCGGGCCAGCGCCCGGCCGCCCGCCCAGGCGAACGCCCAGAACGGCGGGTCCAGGCCGGCCTGCCCGGTCGCCTCCTCGGTGCGCTGCCACATGCCGATCGGCTCGCTGGCCTGGTGCAGCCGGATCTCCGGCACCAGCGGCACCGGAGCGAGCCGGGTGCCGGACCGGATGATCTCCAGCGCGGACGGTCCTGGCTGCGCGCCGCCGATCATGATGGTCCTTCGGGGTTACTGGGGGTCTTTGGCCCTCGGGGTTACCGGGGGTTTATGGCCCTCGGGGTTACTGGGGTCTTTGGCGCGGTCGCGGCGCGGGGGACGCGGGGGCCGGCCGGCAAGCACGGCGCGGATCGACGGGTCGGTGTGGTCGGGCTCGGACGGGCGGTAGATGTCGGGCTCCAGGTAGATCGTCCTGGCGATCGGGACGGCCGCGCGGACGCGCCGTTCCGCCGCGTCGATGCCGGCCGCGATCTGCGCGGCGGAATCGGTCTCGTGGACCGCGATCTTCGCGGCGACCAGGATCGCGTCCGGGCTTATGTGCACGGTCCGCATGTGGATGACGCGGACCACCTCGGGTCCGTCCTCGAGCGCGGCGATGATCATCCGCTGCATCTCGGCACTGGCCGACTCGCCGATCAGCAGGCTCTTCGTCTCCACCGCCAGGATCGCCGCAGCCGTCGCGAGCAGCACGCCGATGCCCAGCGAGCCCGCGCCGTCCCACCGGCCGTTGCCGGTGAGCGCGGACAGCGCCACCCCGGTGAACGCGAACACGAGCCCGATCAGGGCGGCCAGGTCCTCGAGCAGGACCACGGGCAGCTCGGGGGCCTTGGTCCGCCGGATGAACGTGGGCCAGCTGCGGTTGCCGCGTACCTTGTTGGCCTCCCGGATCCCGGTGCGCAGCGAGAACGCTTCCAGCACCGCGGACAGGGCGAGAACGACGAAGGCCACCACGGGCGAGCGGACCGGCTCCGGATTCGCGAGCTTGTGCGCGCCCTCGTACACCGAGAAGACCGCGCCGACGGTGAACAGCATCACCGACACCACGAATCCGTAGAAGTACCGCTCGCGCCCGAAGCCGAACGGGTGCTCATCGGACGGGGGCCTGCTGGACCGGTCGCGCCCGACGAGCAGCAGCACCTCGTTTCCGGTGTCCGCGACCGAGTGCACCGACTCGGCCAGCATGGACGCGGACCCGGTGAACAAGAACGCGACGAACTTCGTCACCGCGATGCCGAGATTGGCGGCCAGGGCGGCCACCACCGCCCTCATCTCGCGCCACGAAACCCGCACGGGTGTTACTCGATCCGCGCCTGGAGATCGGTGACCGCCGCGTTCTGGCCCGGGTCGATCCCGGACGCGATGGCCAGGTACACGCTGGCGTAGTCGGCCAGCTGGATGACCCCGGCCAGCCGCACCAGCGCGTGCTCGCCGTCCATGGCCAGCTCGGACAGGCCGATCCCGCGCTGGGCCGCGAGTTCGGTGATCGCCGCCCGCTGGGCCCCGACCCGCTGGTCCTCCCCCGGATCGGCGATCAGCACGAGCCGCAGCGGCGTGAACCCGCGGAGCTGGTCGGGCTGCGTGTCGTCGTAGTCGTCCCAGGAGGGCAGATCGCCGATGCCGTCGATGCCCGGGGCCGTCTCGCGCGGGTCCGCGGTCATCCCCTCGCCGCGGGCGGCATTAGGGGTCGGGCCCGCGGGCGGAGCGAACGGCCCGTCGAACGCCATGATCTGGTTGTACGTCGCCTCGGGCAGGACGCCCGCGATCGCTGGGTACTTGGCGTTCGCGCTGAGCTGGCTGGCGAACCGCCGGGCGGCGACCGCGCTCAGCACGGATGTCCCCCACACCACGGGCAGCGTGCCGACCAGGTCCAGGGCCAGTGACTTGCCCGGGTTGACGAACGACTCGCTGGCCGGCCGGCACTGGTGGGACACCTCCTCGAGCCGGCTCGCGGCCAGTTCGTAGGCGTCGGGCCCGATCCGGGCCACGCCCAGCCGTTCGGCCATCACGAGCAGCGGGATGGCCAGCCCCCACAGCATCGACCGGGGCAGCGTCGAACCGGGCGGTACGGCCGCGGCGACCGGGACGAACGGAGCCCGGGCCTGCACCGCGATGTGGTGCAGCGGGGAACCCGCGGCCCCGACCGCGGCCAGGCGGCAGCCGCGCCGGGCCGCCTCGGTCGCGACGGCGAGCGTCTCGGCGGTCGTGCCGTCCGGCGACACCGCGATCACCGCATCGGCCGCGCCGACCCAGCCGGGCAGCCGCTCGGCCCGCGAGGTCACGATCTGGACCGGGCTGGCGACCCCGGTCACGGCGCCCATGATCTCGCCCGCCAGGCCGGAGCCGCCCATGCCCGCCACCACGATGGCACGCGGCCTGGCGTCCGGCGTGAGGGCCGACAGGTCCGCTTCCAGGCACGATCGCTGCGCGGTGCGTACCTGGGCCGCCGCCGACGCCACCTGGCGCAGCATGTCGCCGGGATCGGCCGCCTCGATCACATCCGGCGTGTCGAGCCGGTCCGCGGCCAGCGCGAACTCCGCCCCGCCCCAGTCGTCGAGCCCGTCACTCATTGAGGGTCGCCAGGGCGGCGGGCCTCTTCCACGAGCAGCACCGGGATATCGTCGCGCACCGGGTACGCCAGACCGCAGGTGTCGCTGGTGCACACGAGCTCGCTGGCCTCCTCGTCGGCCCGGAGCGGCGCGTGGCACTGCGGGCAGGCCAGGATGTCAAGGAGCCAGTCTTCGATGAGCATTAGATCTCCTTCCTGACCATGCCCAGCACCTCGTCGCGCAGGGCGGCCATGGCGTCTTCGGTCTCGGCTTCCACATTCAACCGCAGCAGCGGCTCGGTGTTGGAGGGCCGCAGGTTGAACCACCAGCGTTCGGCGCTGATGGTGAGCCCGTCGAGCTCGTCGGTCCTGACCCCGGGCCGGCCCGCGAAAGCGTCCTTGACCTGCGCGGTCGCCTTGGCCTGGTCGGCCACCATGGAGTTGATCTCACCGCTGGCGTGGTACCTGGAGTATTCAGCCAGCAGCGCAGAGGCCGGCCTGGCAGGGGCCCGATTAGCCGGGCCGCCCAGGGCGGCGAGCACGTGCAGCGCGGCGAGCATGCCGGAGTCGGCGAACCAGAAATCCCTGAAGTAGAAGTGTCCCGAGTGCTCGCCGCCGAACACCGCGCTGTTCTCGGCCATCTTGGCCTTGATGAACGAGTGGCCGACCCGGGTCCGGACCGCGGTGCCGCCTCGCTCGGCGATGATCTCCGGCACCGCGCGCGAGGTGATCAGGTTGTGGATGATCGTGGCGCCGGGCTCGCGGGCCAGTTCACGGGTCGCGATCAGCGCGGTCAGCACCGACGGCGAGACGACCTCGCCGCGCTCGTCGACCACGAAGCACCGGTCGGCGTCGCCGTCGAAGGCGAGCCCGATGTCGGCGCGGTGCTCGATCACGGCCTGCTGGAGGTCACGCAGGTTGGCCGGCTCGATGGGGTTGGCCTCATGGTTCGGGAACGTGCCGTCCAGCTCGAAATACAGCGGGATCAGCGTGATCGGCAGCCCCTCGAAGACCTTGGGCACCGTGTACCCGGCCATACCGTTGCCGGCGTCCACCGCCACCGTCAGCGGCCTGATCGCCGAGATGTCGACCAGCTTCCTCAGGTACTCGGCGTAGCCGGGCAGCAGGTCCAGGCGGGTGACGGAGCCGGGTTCCGACGCTGGGACCAAGGACCGTTCGGAATAATCTTTAATGTCCCTCAGACCTGTCTCGATGCCGACCGGCCTAGCCCCGGCCCAGCACAGTTTGATGCCGTTGTACTGCGGCGGGTTGTGGCTCGCCGTGACCATCGCCCCCGGGACGCCCAGGTCGCCGCTGCCGTAGTACAGCATGTCGGTCGAGCCGAGGCCCGCGGCCAGCACGTTCGCGCCCTGCGAGGCCGCGCCGCGCCCGAAGGCATCCGCGAGCGGGCCCGAAGACGTCCGCATGTCGTGCACGGTCAGGATGGTCCTGGCGCCGGCCACCGCGGCGAACGCCGCGCCGATCGATTCCGCCACGCCCTCGTCAAGCTCATCGGGGACGACGCCCCTGATGTCATAGGCCTTGAAGATGCTCGCGAGATCACCCACTGCCGGACACGCCTCCCGTGAAAGGACCGGTACCGCCGTGAGCCGGCGGCACCGTAACGCTCACCGGCGAGCCTATCCGTCCCGCGGCGGGCCCGAGCGCAGCACCCGGAGGTGGCCGCGGCGGCCGACCTCGACGCCCTGGCCGACGGGCTCCTTGTCCGCCGGTCCCCGGGCCGGTGTTTCCATCACCGCGTTCGCGAGCGCCTCGAGGTCATCGGCACGCTCCTGAGCGGGGTCCACGGGCAGCCGCACCACGTCCCAGCCGAGCGGCGCGGTCAGCCGGGCGGCGTGCTTCTCGCACAGGTCGTAGCAGTGCGGCTCGGTGTACGCGGCGAGCGGGCCGAGCACCGCGGTCGAGTCGTGGTACACGTACGTCAGCGTGTAGACGGGAGGATGCTTGCACGCGGGGCGCGAGCAGCCACGAGAACTCACCCCAGCCCACCTCGCTCACATCACCGGAGAAGACGGTGGCCCCGCGATGTCGGGACGGCGTCGGATACAACGGTGACGGTATCCGTCCGCGGACGGTAACGCCATCACCCCGCGCCGGAGCCCTTATCGTGTCGTGCTTTGCACGGCTTGCCCGGTGTCTTTGTCGGCACGCGGCCGCCTGTACGATCCGATACGCTCGGTAATTGTGCAGAGCGGCGAGGGCGATTCGAGGCCTGATCCGGGGTCTCCGGGCCCGCGGGGCCCGCGGCCGCGGCGGCGCGACCGCCACGGGCGCGGGCTGCGGGGCAGGCTGGTACCGCCCGGGGTTCCGCTGTACCGGAGCCGCGCGCAGCAGTTCGACGACATCGTCCTCGAAGCCGTGGCCCGGCTGGAGCCGCGCTGGGAATCCGAGCTCTCCGACGTGGAGTTCGCGGTCCAGGAGGTTCCCGACTTCGACACCATCGGCGAGGAAGGCGTGCCGCTGGCCCGCATCGTCCGCGGCTCGCCCGACACCAGCGATCCGGCCAACCCCGCCACCGGGCCGCGCATCGTGCTGTTCCGCAGGCCGCTGCTGGCCCGGGCCGAGGACGAGGACGAGCTGAGCGAGCTGGTCTTCGACGTCGTGGTCGAGGAGTTCGCCGAAATCCTCGGCGTGGACCCGGAAATCATCGATCCGGGCTACGGTGACTTCGATTGAGTGGTTAAGCCGCCCCCGTTGATGCGCTCGGAGGATCTCGTGGACCTGTTCGATCTCACCGGCAAGGTCGCGGTGGTCACCGGCGGGACCCGCGGGATCGGCCTGATGATGGCGCGCGGCCTGCTGCAGGCCGGGGCGTCGGTCTACATCAGCTCGCGTAAGCCGGAGGCGGGGCAGGCCGCGGTGGCCGAACTGTCGGCCTACGGCATCGTGCTGTCGATACCGGCCGACCTGTCCCGCGAGGAGGAGTGCCTGCGGCTGGCCGACGAGGTAGGCCGTTCCGAGGAACAGGTGCACGTCCTGATCAACAACGCCGGCGCCACCTGGGGCGCGCCCCTGGCCGAATTCCCGGCCTCGGCCTGGGACAAGGTCCTGAACCTGAACCTCAAGACGCCGTTCTTCCTCACCCGGGCGTTCCTGCCGCTGCTCGAGGCGGCCGGAACCGCCGATGACCCGGCCCGGATCATCAACGTGGGCAGCATCGACGGGCTGCGGGTGCCGGAGCTTCACATCTACTCCTACGCGGCCAGCAAGGCGGGCCTGCACCAGCTCACCCGGGTGCTGGCCCGTGAGCTCGGGCCGCGTCACATCACCGTCAACGCGGTGGCGCCGGGCCCGTTCGAGTCCAAGATGATGGCGGCCACCCTGGCCGCGGCGGGCGAGGCGATCGCGGCCGCCTCCCCGCTGGGGCGCATCGGACGACCCGACGACATGGCGGGCGTCGCGGTGTTCCTGAGCGGGCGCGGCTCGGCGTACGTCACCGGCGCCGTCATCCCGGTCGACGGCGGGATCTGGGCCGCGCGCTGAGCGGTCCGCGTTGCTTTGGCGCGGGCGCTGAGCGGCCCGGGCGGTCGGCTCTACCAGCCGCGCGCCCGGACGAGGTCGGTGTGCTGTAATGACCTCGTGCAGTTCAACACTTACACCTACGCGGGCGCGCACATCGCCGTCTGGCTGGTCAACAACCCATCGCCCGCGACGGCGGACCTGGCCGCGGTGCTGGCCGGCTACGACGTGCACCAGCCGGGAGCGACCACGGCGCAGGTGCGGGCGTTGCGGCCGTGGATCCAGCAGCTGCGCGGTGTCTTCGAGGCCGACCGGGTAACGGACAAGGCCGCACTGGCCGACGCGCTGCTCATTGCGGGCGACTGCCGCCCCAGGCTGGTCAGCCACGGCGCCGGCCTGCCCTTTCACTTTCACTACGTGTCCGTGCACGCAGGCCTGGCGGCCCGGGTGAAGGCCCTCACCGCGGCAGGGCTGGCGCACGTGATCGACGACGGAGGCGGTTCCCGCCTGCGGGCCTGCAGCCGCGCGGGCTGCGGCACCGTCTTCATCGACACCTCTCGCAACGGCCGCCGTCATTTCTGCAGCGTCCGCTGCGCCAACCAGGTCAACGTGGCTAACCACCGGCTCCGCCAGCGGCAGGTGGCCACGCGCTAGTTGCGCGTGCTGGTGCGGTCCTCGGGGCGTGCCCCCGGCCGGGTTCCCGTTTGCCCGGCCGGGGGCCGCCGTTCACCCGTGGCGGGTGAGCGTTGCCGTCCGGGGCCTACAGGCCGAGGCTCCCGGTGACGCCCTGCAGCGCGCTGCCGCCGGTGGTGCTGCCGCCGGTGGTGCTGCTGCCGGTGGTGCTGCGCCGGTGGTGCTGGCGTTGCTGCCGTGCTGACCACCGACGGTGCTGCCGGCGTCGCTACCGTGCTGGCCGGTGGTGGCGGCGGTGGCGGAGCCGTTGCCGGAGTTGCTGCTGGCCACCGAGATCGGGACGTTGACCGCACCGGGCAGCTGAACCGAGATGAGCGACGTGGACCGGTCCGGGCCGCCGGACCCGCCGGACGGGCCGGAGCTGGCGGCCGAGCCGTTGCCGGAGTTGGTGCTGGCCGCCGAGATCGGGACGTTGACCGCGCCGGGCCCGGTGACCGAGACCAGCGAGGTGCCCTGGCCCGGCCGGCCGCCGCTGCCGGAGCCGGCGGTGCCGGTGGTGGCGGTGCTGGTGGCGGACCCGTTGCCGGAGTTGCTGCTGCCGGCCGAGACCGGGGCGTTGATGGCGCCGGGCAGCTGAACCGAGGCCAGCGTCCCGTTCGTACCGGACCCGCCGGTGCCGCCGCTGCCGCTGTTGCCGCTGTTGCCGGTGGCGGAGCCGTTGCCGGAATCGGTGCTGCCGATCGAGACCGGCAGGTTCACCGCGCCCAGCCCGCCGACCGAGATCAGCGAACCTCCCGGCTGCTGACCAGACCCGCCGCCGGAGGACCCGCCACTGGATCCGCCGGAGCTGCCGCCGGAGGATCCGCCGCTGCTACCTCCGGAGGAGCCGCCCGAGGACCCGCCGGAGCTGCCGCCGAGACGTCCCGCCGGAGGACCCGCCGGAGCTGCCGCCCGAGGACCCGCCGCTGGCTGCCGCCGGAGCTGCCGCCGGACGTCCCGCCGGAGGAGCGGAGCCGCCGCTGGACCCGCCGGAGCTGCCGCCGCCGGGGCGGCAGGGGTGGCTGTGGTGCCCGCCGGGGCTGTCGTGGCCGCCGGGCTGGCCAGGCTGGCTGTAACCGCCTCCGGCGTCACCGTTGACCGGGCCGGCTGCCGTGGCCGTCACGGTCGCCCTGGCCGTCACCGTGGTGGCGGCAGGGGCCGGGGTCGTGGTGCCGGACCGCGGGGACCGGGCGGGGGGCCTGGTGCCCGGCGCACGGGGCGGGCGGGCAGGTGCTGGCCAGCGCGCCGGCCGCCAGCAGGGCCGGGGTCAAGACGCCGGCGGCGATCGCTGCCAGGCGCGCGAAGATACGACTCATGATGGATTGCACTCTCCTTGCACGAAGATCATCTGGGCTAGAGCCCGTCCCCGGCCCCGATCGGGCCGGAGGGGTGGAAATGAGCTGACCGGAACGGTCAGCGACTAGCCCGGCACCTCGTGCGGGAGAAGGACCGCGGCGGTGGACGGGACCACCACCGCGACACGCCGACGCGCGCTGGCCAGCGCGGCCAGCCACGCCACGATCAAGACCGCCAGGCCCAGCCCGGCCGCCCCCGCGCTGCCGCCGCCCGGCGCCCACCCGCTGCCATCGGGAACCCCGCCTGACGGCGCAGGCGCCACGGGCGGCGCCGGGATCGCGGGAGCGGCCGGCATTGCGGGGGTCCCGGGCACGGCGGCGGGTCCGCCGGACATCCCCGCCAGAGGGGGCATGAAGCTCGTGCCCGCGGCGGTCCCGGCCAGGCCCGCGCCACTGGTGCCGGGGCCGGCCGTGCCCTGGCCCGGGGACCCGTGCGCGGGCCTGGTGCCCTACGGCGCGCTCCCGGCAGGACCGGTCCCCGGCAGCCCGGGGGCCGCGGGACCGGGGATTCCGGCGCCCGGCAGGGGCAGCGGGCCCGGCTGCGGGCTGGCGGGCAGCCCCGGCAGCGGCCCGGCCGGGCCGGTCTTACCGGTGCCCGTCGCGGAGCCGGACGTTCCCGGTGCTGCCGCTGATGCCGGCCGGCGAGCCGGACGTTCCGGTAGTGCCGCCGCCGGCGCCGGCCGGCGAGCCGGGGCCCGTTCCGGGGGCGGGGGATGGTCCAGGGGCTGGAGTCTGTGAGGCGGGGCCGGGCAGGACCGGGGAGGTGAGCCCGGTGACGGTGCCGGTCACTCCGGATACCACCCGGCCGGCCGGCCGCGGCAGCGCCCCGGCCACCGGGCCGGTCACGATCCCCGTCACCGTCCCGGTCACGGCCCCGGCCGCGGTCCCCGCGCCGCTCAGCGTGCTGTGAACCGCCCCGGCCAGGGTCCCGGCCAGGCCGGTCACCACCGGCCCGGCGGCGCGCACCGCGGCGGCGCCGGTGCTGGCCACAGCCCCGGTGACGCCGCTGACGGCGTTCCCCGCGCCGGTCACGGTGCCGGCCACGCTGCTGACCGCCGTCCCGGTACCGCTCACCGTGCGGGCCGCCGTGCTCGTCACGGCGCTAGCCGTACTGGCCGCCGCGGATCCGGCAGCGCTGACGGTGCCGGCCACCGTGCGGACCGCGGTGCTCGTAACGGTGGTCGCGGCGCTGGTCACGGTGGCCGCGGCGCTGGTCACGCTGCTGACGGCGGGCGCTGACGCCGGGGCGGCGGGCGCTGACGCCGGGGCGGCGGTCTTCGCCGCCGCGCTGGGGGTCTCGCTCACCGCGCTGGTGGCCCCGGTCACCGCGCCGACGGTCCCGCTCACCGTGCTGGACACCGGGGCGGTGACCTGGGAGACGGCCGAGCCGGCCGCCGACGTCACGGCCCCGGCCGCCGAGGTCACGGCCCCGGCCGCCGGCGTGACCGCGCCCGAGACGTCCCCGACCGCGCCCGCCAGCCCGGCCGGGGAACCCAGCGTCGCCGCCCGCGCCGGGCCAGCCAGCAGCAGGCCTATGCCGAAAGCCACGCATAGACCGCCAGCTACCGCCCCGCAGGTGTACAGCAACACCTTCAGGGCTGGTACGCACCAGCCCTTCATGCCGGCCACGCTAGTCACCAAAAACACCAATGTCCATACCAGAAGAACAATTTAGGGCCAGGATTTCCGGAATGGCATGCTGACTTCTGTAGTCATTGTCATATGCCGGACTTATACCATTTTCCAAGTACATTGAGGCCTATGCGCTAATTACTGACTGACGCCTCGATTCATGGATCTGACCTGGGATTGCCGCTGGCCATAATCCTCGCCGCGGCACCATCGGACCGTCGGCACGATGTGGCACTGACACGGTTATAACCGGGTCGCTGTCACATCGTTCCGGCGGGAAGTGACGCCAAGACGGGCTCGGTCGTGCGATCAAGCCAACTACCTGGGCACGTGTGACCAAGCAGGGCACCAGTTATGAGCGTGCGCTGCACGCAATATAGCGATTTGCGTTATCTGCAGATAGCCGGCCGCGTTACGGAGAGATCGCGTCGTAGGAGTCGCGGACGGGCGGGAGGCTGATCGTGTTCAGGGCGCTGACCGCCGAGATGATGGAGACCACGGTGTTCTGACCCTGAGTCTCCACCCGCGCGGCGTACACAGGGCCCGATCCGGCCAGGGGGGTGATCACGATGGCGAACGCCGTTGCGTGTCTGGCGCCCCGGGGGTCCGCGACCCGCACCGTCACGGTGTGCCCGGCATGGACCGTGACGACCTGGCTCGCGGTCGCGCTGGCGCCGCTCGCGGTTCCCCGGGTCACGGCGGCCTCGGCCATCTCGGTCAGGCGGACCTGAGCCGCTCCGCCGGGAGCCGACAGGACGACGGTAGCTCCGAAACCGGAATTGCTGGAGTTTCCCGCCACCACCGCTTGCTCGCTGATGGGCGCGGTAGCAGCGGTGAAGGCGCCCAGACCGCTGCCCGGGACCAGCACGGCGGCGGTGACCGGGACGTTCGACGTGAGCTCGAGCGCCGACGCCGTCCCGCCGAGCGGGGTGAGAGGCACGTACGAGGCGGAGCCGCCAGGAAGGTCTTCCGTCTGGGTGCCGAACGGGCGGTAAAACCCCTGCGGGGTGACGGCGACCACGTTCACCCGGGCATTGGAGCTGCCGGGGACCACGATGTACAACCCGGCGGCGCTGCTGGACGGCGGCACGCCGGGTATGACCACCTGCGTCGACGGAGGCACCGCGCTCGGCAGCCAGCTGGCGGTCCCGCCGTGGGAGCTTTCCGAGACGTCGGCGGCCACCCGGCCGATGCTGGTGTGCACCTCGATCGCGACGACGCTGGATCCCGCGGCCAGCGAGGAAAGGGATTCGGTAACCGTCTGGTGCGGCGGAACCGTGATGCCCGTGGCCGTACCCGCCTGGACCCGCCCCGCGTCGGTGATGACGGCGACGTCCACGCTCGCGGCCAGCGCGTCGATGTTCATCAGGTCGAGTTGGACCTGGGCCGCGCCGCCTTGCTGCCCAGGCCCGACGAACCAGATGTCCGAACCGGGCTCCCCGCAGCGGACGCTGGAAGGCCCTGAGCTCTGCGTCTCCTCGGCCTCCATCGCCTGAGCCATGGGGCCGTTCGCAACGACCGACCAGCCCTGGAGTACCTGCGTGTGGTTCTTGCTCGCGCTCTGCGCGGCCGGGATGGTCAGCATCTGCAGCACACCCGGAGCCATCTGGCTGATGGGATTGGCGGCGCGCAGCGCGGCCCCGGCCAGCGGCAGCGGGGCCAGCTCAGCCTGCCCGGACCCTCCGGCCGACCCGGATGACGATGACGGCGGGCCGGCGACGAATGCGACCGTGCCTGATCCATTGCCCTGGACCGGCGGGCAGGCCCGGGCCGCTGAGGTGACCGCCGTCTGGCGCGGCAGCATGACGGCATGGCTCGCAGCCGTGGGGGCGGGCCGGTCGAACTGCGCGGCACTGCCGATGGCGCCGAGCGCGAGCAGCACAACCCCGGCCGGCACCAGGTGGACGGGCCTCATGGCCGGTCACCGAATTCCCACCGCGACCCCGGGTCCGTTGCCGCGGGGTCGGCCACCGGCCATCCGGACAGATCGCGGGAGTCGTCGTCGGGGTCGAAGTCGAGGTTCTCCAGGGTGTAATCCCGCGACGTCTCGCCCATGTCGGGGGCCGTCAAGACGGGCGGCGGCACGACTTCGGGCGGGCCCGTCTCGGGTCGCCTCGCCGGGCCGCCTCGCCACCGCCGCGGCGGCTTGCCGTGCCGTGCCGCGTGCTGGCCTCGCGGCCGTCTGGGCGCGGCCCCCGCGCCTGGGCCGGGCGCCGGGCGAGACAAGGCGCCCTCGTCAGTACGGGGTTCGGGACTCATCGCGGGACCAGGGCTGTACGCGGCGGGCCGCTCGGTATCGGGCCCGGATGGATGCCCCGCGACGTACCCGGCCGGTGTCCCAGCGGGACCGGACGCATAGATATCGGCGCTGGTCAGCGCCGCGTCGACGCCGTCGTCGACGCGGAACTCCGCGATGCCGACGTCATCGGCTGCGCGAGTCCGGTTGGCGGCCAGCGCGATCCGCGGCCGCGGCTTGCGCCGGGCCAGCCTCGGGCCGGTGGCGTGCTCCCGCCGCCTGCCAGGCACGGGGGCGGTCTCCGGCCCGGGCTCGGTCTCAGCCTCCCCGGCCGGTGCTGGTCCGGCCGTTCTGGTGCCCGGCAGGGCCAGCGCGAAGGCGATGAGGACGGCGACGGCCTCGCCGGCCAGGCTGATGTCCCGCGCCTTCTCATCACGCGTGATGACCAGGCGACCGCCACCCGCAGGCAGCACGAACCCCTGGGCCCACCCGTCGACCGGTGCGGCGAGCCTGGCCAGCGGTTTTCCGTTCAGGGTCGCGGACCACCCGCCCGCTGCCTCGGCGAGGACCAGCGTGCCCGCGGTCCCGGGCGCCACGACCGCCTGCACGCCGATCGGGCCGGACGGGACCGGTATCACGCTGCCACCAGCGCCGATGACGCGGACGCGGGCCACCGCCCCGGAAACCTGCCACAGGTCATAGCCGGGCGCCACGGTCAGCGGGACCAGCCCGGCGGCCCCGTTGAGCTGATGCGCGAGGGTCTGATCGATGGGGGCCGGCAGCAGCACGTAGCCGATGTCGAACTGGCTGAGCGCTTGCCCGGTATCTCCCCCGTCGCCGCTCGCCGCCGCGCCCAGTGAGGAGACCACGCCGTCCAGCGCCCGCGTGGCCGAGGATTGCTCGGTCAGTTCCGGCTCGCCGAGCACGGGGTCGGCGTTCCGCAGGACGGCGTAGGACAAGACATCGCCGCCCTGGCGCAAGACCAGCGTCCGGTTCCGGTCCGGGCCGGTGGATGAGGCCGCGACGAAGGCGGGCAGGATCTGTGGTCCGGCGGCGGCCACCGGACCGCGGACGCCCGTGGCCAGCCAGTACCCGGCCGCGAGCACCGGCGCCGAGGCCGCGACGGCCAGACCCGCCAGCACGACGAGCCTGCGCCCGCTGGCGGGCGACAGCCGGCGGCGGTTCGCCCGGCGATCGCGGCGGCCGTCTCGATCAGCGGCGTTGCCGCCAGGAGCAGGCCGGCCGCGGCGATGGCGGTCGCGACGCCCGGCCAGGCGCTGACGGCGGTTCCGCCCTGCGGCGGCGTGACCTGCACCCTGCTCACCACGAGCGCGATCGCCAGCCCGGACAGCGCGATGCTCCAGCCCGCGTACACCAGGGCGATCCTGCGGCGAGCCAGCAGCGCGCAGAACGCCGGCAGGACCAGCCCGGCGGTGACCCAGGCGGGCGGAAGCCCGGGCCCGCCCGGGCTGAGCAGGAGCACCGACTCGGGCCGCAGGCCTGCCGAGGCCAGTCCGGGCCGCGGCAAGCCGGCCTCGAGGAAGAACGCGGAAGGGCTGGTGAACAGGTGGACGGTCCACGGCATGAGGACGACCGCCGGCACCACTGCGACGATCGCCGCGTTGATGGCAGCCGTCCGGCCCAGCCAGCGCCACGCCGCGACCGCGATGAGGGCGCCGGCCACCGCGATCGGCCAGACCAGCGGGACGAAGGCGGCCGCGACCGCGATGAGCAGGCCAGACGCCCAGGCGGCCCGTCGCGCGACCCGTGCCGAGCCGGTGAGCATCCGCCCGATGGTGATGGCGATGAGCGGGAGCAGGACAAAGGCGACGGCGGTGCCGATGCGCCCGGCGGCCACGGCGCCCATGGCCACCGGGAGCAGCGCGTACGTGACCGCGATCCATGCGCGGGCCGTCAGCGCGGACGTGATGCGGCGAGCGGCGAGGAACGCCGTCAGCCCCGCCGCGGGCACGCACCCGAACAGGAGCACGTCCGTGGCCACCCAGGGCTTGCCCAGGAACAGGGTGGACAGCGCGGCCATCAGCCCGAGGTACGGCGGGGCGCTCGCGGCCGAGCCGATGCCCGCGTCGTGGTAGCCCGCCAGGTACTCGCGCCACAGGTCGCTCGCGCCGCCCCAGGCGGGTACGAGCGCACCGCCCTTGAGCGTGCCCGAACCGGCCAGCACGGAGCCGACCAGCGAACGCTCCGCCACTAGCGCGACGACGATGAGCCCGGCGCAGAGCATTACGCCAGGGCTGGTGAGCACGCGCCGGACGACCGAATCGGTGGCGGGCATCGGCATGTCGTCGCCGGGCTCGTCGATGAGGGCGTGATGAAGGCCCGCGCTCTCGTAGCCCGAGCCACGCGACAGCATGCCCGCCGCGTCCTCGGCCAGGCGGGCCAGGGTGCGGCCCTTGGGCAGCTGGCCGCGCAGCACCGACCAGCCGTGCTTGCGGCCGGCCGCGCGACGCCGGCGGGCGCGCCAGAGCAGCAGCGGATGGCGCAGCAGCCAGGCGATCGCGCCGAGGTGAGCCCACGCCTTGCGCTGCTGCTTGGTGAGGATAAAGTACGCCGCGCGCACCACGGACCCGGTGACGCAGCCTCCCACGACGGCGAGCATGGGGCCGAACGGCAGGTTGACCGCGAACACGTACAGGGCGCTGCGCCGGTCGAGCAGGCGCGGATGACCGCCTGCGGCAGGCACCTTCCTGATCTGCCTGGCCGACAGCTCGCGGTGATACACCACCGCGCCGGTCACCACCCGCACCTCGTAGCCGGCCGCGTGAACCCGCCAGCAGAAGTCGATGTCGTCACGGAACAGCGGCAGGTTGCTGTCGAACCCGCCGACCTGGTCCCACACATCGCGGCGGATCAGCATGCCGGCCGAGCTCACCGCCAGCACCGCCCGGTTGCCGTCGTGCTGGCCCTGGTCGATCTCGCCCGGCTCGATCCCGCTGAAGCGACGCCCGGCGCGGTCGGTGGTGATGCCCGCCTCGCGCAGCACGCGCCGGTCGGACAGGTCCTTCAGCTTCGGGCCGAGGACCGCGGTCGACCTGCTGCGGCTGGCCACCCTGAGCATCTGCTCGAGGGCGTCGGCGGCCGGCTCGCAGTCATCGTGCAGCAGCCATATCCACTCGACCGGTGCTTCCTGCTCGGCGCCGGATCTCGTCGCGGGACTGCGCGCGGCCGGGTGCTGCAGCGCGCGGGCCACGGCCGCGCCGTAGCCGGTATCGGGTTCCATGCCGAAGACCGCGTTCGGACCCAGGAGCTCGGTCAGCGCTGCCCCGCTGCGGTCCCGGCTGCCCGTGTCGACCCCGACGACGCGCGGCACGGGATGCGTCTGCTCCCGCACCCCGTTGATGAGTCCCGGCAGTAGCCGGGCACCGTCGTGCGCAACAATCACGGCGGTGACGGTGTGACGCAGCTGCGATGCGTTCTCGGACAAGGGACCTGTCTGGTGGCGTGGGCAACGGCGTTCTGCGCGGCTACCTGCCCGGCAAGAGCGCGTGGACTGCGTGAACGGCAAGCCCCCCTGCGCTCACGACAGGACCAACCTTACACAGCGCTACATTCAAAAGTTCGCGTTATCCAGATCCGCACCGGTCCTGGACAACGCTCACAGCGCGATGTCAGCGCGCGATGTCCCTGCTGCCTATACGGCCTGGCGCTTCAGCCGCCGGCGTTCCCGCTCCGACATGCCGCCCCAGATGCCGAACCGCTCGTCGTGCTCCAGAGCGTACTCCAGGCACTCGGCCCGGACCTCGCAACTCCGGCACACGCGCTTGGCCTCCCGGGTCGATCCTCCCTTTTCCGGGAAGAACGCCTCCGGATCTGTCTGCGCGCACAGCGCCCGATCCTGCCAGCTCAGCTCGTCAACATCATCCGGGCTGACGAACACCTGCGCCAGCGGGACGATGACCTCAGTCACGGCGCATCCTCCTCCCCACTCGGAGCCCCCTGGTTCCCGCCGTCTCCAGAGGGGCGAGAATCACATCAATGAAATTACACTCGCGTGTCTTGCTTCAAGTCAAGCGAGGAAGGTGATAATGGTCGCCCCGTTGTCTGAGATGCGAGATAAATCACCTGGGGATCCGGGAGGCCGAGAGCCACATCAGTACCACTGGTCGCGCGAGTTTCAGCGACCCCTGTGACCTCAGGCGATACGGCGGAGCGGGCCGGGCGGATGACCGGGCTCGGGCCTGACAGACTTGCCGTATGCGTATCACCGTGCTCGCGGGCGGCGTGGGGGCCGCGCGGTTCCTGCGCGGGCTGAAGCGAGCGGCCCCGGACGCCGACATCACGGTCATCGGCAACACCGGCGACGACATCACGCTGTTCGGCCTGCGAGTCTGCCCGGACCTGGACACCGTCATGTACACGCTCGGCGGCGGCATCAACGAGGAGCAGGGCTGGGGGCGCGCGGATGAGACCTTCAGCGTCCGGGCCGAACTCGCCGCCTACGGCGCGAGCCCGGACTGGTTCACGCTCGGTGACCGGGACTTCGCCACGCACATCGTGCGCAGCCAGCTGCTGGCGTCCGGTCATACGCTGTCCGCCGTCACCGAGCTGCTGTGCCGGCGCTGGCAGCCGGGAGTGCGGCTGCTCCCGATGTCCGATGACCCGATCGAGACGCACGTCGTGCTGGCGGACTCGATCGGCCAGCGCACGGTTCACTTCCAGGAGTGGTGGGTGCGCATGCACGCGCAGACGCCCGCGGTAGCCATCACCGCGGTGGGCGCCGCCGGGGCGGCGCCTGCCCCCGGGGTGCTCGAGGCCATCGGCGAGGCGGACGTGATCGTGTTCCCGCCGTCGAACCCGGTGGTGAGCATCGGCACCATCCTGGCCGTGCCCGGCATCCGGGCGGCGGTCGCGGCCAAGACCGTGGTGGGCGTCTCCCCCATCATCGGCGGCGCGCCGGTACGCGGGATGGCCGACGCGTGCCTGACCGCGATCGGCGTCGCTACCTCGGCGGCCGCCGTCGCCGCGCACTACGGGCCGGAGCTGATCGACGGCTGGCTCGTCGACGACCAGGACAAGGCCACAGTGGACATTCTCGGCGACGACCCGGCGCTGGCCGGCATCGAGGTCCGCGCCCTGCCGCTGCTCATGCGCGACCTCCCCGCCACCACGGCGATCGCCCGGGCGGCCCTGGACCTGGCCCTGGAGCTGGCATGACGTCGGCCGCGCTCACCGTCTCCCCGGTCACCGGGCTGCCCGAGATCACCGCGGGCGCCGACCTGGCCGCGCTCATCGCCGAAGCCGCCCCGGACCTGCGCGACGGCGACGTCCTCGTGGTCACCTCGAAGATCGTCAGCAAGGCCGAGGGCCGGGTGACGGCCGGCTCGCGTGAGCAGGCCATCGAGGCGGAGACGGTGCGGGTGGTGGCCAGGCGCGGCGCCACGACCATCGCGCAGACCCGGCACGGCCTGGTCCTGGCCGCGGCCGGCGTGGATGAGTCCAACACGGCCCCGGGAACCGTGGTGCTGCTGCCCGAGGACCCGGACGGGTCGGCGCGGCGGCTGCGCAAGGCGCTGCACGCCCGGACCGGCCGCCGGCTCGGCGTCGTCATCACCGACACGATGGGCAGGCCGTGGCGGGCCGGGCAGACCGATAACGCCATCGGCGCGGCGGGCGTCGCCGTGGTCCGCGACTACCGCGGCGAGGCCGACACCTTCGGCAACATCCTGGAGGTCACCGTGGCCGCCGTGGCCGACGAGGTAGCGGCCGCGGCCGACCTGGTGAAGGGCAAGACGCTGCGGGTCCCGGTCGCCGTGGTGCGCGGGCTGGCGGGCCTGGTCACCGAGCAGGACGGCCCGGGCGCGCGCGCCCTGATCCGGCCCGCCGACGAAGACATGTTCCGGTACGGATCGGCGGACGTGCCGCTGGCCCGCCGGACGATCAGGGCGTTCACCGCCGAACCGGTCGACGGGCAGGCGGTCCGCCGGGCGGTGGCCACCGCGCTGACCGCGCCCGCGCCGCACCACAGCCAGCCCTGGCGTTTCGTGATCCTGGAGTCGGCGCAGGCCCGCACGGCGTTGCTCGACGCGATGCGCGAGGCCTGGATCGCCGACCTGCGCCACGACGGGTTCACGCAGGAGCAGATCGTCCGCCGCATCCGCCGCGGGGAGCCGCTGCGCAACGCGCCGCTGATCGTCGTGCCGTGCCTGGTCACCGACGCGGCGCACGAATACCCGGACGAGCGGCGCGCAGCCGCCGAACAGGCCATGTTCACGGTGTCGATGGGCGCGGCGGTGCAGAACCTGCTCGTCGCGCTGGCCGTCGAGGGGATCGGCTCCGCGTGGATCTCCAGCACGCTGTTCTGCCAGGACGTCGCGGCCCGGGCCATGGACCTGCCGGACGGCTGGCGACCCATGGGCGCGATCGCCGTCGGCCACGCGGCCGAGCAGGCCCGACCGCGCCCGCCGCGCGACCCGGGAGACTTCCTCCTGACGCGCTAGCGGGCGGCGCGAACCGACGAGCACACGCCGTCGCTGGCCGCGGCGGCGGCGAGGCGTTCCTGCGGGACCTGGCCGTAGGTCGTGGTGCGCGGGCGCAGCGGGCGGCCGAGCGGTTCGGTGATGGCCCGGAGTTGGCTGATCGTCTTGTACGAGCCGTTGTCCGCGCCGGCCATCCTGCTGATGGTCTCCTCCATGAGCGTGCCGCCCAGGTCGTTGGCGCCGCCCTGCAGCACGTCCCGGCACAGGTCGTCGCCGAGCTTGACCCAGGAGCACTGGATGGAGCCGATCGCCCCGTGCAGCAGCAGCCGGGACACGGCGTGCACGGCCCGGTTCTCCCGCCTGGTCGGCCCGGGCCGGGCCAGGCCCGCCAGGTAGATCGGGGCGCTGGAGTGGATGAACGGCAGCAGCACGAACTCGGTGAAGCCGCCGGTCCGCTCCTGGATCGAGCGGATCACGCGCAGGTGCCCGACCCAGTGCGCCGGCGTGTCCACGTGCCCGTACATCATCGTGGCCGAGGTCGGCAGGCCCAGTTCGTGCGCGGTGGTGATCACCTCGATCCACACCGAGGCGGGCAGCTTGCCCTTGGTCAGCACCCACCGCACGTCGTCGTCGAGGATCTCCGCGGCCGTCCCTGGCAGTGAGCCCACGCCCGCCTCCTTGGCCCGTACCAGCCACTCCCTGATCGGCACGCCGGTCCGGGACGCCCCGTTCACCACCTCCATCGGGGAGAACGCATGAACGTGAAGATCTGGGCAACGCCGCTTGACCTCAGAAGCGATTTCGAAATATGCTGTCCCTGGCAGGTCGGGATGAATGCCTCCTTGCATACATACCTCGGTGGCACCGGCGTCCCACGCCTCGGCGGCACGGTCTCCGATCTGCTTGAGCGAGAGGGTGTACGCGTCGGCGTCGGTCCGGCGCTGGGCGAAGGCGCAGAAGCGGCAGCCGGTGTAACACACGTTGGTGAAGTTGATGTTGCGGGTGACGACGTAGGTGACGTCGTCGCCAGCGACCTCGCGGCGCAGCGCGTCGGCGATCCCGGCCAGCGCGTCCAGGTCGGGGCCGTCCGCGCCGAGCAGGGCGATGGCCTGAGAGTCGGTGAGGGCGGCGGGATCGCGTTCGGCCTGCCGGAGGGCGGCGGCGATCTCGCCTGGGGACAGCACGGAGGGAGCTACGTCCGACAGCGCGGAGGGAGCTGGTCGACAGCGCGGAGGGAGGTGCCGACAGCGCGGAGGGAGGGCTCGCAGCGCCGGCAGCGCCCGCGGGGGCAGGGCTTGGAACTTGGCCGGGGGGACGCATTGCGTACCGTTCGGTCAATTCATTCCAGTCGCCGTAGACCTCGGCGAAATCATCGCGCCGGTCATTGGTGCGGCCGGTGGTGTCGATGGTTACGTGCAGGTCGGTCCGGCCGGCCGAACCCCAGCCGCCGTCGGGCTCCTGCCACGGCAGGCCGTGCGGCATGGCGCCGTCGGCGGCCAGGCCGGTGGCCGGGTCGGCGAGCGCGGCCACGTGGGCGGCCAGGCGCGGGTCCAGCCAGGGCTCGCCGAGGTAGGGAGGGTAGATCGTCAGGCGCTCGCGCAGGGTGAACCCGGCGGCCGCGGTGCGGGCGGCCAGGTCGTCGATGTCCGGCCAGGGGCGCTCGGGGTTGACGTGGTCCGGGGTCAGCGGCGAGACGCCGCCCCAGTCGTCGATGCCGGCCCGCAGGATGAGGTCGTGCTGGTCGCCGACCAGGTTGGGCGGGGCCTGGACGCGCGCCTTGGGGCCGAGGACCAGCCGGGCCACGGCGATCGTGGCGGCCAGGTCGTCCAGTTCGGCGTCTGGCACGTCGCGCATCTTGGTGTCCGGCTTGGCGCGGAAGTTCTGCACGATGACTTCCTGGATGCCGCGGTAGGCGCGGGCGACCTTCCGGATCGCGAAGATCGAGTCCACGCGCTCGGCCGGGGTCTCGCCGATGCCGATGAGGATGCCGGTGGTGAAGGGGACGTTGCAGCGGCCGGCGTCCTCGAGCACGCGCAGCCGGACCGCCGGGTCCTTGTCGGGGCTGCCGAAGTGCGGGCCGCCAGGTTCGGTGTACAGGCGGCTGGCCGTGGTCTCCAGCATCATGCCCATGGACGGGGCGACCGGCTTGAGGCGCTGGAAGTCCTGCCAGCTGAGCACGCCCGGGTTGAGGTGGGGCAGCAGCCCGGTCTCCTCCAGGACGCGGATGGCCATGGCCCGGACATAGGACAGCGTGTCGTCGTAGCCGCGGGCGTCGAGCCACTCTCGGGCCTGGCGCCAGCGGCTCTCCGGCCGGTCACCCAGGGTGAACAGGGCCTCCTTGCAGCCCATCGCGGCACCCTGGCGGGCGATGGCGAGCACCTCGTCCGGCTCCAGGTACAGGCTGTGCAGCCGGTGCGGCACGGTCGCGAACGTGCAGTAGCCGCAGCGGTCGCGGCACAGCCGGGTCAGCGGGATGAACACCTTGCGCGAGTAGGTGATGATCCCGGGCCTTCCCGCGGCTTCGAGGCCGGCGTCCCTGGTGCGGCTCGCGTAGGTCAGGAGGGTGCTCAGGTCGTCGCCGCGGGCGTGCAGCAGGACGGTCGCCTCGCCGGCGTCGAGCGCCTTGCCGTCCCGGACCCGGGCCAGTGCCCGGCGCATCCCCGCGGCCGTGACCCCGCTGGCGGCTCTGTCCTGCTTGGGGCGTTCGGCCTCGTTCCGGGCAGAGTCGTCGCGGAATTCGCTCATGCTGCACCAAACCTTTCCCGGAGTCTGGTTCTTCCCTGCGGCGGTGCGCGGGCGCCAGCGGGGGCGGGGCCAGGCGGTGCGCGGGCTGGCGGTGGGGGGTGGCCAGAGGCTAGAAGGAGCGGTAGTCGCGGATGGGCATGCGGGGGCCGCGGCGCGGGGGGAGGCGGCCGCCGAGCTCGATGAGCCTGGTCACCCGGTAGCGGTGCCCGGCGTAGGGGGCGAGCAGCTCGAGCATGCCGGCGTCGTCGGTGATCTGGCCGGTCAGCGTCCAGCCGACCGCCTTGGCCAGGTGATAGTCGCCCACCGAGACCGCGTCCGCGTCGCCCGCGGCTCGCTGCCTGATCTCGGCGGAGGTCCAGATCCCGATGCCGGGCAGCGAGCGCAGCAGCCGGTCGGCCTCGGCCGAGTCCGAGCCCGGGTCCAGGACCTGCTCGAGCCGCGTGGCCACGCCCGCGGCGGTGATGATGGTCCGGGCCCGGACGCCCTCGACGCCCGCGCGATGCCACTCCCAGGACGGGATGCGGGCCCACACCCGCGGGGGCGGGCACACCCGCATCCCGGCCGGGGCCGGACCGGGCGCCGCCTCGCCGAACGTCCGGAGCAGATACCGCCAGGCCCGGTGCGCCTCGTGCCCGACGACCTTCTGCTCAAGCACCGCGGGCACGAGCGCCTCGAAGACCCGCCCGGTGCGCCCGACCCGCAGGCCCGGATGGCGGAGCACGAGCTCGCCGACGACCGCGTGCCTGGCCGTGAACCCGGACGGGTCGTCCTGCGCGCCGACCTGGGCGGGCAGCGTCTCCAGCAGCCAGCCGGCGCCGGGGCCCCAGGCCTGCCCGGTGATCAGCGTGCCGTGGCGCTCGAGAACTCCGGCGGGCGGGCGCGACAGGGAGACGACGCGCAAGGTCGCCGGGCCTTCGGGGGTCAGCGAGGTGCGCCAGATCGCCCCGGCCGCGTCCACGCGGTAGGCCGGATCGCCGCCGCCGTGGCGGTGCACCAACAGGGTCAGGCGGGCGTCCACGTGGAACGGCGCCAGCCACTCGCGGCACAAACCCGGAGCCGTGGGGTCCGGCGGGACGATGGCCACAGACACCGCCGTGCGCCGTCAGACGTCGGAGGAGAAGCGGATCGAGGTCGGCTCGAGCCGAACGCCCGGCCAGACCCGGATGCCGCGGGCCAGTTCGTTGCCCGGCCCGATGAACGCGCCGTCGCCGATCACCGCGTCGTGCAGCACGGCGCCCGGCGCCACCACGGCGCCGCGGCCGACGATGGAGTCGTGCACCGAGGCGCCCTCGCCCACCGTCGCCGCGTCGAACAGGACGCTGCCGAACACGGTCGCCCCGGCGTCCACCGAGGCTCCCGCGCCCACCACAGAACCCCCGGACACCGACGCGTCCGGCGCCACCGACGCGCCCGCGAGCACCAGGGAGGGCCCGGGCGGGCCGGGCACGGCGGGGGCGGGCAGCCGGCCGAGCACCAGGTCGCACGAGCCGCGCACGAACGCCTGCGGCGTCCCGACGTCCAGCCAGTAGGCCGACTCGTGATAGCCCATGACCAGCTCGCCGGCCTCGATCAGCGCCGGGAACGTCTCCCGCTCCACCGAGACCCGGCGCCCGGCCGGGATCTGGCCGATGACCTCGCGCCGGAACACGTAGCACCCGGCGTTGATCCGGTTGGTCACCGGGTCGGGCGTCTTCTCCAGGAACGCGGTCACCCGGCTGGCGGCGTCGGTCGGCACGACGCCGAACCGGGACGGGTCCGCCACCTCGACCAGGTGCAGCGTGACCGCGGCGTCGGTCTTGATGTGCAGGTCGACCTGGGCGCCCAGGTCGTGGCCGGACAAGATGTCGCAGTTGAGCACCACCACCGGATCGGCCGCGCCGGTGCCGCGCAGCGAGCCCGCCGCGTTGCGGATCCCGCCGGCGGTGTCGAGCGGCACGTCCTCCTGCACGTAGTCGATGGACAGCCCGAACGCCGAGCCGTCCCCGAAGCACGCGGCGAACATGTCCGCCTTGTAGCAGGTCGCGAGGACCACGTGGGTGACGCCGCCCGCCGCGGCGCGGGCCAGCAGGTGGGCCAGGAACGGGACGCCCGCCGTCGGCAGCAGGGGCTTGGGCGCGGACAGGGTCAGCGGCCGCAGCCGGGTTCCCTGGCCCCCGACGAGCACGATGGCCTCAAGTGGTTCACGCGGCATGAAACGCAGGTTACACGGCGCTGACGTTAGCGTCGGGCGCTTCGGCGGCGCGCCGGTAGCAGGCCAGGTGAGCCTCGGCCGACGCGGCCCAGGTGAACTCCTGGGACCGGGCGTACCCGGCGGCGCCCAGCCACTCCCGCTGCGCGGCGTCGCCGAGCAGCGCGCGCAGCGTGTCGCGGATGCTGTCCGCGTCCGGCTCGGTGTAGGCCACCGCCTCCCCGCCCACCTCGGGCAGCGAGGTGCAGTTCGTGGTCAGCACGGGCGCGCCGCACGCCATGGCCTCGAGCACCGGCAGCCCGAACCCTTCCCCGCGGCTCGGGAACGCCACCACCATCGCGCCGCCGAGGAAGCCGGGCAGGTCGGAGAAGCGCAGGTAACCGGGGCGGATCAGGCGCAGGTGCGGCGGCACCATGGCCACGGCGGCGTCCACCTCTTCGCTCCAGCCGCCGCCGCCGCCCAGCACCAGCGCGGGCGGGTCGTCGAAGTCGGCCACGGCGCCGGCCCAGCCGGCGATCAGCGCGGCCACGTTCTTGCGCGGCTCGAGCATGCCGAGGAACGCGATGTACGCCTTGCCGTGCAGGCCCAGCCGGTTGGACACGCCGGAGACCTGCGCGGGATCGGGGCGGTGGAACAGCCGGTGGTCCACCCCGTGGTAGGCGACGTCGATCTTGGTCGGATCGGCGCTCAGCACGCGCTCCAGCTCATCGCGCGTCGCCTTTGACGGCACGATGAGCCGCGCCGCGCGCCGCGCGGCCGTCCTGATGGCGGACTTGAAGAACATGGCGCTGACCGGGCTGTACAGCTCCGGCTCGGTGAAGAAGGTGACGTCGTGCACGGTCACCACGGTGGGCCTGCCCGGCCGCAGCGGCATCGAGTAGTACGGCACGTGGATGACGTCGGCGTCCACCTGCTGCGCCACCACGGGCAGCCCGCTCTGCTCCCAGGCCAGCCGGGCGGAGCGGTGCGAGAGCGCGGTCGGGCCGGTGACGATCCGCGCGGCGGGGGCGAGCCGCCCGTAGCGTTCCTCGTCGGCGCGCTGGCAGACCACGGCCAGGTCCGCGCCTGCCACGTCGAGCGCACCGATCAGCCCGTCAACGTACCGGCCGAGCGCTCCCCGGTCGGCTGGCACGTCGGTCGCATCGATAAGTACGCGAGGTGCCACGACCGCCACTAGCTCCCTTCCTGGGCACACAGGTAGCGCAGAGCTCGTGCCGCCCGCACGGCCCCTGCACGCCTACTGTGGATGTCCCGTCAACACAAAAGCCTACGCCCTGCATCAGACCACCGACGAGCACTCACCCCCGACGGCGGCGGCGGGCTCGCCCGGGCGTCGAGCACGCACGAGCACGATGGCCCCACCGTCACCACGTGCCCCGCGGTCCGCGGCGGCGACCAGCGGCATCGCCGGCGCGGCCGCGTTGAAGCCCACCTTACCGCCGTAGGCGGAAAGGCCCAGGTACATCCGCTGCGCCCAGCGCGTCCTGAACTGGTACTGGTGCGCGATGACGTCGAGCCCGGCCGTTTTGAGCAGCGCGGTCAGCTCTTCGTGGGTGTAGGTCCGCTTGACGTGGTACCGGTCGCGGTGCGCCCGGTACAGGCGGGGCCACCGCTGCGCCAGGGTCAGCGCGTCCGCGGACATGACCAGCTCACCGCCGGGCGCCAGCACCCGGGCCATCTCGGCCAGCGCCCGGGCGCCGTCGTCGAAGTGCTCGATCGCGCAGATGGACATCACCCGGTCGAAGCTCGCGTCGGCGAACGGCAGGTCGAGCGCGTCCCCGCGGATCAGCGCGGGCGCCGCGGTGAGCTCGCGGCCCCTTCGCAGCTTGGCCTCTGCGAGGTCCAGCGCCACCGCCCGGGCTCCGCGCCTGCGCGCCCGCGCCGCCCAGTACCCGTCGCCGCCCGCCACGTCCAGCAGCCTCAGTCCTTGCAGGTCCCGGCCGAGCCAGCGCAGCAGCGTCCCGGCCTCGCGGTACCGGCACACGTGCACCTCGTGTCCGGCAAAGGCGACCGCGTCCGCAACCTTCATGAGCAGGAGGGGACGGGCTTTCCCGCCTTGATGGACTCCAGGTCGCTGACCGCCTGGCTGAGCGTGCTGACCTCGACCACCTGCAGCCCGGCGGGGATCGCGCCCTTGACGTCCCCGCAGTTCGATTCCGGGGCCAGGAAGATCGTCGCGCCGGCCTGGCGGGCGCCGGCCATCTTCTGCTGGATGCCGCCGATGGCCTGCACCTGCCCGCCGGGGGTGATCACCCCGGTCCCGGCGATGAACCGGCCGCCGGTCAGGTCCAGGCTGGTCAGCTTGTCGATGATGCCGAGCGCGAACATCAGGCCCGCGCTGGGCCCGCCGATGTCGCCCACGCTGATCTTCACGTCGAACGGGAACTGGTACTGCGTGTCCGGCTCCTGCACCGACACGCCCATCACCGGATGACCTCCGGACAGCCTGGTCCCGACCTGAACCTGCTGGGCGTGGCCGCTCCGCACGATGCTCAGGGTCAGCGTGGTGCCGGCCGGGTGCGCGTCGATCAGCGAGGACAGGCTCGTCTGGGTGGTCACCGCGTGGCCGTCCACGGCGGTGATCACGTCCCCGGCCTTGAGCACGCCAGCCGCGGGGTAGCCCTTGAGAACCTGCGCCACGACCGCGGGCGTGTCGAACGCGATGTGCAGCTGGTTCAGGGCCGCGGCGATCGCGTCCTGCTGCGAGCTGGTCATCTGCTGCGTGTCCTGCTGCTGGGTCTGCTGCTGGGTCTGGCCCGGCGGGCAGATCTCGCCTTCCGGGACCACCGCCTTGTGCGGGTTCAGCCAGGCGACCAGGGCGGTGAAGATGTTGAACGTGTCGCCCTGGCAGCCCTGGTAGCTGACCGTCACCATGTTGAGGTGCCCGCTGGTGGCGTACGAGGCGCGTCCGGAGATGGCGATCAGCGCCTGCCCGGAGGAGTCCTTGCCCAGGGTGTTCAGCGTGGGCCCGGGCCCGAGGATGACGTAGGGCACCGAGACCTGCACGCTGATGGCCAGCGCCACGACGATGCCGATCGCGGCGATCAGCAACGTCAGGGAGCGTCTCGACATGTTCTTGATTTCGCGCGCCTCAGGGAGTGCCGACCCACTCGGCGGTGCCGTCGGTGAAGCGCTGGTGCTTCCAGATCGGCACCGAGGCCTTCAGCAGGTCGATCAGGTCCCGGCAGGCGTCGAAGGCCTCGGACCGGTGCGGGCAGGACACGGCCACCACCACGGCCAGGTCGCCGATGGCCAGGTCGCCGACGCGGTGCACGGCCGCGACCCCGAGCACGTGGTACTTCTCGGCGATGATCTCCGCGACGCGGCGGAGCTCGGCCTCGGCGGAGGGGTGCGCGCTGTAGCCCAGCCCGCTGACGCCCTTGTCGTGGTCGTTGTCGCGGACCGCCCCGGCGAACAGCGCGATGCCGCCGGCCCGCGGGTCGGCCACGGCCTTACTGACCTCGTCGAGCGACAGCTCGGACTCGCGCACGGCGATCAGCCGGATAACGCTCACTCGCTAAGGCTACCCGGTCAGGGTCGGGCCGGTCAGGGTTCGGCGCGGCGGTGGCGGCGGGCGCGGCGGACGATGGCGGCGGTGCCGATCACGGCGACGGTCGCGCCCGCGGCGGTGATCGTCGCCTCCTTGCGCGCGATGCGCCGGCCGGCCACGGCGTGCCGGCCGTCCCGCTGGTCGAGCAGGACGCGCAGCACGGCCGCGTTGTCGCACTGCGGGCGCCAGCCGGCGCCGCGCAGCCTGGCGCAGTCCACCACCCACGGGTACACCACGTAGCGCAGGTCGATAGCGGGCGCCGGGGTCACGCCCAGCCGGTGCAGCCGCTGCGCGGTGCCGAACGTCAGCCGGGCGGGCAACTCGATGCTCTTCAGCCCGCTGATCTGCTCGACCTCGTCCTGCTCGAGCCAGCCGTCGCAGCCGACCGCGAACTCGCCGTCCAGGCCGCTGGCCACGGTGAACTCCAGCGCGGAGGTCAGGTCGTCAACGTGACAGAACTGCCAGCGCGGCGCGCAACCCTTCACCGTGAGCAGGCGGGGCGCCTCGAAGTGCCGGGTGA
This sequence comes from uncultured Actinomycetes bacterium, assembly GCA_963705835.1. GTDB lineage: Bacteria > Actinomycetota > Actinomycetes > Streptosporangiales > Streptosporangiaceae > Palsa-504. The sequence goes on from CAVPLC010000051.1 coordinate 132,334, forward strand.
CCAGGGTGTCCACCGGGTTCGGGGGCGGCCCGACGAGGGCGGCGGGCCGCACCACCGTCACCGCCGTGCCGGGGTAGGCCCGCGGCGAGCGGCGGGCCAGCTGCTCGACCTCCAGCAGGTCCCCGGCGACGCTGCTGTCGGTGTCCGCGGCGAGCGGGGCGTCCTCGGGCAGCGGTACCGGGTTGTCCGGGCGGGCGCCGTACACCATCGAGCTGGTCACCAGCACGACCCGGCCGACCCGGCCGGCCGCGGAGGCGGTGAGCACGGTCTGCGCGCCGCGGACGTTGTACGCCCGCCGCGACCGGGCGTCGGAGTCCGGGGCCAGGTCGAAGTCCGGGTGCACGACCACGTCCACGCCGGTCAGCCGGCCGGCCAGCGCCGGGTCGCGCACGTCGGCCACGCGCCAGGTCACGCCGGCGATGTCGCCCCGGCGCTCGTCGATCGCGATGACCCGCTTGACCGACTGCGACGCGGCGAGCCTGACCGTCAGGGCGTACCCGATGCCGCCCGCCGCACCCGTCACCGCCACCACGGGCATAGGCTGGGATCGATTTTCGATGCGCTCGTGGCGAACCGGCCGCCGGGCGTTTGTCACAGTGTGCTTCTCCCGAGATAACGTGACAGTCATGACCCTTCCATCCTGCCGCAGAGCCGACCATGGCTGACCGGCCGTTCGGCTTCGGCCTGCCTGACAAGCCCGAAGACCAGGGTGGCCAGGGGTCTTCCGGCGGATCCTCCGGCCCTGGCGGGCCTTCGGACCCTGGCGGGCCTGCGGGTCCTTTCGGGGGTCAGGGTGCTTTCGGGCCGATGGGCGATCCCCAGCAGTTCGCCGACGCGCTGCGGCAGTTCGCCGACCTGCTGTCCTGGCGCGGCGGCCCGGTCAACTGGGATCTGGCCAAGAACGTGGCCCGGCACGCCATCGCCGCGGCGGGCGACCCGAGCATCCTGGACGCCCAGCGCCGGGAAGTCACCGAGGCGGTCCGCCTGGCCGACCTGTGGCTGGACGAAGCCACCACGTTCCCGTCCGGCGTCCGCAAGATCGAGGCCTGGAGCCGGTCGGAGTGGCTCGAGGCCACCTTCCCGGTCTGGGCCAAGCTCTGCGACCCCATCGCGGCCAAGGGCGTCGAGGCGATGAGCGGCATGCTCAACACCGACCCGGCGCAGTTGGGCGAGGACGTGCCCGAGGAGATACGCCAGGCGCTCGGGGCCCTCGGCGGCGGGGGCGGCGGGCTGCAGGGGCTTTCCGCCATGCTCCGGCAGATCGGCGGGGCCATGATCGGCAGCCAGACCGGCACGGCCGTCGGCGAGCTCGCCCGCGAGGTGGTCGGCTCGTCCGACATCGGGCTCCCGCTCGGCCCGGAGGGAGTGGCGGCGCTGCTGCCCGCGGGCGTGGCCCAGTTCGGCCAGGGGCTGTCCGTGGACGCCGGCGAGGTGCGGCTGTTCCTCGCGCTGCGCGAGGCCGCGCACCAGCGGCTGTTCGCGCACGTCCCGTGGCTGCGCGCGAACCTGCTCGGCGCGGTCGAGCAGTACGCCAGCGGCATCACGGTGGACATGACCCGGCTGCAGGAGGCGATCCCGGACGTCGACCTGACCAACCCGGAGGCGCTGCGCGACGCGCTGGCCGGCGAGGGCCTGTTCCGGCCGGAAGACACGCCCGCGCAGAAGGCCGCCCTGGTGCGGCTGGAGACGGCCCTGGCGCTGGTCGAGGGGTGGGTGGCGACGGTGGTCGCCGCCGCGGCGCGGGAGCGCCTCACCCACGCGGACGCGCTCGCCGAGGCGATCAGGCGCCGCCGGGCCACCGGCGGCCCGGCCGAGCGCACGTTCGCCACGCTGGTCGGGCTCGAACTGCGTCCGCGCAGGCTGCGTGAGGCGGCGACGATCTGGCAGGGCCTGACCGAGGCGCGCGGCATCGACGGCCGGGACGCCCTGTGGAGCCATCCGGACCTGCTTCCCGCGGCCGACGACCTTGAGAACCCCGAGGGATTCGTGCACGGCCAGCCCGAACTGGACATCTCGGACCTAGAAGACGGCAACGATCTTCCTGGTGCTTGATGTAGGTTTGGTGCCCACACAGGGCAGGAGCTTGGTGCCCTTACAGCGCCAGCCAGGGGGGACGACCCCCCGGGCCCCGGCAGGGCAGGAGCACGGCATGGACGAGCCAGAGCATACAGACGTGGTCGTCATCGGCATGGGCCCCGGCGGCGAGTACGCGGCCGGCACCCTGGCCGAGGCCGGGCTCCACGTGACCGGGGTCGAAGCCCGCCTGGTCGGCGGCGAGTGCCCGTACTACGGCTGCGTCCCCTCCAAGATGATGATCCGCGCCGCCAACCTGATCGCCGAGGCCAGGCGTGTTCCCGGCATGGCCGGCACCTCCACCGTCACCCCCGACTGGTCGCCGGTCGCGCGGCGGATCAGGGAGGAGGCCACCGACTACTGGAACGACAAGGTGGCGGCGGACCGGTTCGAGGGCAAGGGCGGGCACCTGGTCCGCGGCCACGGCAAGATCACCGGCCCTGGTCAGGTCACGGTCAGCACCGAGGAAGGCCCGCGGGTGTTCCTGGCCGGCAAGGGCATCGTGATCAACAGCGGCACCGACCCGGCCATCCCGCCGATCGAGGGCCTGGCCGGCACCCCGTACTGGACGAACCGGGACATCGTGCAGACCGAGGAGGTGCCGCGATCCCTGATCGTGCTCGGCGGCGGGGCCATCGGCGCCGAGCTGGCCCAGGTGTTCGCACGGTTCGGCACGGAGGTCACCGTGGTCGAGGCCATGCCCAGGCTGGTGCCCTTCGAGGAACCCGAGGCCAGCGACCTGATCGAGCGGGTCTTCATGCGCGAGGGCATCAAGGTGTACACGAGTGCCCCGGCCGAGCGGGTGAGTAACAACGGCACCTGCTTCACCGTTCGCGTCAGCAATAGCGCTGTCGCCGCCGAACGGCTGCTCGTCGCGACCGGCCGGCGGATGGACCTGGCCGGGCTCGGCGTCGCGGCGGTGGGCCTGGACGAGAAGGCGCGCTCGATACCGACGGACGGGTGGATGCGCGCCGCGGACGGGGTCTGGGCGATCGGCGACGTGACCGGCAAGGGCGCGTTCACGCACATGTCCATGTACCAGGCCGACATCGCGGTCCGCGACATCCTCGGGGTCGGCGGGGAGCCCGCCGACTACCGCGCCGTGCCCAGGGTCACGTTCACCGACCCGGAGGTCGGCTGCGTCGGCCTGACCGAGGCCCAGGCCCGCGCGGCCGGGCTCCGGGTGCGGACCGGCATCACCCAGGTGCCGTACTCGGCCAGGGGCTGGATTCACAAGGTCGGCAACGACGGGTTCATCAAGGTCGTCGAGGACGCCGAGCGGTCGGTCCTGGTCGGCGCCACCTCGGTCGGCCCGTGGGGCGGTGAGGTGCTCAGCGCCCTGGCGGTCGCGGTCCGGGCCGAGGTGCCGGTGGCCACCCTGCGCAACATGCCGTACGCCTACCCGACCTTCTACCGCGCCATCGAAGACGCGCTGCGGGACCTGGGGTCGTCATGAGCCGGCGCCCGGCCGTCGTGGCCTTCAACGTGATCGAGACGCTGATGTCGCTCGAGCCGCTGCGCGGCAAGCTGACCGAGATCGGCCAGCCGCCGCACCTGCTCGAAGCCTGGTACACGCGCACGCTTCGCGACGGCATGGCGCTGTCCGCGACCGGGGACTTCGCCGCCTTCACCGACGTCGCCGAGGCCTCGCTGCGCGGGCTGACCAACTACTCGATCAGCGACGAGCAGCTGGCGCAGGTCATGGCCGGCTTCAACGACCTGCCCGCGTTTCCCGACGCGCTGCCCGCGATCACGACGCTGACCGACGCGGGCGTCCGGGTGGCCTGCCTGACGAACGGGACCGCGTACCTGACCTCGTCGTTCGTCAACCGTTCCGGGCTCGGGGCGCTGGTGGACCGGGTGATCTCGGTCGGCGAGGTGTACCGGTGGAAGCCCGCCGTGGTCGTCTACCTGTACGCCGCCGAGGTCATGGGCGTCCCGCCAGACCAGATGGCGCTGGTCGCCGCGCACGACTGGGACTGCCACGGCGCCAAGCGGGCCGGGCTGACCACCGGCTTCGTGACCCGTAAGACCGGCGGGTTCGGCGCCCCGTTCGCCCCGCCCGACGTGGTGGGCGAGGACCTGACCGAGGTCGCGGCCAAGCTGCTGGCGCTGGAGCCCTGAGTCTTTTTTGCGTCAGGCGCTTGGGGAAGCCACCGGGGCTCCCGGCTGCGGCGTCTGGACGGCGGGTTGGGTCCTGGTCGGGCCGACCATGAGCATGACCTGGTGTTGCGCCCAGGGCGTGGCGTCGTAGACGTACCAGGTGCCCGGGACGTGGGCGACGTTCCTGGCGTAGCCGTGCTGGTCCACGTTGAACACCGGAACCGCGACGTCCCGCTGGGCCAGCATGGCCAGCACCTGGGCCACGGTGTCGCCGACGTAGTTCATGCCGTGCATGACCTCGCCGGGCGCGGTGGCGTCGGCGGTGGACTCGTAGTGCTCACCGGGCCGGGCCGCGCGGCCGAACACGACCTCGGCCTGGCCGCGGAAGCCGACCGGGATGCGCACCCCGACCGGGCACGCGGCGCCGCCGCCTCCGGTGTAGCACCGGCCCTGCGCGGTGATCGTCTGGAGGTCGGGTCCGTCCGAGGGCTCGCCGATGTAGACCACGGTGCCGACGAGCGACGGCGACACCGGGACGAGCTCGAGGGTGATGTTCAGGTGGTGCGCGGCGAGTTCGGCCCGGTAGCGGCTCGGGTCGGCCAGGGGGTTGCGCACGATGACGGTGATGTAGCCGTCAGAGGTGGTGAAGGACAGCACGTGTGCGGCCACCGGGGTGGGGGTGGCATGACCGGGGGTGACCGTTTTGGTGGCTTGGGTGGCCGGGCGACCTGAGCCTGCCAGCCTGGTGGCCGCCAGCACCGCGAGCGCCACCAGCACGATCGCCAGGGCCGCGGCGAGCGGGGCTCCGGCTGGCCAGCGGCGCCGGGCGCGAGGCCGAGCAGCGGTCTGTGTGCGGGCCGGCTGGTAGCTGGCGGCCGGGATCGGCTCGGCGGTGATCCGCGCGGCCAGGTCGGCCAGGGTGGCGGGACGGACGAGCCGTTCGGCCTCGGCGTCGGTGACGGGGCAGATCTGGCTGAGCTGATTCATGAGAGACCTCCTCGGGAGACCTGGACGCCGGGCTGATCGGAGCCGACCCGATCGGAGCGGGCCTGGCTGCTCGCCAGTTCCGCGGCGAAGCGCTTGCGGGCCCGGAACAGCCGGAGCCGCACGGCATTGCGCGAGCAGCCGAGGACCACCGCGATCTGCCCGTAGTCGAGTCCCTCCCACGCGCTCAGGGCGAGCAGTTCCCGGTCCGCCGCCGGCAGGCGGCGGAACGCCGCGGTGATGTGCGCGTACTCACCGTCCGGCTCAGGCGGGCGGTACCCGGAGGCCAGGTCGGCGCGCAGGCGGTCGGTCAGCGCCGACCGCCTGCGCTCGCCCCGGTGATGGTTGGCCAGCACCCGCCGGGCCACGCCGTACAGCCACAACCGGGCCTCGGGATCGCGCGGGATGTCGTCCAGCCGCCGCCACGCGGTCAGGAACGTCTCGGCGATGACGTCGGCCGCGTCATCGGGGTTGCCGGTGCGGCGCAGCACGTAGCCGAGGATCGAGCCGCGGTGCGCCGCATAGACCGCCTCGAAGCGGCGCTGCCGCTGGTCCTGCTCGGCTGTCGGCGGACGTGGCACGGTTGCTCCCTTCGACACCAGCCACATGTCCGCTCGGCGCGGAGCATTTCGTTCTCCATGGTGCCCGCTTCCAGTCCGCGGCGGGACGACGGGCCCGGCCCGGCACGCTGCTTACCGCAGATGAGGTCAGAGCGATGACCGAGGTCGGGCGCGATTGATGTATTCGAGCGTCATTCGCTCGTTGAGTTCACGTACCACTTTCCGTTTATCTTGATGCACGGCACCGGCGAGAGGCCGCCGGCGTTCAACGCGTTGTCGTACGCCTGCTTGAACGTCTCCGATGAGGTCGGCATGCCGGCCGACGGGTCGGCGTTGCTGACACATCCATTTCCGTTAATGCAGATCCGCCCGGTGACTTTCACCAGGGCCAGGTCTCCCGATATGACGGCGCCAACGACGTTGATTTTCCCCTTCACGGTCGATGACGATGACAGTTTCAGGCTGACGCAGGACGATCGCTGGTTCGGAGACAAGTAGTCGCATACCTGCGACCAGTGTCCGGACAGCTCGGCGTGGATCACCCCGGCCGCGGCCTGTTGCGGCGTGTTGTGACCGGGTGAAGCCGAGTGGGTGGCCTGGCCCGCCTGCCCGGTACTCCCGGTACTCCCGTTGCTCCCCGTGCTCGCAGTGGTGCCGGTGCTCACAGTGCTCCCAGTGCTCACAGTGCTGGAGCCGGTGGCGGCGCTGCAGCCGGCCGTGACGACCACAAATGCCGCCGCGGCAAGCGGCAGGACTGAAACACCAATGCGCATAATGGTCCCCTCTCTCCGTGTCGATGGGAGATTCTTCCACCAGGCCGATCGCGAAGAGAGAAAATGCGGCAACCCCGACGTCGCGATCCTGCGACATCCGGCTTGATTCCGTGGCTGGGCCAGTACCGCGGCGGAAGTCACCCTCCTCCCCCTCGTCAGCACAGCCCCGCCAGGGAGACACCGAGACCTCCGGGCCCGAACAGGCCGAGGAAGCGCCCGATATTGGTGGCGCCGCCCATCGGCACTAGCGAAGACGTCCTCCCGCTCCAGGTCCCGGCCGCTGGCGGATCGTCGCCCGTCGTGCCTGACCGGTGCTGACCGTCCTGGTCAACCCGCTGGTGCTGCAGAGTAGAACCGGCTCGCTACTGACCCGGCCGAGCAGGTGACCATACAGATCTGCTATCTCTTGATAGATCGGCAGGAAGCCACTCGCGTGATGTGCTGTGAGCCCGCGGTGATGATATTGAGCGTGACCCGAACACACATGGCACCTACGAGACCGACGGTAAGCCACGTGATGGCCAAAATTACCGTTCGGCAAATTTCAGATGTACGGAGATCAAAGGCGATGCGGGTGCAGGGCGTGAGCGCAGGAGGACAGTCTCTGGTTCCGAACCCATCCCCTAAACAAGCATTAGGGAGCGACATGCACCACGAACTCCAGACTCTGGCCGATCCCGATGCCGTGGCTCGGGCCGGCGCGGCATTCGTGGCCGAGCGCGCCCGCGCCGCGGTCGCGGCCAGCGGCAGCTTCCACTTCGCGGTCAGCGGCGGGCACACCCCATGGGCCATGTTCGCCGAGCTGGCGTCGCAGACGGTCCCGTGGGAAGCGACCGTCATCTACCAGGTGGACGAGCGTGTGGCTCCGCCCGATGACCCGGACCGGAACCTGACCCACCTCACCAAGGCGCTGGGCTCGGCGCCGGCGCAGGTGCGGCCCATGCCGGTCAACGAGAGCGATCTGGCGGCCGCGGCCGCCAGCTACGCGGCCTTGCTGCCTGAGCACTTCGATGTTGTCCACCTGGGTCTTGGCCCCGACGGGCACACCGCCTCGCTTGTGCCGGGCGACCCGGTCCTGTCGGTCACCGATCGCCTGGTCGCCCTCACCCAGCCGTACCAGGGGCGGGTGCGGATGACGCTGACCTACCCGGCGCTGGCGCGGGCCCGGCAGATCCTCTGGCTGGTCACCGGCGAGGACAAGAAGGAGCCGCTGGCCAGGCTCCTGGCCGGCGATACCACGATCCCGGCGGGCCGCATCGAGGCCGCCGCCTCCCTGGTGATGGCCGACCGTGCGGCGACCTGAGGACCCGATGGCAGGCCAGCCAGACGGTCCGCGGGGCATCGAGCGGGAGAAGCAGGTCGCCGCGGAGGCGGCAGCGGAACTGGTCGAAGACGGCATGACCGTCGGGCTCGGCACCGGCTCGACGGTGGCGTTCCTGCTCCCCGCCCTGGCCCGCCGATCGCTCGACATCGTTTGTGCGGCTACGTCGCCCCGCACCGAGTACGCCGCACGCGAGCTGGGCCTGCGGATCGAGGACGTCACGAGCATCGACCGTTTCGACATCACCATCGACGGTGCGGACCAGATCGCCCCGGACGGCTGGCTGGTGAAGGGCGGCGGCGGCGCGCACACCCGGGAGAAGATCATCGCCGGCGCCGCGGACCGGTTCGTCGTCATCGCCGACTCGACCAAGCCGGTCCAGGCTCTGCACAGCCCGATCCCTCTCGAGCTGCTCTCCTTCGGGCTGCGCGCCACGATGCGCCGGGTCGCACCGGCCTCGCTGCGCGACGTCTCGCTCAGCCCCGACGGCGGCGTGATCGCGGACTACCACGGGCCGGTGGATGATCCGGCGGCGCTGGCCGTCCGGCTGTCGGCGACGCCCGGGGTCGTCGAGCACGGCCTGTTCCCGCCGGAGATGGTGGCGACGGTGCTCGTGGGCCGGGGTGAGTCAGTCGACCGGACCGACTTCGAGCATTCGTCGTCTCGCTCCTGACCTCACCGGACCAAACTGGAGGCAACATGGCCGCGCCAATTCGACTCTTCCTCGCCGACGTCGACGGCACGCTGGTAACCCAGGACAAGGTCCTCACCGATCGGGCCATCGCCGCGGTCGCGAAGCTGAGGCAGGCCGGGATACTTTTCGCCATCACCAGCGGCCGTCCGCCTCGCGGCATGTCAATGCTCATCGAGCCGCTCCAGCTCACCACGCCGATCGCGGCCTTCAACGGCGGCGTGTTCGTCCATCCCGACATGTCGGTGATCGAGCAGCAGGTCATCCCCGACGACGTGACGCCGACAGTGATCGAGCTGCTCGGTTCCCACGAGCTGGACGTGTGGGTCTACCGGGGGGCGGACTGGTTTATCCGGGATCCCAAGGCACCTCACGTGGCCCGCGAGGCCTGGACCGTCAAGTTCGACCCGACGGTGACCGACAGTTTCGCCTCGGTGTCGAGCGGAGTGGCCAAGATCGTCGGGGTGAGCGATGACTACGACGCGGTCCAGAAGGGCGTGGACGCGGTACGCGAGCGCTTGGGCGACCACGTGTCGGCGGCTAGGTCTCAGCCGTACTACGGCGATGTCACCAATCCCAACGCCAACAAGGGCGCCGTAGCCAAATATCTTTCCCTGACCTACCAGATCCCCGCCGAGCAGATCGCCACGATCGGCGACCAGCCCAACGACGTGCTCATGTTTGCCCACTCCGGGCTCAGCATCGCCATGGGTAACGCGAGCCAAGAAGTCCAGAAAGCCGCCCGCCGCGTCACCACGTCCAACGAGGACGAGGGCTTCGCCAACGCGGTAGAGCGGTTCGTCCTGCCCTGAGAGATGGCGGCGAAGCCACGATCGCCGTCGAGCGCTGACGTTAGCGGCTGCGTTACTAGGAGGGCAATTCAACGTCCTGGGAGTGCACCACCGTGTACCAGTCCGTTGCCTCGCTTCGCATCGCACGGCTGACGCTGAGCGCGGCCTGCTGCACGTCCTGGAGGCTCCCCGCGGTCAGCAGCCGGTCGCTCGCGCTGTCCAGCGTGGCCGCGAACAGGTTCGAGCGCTCGGCATGGCGCATGTAGTCCCGCTGCGCTCCGTAGCCGCCCAGCGCGGCGGCCACGCCTGGGATGACGATAGCGAGGAAGTCCCACCCCTTGAAGGGCCCAGAGGCGGTATCGGCGATTCCCAGGCTGTGCAGCAGGGCAAACAGAGCGCTCAGGCCGAACAGGCCGACCGCGGTGGCTTGAAACCGGGCGCTGAGCTTGCTGTATTTGCGGCTGACTGCCATGTGGTACTGCTGCTGCTTCTTGATCCACTCCTCATAGAGCACCGCGATGAGATGGCTGATGTCCGCGTCCGGGACGTACCTGGGCCGGGTGAACCAGATCTCGTTGGCGGCACGCTCGGTCCAGCTCGATTCGGCAACCGCCCGATCATCAGCGGCTGCCGCCGACTTCTCCAGCGTGACAATGCCGGTGAGCCCCAGGAACATCAGGGACCGGATCTGCTCCGCCAGGTAGCGGGCGGACACCCAGCGCTGGTGCCAGCGTTGCCACCGCGCGACGATGAGCACCACGATGATGACGACCAGGATCGCGAACTCGAACCAGGCGTAACCTACGCGAGCCGGCCAGAACGTGACCTGGGCCGCGACCACGAGGACCGCAAGAGGCGCCAGGCTATAGAGCAACCGGATAGCGAGAAACCAGCGCCGCTGGAATCGCGTCGCGAGCAGATCAGCGCGAGCGAAATAATACGAGATATGTTCGGTCAGCTCCGTGCTTGATTTAAGTCGCTGCGTGGATTCGGTCTCGGCGAGCAGCGGCGGCAGGGCGTCAGCTGATTCGCGCAGCCGCTCCTTGTTGTACTCATCAAGCCGCAGCATGCTCTCGGGCGGCAAAGGTGCGCTGCCCTTGGTGGTATTCCGCACGTGATCCGTGTCCAGCTTGGCGGAGTGATCGTCTACGGATATGAGCAGGATGGGTTTCTGCCAGCGCTGCGCATAAGAATAGATTTCGGCTGTTCCGCCACGGCCGCGAGCCGGCTCGCCGTCCCATACCACGATCATGACGTCGCTGCGGTCTACGACAGCACGGCCCGCCAGTTCATAGGCCTCTTCGCGGGGTCCACCGGTTCGCACCGTATCAGAGGTGGTGCCATCCCTGTTCCTGAACTCGTCGAACTCGTCGACAGACGCAGGCGAACTGAAGTCACGGCAGTAGTCTTCCGGCGGCAGCGGAAGGACAATCTCGAGCCGGCTGCCCTTGCGCTTGAGGACTTCACGGGCGACCAGGCGATCGGCTCCCTCGGCCAGTGAAGAAACGGCAGTCAGGGCGATTTCCCCGGATCGAATCCGGTCCGGATTGGCAGCGAGCCGTTGAATGATGTACTCGACCGCATTAGTGATCTCTGTAGTCAGCCCTGGATGGTCGGCAGTAATGTCGCGATGGCCGGTAATTCCGATTCGGAGCCGCAGCGCGACCTTGCCTTCGTCGTCGGCCGGGTGGTGGCCGGCTTCCTGTTGCACGTGCACGGCCTGGACGGATCCGGGCTCCGTCATGGCTGGACCGCGGATATGATCATGGCCGTGCTAGTGGTTCCTTTCTGGGAAGCGGCTACTGCAATTTCGACGATAATTATCACCACCCATATCGCCACCGCTATCCAGAAGGCTGCCACGACACGCGAGGAGTCCTTCCGCGCGCCAGTGATATCCCCGGCGCCAAGTTTTACCTTGGCGCGATTATAATAAATCAGTGCGGCGATGCCGGCAGGCGCCAGAAAAATAGTGATGAAAGTAATGACGGCTGTTGTGATAGCCATTCCTCGGTGCACGTTTACGGCACCCGGCGTGGCGGTCGGCCGAGTTTGCGACGGCCGAGTTTGCGAAGGCCGAGGTTGCGACGGCGGAGGTTTCGGCGGGGGAGCTTTCGGCGGGGGTTTCTGACGGGTCCTGCGCCCTCCACCCCGGACGTGCGCCTGCAGGGTCTCGATCTTGCGCGCGGCCTGCTCGTAGAGATCCTGCCGTTGAGCCATGGTGGCGAGCATCTCGGCCGCGGTCTGCCGGTCATCCTCGTGACTGGTCGGGCCGAGGGCTTCTTCCAGCCGGACAAGGATGCCCAGTTGCTCCTCGCGGGTCAGTGTCCGCTTCCTTATGAGGTCGTTGAGGTCGCTGTAGCGAGTCTGGGGCATGTCAGGCGGGGCGGGCAGCGGATTCGGCAGGGCCCTTCCCTCGGGGTAGGCAAAGATCGCGCGGGCCAACTTGAGCGCAGCAGTCTCGTCCGGCCGGATGTAATCGATAACCTGAAGCCGCGCTATGTCAACGGGAAACAGCCCTGGGGGCACGCGCTCCAGGGCTAGCGGCAGAATCGGTTTTCCGAGGCGGGCGGCGTAGTCGCGCTCCGAGCGGCAGGCTTCGGAGTCTATAGAAGCTCGTGACACGGCAGCCACGACGACGTCGCAGGACCGAATCTGACCAAGAATCTTGTCCCACCACGGCCAGCCGCCGACCAGGTCACTGTCCAGCCAGACATCGATCTGTGCCTGCCGGAGCCGTGTTACCAAAGACTCGACCCGTGGCCGGTCTGGTCGAGCGTACGAGAAGAAAAGCAGCATCAGCCCCCCAAACTGGCAGGCCCCCACCTCCCAGATCCTTTAACTTGGCGTGCCAAAGTGTCCCAGATTGGCCTCAAGCGGTCAAGGGTGCCGCGATTCTCTGCGCACCCCGTTGTGGTGCCGATGATGTACCGGCGGATCATGCGGGCCTGTTCCTTGTGGCTGGTGAGGTCGGTGTCGTCCAGCGCGAAGTAGCGCAGCGCCGTGAATTGCGCCTCGATGCGAGTTTAACCAGGACGAATTCGTCGGCGTGTAGGCTCGTTGCAACCTGACTGCAAGGCCCCGCGGAAACGATGGACGCGACCCAATAAGGAGGCCGCAATGCCAGGTTCACCGGCGATCGAGAAGTTCCTTACCGCGATCCAGACCGCCACCATCCCCGACTGCGACGCGTGGAGCGCCGACGCCACGCTGGACGCGACGGTGCCCAACTGGCGGCTGCACGCGTCGGGTGCGGACGCGATCCGCGCCGAGTACGCGCGCTGGTTCGCCGACCCAGGGAAGTTCGGCGAACTGCGGCGGTGCCCGGTCTCCGGAGGGCCGAGCGAGGTCATCGAGTACACGCTGAGCTGGACCGAGAACGGCGTGCCGCACGCCGCCCACCACATGCACCTGCTCACCGTGGACGACGACCGCATCGTCGCCAACACCGTCATGTGCGGCGGGCGTTGGCCGGCGTCGCTGCTGGCCGAGATGGAAGCCGCGGATGCCTGATCGGGCCGCCGCCGCGCCCGGCGCGGCGCCGGCCGCGTTCGCCAGCGTGGCCGAGCTCATCGCGGGCGCGACCGAGCGGACGGTCCTCGACGAGGTGCCTGGCAAATCCGGGGCGCGGCTGGAGCGGGTGGTGATCGGTGGGCAGCCCTACGTGCTCAAGCACCTGGACCTGGCCGAGGACTGGACCATGCGGGCCTCCGGGTGCCTGCGCGGCGCGCCGCTGCTGGCCTGGGAACGGGGCATCCTGGCCCGGCTGCCCGCGTGCTTCAACCAGCCGATCGTGGGGGTCGCCCCGGAGGCCGGCCGCGGCCCGGCGCCGTCGGGCGGCTGCGCCCTGCTGATGCGGGACGTGTCGCCGTGGCTGGTCCCGGTGACCGACGAGCCGATCGGCCTGGATCAGCACCTGCGTTTCCTGCGGCACATGGCCGCGCTGCACGCCGCGTTCTGGGGGTGCGGCCGCGAGTGCGAGGTCGTCCCGGTCATGCACCGGTACCTGGAGCTGTCCCCGTGGCTGGCGCACGCCGAGGCGGCGGTCGGCTCGGCGCACCTGGTGCCGCGGCTGGTCGGGGAGGGCTGGCCCCGGCTGGCCGAGGTGGCGCCGGCCGCGGCCGCGATCGTCACCCCGCTGGCCCGGGACCCGGGCCCGCTGGTGGAAGCGCTGGAGGCCACCCCGCAGACGTTCGTGCACAGCAACTGGAAGCTGGACAACCTGGGCACCGACGACGAGGGCCGCACGGTCGTGCTCGACTGGGAGCAGCCGGGCCGCGGCGCGCCCCTGTCCGACCTGGCCTGGTACCTGGCCATCAACTGCCGCAGGCTGCCGCAGCGCAAGGAGGACGCGATCGACGCCTACCGCCGGGCGCTGGAAGACCGCGGCATCGGCACCGAACCCTGGTGGGAACGCCAGCTCGCGCTGTGCCTGCTCGGCGCGCTGGTCCAGTTCGGCTGGGAGAAGGCGCTGGGCGGCTACGACGAGGAGCTGGCGTGGTGGGAGGCGCAGGCGGTCAGGGCGGCACCGTTGCTGACATGAATGCTCCAGGGGTTCGTGAGGCCTACGAGGCGGCCGCGCGGCTGTGGGCCGAGGGGCCCGGGCCGGTGTACGCGAGCCTGGCCGACGCGCTGCTGGCCGCCGCGGGAGGAGCCTCGGGGCGGGCCGTCACGGGCCGGCGGGTGCTGGATCTGGGGGCGGGAACCGGGGTCGCCGGGCGGGCCGCGCTGGCCGCGGGGGCGCGGTCGGTGGTGTGCGCCGACTCGGCTCAGGGGATGCTGCGCCGGTGCGGGGCGGGGCTGCGTCCGGTGGCGGCCGATGCGACCGCGCTGCCGTTCCGGGACGGCTGCTTCGACCTGGCGCTGGCCGCGTTCTGCCTCGGGCACCTGGCCGATCCCGTGACGGGCCTGCGGGAGGCCCGCCGGGTCGCCGCGGGGCTGGCGGCCAGCTCGTTCGCGGCCGGGTGGAACCACCCGGCCAAGGGGGCGGTCGATGAGGTCCTCGGGTCGTTCGGCTACCGGCCGCCGCCGTGGTACCTCACGTTCAAGCAGGACACCGAGCCGTGGGCCAGCGACCCGGCGGCGCTGCGCCGGGACACGACCGCGGCCGGGTTCACCGAGGTGCGGCTGCGGACGGTCACGGTCGAGGTCGGGCGGTCCAGCCCGGCCGAGCTCGCGTCCTGGCGGCTGGGCATGGCCCACGTGGCCCCGTTCGTGTGCTCGCTGCCCGAGGCCCGCCGGGAGGAGCTGCGGCACGCCGCGGAGGCCGCGGTGGCGGGCACCGGCCCGCTGGTGGTGTCCATGCTGGTGCTCACGGCCCGCTAGGAGCGCGCCAGCCGTCCAGGCGCCGGGCCGCCGCGCGCCGAAGGCCGTCCGCGTGATCGCCGGCCTGGCGGGCGAGCCGCTCGGCCCGGTCGGCCGCGACGTCCAGCCAGGCCGGGACCGCGAAGTCGGCGGCGGCCTCGCCGGTCCACCACCAGGCCTCCACCGCGACGGACCCCTCGACCAGGTCCAGGTCCGCGGCGACCGCGTCCAGGTCGACGGGCAGCCCCAGCGCCCGGCGGGCGCGGCGGGCGAGCACGCGGGCCACGCCGACGTACCGCGGCACGCCCAGCGCGGCCGCGCGGGCCTGCAGGCCCGTCGCGGTGGCCAGCGCCGAATCCGCCTCGCCGCACAGCAGCGCCAGCCGGGCCGTGATCAGCTGGTGCTTGAGCTCCAGCCGCCAGCCGAAGACCAGGTTTCCCCCGAGCAGGGCTCCGGCCTGGGCCAGCCGGGACCGCGCGCCGTCCGGATCACCGGCCGCCAGGTGTTCCTCGGCCAGGTCCTGCAGCGCGGCGATGGTCAGCTCGGGGATGCCCTGGCCGCGCTGGCCCAGCTCCAGGGCCTGGACATGACGATCGTGGGCCTGGCCGGCGGCGCCCAGGCTGCGCAGCACCCAGCCGGCGAAGTTCACCGCGCGGCCCTCGAAGCGTGGCACCTGGCGGCGCTCGACCTCGGCCGTGTACCGGGCGAAGGCGTCCAGGGCCTGGGCCGGGCGGCCGGCCACGGCGTGCGCGTGCCCGGTGAACAGCAGCGCGTGCAGGGTGGCCACGGTGTGCGCCACCCCCTCCTGCGCGCGGGCCGCCGGGCGGAGCAGGGCCAGCGCCTCGTCGGTCTTGCTCTGGTGGGCCCGCAGCACGCCCAGCCACGCGGCGGCCGTCACCCGGTCGGTGCCCTCGGCCAGCGAGAACGCCTCGCCGAGCAGCAGCTCGGCCTGGGCCAGGTCGCCGGCCGCGTGCCGCGTCCGGCCGCCGACCGCCAGGCAGCGCGACCGGCTGGCCGCGTCGGCCGCGGCCAGCGCGCCGTCCGCGGCGAACTGGGCGGCCTGCGCGAAGCGGCGGTCGAAGTAGCACGCCCAGGCGCCGACCTCCAGGGCGGCGGCGCCGGCCGCCGCGGCCCGCTCGACGTCGGCCAGCGCCTCGTCGTACCGGCGGCGGCGGGTGCGCACGCGGGCCCGCTCGAGCCATCCCTCCGGGTCCGGGTGCAGCCGCAGGGCGTCGTCCAGCAGCGCCTCGGCGGCCGCGTGGTCGAATCGCTCGGCGACCCGCTCGGCGGCGATGCGCAGCGACCGGGACGCGAGCTCGAGGTCGCCGCCCAGCCGGGCGTGGTGCGCCACCATGGCCGGGTCGGCGTAGGACTGGCGGGCCAGCACCCGCCCGGCCTGCCGGTGCAGCAGCGCGGCCCGGCCCGCGGTCGCGCTGGCGGCCAGCGCCTCGCGGACCAGCTCGTGCCGGAACCTGAACGTCCCGCCGTCCTCGGCCAGCAGCTGCTTGGCCACGGCTCGTTCCGCGTCGTCGAGCAGGTCGACCGCGGGCCGGCCGAGCAGCGCCGCGAGCAGCTCGATGTCCAGTTCCTGGCCGATCACCGCGGCCGCGCGCAGCATCGCGCCGGCCGTGCCCAGCTCGTCGCACCGGGCCGACACCGACTCGACCAGGGAGGCGGGCAGCTCGGTCCTGGCCGTCTGCTGGGCCAGCTCGGTCAGGAACAGCGGATGGCCCTTGGACCGCTCGTACAGCTCGTCGGCCCGGGCCGGGCCCACCAGCTGGGCGGCGGCCTCGCGGCCGAGCAGGTCGAGGTGGACGAGCGCGGTGGCCGGCATGGGCGGGCCCTCGCCGGTCCTGACCGCGGCGACGACCGCGGCGGGCATGTCCTGCCGCCGCGCGAAGCTCAGCCAGTTCGACAGCGCCCGCCCGGCCAGGTGCGCGTCGTCGATCACCACCACCAGCGGGCCGCGCTCGGTGATCCGCGCGATGACCCGCACCAGCGCCGCGTACAGCATCGCCGGGCCGAGCATGCTGTCGGCCAGGACCGGCTCCGGCCGCGGCGGGTCCGCGGGGGCCAGCAGCGGCGCGAGCGTCGCGGCGTCCGGGCCCAGCAGGTCGGCGGCGGTGTCGGGCCCGAGCCGGCGCATCAGGTCCGACAGCGCCGTGAGCAGGGCGTCCAGCGGCATGGCCTGGTCGAGCTGGCCGCACGAGGCCATCAGCACGATCTCGCCGGCCGCGGCGCGCTGGCCGGCCCAGGCGCGCAGCAGGGCGGTCTTGCCGATGCCGGCCTCCCCGTCGACCACGACGACCTCCGTCGAGCCGTCCCGGGCGCGTGCGGCCATCGTGTCCAGGTAGGCCAGCTCCTCGTCGCGGCCGACCAGGCCGGCCGCGACGCGGGCGGGAACCGGCGGCGGCGAGGCCAGCTCGCCGCGCAGGATGGCGGTGTACAGGGTGACGGTCTCGGGGGACGGATCGGTGCCGAGGTCCCCGGCGAGCCGCTCCCGCGCCTTGGCGTAGGCGGCCAGCGCCGCGGCCACCCGGCCGCCCGCGACGTAGGCGCGCAGCAGCACCCGCAGCGACGTCTCGTCGTAGCCGTCGCGCTCCACCGCGGCGGTCGCGGCGTCGGCGGCGGCCATCCAGTCCCCGGCCTCGAGCAGGGCCTCGGCGGCCACCCGCCGGGCCTGCCCGGCCAGCCGGTCCAGCTCGGCCAGCCGCAGCTGCGCCCAGTCGCCGGGCACCGCGGGCAGCCCGTAGCCGCGCAGCAGCGACAGCGCCACCCGGGCGGCCGCCGCCGCGCCCAGCAGGTTCCCGCCGCCGCGCCTGCGTTCCATCTCCTCGGTCAGGGCGGCCAGCTCGGCCGCGTCGAGCCAGTCGCAGACCAGCAGGTAGCCCTGATCGCGATGCTGGATCCGGTCCCGGCCCAGCACCGACCGCAGCCGGCTGATCAGCACGGCCAGCTGGTCGTCCGGCCGGGCCGGCGGCGCGTCGCCCCACAGCGTGTCGGCCAGCACGTCGGCCGGGACCGCCTGGCCCCCGGCCAGGGCCAGCACGCACAGCGCCAGCCGGCCCTTCCTGCTGCCCAGGGCCTGCGGCTCGATGCCGTCCACGCCGAAATCGCTCAGCACGCGGACCGCCAGCGACTTCATGTCGGTATCAAACCGCAGCCTGACCTGGGGCGCCATATCGGCCCTCGCTGCAAACAGGCTGCAACCGGCGCCGGCCAGGCTGAAAGCCGAGACCTGTCGGGCAACCAATCGAAGGAGAGTTCCCATGACCGCCAAGGCAGAGCAGAAGAGCTTCGCCACCCCCGACGAGACCCGCGAGTTCGAACGCGGCGCGCTGGACCTGCTGCGGATCGGCGGCGCCGACATCGGCCGGCTCACCCTGCAGCCCGGCTGGCGCTGGTCCGACCACGTCAAGCCGCTGGCCGGCACCGATCTGTGCGAGGCACCGCACTTCCAGTACCACGTGCAGGGCACCCTGCACGTCGTCATGGCCGACGGCTCGGAATTCGACGCCCGGCCCGGTGACGTCACCGCGCTGCCCCAGGGCCACGACGCGTGGGTCGTCGGAGACGAGCCGGTGGTGGTGGTCGACTGGTACGGAGCCAGCAACTACGCCCGGGGCTGACCGCCTCTCGTGGTCGACGCTAAGACCTGAACTACGGTTGAGGTCAAGGGCGAGAGGGGAGCGAACGTGGCCGAAGTGCGAACCGTCCACACCGCCGACCTGGACGCCGGCACCAGGTCGGCCATCCGCCTGCTGCTCGATGCGGTCTTCGGCGCCGTGTCCGATGACACCTTCGAGAACGCGCTCGGCGGCCTGCACACCCTGGTCATCGACGACGGAGAGCTGATCGGTCACGCCAGCGTCGTGCAGCGGCGGCTGCTGTACGGCGGCCGCGCGCTGCGCACCGGGTACATCGAGGGCGTCGCGGTGCGCGAGGACCGGCGCCGCCAGGGCCACGCCGCCGCGATGATGTCCGTGCTCGAACGAGCCGTGCGGTCCGGCTATCAGCTCGGTGCGCTCGGCGCCAGCGAGGACGGCGCCCGCCTGTACACCGCACGGGGCTGGCAGCGGTGGCGGGGACCGTCGGCGGCGCTCACCCCGGACGGCATCCGCCGGACCCCGGACAAGGACGGCCACATCTACGTCCTGCCGGTATCGGTGCCGGTCGACGTGTCGGACGAGCTCGTCTGTGACTGGCGGCCCGGTGCCCCGTGGTAAGAGCACTGTGGTAGGAGCACTGCGGTAAGGCGCGGCTAGCTGAGGTGGCTCATCGCGGCGGGTGCGCTTCCCGGTCCGTCGCCGGAGCATTTGCCGGTGGCCAGCGCATTGGCCGTGCTGTAGGCGTTCGAGACGTAACCATTCGCCTGGTCGATTTCGGAGTTGGCCTTGGTGATCGCCTGCTGGACCTGGATGCTCGCGGTCGAGATGAATTGGTTGACGTCCGACGGAATACTAACCCCCTCATTCGCAATGGCCGTCATGTCGGTAACCAGGTTGTTGATGTCCTGCCGGACCGTCGATATGGCGTTTTTCAGGTTGCCGACATCGTAGGATACGTTCTGCTGGTCACGACCGATGTTGGTCTTTACGTCGTAGTCGACGTTGGCCTGCAGGTTATAGCAGGCGCCTGCCGAGTCGCCGGGGCCGTTATCCGCGTCGGTCGTCTCGGAATTAAGATCGGTGTTCTCCTGCGCCACGGCCGAGGACAGCGCGCTTTCAATGCTGTTGAAGTTGGCCGGGATGTTGGACGGGGGGACGGAGTTGCTGGAGCTGCCGCACCCGGCAATGGCCAGCAAGGCTGCGAAGGCCAGCAGGCCGAGACCAGTTCTCATGAGCCAACCCTCTTTTCGATATTCAGGTTCCAGTTAGGACCGCATGACGAGCATCCCGCCGCCCACGGCGAGCGCCGCGAGCGCGCCGGCCAGCCAGAGCAGGGACCAGACGAGATGCGGGATGAAGGTAAAATCCCGGAGGGATGCCCCATCCCCTGTTTTGAGGCCGCTTTCGACGATCACGCGCACCCCGGATAGCAGCAGGAACCAGGTGACCGCATAGGAGGCGACAACCTGGGCCCCCATCGGCGCGAAGCGGGCGACGGCGAAGACCAGGCCGCCGGCCAAGAGGACGGTGAGGATGCCGAATGACCAGCGCACCGCGATGAGGAGAATTCCGAGCAGGAAAAGGGCGACCCAGAGCATTGACGCGATATGCCCCGCCTTGATGAGTAGCGCCGCGCCGAGCCCGAACAAGCTCGGGCCGACGTAGCCGACGAATTTAAACAAGACGGTCCCCGGGAGGGTGCCGCCGCGAACGAGCGTGGTCAGCCCTTGGCCCTTTGCATCCATCGTTATACCCTGGACGCCGCGGAACAGTAGCGACCCCATCACCGCGTGCGCTCCTTCGTGCGCCATGACCATAACATAACGCAAGACCAGCCAGGTGGCCTCGAATGCCACGGCGGCGAGCACGACCAGGCCTATAAGCACGGCCTCCACGCCCGACAGCGGGCTCTGCGTCATGCTCATGCACCCGAAGGTTAACCCCGCCGTGCGCGGCTGTCTACGGTTCCGGCCGGTGATACGCCGGACCGTTCGGAGAAAAAGATTTTATCCTGAACGGATCTGGGCTTTCCTTTCCTGCATAACTTAATGCGGCAGGTTAGAGTGCGGCCATGGGTTGGGTGCTTGCTGACGAGGAGGCGGCCGAGGCGTTCGCCAGGGACGGCGTGGTGTGCCTGCGCTCGGTGCTGGACCGCGATCAGGTGGCCGTCGCGGCGGAGGCGATCGACGCGGTGCTGGCCCGGCCGGGCCCGCTGGCCCAGGTGGCCAGCGCGGCCGATGACCCGGGCGCGTTCACCGAGGACTTCTGCCGATGGCGGGATGTTCCGCAGATCGAGCAGCTGGCCCGGCACTCGCCGGTGGCCGCGGCGGCGGCGGCCTTGCTGGCCACCCCGCAGGTGCGTTTCTACCACGATCACGTGCTGGTCAAGGAGGGCGGGACCCGGCAGCGCACCCCGTGGCACCAGGACCAGCCCTACTACAACGTCGACGGCCGCGGGGTCAGCGCCTGGATCCCGGTGGACCCGGTGCCCGCCGACGGGTGCCTGGAACTGCTGGCCGGCTCGCATCGCGGCCCGTGGCTGATGCCGCGGACGTTCTTGACCAGGCAGGCGCGCTGGTTCCCTGAGGGCAGCCTGGGCGAGCTGCCCGACGTCGACGCGGACCCGGCCGCGTTCGACATCCGGCGGTTCGCCCTGGAGCCGGGCGACGCCATCTTCTTCGACTTCCTGACCGTGCACGGGGCGCCGGGATTCCCCCACCCGGGCCGGCGGCGGGTCCTGTCGCTGCGGTACATGTCGGCCGACACCAGGCACGCGCCGCGTCCCTGGCGCACTTCACCGCCATTCGAGGGCCTGGACGCCGAGCTGCCCGCCGGGGCGGCGATGGACCATCCGCTGTTCCCCGTGGTCTGGGGCTGACACCAGCAGGACAGGAGCAAGTCTTGGATCGCAGCGGCTACGACTACGACGTGATCGTGGTGGGCGCGGGGGCGCCGGGCGAGCACTGCGCAGGCGCGCTGGCCGACGGCGGGCTGCGGGTAGCGGTGGTGGAGCGGGAACTGGCCGGGGGCGAGTGCTCGCACTGGGCGTGCATCCCGTCCAAGACGCTGCTGCGCCCCGGCGAGGCGGTGCACGGCGCGCTCGAGGCCGCGGCCACCGCCCGGGTCGACGTGAAGGCCGCGCTGGCCTACCGGGACTTCATGGTCTCGGACTACTCCGACGCCGGGCAGCAGCAGTGGCTGGCGAGCAAGGGCATCGACCTGATCCGCGGCACCGGCCGGCTGGCCGGGCCGGGCGTGGTCGAGGTCGGCGGCGTTCGGCACACCGCGCGGGACGTCGTGGTGGCGACCGGCTCGGATCCGGTCATCCCGGCCGTCCCCGGGCTGCGCGACCTCGAGGGCATCTGGACCAACCGCGAGGTGACCGGCATGAAGGCGGTCCCGCGCCGGCTGCTGATCCTGGGCGGCGGACCGGTCGGCGCGGAGATGGCCCAGGCCGTTCGGCGGCTGGGCGGCGAGGTGGCCCTGTCCGAGGGGGCCTCGCACGTGCTCGCCCGCGAGCCCGAGCCGCTGGGCGACGCGCTCGGCGAGGAGCTGCGCCGCGACGGCATCGAGCTGTTCCTCGGCGTGCACGCGACCGCCGCGCGGCGCGACGGCCAGGACTACGTGCTGACCCTGGAGGGCGGCCGCGAGCTGCGCGGCGACCGGCTGCTGGTGGCCACCGGCAGGCGCCCCCGGCTCCCCGAGGGCCTGGACACGGTCGGCGTCACCTCCGCACCGGCCGGCATCGGCGTCGACGCGCACCTGCGCGCGGGCGAGCGGCTGTGGGCGATCGGCGACGTCACCGGCGTCCGGCTGCTGACGCACGTCGGCAAGTACCAGGGCGAGGTCGTCGCCTCGAACATCCTCGGCGAGCCGCGCCAGGCCCACTACGAGGCCATCCCGGACGTGGTCTACACCGATCCGCAGGCCGCCGCGGTCGGCGCCACCGAGGCCCCGTTCAGTGCGACCGTCCCGCTGTCCGGTGTGGCCAAGACGGCCACCTACACCCACGCCTACGCACAGTCCAAGGGCTTCCTGACCCTGCTGTCCGACGGCGAGCGGCTGACCGGCGCCTACGCGCTCGGGCCCGAGGCCGGGGAATGGATGCAGCAGGCCACGCTGGCCATCCGGGCCCGCGTGCCGCTCGACGTGCTGCGCGACGTCATCCAGCCCTTCCCCACGTTCTCGGAGATCTACGTCGACGCGCTCAAGGCCCTGCGAAGCAAGATTATGGGGCGGAGCACGATTAGCGGCCAGGGCCCGGCTCCGCACGGCTGAACCCGGGCGCGTCACGCGTGCGCCCGGGCCGCGGCCTCGCGGTGGGCGCCTGGAGGTCGGGCGCGGCAAATGCCCGGGGCTGTCGGTCACCCCCGCTCTTTACCCCCACTGGCCGGGCTGGTAGTCGCCGGCGGGCTGGCGGGTGATGACGTTCAGCCGGTTGTAGGTGTTGATCAGGGCGATGAGGCACACCAGCGCGCCGAGCTGGTCGTCGTCGAAGTGCTTGGCTGCGTTGGCCCAGACCTCGTCGCTGACGCCGTCGTGCGCGTCGGCGAGGCGGGTGCCCTGCTCGGTGAGCTCCAGGGCGGCCCGCTCGGCCTCGGTGAAGACGGTCGCCTCCCGCCAGACCGCGACCAGGTTGAGCCGCACCTGGGTCTCCCCAGCGTGCGCGGCGTCCTTGGTGTGCATGTCGGTGCAGGCCGCGCAGCCGTTGATCTGGCTGGCGCGGATCTTGACCAGCTCCTGCGTGACGGCGGGCAGGGTCGAGTTGGTGATGACCGCGCCCGCTGAGTTGATGTGCTTGCCGAACTTTCCCAGCAGGGGGCTGGCGTGGTAGTTGAGGCGAGCGTCCATGATGGTCTCCTTGCGGTTCTGGTTCGGGTTACACCTGGATGACGGAAAAGCGCGGCCCGATGTAACACGGGACCCGGCGCACGCACGACGCTCCGTTCGGTAAAAAAGGATCTAAGCAGAGGAGGAGCATGACGGATCGCCCGATGTCGCCGGCCACCGATCTCGCCGATCGGTTCCATCGGCGCTGGCTCGAGGTGAACCCCTTTGCCGCCACCATGTACGGCATCCCCGGGTACGACGACCTGGTCCCTGACGAGAGCGAGGCGGGCGAGCGGGCCTGGCGGGATGAGGTCGAGCGGTTCCTCGGTGAGGCCGATGCGGTCGCGCGCGGGGAGCTCACGCCGGCCGATGCGGTCACGCTGGACTGCACGAGGGAGGCGGCCGTCCAGGAGCTGGAGGGCATGGACCTGGCGCGGGCCGAGTACACGGTCACCCCCATGCAGTACGCGGGGCCCGCCACGTTCCTGGCCGTGGCCGCGCGCACGGTCCTGCTCGACCCGGCCGGGGCCGAGGCGTACCTGACCCGGCTGCGGCGCAGCGGCGTGTGGTTCGACCAGCTCGGCGAGCGGCTGCGGGCCGGGGCCCGCAAGGGGCGGCTCCCGGTCGCTCCGCTGGTCGAGCAGGCGATCACGTGGGCCGAGGGGGTGCTGGCCGCGC
Organism: uncultured Actinomycetes bacterium; assembly: GCA_963705835.1. Classification (GTDB taxonomy): domain Bacteria; phylum Actinomycetota; class Actinomycetes; order Streptosporangiales; family Streptosporangiaceae; genus Palsa-504. The sequence continues at coordinate 156,050 of CAVPLC010000051.1, forward strand.
CGGCTCCCGAGCCGGTGCTGTCCCCGCGGCCGCCGCGGGGGTGGGACCGGGCGGCGGCCTGGGAGTCCGAACGCCGGGCGGTCGCCGAGCAGGTGGTCAAGCCGGCCCTGGCCCGGTGGGTGGCCCTGATCAGGGAGCTGCTGCCGCGGGCGCGGCCGTCGGGTCAGGCCGGGCTGGTCCACCTGCCCGGCGGCGCCGCGGACTACGCCCGGGCGGTCCGGATCTACACGACGCTGCCCCTGCGGGCGGAGGAACTGCACCAGACCGGGCTGGATCACGTCGCCGCGCTGGAGACGCGGGCGGTGGAGCTCGGGGCCGGGCTGGGGCTTTCCGGGCTCGACGCGGTCTTCGCCGCGCTGCGGGACTCGGCCGGCCAGCCTGCGGCCGAGGCCATCCGCGGGGCGGTGGTCGCGGTGCGGCGGGCCGAGGCCCGGGCGGCGGAGTTCTTCCCCGCGCCGCTTCCGCCGCCGTGCGACGTGACGCCGATGCCGGACGTCGTGGCGCTTAGCGGCGCAGCTCCGCACTACACGCCGCCACGCCTGGACGGGGGGCGGGCGGGGACGTTCTGGTTCAATACGGAGCGGCCTACCGCGGGCACCGGATGGGACCTCGAGGTGGTCGCCTTCCACGAGGCGGTACCCGGGCATCATCTGCAGCTGTCCCGGCTTCAGCTGCTCACCGACCTGCCCGCGCTGCAGCGCCAGCGCAGCCTCCCGGTGTTCTCCGAGGGCTGGGGCCTGTACGCGGAGCAGCTCGCCGAGGAAGCCGGGCTGTACGCGGACGGCCGCGGCCTGCTCGGCTCGGTCAGCACGTCGCTGATGCGGGCGGCCCGGCTGGTGGTGGACACCGGCCTGCACGCCTTCGGCTGGAGCCGGGAGCGGGCCCTGGAGTTCCTGGCCGAGCACGTGCCGATGCCGCGGGAGTTCCTGGCCGCCGAGGTCGACCGGTACGTGGTGATGCCGGGACAGGCGCTGGCCTACCTCACCGGCAAGCTCGAGATCCTGCGCATCCGCGAGCAGGCCCGGCAGCGGCTGGGCCCGGCGTTCTCGCTGCCCGCCTTCCACGCCGCCGTCCTGGACCACGGGTCGCTCCCCATGCCCACCCTGGACCGCAGCATCGCGGGCTGGCTGGACCGGGCCACGTGAGCGCCGTCCTCGATCACCTCGCTATCGGCACCCATCGGCCTGACCGACGGGTGGGACCTGTTCGGCGGCGTCCTGGGCGGGACGTGGGTCTACGGCAGCGACTCGCCGGGGTTCTGGTGGGGGCAGCTGGCGTTCGCCGCGGGACCGAAAATCGAGCTGCTGACCCCCACGGGAGGGCCCGACGGGGCCTTCCTCGAGCGCTTCCTGGCGGCCCGCGGCGCGGGTCCGCATCACCTCAACTTCCTGGTCACCGACATCGAGGACATGCTGGCGCGGATCAGGGCGTTCGGCCTCGAGCCGGTCGGGGTCAACCTGGCCAACCCGTACTGGAGGGAGGCGTTCCTGCCCCCGCGCGGCGCGCACGGCATCGTCATCCAGGTCGCACAGCAGGGCGGCGGTTCGCCGCCGCCGTCCGCGCCGCCGCGGGAGCTTGTTTCGCAGGGGCCGCCGGCGTCGTTTGACCTGATCGAGCACCGGGTCGGTGACCTGGACGGCGCGGTACGGCTGTTCCGGGACGTGCTGGACGGGCAGCTCTCGGCGGCCGGCGACGGTACCGCCTCGCTGAGCTGGCCTGGGGGTAAGCGGATCGCTCTGGTGCGCGAGGACGGGCTGCCGCTGGGCGGGGCGCTGCACCACGTGCGGTTCACGCGTGCGTCCGGTGCGTCCGGTGCGTTCGGCGCTTGGGAGCGCGAGCGCGCGGACGTGCTGGCCAGGCGGCTCGGGCTGGCCGTGGAGCTGGCGGGCTAGGGACCCCTTGACTCTCACGTTGGGTGAGGGCTGCATGCTCGTGTCATGTTCAGCATCGGGGAGTTCGCGCGGCTCGGCGGCGTATCGGTTCGCACGCTGCGGCACTACGACGAGATCGGGCTGCTGAGACCGGCGACGGTGGACCCGGACACCGGGTACCGCGGCTACTCGGCCCGGCAGCTCGGACAGCTCAACCGGATCATCGCCCTGAAGGATCTCGGGCTATCGCTGTCCCAGGCCAGGCGGCTGCTGGCCGGGATCACGCTGGAGGAGCTCCAGGGCATGCTCATGCTCCGCCGCGCTCAGCTGGAGCACGAACTAATCGAGCACCAGAACCAGCTGCTCGGGGTGGAGGCCCGGCTCCGAACCATCGCCAGGGAGGGCGCCATGCCAGCCGATGACATCGTGGCCAAGACGATTCCCGCCGTGGGCGTGGTGGTGATCGCCGGGCCGGCCCCGGGATGGGGGGCGGAGAACATCGTTCCCGTCGTCAACCGGCTGGCCGGGCAGTTCGACCAGCTGGGGATCGGTGAGCGGGTCAAGGAAGCGGGGCCTCGGATCGTCTTCTACGACCACGAGCACGGCGAGAACGTCACCGTTCACCTGGCCCTGCCGGTGACCGAACCGCCGGGCGAGCTGCCCGCCCCGGCGTACTACCGTGTCATGCCGGAGATCGAGGCGGCGACCACGGTGCGCAACGGCCTGTCGGCGAGCATCTTCCCGATGGTCTACCAGGACCTGGTCCACTGGATCGACGAGCGCGGCTACCGCGTGGCCCCCGGTCCCGGCCGCGAGGTATGGGTACACGAGGTCGACGACATCGCCGACGTGGATCAGCAGGTGTTCGAGATCCAGCTGCCGTTCACCCGCATCGCCGGCCCCGACCCGACCTGAGGACGGCGCGGAGCCGCCGAGCTCCGCACCAAGATCGAATCCCTCGAGTGCTAGAGGAGTAACTACCTCCCCCCGGCTTGCGCCCTCACCCGCCGCCCCCGCAACCATGATCATGAAGGGTTCACTACTCAATGGAGTAGTAAAGGCTTCGCGATCATGGGAATGTCACTGCGTGGACATCGCCGACTTCAGCCTTGAGCTGTTCTCGCTGGCCGGGCGCAATGCGCTGGTCACTGGCGGTAATACCGGGCTGGGGCGGGCGTTCTCGCTCGCCCTGGCCAAGGCGGGCGCCGACGTGTTCGCCGTCGGGCTGGCCGAGGACGACGGGACCACCCGCCGGCTGATCCAGGGCGCCGGGCGGCGGATGGAGTTCCTGGTGGCCGACATCACGCAGCCGGGGGTTCCGGCCGCCGTCGTTCGGCGCTGCGTCGAGGCGCTGGGGTCGGTCGACATCCTGGTCAACTCCGCGGGCGTCGCGCTGCTGGCCGACGTGACAGAGTTCGGCCGTGACCAGTGGGACGCCATGGTGTCGGTCAACCTGACCGCCGCCTTCGAGCTCGCCCACGAGGCCAGCAGGTTCATGATCGAGCAGGGATCCGGCAAGATCATCAATATCGCCTCGCTGTTCTCCTTCCTCGGCGGCCAGCGCTCGCCGGCGTACGCCGCGACCAAGGCCGGGCTCGTGGGCTTCACCAGGGCCTACTGCGACGAGCTGGCGGCCCGCAACATCCAGGTCAACGCCATCGCCCCGGGATACTTCAAGACCGCGATCACCGAAGCGACCCGGGCCGATCCGGCCGCCGATCGCCGTATCGTCGAGCACATCCCCGCGGGACGCTGGGGTGAGACCGCCGACCTGATGGGGGCGACGGTCTTCCTGGCCAGCCGGGCCGCCGACTACGTCAACGGCCATGTCCTGGTCGTCGACGGAGGGTATCTCGTCCGCTGAGCGCGGTTCCCGGCAGAATCAGCTCATGGTCTCATCCCGATCCCCGCTGAACCGCACGTCGATCGTCAAGGCGATGACCGAACTGCTCGGGCCCGACGCCGTCGAGACCGGCGAGGAGCAGCTGAAGGCGGCCAGCGTCGACCGTTTCAAGAAGTACACGTCGGTCCACGGCATCTACGACGGGCCGATCCCGGCCGCGATCGTGTACCCCTCCTCGACGGCGGGCGTGGCGGCGGTCCTGCGGTTCGCCGAGGAGAACCTCGTCAACGTCGTTCCGCGCACCGGAGGGACCGCCACCGAGGGCGGGCTGGAGACCGTGGTCGAGGACAGCCTCGTGGTCGACGGGTCGCGGATGAACGCGATCACCTCGATCGACCCGGTCGACATGATGGCCACCACGCAGTGCGGTGTCCGCCTGGCCGAACTGGAGGACATCCTGCGGGCCCGGGGCCTGACCACCGGCCATTCGCCGCAGTCCAAGCCGCTCGCCCAGATGGGCGGCCTGGTCGCGACCCGGTCGATCGGCCAGTTCTCCACGCTGTACGGCGGGATCGAGGACCTGGTCGTGGGCCTGGAAGCCGTCTTCCCCGGCGGGAGGGTCACCCGCATCAAGAACGTGCCCCGCCGGGCCGCGGGCCCGGACATCCGTCACGTCGTCATCGGCAGCGAAGGCGCGCTGTGCTTCATCACCGAGGTGACGGTCAAGCTCTTCCGCTACCAGCCGGAGAACAACCGGTACTTCGGCTTCCTGGTCGAGGAGTTCGAGGACGGCATCGAGGCCCTGCGCGAGCTGATCACCGCCGGGTACCGGCCCTCGGTGTGCCGGGTCTACTCGCCCGAGGACGCCCGGCAGCACTTCGCCGGCTTCTACCGGGGAAAGAACGTCGTCGTGCTCGTCGCCGAGGGCCCGAAGGGCATCGCCGACGCCACCGCGGAGGCGATCGAGGAGCTGTTCGCCGGGCGCGATTGCGAGCGTGTCGACGGCGGCCTGATCCGGCGGTGGTTCGACAACCTGAACTGGGGCCAGGACAAGATCGACGCCGAGAAGGCGGACATGCTCATCCGCTCCCACCTCGGGTACACCACCGAGGTGTCCGTCGACTGGTCACGGGTCGGCGAGCTGTTCTACGCCGTCATGGGCCGGATCCGCGGCGAGTTCCCGCGAGCCGGTGACCTGACCATGCTCGGCGCGCACTCCTCGCACAGCTACCAGACCGGAACCAACCTCTACTTCGTCTACGACTACACGATCCGGAGCAGCCCTCGCGAAGAGATCGAGGTGTACCACAAGCCGCTGAACGCGATCATCGTCGAGGAGGCCCTGCGGCTCGGCGGGTCGATGGTGCACCACCACGGGATCGGCAAATACCGCACGCCCTGGGTGCGGGAGGAGCACGGCAGCGCCTACTACCTGCTGTCGACGCTCAAGGGGGCGTTCGACTCCCGCGGCGTGATGAACGCGGGCACGATCTTCCCGCTGGAGCCGGGCGCGTGACGCCGTACCTGCTGGCCATCGACAACGGGTCACAGAGCACCAAGGTGACGATCTTCGACCCGCGCGGCCGCGCGGTCGCCTCGGCCCGCAGGCAGCTCAGGCCGTACGACACCACCGTGCCGGGGCACGCCGTCCATCCGGGTGACGACATCTGGGACTCCATCCGGGAGGCCTGCCGTGAGGCCATGGACCGGTTCTGCGGCCAGTTCTCGGGCCACACGGCAGACATCGTGGCCGTCGGCCTGTGCACCATCCGGTTCTGCCGGGCCCTGCTGGCCGCCGACGGCAGCCTCGCCGAGCCGGTGATGAGCTGGATGGACGAACGGGTCGCCCGTCCCTACGAGCCGGCGAACCCCCGGACCCGCTACGTCACCACCTCCTCCGGTTACATCACCCACCGGCTGACCGGCCGGCTGACGGACGCCGCGGCCAACTACCAGGGTGTCTGGCCCATCGACCAGGACACCGCGGCCTGGTCGAACGATCCGGCCGTCTACGCCGCCACCGGCATGACGCGCGACATGCTCTTCGACCTGGTCCCGCCGGGCGGCCTGCTCGGTTCGGTGACGCCGGCGGCGGCCTCGGCCACGGGCATCCCGCCCGGCCTGCCGGTGTACGCCACGGCCAACGACAAGGCCGTCGAGGCGCTGGGCAGCGGGCTGGAGGACGACGGCACCGTGCTGCTGTCGCTGGGCACCTACATCGCGGCGATGACGTTCGGCTCGTCTTCGCGGAGCACGGACGACAGCTACTGGGTCAACTTCGCGGCGCGGCCCGGGAGGTACCTGTACGAGAGCACCGGGATCCGGCGCGGCATGTGGATGGTGAGCTGGTTCGGCTCCGTGCTGGGGGGCCCGCCGCCCGATGCCCTCAACGCCGAGGCCAGCGGGCTGGCGCCGGGCTGCAACGGGCTGCTCACGCTGCCGGACTGGCTGGCACCCGGCCACGCGGCCTGGCGCCGGGGCGCGCTGCTGGGCTTTGACGGCAGCCAGGGGCGCGCTCACATCTACCGCTCGATCCTCGAAGGCATCGCGCTGACGATGGCGAACAACACCGCGGCGATGGAACGGGCGCTGGGGCGGCGGCTTTCGCCGGTCCTCGTGTCCGGCGGCGGATCGCGCTCGGACCTGATGATGCGGATCGTCGCCGACGTCTTCGACCGCCCCGCCCGCCGTACCACGGTCAACGACGCCGCCGGCCTCGGGGCCGCCATCTGCGCCGCGGTCGGCCACGGCATCTACCCGGACTGGGGCCAGGCCACCGCGGCGATGGTCGCCGCCGGCGACGGGTTCGCGCCCGACGCCGTCGCGGCCCGCGCCTACCAGCAGATCAACAGGGTGTACGCGGGCCTGACCGCGTACACCGACCCGCTGTTCCGCTCGATGGCCGACGGGTTCCAGGGCCTGGAACGCGCCTGACCGGAAATCGCGCTTGACCTTGACCCAGGGTCAGGGTCCGAGCATGGGTGCCATGAACGCACCGACCAATAACGCGGTCGCCGCGAACGGCCTGCGCAAGACCTACGGCGACAAGGTTGTCCTGGACGGGGTCGACCTCAGCATCGGGGAGGGTGAGGTCTTCGCGCTGCTCGGGCCCAATGGCGCGGGCAAGACCACCACGGTGAAGATCCTGTCCACCCTGATCCCGGCGGACGCCGGCACGGCCAGCGTCATGGGGCACGACGTGCGCGGCGAGGCCGGGGCGGTACGCGCCGCCATCGGGGTCACCGGGCAGTTCTCCGCGGTCGACGACTGGCTCACCGGCGAGGAGAACCTGCTCCTCATGGGCCGCCTGCTGCACGTCCCGGCGGCCGAGCGACGGGCGCGGGCCGCCGGGCTGCTTGATCTGTTCGACCTCGCCGACGCGGCGGCGCGGGCCCCGGCCACCTACTCCGGCGGCATGAAGCGCCGCCTCGACATCGCGATGACGCTGATGGGGCGGCCACGGCTGATCTTCCTCGACGAGCCCACGGCCGGCCTGGACCCGCGCAGCCGCCACACGACGTGGCAGCTTATCCGGGAGCTGGTCGCCGACGGCGTGACCATCTTGCTGACCACGCAGTACCTGGAGGAGGCCGACCAGCTCGCCGACCGCATCGCCGTGCTGGACCGGGGCCGCATCGTCGCCGAGGGCACGCCGAAGGAACTCAAGCAGCGCGTCCCCGGCGCGCACATCCTGCTGCGCTTCGCCGACGCCGCCTCGCTGGAGGCGGCCGCCCGGGCGCTGCCCGAGGGCGCGCGCGACGACGAGGAGCTGGTGCTGCGGGTGCCGAACGAGGGCGGGATCTCCTCGCTCCGTGACGTGCTCACCCGCCTCGGCGACGGCGTCGCCGTGGAAGACCTGTCCATCCACACGCCAGACCTCGACGACGTGTTCTTCGCCCTGACCGGCGACGCCTCCCCGGACCTCTCCCCCAACCCTTCCCCCGACCCTTCCCCCGACCCTTCGAAGGAGCAGGCCCGATGACCACGCTGACCATCGCCGCCCAGGACGCCGGCACCATGGTCGGGCGCGAGCTCAAGCACACCCTGCGGTTCCCGTTGCTGCTCATCGGCTCGATCCTGGGGCCGGTGGTGTTCCTGCTGCTGTTCGTCTACATCTTGGGCGGGCCGATCGGCGGCGGGCTCGGGACCGCGGCCCGGGGCGAACCGTACGTCGACTTCCTCGTGCCCGGCATCTTGATGATGACGGTGGCGGCGGGCTCGGGCACCACGGCGATCACCGTGTGCACGGACATGACCGGTGGCATCATCGACCGGTTCCGCACCATGCCCATCGCCCGCGGCGCCGTGCTGACCGGGCACGTCGGGGGCAGCGTGCTGCGCACGCTGGTGACGACCACGGTGGTCACCGGGGTCGCGCTGGCGGTCGGGTTCCGGCCGGTGGCTTCGGTCGCGGACTGGTTCGCGGTCGCCGGCATCGTCGTGGCGTTCGCGTTCGCGCTGGCCTGGGTGTCGGTCGCCCTCGGCCTGATGGCCAAGACCGTCGCGGGCGCGAACAGCGCGAGCCTGCCGATCCAGTTCCTGCTGCCGTTCTTGTCCAGCGCGTTCGTGCCTGCCGATTCGATGCCCGCCGGCGTGCGCTGGTTCTCGGAGCACCAGCCGTTCACCCCGGTCGTGGAGTCCATGCGCGCCCTGCTGACCGGCGCGCCGCTCGGCAACACCGCCTACCTGGCCCTGGCCTGGTGCGCGGGGATCGCGCTGGCCGGGTACCTGTGGGCCCGGGTCGCGTTCCGCCGCGGCACCCGGTGACATGATGAACGTCCGGATCCGGTCGAAGGGAGGCCCTACCGCATGATCACCATCGGGCAGCTCGCCGGCTACGCGGGCGTGACGGTCAAGGCCGTCCGCCACTACCATCAGCGCGGCCTGCTCGATGAGCCGCCGCGGGACTCGTCGGGGTACCGCCGCTACACCGCCGAGCACGCCATCCAGCTCGTCAAGATCAAGACGCTCGCCGAGGCCGGCGTGCCGCTCGCCCGCGTCAAGGATCTGCTCGCCGCCGACCCCGGCCGGTTCGCCGAGGCGATCGGGGAGATCGACCGTACCCTGGCCGAACGAGCCGAGGAGCTGGTCCGCTCCCGCGAACGGATCGCGCTGCTGCGCGCGGGCGACGGGCTGTTCGTCTCGGCGGAGGTCGCCGGTTACCTGGACCAGCTGCGCGAACTCGGCGTGAGCCAGCGCTCGGTGCAGATGGAGCGGGACGGCTGGATCCTCATGCAGTCGGCCTCGCCGAAGGAGGCGGCCGTCTGGATCGCCGACAAGATCGACGCGATGCGCGATCCGGAGTTCCGGGCCATCTACCTCGAATACGACGCGGCGTTGGGCTGGTCCCCGGACGACCCCCGGATCAGCGCGCTGGCCGAGCGAACCGAGCGGTGGCTGGCCAGCCGGTACCGCGGGCAGGGGGCCGGACAGCCGGTCCGGGACCCGGCGGTCGCCGTCGCGCGCCTGGTCGAGACGTCGGTCGGCGAGTCGTCGCCGGCCTGGGCCCGACTCACCGAGCTCGGCCGCAAGCAACGCGCACTTTTCGGCTCGCCGGGCGTATCTGATGCGTTAACCGTCCCCTCCGTCGAGGTGACGGCGGCGAGCGTGCCGCCGTCCGGTACGACGCGAGGGGGAGAGCCGTGTCACCTAGAACCGGTCCAAGAATGCGCGTTTACCCGCGCGCAGCGGCCAGCCGCAGCAGGTCTGCGCTGATCAGCGAGTACGAATCCCGGATACCCAATGCTCTGCAGCGAGCCAGGCTGGCCAGCATGGCCGGGGTGCCCGCCGCCGAAGTCGCGGGCAAGTCCATCGCGACACTCAAGAACGAACTGGCGATCGACCCGATCCTGTTCAACTTCGAGCTGGTCTGCGGCCAGGTGGTCAAGGTCGACCCCGCCACGGGGGTCAAGTACCCGGTGCCCGGGGCCACGGTCAACGTCTACGACCTGGTCTGTCACTGGCTCTGGTTCTTTCCGCCCGACTGGCCGTGGTCATGGGGCTTCCGGCTTCCCGAGTGCGTCTCGGAGCTGATCCGCGGTGAGAGTCGGCTGGCTGGCCGAGGAGGCGACATGAACGCGAGAGGCCGGGATGGGGATGCGGCAGGACTGGTCGCTCCGGTGCCGTTGCGGAGCTGGATCGGTACCGAGCGCATCGCGATCGGGAGCGTGCCGCCGGCCGGGCTGGTCGGGGACCTGGCCCTGCAGGGCGTGACCCACGTGGTCAACTGCCGGCCGTGGCTCGTGGTGCGGCGACGCTGGCTGGGCCGCACATCCGCTGTTCCAGGACGTCGAGCTCGACGTGGCTCAGTTCGCGGTCGCCAGCCCGTTCCCCGGCTGCCAGCCGCAGGGGATCGGATGTGAGAACGAGCCGGCCATCGTCCAGATCGGCTATCTGGACGTGAACCCCAGTTACCTGGATCCGGCCACCGGCTTCGCCATACGGATGAACAAGGACTCCGGCGGTGACGTGCCCTCTACCGCTCCCTTCCAGGGGGTCCTGCCGCTGTTCGGCTGCGCGCCGGACGCCCAGTTCTACCGCGTCATGGCGAGCTATGCGGACAGCAGCGGGCTGGTGTTCGATTCGAGCGGATCAGTGGTGCCGCGCGCATCGCGATCGGGGCGGTGCGCGCCGCGCCGGCGGGCTGGTCGGGGACCTGGCCCGGCAGGGCGTGACGCACGCGGCGAACTGCCTGCTGGGCCGCCTGGCCTCGTGGTGGAGCCCCCGCTCTCGAACGACCTGCGCCACATCTACGACGGCCCCACGGATAACAGCATCGGCGGAACCGTAACCTACAAGATCAGCGCCGACGCGGCCAACGGCTGCTACAGCTGGACCCTCACGGCCTTCAGCCGGGCGTTCACCCCGAACGACTCCGCCGGTCTCACCGACATGGGCGGGTTCGCCTGGAACTACACCCAGACGTGGATCTGGTCGAACGCCCTGACCTCGGTCGGCGTCATCACCACCGGATAAGGAGGAGCCCGCCCGTGAATGCGAACCTGCCGGCCGGACAGCAGGTCCTCAGGTTCTGTTTGGCGGCCCTCGCGGCATGGCGCGTGACCCATCTGCTGGCGGCCGAGGATGGGCCGGGCGGCATCGTGGTCCGGGCCCGGAGCCGACTCGGCTCCGGGCCCGCCGGGGAGCTCGCCGACTGCTTCGGCTGCCTGAGCGTGTGGGTCAGCATCCCCCTGGTGCCGTTCGTGACGCGGCGCCGCTCGGAGGCGCCGGTGTGCTGGCTGGCCCTGTCCGGCGCCGCCTTCCTGCTCGAACGCCTGGGTCTTGAAGGGCTGGGCGGCGAAGGCGAGCGCGTCGTCACCCTGGCCCCTGACGGCCCTGACCGCCCTGCCGGCGAGGAGGCCTGACGCGGCATGCTGCAACCGGCGCCGGGCGCTGCTGACGTCCGGGCCGCCCTCGGTTCGGGCCGTCCCAGCTCACACCGCCCCGGCCGGCCCGCCAGCGGCCCTGCCGCGTAGCGCCGGATCCGAGGTCCGCCTCAGGTTCGTCGGGGCGCAGCGGGTGCGGGTGGAGGGAGCGGTCAGCGGCCGGACCTACCGGGCCTCGCCCGCCGACCGCCTTATCACCGCGAGCCAGGAGGACGTGCGGGGCCTGCTCAGATCCGGCCTCTTCGCACGGGTGGAGCCGGAGGGGCCGCGGTGAGAGTTTTTACGATGGCGGTCAAGCGGGACGAAACGTAACCATCGCCTCCTATGCGGTCACCCGGGACGTGCCGGCCGTACGGGTGGTCTTCTGCGACGCCGAGGCGCACGACAGCGGCTGGATGCACCCGCTCGACATCGCCGGCCGCGTCCGGGTCCGCGGGCGCGGCGGCACCGTGCTGCAACCAGGCATCGACCTGCTGCAGGACGCGCAGGACTTCCCGAAGGACGGGCCCATCCTCGTGATCACGGACGCCCGGTGCGACCGGGTCCGGATAAAGCGGGATCACGCGTTCCTGATCCCCGCCGGGGCCGTCCTCCCCTTCCCGGCGCGGGGACCGGTGTTCCGCTTCTCCTAGTGCTCGGCGGGCGGTACGTCGAGGGCGGGATTGCCGTCGAAGAAACCGTCCGCCCTGAGCTGGAAGCCGACGCGGGTGACCGGCATCACCGGCCAGTCCTCGGGGCGCACCACGTGGTGAGCGGTGAACGTGTGCCAGAGCACCAGGTCGGTGTTTTCCAGCGGGCGGTCGGCCGCGGTCCAGGCCGGCAGGCCGTCCCCGCCGGGGTGCTGGTTGGGGTATTCGCCCGCCGGGAACCGCTGATCGGGGTCGTACGCGGTGACCCACAGGTGCTTGGCGGCGAACTGGGCACGCCGCATGGCGTGGGTGTCGGGCTGGCCGAAAGGCAGCACGCTGTCCTGGGGCATCAGCCTGTACGCGACGGGCTCGCCGGTGGCGTTCCGCCGGCCGGGATTGGTGATCTTCCAGTAACGGGCGGCGCGACCGTCAGCCACCCGCTGCGCCTGCGACTCGCGGCGCAGCGGGGTCTGCCGCACCACCCAGGCGTTGCCATGCGGGTTGTCCGGGCCGGGCGGCAGCGCCACCGAGTCGCACTCATAGACCGTGTTCTGCGGGCCGTCGACCATCATGTCCAGCCGTACGCAGAAGATGTGCTGGTGGTGGGGTCCGTAGAGCTGGGGGGCGACCAGGGTGCCGTGGGCCGGTTTCTGCCCCGCGGGCACGGCCCCGTTGGAGATCACACCGGTCAGCTTGATCTCGTACTCGATGGTGCCGTCCTGGTAGAGGTACCAGAAGTAGCCGTACTCGTAGTTTCCGACGGTGGCGATCATCGAAATCACCAGGCGTCGCGAGCGCCGGACTTCGGTCTTGCCGGTGCGCCAGTCGGCGTGCTTCCACGAGATGCCGTGGTCTTCCTCGTGCAGGCAGATCGCGTTCTTGATCAGCTGCGGGTGACCGTCGTTGTCGTTGAGGTAGGCGTCGAAGTAGCGGATCTCGCCGAGGCAGTCGCAGCCCAGCTCCAGGCTGTTGGCGAGCACTCCGATGCCGTATTCACCCATGTCGAAGACGTTCTTGCGGTAGTGCGTCGGGTTCGGGTCGCCGTAGGGGATGAACATTTCCGCGAGCGAGGCGCGGTAGATGACCGGGCGGAGCGTCCCGTGATCCTGGTAGCGCACGAGGTAAAGGACCAGCCCCTCGCGGGGGGTGAAGCCGACCTGGAACCGCCATTTCTGCCAGCGCACCTCGTGCCCGTCCACGGTGAAGCTGGTGCCTTCCGGCTGGGTGATCTCCACCGGCTTGAGGTCCTGCCGGGGGCCCTCGGGGAAATGCGGGACGTTCCCGGCGTCGCGGATCGCCTCGGCGGTGTAGTTGCCGCTGCGCGGCGGCAGGGGCACCACCCCGTGGTCCTCGATATCCACGACTTCCATGCGGTCGAGGTCGAAGCGGACGATCAGGCCCTCCACCGGGCGGGCGTACCCGTTGTCGTCGGGATCCCCCTGGCGCACCCAGGTCAGCGGCCGGATGAACCGGCCCTGGCCCGCCGCGTCCTCGGGACCGTTGTAACCGACCGACCAGGGGTCGATCATCACCATGTCGAAGTCGGTGACGCCGCGCCGGCGCATGGCCTCTTGCCAGCGGGCGTCCTTCTTGAGCGCCGCCTCGGTGGCCAGGAACTCTTCGAGCATGATCGCCGGCTGGACACCGGGCACCTCCCGCCACAGGCGTACCTCGCCCGCGGTGATCGAGACCACCGCCTCGTAGGTCCGGAATTCGGCCCGCTCCCGGAGCACGACGTGCGCCTCGCGTTCGGACGCCTCGCCCCGCAGGACCGCGTCCTTGGGCGGTTCCCGCAGCGTGACGTAGACGAAGCGGGCGCTCGCGGCCAGGCCGCGGTCCCGCCTGAGGATCTGGCTGGCGGCCTCGATCTCCTCGGCCGTCAGCGGGTCCAGCGGATGCCGCACCTCGACCCTGGTGTGCTCAGCCATCTTCATATGCGAATAATGCCACGGGCAGGTCCCGGGTCCGCGGTTCGCGGCGAGTTGTTCTTGAGCGATCGTTCATGTATAGTGTCGGCATGCCACGTCCGCGGGAGTTCGAGCCAGATGAGGTGCTCGATTCCGCCATGCGCCAGTTCTGGGAGCGGGGGTACCGCGCCACCTCGGTCGATGACCTGGTCCGGGCGACCGGCGTGAAGCCCGGCAGCCTGTACTCGGCGTTCCCGGGCGGCAAGCACGCGCTGCTGATGGGCTCCCTGGAGCGCTACTCCAAGCTGGTAGTGCCGCAGAAGCTGGGTGAGCTGGAAGATCCCGGGGCGTCGGTCGCGCAGGTCCGGGCGTACTTCGACGGGCTGGTGCGGGATCTGACCAGCCCCGAGGGACGGCAGGGCTGCCTGCTGGTCAACAGCGCGATCGAGAACGCCGCCACCGATCCCGAGGTCGCGGCCGTGGTCCGGGGGCACCTGGCGCGGCTGGAGCACTGCTTTACCGGGGCGCTGCGCACCGCGATCCGGCGCGGCGAGGTCCCGGCCTCGGTTGATCCGGTGTCGCGGGCAAAGGGCCTGGTGGCCACGAGCCAGGGCCTGATGGTCGTCGGCAAAGCCAACCCAGATGAGGAGGTGCTGCGGGCAATCGTCGACAACGCCTTCGCCGGCCTCAGCTAAGGCCTACCGTCCCGGGCCGCCACCTGGCGGCCTTCTTTACGGCCATATAAATGAACGATCGCTCAAGAATTCCCGGCACGCCGAAAGGAACCAGCACCATGTCAGCCACCCTCACGGCCGACCGTCCGAAGCTGATCGCAACTACCCCGCTGTTCTCTCCGTTCCGGCTCGGGGGGCTGTGGCTGCCCAACCGGATCGTGATGGCCCCGCTTACCCGGGCCCGGGCCGACGAGTACGGCGTCCCCTCCGAACTCGCGACCGAGTACTACGCGCAGCGTGCCGGGGCGGGCCTGATCATCGCCGAGGCGACGGCGGTGTCCCGGCAAGGGGCCGGTTACGACAACTGGCCCGGCGTTTATTCCGCGGCTCAGGAAGCTGGCTGGCGGAAGATCACCGATGCCGTCCACGCGGCCGGAGGGAGGATCTTCATCCAGCTCTTTCACGCTGGCCGGATGTCTCATCCGGCGTTCCACGACGGTGAGCTGCCCGTTGGCCCATCGCCGATCGCGGCCGGCCCGGCCACCGAGCTGTACGACGGCGTGCACCCGTTCACCCGGCCCCGAGCGCTGCGGGCCGCCGAACTGGCCGGCATCGCCGGCCAGTTCGGCAGCGCGGCCGAACGCGCGATGGCGGCAGGCTTCGACGGCGTTGAGGTGCACGCGGGCAACGGCTACCTGCTCGATCAGTTCCTTCGCGACGGCGCCAACCGGCGTGACGACGAGTACGGCGGAAACCCCCGCAACCGTGCCAGGCTGCTGCGCGAGGTAACCGCGGCGGCGATCAGCGTCTGCGGCAGGAACCGGGTCGGGGTGAGGATCTCGCCGCTCAGCCCGACCAACGGCATGGCCGACTCCGACCCGGCCGCCACATTCACCCAGGTGGCTCGCGACCTTCAGGCCCTCGGTACCAGCTACCTGCATGTCATCGAGCCCGGCGTCAACGGCACCCTGTCGGTCCAGGCCAGCGCCCAGTCACCCGATCTGGCCAGCGGGTTCTTCCGGCCCGTGTTCTCCGGGGCGATCATCGCGGCCGGCGGCCACACCGCCGAAACCGGGGCCGTGCGTGTCCAGCACGACCAGGCCGACCTGATCGCCTACGGCCAGCTCTTCATCGCCAACCCCGACCTGCCCGCCCGATTCCGTGTCAACGCGCCGCTGGCCTGGCCGCAACGGGCTACGTTCTACGGCGGCGGAGCGGCCGGGTACACCGACTACCCAGCCCTGGATCAGCGATAGCCGGGATGGGGTTCTGCGGGGTGTCAGTCGACGGCGACGACCATCTTGCCGGCGGCCAGGCCTTCTTCCATGACCTGGTGCGCCTTGACGATGTCGTCGAAGCTGAAAACCCTGGCGGGCTTGGCCTTGTACTGCCCGGCTTCGGCCTTGGTGATCATTTCCTGCAGCGGGATATCGGTCAGGGGGAAAGTGTCGGTGCCGAGCACGAACGCGCTGCCGTAGAAGCTGAGCTGGACGCTGGTGGGCAGGTCGGCGATCGGGTTGAAGCCGGCCACCGGTTCCAGGCCGCCGAGGAAGCCGAGCTGGCACACCCGGCCCCTGGTCCGGACGGTCCGCAGCGAGTCGCGCAGCACGCTGTTCCCGACGAGGTCGAAGACGCCATCCACGTCGGCCCCGAGCTCCCCGACCTGGGCGGCCAGCTGCCCGTCGTCGATCAGGACCTGCGCGGCGCCGATGTCCCGCAGCAGGTCCGCCCGGCCGGGGTTGCGGGTCGTCGCGATCACGGTCATGCCCTCCTCGGCCGCGACGTTCACCGCTGCCTGGCCCAGCGCGGAAGTCCCGCCGCGGACCAGGACCGTCTGCCCGGGCCGCAGGCCCAGGTTCTGGTGCAGCCCGGCCCACGCGGTCGCGTAGACCTCCGGCAGCGCCACCAGATCGGTCCACGGCAGCGACGTGCTGACCGGTACCACGTTGCTGGCCGGCACGGTCACCAGCTCGGCGTAGCTGCCGTTACGCGTCCGCCCCATGCCGCCGAGGATGGCCACCACGGCCGTCCCGGCAGCCAGCCGCCCGCCGGGGTCGGCCTGCACCGTCCCGACGCACTCGATGCCCGGGACCTGGGCGACATTTCCCCAGGCCCCGCTGCGCATGTAGGCCTCGGCGTGGTTCAGGCCGAACGCCCGGACCCGGATCAAGACCTCCCCGGCCGCCGGGACCGGGTCGGGCAGCTCGGTGACGGCGAGCACCTCCGGGCTGCCGTAAGCGGTGATGACGATGGCTTTCATGACTGACCCTTTCTTGAACGAACGTTCGTTTATTCGTGTGGCCGCAGGTATCAGGTGGCAGACGCCGACGCGGTCGCGCAGGATCACGTCACGTGAACGCCTGAGTCAGCTCGGTGGCGCTCAGCTCAACCGGGTGCCTGCCGGCCTGCGGGCCGTGCCCACGATCATGGGTCTTTCGATCTTGGGAGCCTTCGGCAGCTCGCCGGCGCGGACCGATTCGACGGTTAGCGGCGATGCCTCGATTTCCCGCAGCGTGTCCCGGTTGGGGTGGCAGCCGATCAGCGGATAGGGGAACGGCATCTTGTCCTGCTTGGCGGCGATGCTCGGATCGTCGGAGCGGACGTGCTCGAAGAAGAGCAGCCGCCCGCCCGGGGCCAGGACCCGCGTGATCTCGCTCAGTGCCGACTGCTCGTCCGGGACGCTGCACAGCGTGAAGGTGACCACGGCGGTGTCGAACGACGCATCAGGGAAGGGCAGCCGGTCGCAGGTGGCGTCGATGATCTCGGCGTCGCGTCCGAGCCGCGAGACGCGCCTGCGCAGCCGTCGGCTCATATGCGGGTCGGGTTCGATCAGCGCCAGCCGAGTGACGGCGGAAGGGTAGTGCGGCAGGTTCAGCCCGGTGCCCGCGCCGATCTCGATCGTGGCGCCGGTAGCCTGCGCGAGCAGGTCGTGTCGCTGCTCGCGCAGGCCCGCTCGCTCGGCGGGCCCGTTGAAGAGGTCGTACATGGCGGCGTAGACCCGCGAAAACAGCTGTTTCAGCATGACGATCTCCTTTTTTCTCCGGTTCCGGAGCGCGGCTCCGGCCCTGGAACGAACATCTAGACACTGGCAAGATGGGGCGTGGATGTCAAGATTGACCGTGGCCTACCATCACGGCGACCTGCCGGCGGCCCTGCTCGCCGCGGTGCAGAACGCGGTGGCGGACGGTGGGGTGAGCGGCGTCTCGCTGCGCGATATCGCGCGCCGCGCCGGAGTCTCGCACAGCGCGCCCGCCTACCACTTCGGCAGCAAGGCCGGCCTGCTGACCGCCTTCGCGACCGCCGGGTACCAGCTGCTGGCCGAGTCCGTCATCACCGAGGTAGCGGCGTCGGACGCCGGCGACGGCGCGGCCGAGCTGGGCGCCATCGGACGCGGCTACGTCCGGTTCGCGGTCGGGCACCCAGAGCACTTCGAGGTCATGTTCCGGCTGGACGCGCTCGACCCGGCCAATGCCGAGTTCGTCGCCGCGAGCGAGGCGGCCTACGGACTGCTCACCGCGACCGTTGAGCGCTGCCGCGCGGCCGGCCGCCTGCACGGGCGCTCTCCCGAGGTCGTCGCGGTCAGCGCGTGGTCGCTGGTGCACGGCCTCTCGGCGCTGTGGATCAGCGGGCGCTTGTCGGAGCGCATCGCCGAGCAGGATCCGCGGCGACTGGCAGCGGCCGTGTCAGACCTGTTCGTCGAGGCCGTCCTGCCGCTGCGCTGATGGGAGTGACGGGCGCGCGCAGCCAGGACCGTTCGGAAAAATGAGATCTCGCGGGTCATAGAGGGGGCGGGGTCCGTCCCGACCGTGGTGGCCGGGCCGGGCCTGATCCGCCGTCACACGCCACCGGAGCGGCTCAACACCGCGATCGGCTACTGGGGCGGTTTCACCGGCATCGCTGCTCTCGCCGGCCTGGCCGGGAGCGCGGTGATGGTGCAGTTCGTGTCGTGGCGCGTCCTGTGGTGGGTCCTCACCGCCGTCACGGTGGCGCCGCTTCCGCTGGTCGCCGCCGGCCTCCCGCCTGACGAGCCGCGCGGAACGGCCGGCGTTGCGGCTGCCGCGGCGCGCATCGGCGGAACCATCCGCTCGGCCAGGCCGTGGATCGCCGGACTGATCTTCGGCTGCTTCACCATCCAGTGGATGACCGTGGTGGGGTTCCTGCCCACGATCTACGCGCAGGACGGGCTGCACGGCATCTGGCCCGGCGTCCTCACCGGCGTGGTCGGCGGAATCGGCGCGGCCGGTTCGATCGCCACCGTTCCGCTCCTGCAGCGCGGTGTTCCCGTCCGCGCCCTGCTGATCCCCGCCTTCGCGGCGATGGCCGTCACCTCGGTGCTGACGTTCGCGGTCAACTGGACCGCGCTGCCCGCCGGTGAGATCGGGGAGTTCGGCTGCGTGGCCGCGTTCTCCTTCACCGGCGCGGCGATACCGGCGACGCTGCTGCGCATCGCGATGGACCTGGCCCCGCCGGGCGGCTCCACCGCGGCGACGATCGGGCTGATGCAGCAGATCTTCAACTCCGGCAGCGTCGCCGGTCCCGCCATGGTGGCCTGGCTCGTCACCCTCACCGGCGACTGGCGGGCGACCTGGTGGATGACCTGCACGTTCGCCGCAGTGGGCGGCCTGCTCAGCGGGTACCTGAGCGAGCGGCGCCTGGGCGTCGCGTTCGGGTGCGCCAGCGTCAGCCGGTGACGCCCTTGAGGGTGTCAGGCTTGATGAAGCCGAACAAGTAGCCCGCCACCCGCCGCATCTGGATTTCCTCGGCACCCTCGGTGATGCGGTACCGGCGGTGGTGGCGGTAGATGTGCTCGAACGGCTGGTGCCGTGAGTAGCCCAAGCCGCCGTGCACCTGCATGGCACGGTCGGCGGCCTCGCAGCACAGCCGGTTGGCCACGTAGTTGCACATGGACACCTTGTCGGACTGGGTCAGCGGGCCGAACTGATCCATGCTCCAGGCGGTCTTGTGGATGAGCGCCCGGAGCATCTCGCACTGGGTGTGCAGCTCGACGAGCGGGAACTGGATCGCCTGATTGCTCGCGAGCGGCTTGCCGAAGGGCGCCCTGGTCTTGGCGTACTCCACCGAGCGGTCGATGCAGAACTGCGCGGCGCCCAGGCTGGACGCGGCCTGGCGGATGCGGTTCTCGTTGAAGAAGTGCTGCACGACCTCGAGCCCGCGGCCTTCGCGGCCGAGGATGGCGCTATCGGGGACCCGTACGCCGTCGAACGAGACGTGCGCGTGGTCGGTGGGCATGTTGAAGGTCCACAGGTATTCCTCGACCGTGAAGCCGGGCGTGCCGACCGGGACCAGGAACCCGGTGATGCCTTCGCCGCTGCCCGGAGTTCCGCTGGTGCGGGCGAAGACCAGGTCGTGGGAGGCGGTGTGGACGCCGGTGTTCCATGTCTTTTCGCCGGTGATGACCCACTCTCCGCCGTCGCGGGTCGCGCGGGTCTCCATGAAGGTCGCGTCGCTGCCGTGGTCCGGCTCGGTGATGCCGAACGCGAAGTGACGCCGTCCCGCGGCGAGATCCTCGACCCACTCCCCTTTCTGCTCCGGGCTGCCGTAGTGCAGCATCAGCAGCAGGCCGACGTTGTTGCCCACGATCGCGTGCTCGTTCTGCAGGTCGCAGTGCAGGCCGAGGCCCTTGCCGGCCAGGTGCTCGCGGATGACGGCCAGGCCCAGGTTGGTGCCGTCCCGGCCGCCATGCTCCCTGGGGAACGCGTACCGGTAGTGGCCGGCTGCGTCGGCCCGGCGCCTGGCCTCGGCGAGCAGCGCCTCCCACTCGCGGCTGGGCAGCCCGCCGCGATCCCAGTCGGTCCTGGCGTCCTCCCGGCGGTGGTCGAAGAACCGGATGTTGTCGTCTTGCTCCTGCAGCGGCCGGATCTCGCGCTCGATGAACTCATCCAGTTCGTCCAGGTAATGCCGCAGGTCCTCGGGAAGGGTGAAGTCCACGTCGTCTCCTTTGGCTTATCCGCGCTTATCCGGGGAGGGCCAGGTGGCCCGGGTTGGCGACGGTGAGCTTGTCGACGACCGCGGCCCGGACCGCCTCGACGACCTCGTCGAAGCGGTGATCCAGCGATCCGTCGCGGATCGCCGCGCAGAGCCCGGCGTCGTCGGCGCAGCCGAGGGCGGCGAGCCTGGCCCGGTGGCTTTGCGCGTGCGCGGCGGCGAGCATGGCCTCGCGTTCGGCGATCCGCAGCGCGTTCGCCGCGACCCGGGCGTGGAACCTCAGCCGCGGATCCGTACGGACCCCAAGACCGGCCTCGGTGCGGCCGACCTCGGTGGTGAGGAACTCGCGGACGGCGCGGAGCAGTTCGGGTCCTGACGGGCGGTCATGGGGCGTCGCGGCGTGGTCTTCGTGGTTCTCCAGGGGGTCGGCGACGGTCAGCGGCGCGGCGTGGCCCAGCGCGAGCAGGATGTCGTATTCCTGCTCGCAGACGCGGCGGCCGAGCACCGCGAGCTCGATGGAAGGCTCGTCCTCGGCGAGGTACCGCTCGGCCTGCCTGCGGCACAGCAGCGCCCATCGCACCGTGCCGTGCAGCTCCCACCAGCGCTGGGTCTGCTCGTCCGGCGGGATGCCGCCGGCGGCGGCGTAACCCGCCATCAGGTCGGCGCGGGCACCGAACCCGCCGACCGGGCTCGCCGAGCCGAACCGCCAGGCCTTGGTGCATAGCCAGCCCAGGTCCTGCCCGGGGTCGCCGCGATGAGCCAGTTCCCAGTCGAGCACGCCGTGCAGCCCGTCCTCGCCGATCATGAGGTTGCCGGTCCGGAAATCGCCGTGCACCAGCGCATCCGCGGCAGGAGCAGGGCGGTGCCTGGCGAGCCAGCGCAGGCCGATCTCGAGTGCGGGCCGGGGCTCGGCGAAGGCCTGGTACAGCCCGGTCACCTGGCCGAGCGCGTCGACCCGGGGCAGGCCAGGAACCGAATCGGGATCCACCTGATGGATCCGCGCCAGGACCTCCCCGAGCCGGCGCGCGAGCCCGGGCCGCACGGCGGCGTACGCCTCGTCCCGCAGCAGCCGGCGGGGGATCGTCTCCCCGTCCAGGTGCTCCATCAGCAGGTAGGCCCGGCCGAGCACGCAGTGCTGATCTCCGGCCCCGTAGTCGTAGATCTCGGCCACGGGGACGCCGGCCGTCCTCGCCGCGGTCATCACGGCCGCCTCGACGGCTACGTCCTTGTCCGGGTACCGGGCCCGGTCGCCCGCGTCACGGAGCAGGACGAGGCGGCGTTCTCCGGCCGGCAGATGGGCGGCACCGGCCGTCCGCACCCGGACGTCCCAGCTCTCCCGGCTCGCGCCGCCGGGCAGCGGCCTGACGCCGGTGACCTCGACCTGCGCGTCCCACAGCGCCCGCAGACGCGCCGCCAGGACGCTGGCCAGCCCGGACGCCTCGGTCATGACCTACGTGTCTTTCTGGCGATACTGAAGCCGCTGCCGCGCCATTTCGCAGACGCCACGGCGTTCGTTTTCCGCCGCGGTCTGCCTGGCATCATCGAGATCGGCTGCCGTCAGCAGGCCGTTGGACAGCAGGAAGTCGGCGAGATCGCGGGCGTGACCTCGTTCTTTCCAGATGAAGCCCTGAAGCAGCTTCTTATAGTCGGACACCGCGCCCTCTCCGCTCAGGTCCAGGGCGATGACCACATTCATCATCGGCACCGTCTGCGGGGCGGCCAGGCCGAGGATGAACTCCTGATAGTAGTAAGCCATGGCCAGCCGCGCGGTCGCGTTGCGCTCGAAGTAACCGCGCACCCGGGCGACCGCCTCCTCCCCTGGCTCGCTGATGCGCCGTACGAGCGTCGCGGCTTGGGTGGTCGGGCTCTTGTCGCGGTCCGGGACGGCCGGATCGGCGCGGGTGTGCGCCGAGATGTCAAGCCGCAGTCGCAGCACCCAGGCGCCGATGCTGACCAGCCACGAACCCTCCGCGAGGGTTACCGGAAGCGCCTCGTAGCGCGCCGGGGCGACCGGCAGGACGTGGCACGCCGTCCGCCGCACGGCCTCGGCGCGCACCGGTTCCCCGGGTGATTGCGGCGCCAGGTAGACCCGGTAGGTCGTGTCACGGCTGAACAGTTCCCAGCGGTGGTGGACGTAGCGGAGACCCGCGCACCGCGGGGCACGGTGCAAGGTGAGATCCTCGTCACCGCTGAGCAGGCGCCGGTCCAGCCAGGTGATCTCGTCGGGCCGACAGGTCACCCACTCGCCGAGCGCCGCCGACCAGAGGAAAAGCCGCCCCGTCGCCACTGCGTCGCCACTCCTGAACGACGGCCCGCCCGCGCGCGGCCGTCCGGTCTTGCCCTACCTGGAATGACAATTGTCGCATCAGCCGATCTCGACGCGGGACGCCATCGCGTCGGGGCTCGCCCCCCAGCGGATCGTATCGCCGTCGCTGAGCGGTTGCTCCCCCTGCTCCCCCGCGACCGGGGCACCGTTGAGTGTGAGCCCGTTCCTGCCCTGGTTCGTGATCCACCAACGACCGTCGGAGAACGTGAACGTCGCGTGCTCCCTGGACACCGTGAGCACGTCAGGGAGCATCAGCTCAACGGACCCGCGCCCGGCGCGGGCGCCGGAAACCCGGGTCTCCGCCACCGAGGAGCCGGTGACCAACCTCAGCACGGGGACGGGCGGGGGGCTCGGTTCCATGATCGTGACCATGCCCCCGCCGACGGTCAGGTCCGGGTCAGGTTCCCCCCATGCGCGGCGGCCAGACTCGGCGTAGGCGTGCTGCGGGGCGGAGTAGGCCCACTGCGGCCCGGCGTTCGCGTAATGGTCAGGCCGGGCGTCGATGCTCACGGGATCTGCCTGGCGCAGGCGGTAGCGGCCCGGCGGGACGGATCCGGCCGCGATGACGTACACCTCGGCCCCGCCTGCCCCGGCGAGGCGGGCCTGGTACGCGGTGACCTGCTCCTGGTAGACCTCGGTCATGCTCGCGCTGATCATGCCGATTCCCATCCGCTCGCAAAGGAAGCCGAGATCACCGGGGTTCAGCTGCAGCTCAACGACGTTCGGCGCGAGCAGCGCCCCGCTGGGCGTGACCACGAAGACGTCGGCGAGATGCCGCATCGCGACCTTCAGCACATCCTGCCCGTCGCGCCACGGGCGGGAGGCCATCCGCCGTAGCCACGGATGATCCCTGGTGATGCCCAGGGCCCGCAGGCCGCCCACGCCCGCGGCGGCGAGGGCCGCGATCATCATCAGCACCACGGTGGCGGAGACGACCGAGCCCGTCACGACCTCCAGGACCAGCCAGCACGCCGCGACGCCGCCCGCGACCGCCCAGCGCTGCCTGCTGCGCCGTCGCAGCGGAGCACGCGCCGGTTCCCTGCCTCCCGTCATTGAGCACCGTCCTTGACCTGTTCTTACGTGGTCTGATCGCGCAGTCTTTTACGTGGTCTGATCGCGCAGTCCTCGAGAGCGAGGATGCGGGCCAATGCCGCCGTGAGTCAACAAATCACCGGCAGCTTCCAGATTTCTGGAAGCTGCCGAAGGGATCGGCCATGGCATCGGGCATGACTTCCAGATTCCTGGAAAATGCACGGGATTCACGTGCGCTGGACCCGGTATCGCCACGCACGGGTATGCTTCCCCTCGAGATTCCGGGAAAGGTAAAGCCGGGCTGTCTGTTTATAGTTTTGCAGATAATGATGAGGAGGTCCAGATGCACATCGGATCGGCGATTCTTGTCATCTGGCTGGTCATCGGGGGCTTCGCCGCCGGGCAGCGCGGCGATTACAAGGGACCCGTCAACTGCAGCAGGGCAGCTACGGCGGCAATGACGATCCTTACCGGCCCGCTCAATTACACGGGAGTGGACCTGCACATCAATTGCGCCGTGCAGCACTCCAGCAACTAGCTATCCCGGCAAGGGATGAGAATTCCCTTTTCTGACGGCGTCGTCAACCGTCGGTAACCGCGATTGCGTCAACCTCAATCAGGTACCCGGGCCTGGCCAGCGATTCCACTCCCACCAGCGTGTCGGCTGGCTTGTGATCCCCGAACAGCGTCACCCGGGCGGCTTCGATCACCGGCAGGTACTCGGGCCGGTGACGGACGACGTAGATCGTGATCTTGGCTACCTGTTCGGGGCGGGCGCCTCCGGCGGCGAGGGCCCGGCCGAGGTTGGCGAAAACCTGGCGGGCCGAGACCGGGGCCAGAGCCGGGACAGGTCAGCCCACTCCGGCTACGCGGATACCCCGGAGCGGTCTTATCGTCAGTGAGACTGCCGGATGAGGAGGACGACCATGAGCGGACAGGCGCGGACCCCGGGGACTGGCGCCATGGATGAGGCGGTGCGCCGCTACCGCGACGAGATGGACAGCGAATACCGGCCGGTGTTTGATCGCCTGCACCGGCTGATCGTGGCGATGTGCCCTGACGCCGACGTGGTGCTGTCCTACGGGATGCCGACGTACCGGATCGGGCGCCGTCGTCTCAACGTCGGGGTCTGGAAGCACGGGCTGTCGCTGTATGTATCGCCAAACCGCGACGGTGGTTTCTCGGCGCGTCATCCTGAGCTGGCCGCGGGAAAGGGGACCATCAAGCTCAGGCCCGCAGACGCCGTGGGCATCCCAGACGCAGAGTTCCAGGATCTGATCCGCGCCGCGCTGCGGGCCTGACATAGCGCGACGGTGCCGCCAGGGAACTTGTTAGCAGCGTCCCAGGTAGGCGCCGCTGGTGTAGGTGGTCCAGGGGGTCCAGTTGGCGCCGTCGTCGGAGATGATGACGGCCGCCTTGGCGTTGCCCAGCGGGTCGTAGGTGGACAGCGAGCCGTGGTCCGGGTTGATCTGCCAGTAGCCGCGCTCGCCGGCCGGGCCGGTGGCGTACTGCTGGCCACTGGATTCAGCCATGGCGATCGACGCGGCCATGACAGCCTGGGCGTGCGAGCCGCCTGCCTCTTCCCATAGCTCCTCGAGCCCGGGGCAGCTCAGCGTCCCGCTCAAGGCCGCCGAGGTGGTCAGCACGCTGGACCCGGCGGGAGTGGGCGTCGTGCTGCTAGCCGACGGCTCGTAGGGAACGTGGAGCACCTGGCCGGGGTAGATCACGTCCGGGTTGTGCACCACGGACCTGTTGGCCTGGTACAGCAAGTGCCAGTCCGCCGGGTGGCCGTAAAACCGCTGAGCGATCGAGGACAGCGTATCGCCGGGCCGGACGGTATAGCTGCGGGCCGGCTCATGATGAATGACCAGGGCATCGGTGTATGTCTGCTTCGCGATCGTGGTGGCCCTGGCGGGGGCCTTGCTGCCGGTGTATAGCTGCTCGGCGACCGTGACGGCCCTGGCGGGGACCTTGGCGGTGGCGTGTGCCTGCGGGGCGGCGATGAGCACGCCCGCGATCGCCATCGCCGGAGCTGCCTTGTATGCCGTCTCCGCTACGTTCTGTACCTGCGACGGCCTCCTGTGCCTGCCCGTCCGCCTGATCTTCCGCGGGCGGCGGTGCCTGTGCGATGAATTCACAGCACTCCCTTATTCGTTCCACGCCCGGCGCAGCATTGTGAGTAACGGCCAGTGCTGCAATCGCCATTTATTGACATGGCGGCGGTCATCAAGCTCGTGATCGTTGGCGCCCTGTCAATAGGCTTCAGACCTATAACGGCAACGCGGCACGGGCCACTCACTCCGAAAACGGTTCGCCTGATCGGCACGTTCAAACGCGGAGTGCCGCGTAATAAATCGGCAACATTTCCTGGCTCGCGGCGGGGAGGAAACCCCTGTTGAGCACCGGCGGGGCCCGACCGGGCGCTGCGGCACCAGTGATTGTTGTGAATGGTGTCGTAAGCCCGCGGGGCGACCGAGGCGGACGCCGGCGACGCCGCCGAGATCTTGCGGGCGATCACCCGGATTGGCTACCTGACCCTGCGGCTAGTCGTCGGCGCCGATGACCTGGAAGTCCTGGTTGACGAAGATGTGGTGGGGCCAGTTGACGCCGATGTAGTGCACCTCGTAATCACCGTTGCCCAGCGCCACCACGCGGTCGACGACACCGCCCGGGTAGGCGGCCAGCGCCGCTTCGGTCGCCTTGTCCGCGGCCGTTCCGCTGACGAGCGTCCCCGAGCCCTGCTTGTAGTCCGCCGGGATCTGGCCGACCTGTTCAGAAGAGCCCTTCGCACCCTTGGCGTAGCCGATCACCTGTCCCCCGGGGTTCGATGCGCTGGTGCTGGGCGGCTGCGCGACGACCTGGGTGGCGGTGATGGTCGTGCTGTCGGTGGTCCCCAGCACCAGGACCGGTTCGCCGGTGGTGACGGCGCTGACCGTGGCCGCGCTCGTCCCCTCCTCGTAGGTGGTGGACGACGCCTCCTTGATGGTCACCTTCTGGCCCGTCGCGGTCGTCAGCGTGAACCCGGAGGAGGACACGCTGCTGACCGTGCCGACCGTGCCTCCCGCGGCCGGCCCGGACCGGGCGTTGGATCCCCCGCCGGATCCGAAACCGCCGGCCTGGCTGCTGCCGGCAGCGGGCGTGGCCGAGGCGCTGCTGGAGGTGGCGGTGACGATCCCGTAGGAACCGCCCGCGATCGCGATGGCCGCGACTGCGGCCGCGATGACCCTGCTGCGCATGCTGGAAAACATTGTCTAACTCCTGTCCGCGTGGCTATTGCTCTCAGGTATCGCCGGCCGCGCTCGAAATGCCGTGGAAAAAGCCCGGAAGGTGGCCGCGAGGTTGTGCCGCGCGAGCTGACGGCCAAGGCGTCAGCAAACGGTCCGCAAGGGCACGCCAAGGCCACCGGAACAGTAGATCCGCGGAATAGCGATCAGAGCCGACGAGATTCTTCAGGCCCGCGAGGGACATAGACGGGAGATCTGTCGCGGTGAGCCATCCGGTGCGCCAGACGCCGCGCGCTTCGGCTGGACCCTCGTGGCCGTCGGCCACCAGGCAGTTAGGGAACCTGGCCTTGCGATCCGGTTGCGGAGACCTGAAGGGTCCCCGCCAGCGGCAGGCGCACGTGGAAGGCTGCGCCGCAGCCGGGTGCGGTATCGACGGTGATCTCCCCGCCGTGAGCGGCGGCCAGCGACGCCGCGATGGCCAGCCCGAGCCCGGCACCACCCCGCGCGCGGGTGCGGGCGCCGTCGGTGCGGTAGAACCGCTCGAACACGCGCGACGCTTGTTCCGCCGTCATGCCGGGCCCCTGGTCGGCGACGGTGAGCTGCCCGACGCCGGGGCCGCCGGTCACGGTGACCGTTACCGGCGAGCCGGGCCGGGTGTGCTGGAGGGCGTTGCCGATCAGGTTGTCGATGACCTGCCGCAGCCGTTCGGAGTCGGCGTCGACGATCACCGGTTCGGCGGCCTCGAGCGTTATCGGTCGTCCTGGGTCCACGATGCGGGCCCGGGTGACGGCTTCGGCGGCGAGGCTGGCCAGGTCGACGGGCCGCCGGTCCAGCGGCCGTCCGGCGTCGTACCTGGCCAGCAGCAGGAGGTCGGCCACCAGCCGGCCCATCCGGTCGGCCTCGCGGGTGATCAGCGCCATCAGCCGCAGCAGTTCTTCCCGGGTGGCCGCGTCGTCTTGCTGCAGGCCGTACTCGGCGAGCCCGCGGACCGAGGTCAGCGGGGTGCGCAGTTCATGGCTGGCGTCCGCGACGAAGCGGCGCATGCGTTCCTCGGACCCCAGGGCGCGCGCCTCGCCGTCCGCTCGCGCCAGGTAGGCGGTCTCAATGCTGGCCAGCATCACATCCAGCGCCTCGGCGAGCCGCCCGACCTCGGTGTTCCCGGCCGGCTGGTCGATGCGCCGGGACAGGTCACCGGCCGCGATCGCCGTGGCCGTCGCCTCGATCCGCGCCAGCGGCGCCAGGCTGGCCCGCACGAGCGGCAGGCCGATGCCGGCCAGCAGAACGACGGAGACGGCTCCGGCCACCGCGTCGGCTATCTCCAGGCGGGTGACCGTGCTGTCGAGATCGCCGAGACTGTAGGCGATGACAAGATGACGGCCGCCGGATAGCGGCTGCACCAGGACGCGCCAGGAGTTCCCCGACCCGCCGACGGCCGCCGCGCTGAACGGCGTTCCGGTATCGCTGAGCTGCGCCGCGGACAGCCGCGGTCCGTCCGCCGCGCCCAGCGGCCCGCCCGCCGTGCTGATCTGGCCGCCGGCGCCGATGACTTCGACCAGGAACTGCGTGGGCAGTGCCTGCGGACGGCTGCTGTCACCGCCTGGCTGGAGTTGCTGCCGCTGCACGATGCGGCTTGCGACCTTCGCGAAGTCTCGAAGCTGGGCATCCGATCGGGACAGCAGGTAACTGCGCAGCAGCGTAGTACCGAGAACCGCGGTCACCAGGCAGGTCAGGGCGACCAGGAGCGCGGCGGCCGCCATTACCCGGGTACGCAGCGACGCGCCCCGCACGGCCTTCTGCCACCGGCCCGCTCTCACGGCCTCGTCCTCACGGGGGCGGGATCCGCAGCACGTAGCCGAAACCGCGGACCGTGTGGATCAGCTTCGGCTGGCCCTGGTCGACCTTACGCCGCAGGTAGCTCAGGCACGGCTCGACCACGTTGCCGTCACGGGCCGGGTCGTGCTCCCAGACCTGATCGAGGATCTGGTCCTTGCTGACCACCCGCCCGGCGTTCATCATCAGGAACCGCAGCAGCCGGTACTCGGTAGGCGTCAGCGCGATCAGGGCGCCGGCCCGCCTGACCTCATGCACGTCCTCATCAAGCTCGAGGTCGGCGACGCGCAGCCGGGAACCGGGAGCGTCCGCCCGGCTGCGCCTCAGCACCGCCCCGATGCGGCCGAGCAGCTCCTCCAGGCTGAAGGGCTTGGTCACGTAGTCGTCCCCGCCCACCGCGAAGCCCCTGACGCGGTCGGATACCTCGTCCCGGGCGGTCAGGAAGATCACCGGGACCTCAACGCCCCCGGCACGCATCCGGCGGAGCGCGTCGAACCCGTCGCCGTCCGGCATCATCACGTCCAGCAGAACCAGGTCCGGCCGACCCGACGCGGCAGCCCGCACCGCCTCGGCGCCGCTCGCCGCCGTCACCACCTCGAACCCCGCCAGGCGAAGCGAGCCCGACAGCAGCTCCAAGATCGTCGCCTCGTCATCCACGACCAGCAATCGCGCCGGTGTCGTAACCGCATTCACGGCCCCAGAATGCGAGCCGAACCTGACCGCCGGCCGCAAGTCGGCTCCAAAATTGGTCATGTTCGGCTTAAGGAATCACCAGGTCCGGTGGCCGCGCGGGCGCCGACGACGGTAACGGCCGTGATGACCAGCCCGGCCGACCCGCCGGAGAAAGGGGCGCCGGTCATCAGCGCGACGGTGATGCCGCTGCAGCGGGCCGATGCACGTCAGTAATTTCACAACGCTGAAACACGGCTCGCGTATCGTTCCAGCGTGATGGCTGACGGGCAGATTGCCGCTGACGATCCGCGTAAGCCCGACGTGCGAGCCCTGCTGGACCGTCACCGGGAGTTCGCGCTCGCGCAGACCCCGCCGGAGCACAGCTTTGCGCTCGATTGGGGCGGACTGCTTGACCCGGCCATCACCTTCTTCAGCTACCGGGCTGGCGGCAGCGTGCTCGGCACCGGAGCGATCAAGCGCCTGGGCCCGGACCATGCGGAGATCAAGTCGATGCATACCGCCGAGGTCGCGCGGGGCCGCGGGATCGGGCGGGCGATGCTTTTCCACTTGCTCCGGGTGGCCCGGGCACAGGGCTTCCGCCGGGTAAGCCTGGAGACCGGGACCACGGCGGCCTT
Source organism: uncultured Actinomycetes bacterium (assembly GCA_963705835.1). GTDB lineage: Bacteria > Actinomycetota > Actinomycetes > Streptosporangiales > Streptosporangiaceae > Palsa-504. The sequence continues at coordinate 186,024 of CAVPLC010000051.1, forward strand.
CGCCCCGGCCCGGGCGCTGTACCAAAGCGCGGGCTTCATCCCGCGCGGGCCGTTCGCCGGCTACCAGCCAAGCGAAGACAACCTGTTCATGACCCTGGAGCTTGACGCTGTCCCGCTAGGAGACAGGTGACAGGCGCCCGGCCGCCGGCCGGTGAGCCCGGGCGTGTCTCCACGAGCGCCTGGCGACTTGATACATCGGCTGGACCAGAGCATGAACCACGGCCCGTTCGGTAATTAAAAGATCTTTATATCCCTAACGGCCAGTGGTGTTACGGCTGATCCTGGCTGACTGCCCCAAACACGCTCGCCTGCGGGCCGCGGCCTGGTAAGAGGCCGTTTGCAGCGCCTTTGAGTGACTGCCAATGACCGTAGTTCAAGTCGGCCAGGCGTAGGCCCGGCCGACTGCGGCTAGTTCATGCGGAAGCAGGCTCGAGATCCGGATCGGGAGTTCGCCGCGGCGTCGGGCGCTAGTTCCGCGGGTCAGATACGCCCTGGGGTGTTCCGCAGGCTGGTAACCCGGGTCTGGGCGTAGTTGCACTCGGCGACGATAGCGGCGACGCGCCGGCCGATGCGAGCCAGCGGGCCCCGTACGCTCTGCGTCACGCTGTGGTTCATCGTTCCTCCTCGGTTTCCGGCTATCTCTTTTGCCGGTTACCATTGAGTCTCGCCGTAAGACCCTCCATGGCGCATCGGAGGAAATCCTTATTTTGCCTGCTGAGATACGTCTTAGCCGGGCGTGAAATCGGCTTATCCAGACTTAGTGCAAACTCACTCGGCCTAGCGTGGCTTTCCGCACCGCTTGTGACCCTCGGATCGAGCGATTTCTCAGGGGCCCCCGCGCCGGCGCTCCCAGCTTGGCCGTAGGGCCGGGCTCGTGCAGCCTCACATCCGGGATCTCAGCACGTCGACCTCGCAGCCTGGCGAGAACGGGTCGAAGCCGTGCTCGACCAGCCAGCGGACCGCCTGCAGGCTTCGCAACGACCACCACGCGCGGATCACGTCGAGGTCGACGTCGGTGCCATAGCCGGCGACGACGTCGCCAAGGTGCTCCTCGTGTCCGAGCGTCAGGCTGGCAAGGTCGAACAGGGCATCGCCCTGGCCCGCCTCGGTCCAGTCGACCACGCCGGTGATCTCGTCACCATCGACGAACACGTGAGCGACCTGCAGGTCGCCGTGCATGAACACCGGCGTCCACGGCCGGAGCGCAGCCTCGGCAACCCGGCGGTTGCGCGTGACCAAGCCGGCGGGAAGGACGCCGTTCGTGACGAGCCACTCGCATTCACCGTCGAGGTGCGATGCCAACTCGTCGAGGCTCCTACCGGGCCATGGCGGCAGCGGCGCGTCGTGCAGCAGCCGGGCGGCGGCACCCGCCGCGGCCCACGCCGCCGGCGACGCGGTCGACGGCTCGCCGAGGCGGCCGAGCGCCGTCCCTGGGACGGCGGCGAGCGCGAGCACGGGCGGCTTCCGCCACAGGACCTCCGGAGTCGGGATCGGCGCCATAGCCATCGCCTCGACCTCGACGTCGGTGCGCGTCTGATCAGCGTCGATCTTCAGGAACACGTCGCCGACGCGCAGGGTCGCGCACTCGTGATGGGCGACGACGACCTCGACCTCCTCCACGCCGGCCATTATCGCCGGGATGACCACCGACGTCGCCGGGTTTATCGCGTGCGACTGCGCGGCTGACCGCTGACGCATGCCGGAGGGCACCCCGGCTACTGGGAATGATTATCATTAACAAGTTGTTGTACAGAGCATGAGTCGCAGCACACTTCGCCCCGTCATCAAGCTCAGGTCGACCGCTGGGACTGGCTACACGTACGTGACCAGGAAGAGCCGCAGAAACGATCCCGACCGCCTCGTCATCCGCAAGTACGACCCGGTGGCCGGCCGCCACGTTGAGTTCCGAGAGGAGCGGTAACCATGAAGCAGGCAATCCACCCGGACTATCATCCGGTCGTCTTCCGCGACCGCGCGGCGAACTTCGCCTTCCTCACCAGGTCGACCGCGACCAGCGAGCGCACTATCACCTGGGAGGACGGCAGGACCTATCCCGTCGTCGACGTCGAGATCTCGTCGGCGAGCCACCCGTTCTACACCGGGCAGGCGCGCGTCCTCGACACGGCCGGGCGGGTGGAGCAGTTCCGCCGCCGGTATGGCGACAAAGCAAAGGGCGCCTGACGACCTCAGGTAGCTTGTGAGCCCCTCGATCACGGGCCGTCCGTTCTGCAATCGGACGGCCCGTTCCCATGTCCTCATCCTCCGGTCCAGGACGGTGCCGCCCGGGATCGCGCCGGCGATCTGCGGCGCGGCGAGGGCGCCCGGGGAACGACTCTTCCCCAGCGCGGCCGGCTCACACCCCGAACACCGGCGGCGGGTCGACCGCGCGACGGCTATGTGACAGTTCTTGGCAGAACGAGCTGATGTCAGCATCCGTGCGCGCCTTGACGAGCTGGACGGTGTCTGTAAACAGGGTTTCAGCTTCCCTCAGTGCTTGCGCGTTCCCGCTCGTCCACAGCAGGTGAAGACGTTCGGCGAATTGGTCGGGCATCACGTCCAGTTCGCCGGTCAGGTGGCTCTGCCATTTGATCATCAGATGCGGCGAGTAGACACCGTTGAGCGCCAGGACCGCGCCGAATACCGCGTGCGCGGCGCGGGTGAGCAGGTCATGGACTGCGAGATCGTCTCCGCGGCCGGCCAGCGCTTCCCGGGCTCCCCAGCCGCTGAGCACGTCAGGGCTGAGGGACCGCGCAACCATGGCCGCCACGAGCTTGTCCGGGTAGACAGCCGCCCGCGCCCGCCAGGCGCTGATCAGCTCCGGCCCGTGAAGCGGACGAGAACGGTGCAGCGCGGCCATACGCATGTGCTTGACCGGATCGGTGTCCGTCCGCAGGACGACATCGTCGACGAAGCGGTCGATCGTGCTGACCAGGAAGCTGCTCACCGTCACCTCAAGTTCGCCGAGCCGGTAGTCGTCGCTCCACTCCTCCTCGTCAGGGTCGTAGTCCCACAGCGCCTCCAGCTCACCGCCGAGCACGTGAACCGGGCCTGCGCGGTCGAGGTCACTCGGCGGATCGAACCAGTAGCAGTCCAATTCGAGGTCAGAGAACCGGTCGGCGAGACCGGTCCCCACCGACCCGGCGACGGTCAATGCGGCGAGCTTCTCATTGGACGCGTACGCCCGGGCAGCCCGCTCAGCCAGCGCCAGGCGCCACGCGGCGTGGACATTCGCTTCACCAGGTTCGCCATCGGGCCGGCCCACGGTTGGATCCTGCCAGCCAGGCACCGGCATCGCCAAGCGCCCCGTCAAGCAGCCGCCCCGCCAGCTCCCTCAGCGTCGCGAGATCCGGCACCTCCTCCCCCTCCAGCAGCCGGACCTCACTGCGCCGATCCGGCCTGCGGCACGGGGGTGATGGCGAGGACCATGCCGGTCATGACGTCGACCGCCTCGGTATCGGCCAGGCCCTGGTCGAGGCGCAGGGAGTGCCAGGTCCAGAACGAGATCGCGTGGCCGATGACCGCGCGCAGCCGACGCTGGTCATCCCGGGTGCCGCCGAACGGTGCCGCGAGGACGTCGCGGAAAAGGGTGTCCTGGTCACGCAGGGCCTGCTGGTGCCCTTCGGGCAGGGCGGCGAAGTCGCGGTAGATGCAGGTCAGCATGTCGGCGCCGGCCCGGAAGAACCGGTACAGGTCGGCTAGGCCGGCCCGCAGCCGGGCGGCCGGGTCGTCGATCTGGGACCAGGCGCCGGGGTCGGGGAGCTGCTGCCGGGAGATCCAGTGCGCGGAGCACGCGGCGAACAGCGCGCCGTCGTCGGGGAAATGCCGGTAGACGGTCAGCCGGGTCACCCCGGCCGCCTCCGCGATGGCGGCGATGGTGGTCGCGGCCGGCCCCACGCTGCCGTGCAGCTCGACGGTGGCCTCCACGATGCGCTGCCGTGTCTGGTCCACGGGTTCCGGTCCGGCGACAGCGAGGTGGTCCTCGGCCCCGGCGGGTACATCACCAAGCCCCGCGGCGAGCTGCACACCATGTGGAACGCCGGGCCGGAGCCGGCCCGGATGATCGAGGTGATCAGCCCGGCCGGGTTCGAGCACTTCTTCCGCGAGATGGCCGACCTCACCGCGGCCGGGCCGCCGCAGCTCACCGAGGTCATGGCCCTGGCCGACCGGTACGGACTGCAGTTCGGCCAGCCGGACTGGCTGCCCGAGCTGATCGCGCGGTACCACCTCACCCCGCCGCCGGGCGCCTAACCGCCCCGGTCATCGGCGGAACCGGTCAGCGCGTCCTGAGCTCGGCGCGGTCACGCTCAAGGACCTGACGGCCCGGCAGGTGCAGAAGGCCCTGGCCGAGCTGTCGGCATCGCTGCCCGCCCGCTCGCTACGGCCGCCTCTGCTCAGCACCAGGCTTACGAGATCGCTCGCCCACGGGGAACAGCTCCGCTGGCAGCCGGCAGTTGATCGGCGTGGCCGTGGCCTAAGATCACGCGTGTGCCTTGCCCGGCCGCAGCCTTGTCTGCCAACCTGAATGATCCCGCGAGGTCAGGGGCCCGGCAGAGCCACCAGCCCGAGCCGCTCTCCGAGGCGGTCGACGCGAAAGGAACGGCACCCATGCCTGACGAGCGAGTAGGCGACCCTGGCCACCGGGGAAGCACGATCGCTGACCTCGCCGAGGCCGCAGGTCCCGGCTCAGTCGATGGCCGCCACCTTCTACTGGTCGGCGCGGGGCCTGGCCTTGGACTGGCCGTGGCACGTCGCTTCGCCGTGGGCGGCTACCGGGTAACCCTGGTGGCGCGTAGCACGGACGGCCTCGGCGACCTCGCGGGCGCCTTGGCCGATACCGGGGCCAAGATCAACACCATCGCGGCCGATGCCAGCGATCCCGACGGCCTGGGCGCCCGGATGAGGGAGCTCTACCTCGGAAATGGCGCACCGGGCGTCATCGTCTATAACGCCGTCATGGGAGCTCCAGACCGGCTGCTGAGCTCAAGTGTCGCCCACCTCCGGGCGGCGTATTCAGTAGATGTCATCAGCGCCATCGTCGTCGCGCAGGTGGCCGCCCCGGCCATGCGGGCCGCCGGCTTCGGGACCATCCTCGTCACCGGGGGCGGGTTCGCCGACCACCCGATCCCGGCCCTTGCGACCGTTTCCCTCGGCAAGGCGGCTCTGCGGTCGGCCGCGACAATGCTCGGCGCCGACCTGGAACCGGACGGCATCCGTGTGGCCACACTGACGATCGCGGGGACGATAGTTGCAGGTACTTCCTTTGACCCGGAGCGCATCGCCGAACGCTACTGGGAGGTTGTCCACGTGGACGGTCCATGGCAGGCAGAATTCCGATTTACCGGCGAGTAGGCGACGTCTTACGGATGCGGCCAGGGAAGGCTGATCGTGGCATCTGCACGTCTTGTCACAAGATGCCTTCGAGAGCCCTCCCTGCCCGGCTGTGGGTGTGCAGGGCCCCGCCGCCGGCGGGAGTGCCCGGGCAGGTTGGGGTCGGCTGTCACTGCTTGCCCGCGGCAGCTGCCGGGGCCTGGAGGGAGTTGCGGGCGGGCTCGCGCCGCTCCCACAGCACGTTGATGATCTTCCATCCGGCTGCGGTCTGGATCAGGTGCAGGTAGTCGACCCATCCGCTGGCGTCGACGCGGACGCTCGCGGCGCGGCCGAACACGTCGAGTACGCGCACGTCGTTGCGCCGGGTGGGGTCGGCCATGCCCGTTCCGGCGGCGGTCCTGTCGATCAGCTCGCGGGCGCCCATGTCCGCCACCACCAGCTCGCCCGAACCGTCGGCCGTTTGGATTCGCTTGGCAAGGGCCGGATGCAGCGCGCGCTGCATCCTGGCCGCGTCGCCGGTGTACCAGCCGTCGATGTAATCAAGGGCGGCCGTCACGATCTGGCCGTGCTCGGTCTGTGCCATGGCGTCCGGAGTCCTCTCGTTTCAGGACCTGCGGCATGCAGGTGCGCTCATCATCGCCGGAACATGCACAATAAGGAAGTACGCACTTTTTTGTGCTGTAGTATCGCCTGGTATACCGTTGCTGCTCGGGAGCGTGATGACGCGATGAAGCCCGCCTGGCACACTTGCGAGGTCTCCACCACCCTGGAAATTATCGGCGGCCGCTGGAAGACCGTCATCGTGTTCTACCTGCTCGACGGGCCGAAACGTTTCAGCGAAATCATGCGCTACCTGCCGGGAGTCACCCAGCGCATGCTCACCCGCCAGCTACGCGAACTCGAACGCGACCACGTACTGACCCGGCACGTCTACCCCCAGGTGCCGCCCAGGGTCGACTACAAGCTCACTGAGTTCGGCCACAGCCTCAAGCCCGTCCTGCTCAGCATGCGTGACTGGGGCGCCACCTACCGCCAGGACGTACTGAACCTGCGCAGCGCCGACCCCGCCAGCGCCGCAACCAGCTAACGCCCCCCTGGCCCAGCATCCGGCCGCGATCCGCACCGTCTTCGCCCAGCCCAGTGACCACCGAGGTGAGCGCGCCCGGCGCGACGCTCGTAACGGACATACGCGTCATGTTCGCTCTGTCCCGGAGGACGGCTCCGGAGCCGTACGTGCAGGTGAGCGGGGGTTGTTCCCGCTGATCAGCCGCGGCCTCGAGATGCTGGTCCCGGGCCGGGCGGCCGGCCGCGCCCCGCAGCCACATGCCGACGGCCAGGCCGGCCAGCACGAGCAGGCCACCCAGGCCGCCGGTGGCGACCACGGCGACCGCACCGCCCGGGCAGGTCCCGGTCAGGCCGAACCCGGCGCCGAAGATCACGGCGCCGAAGACGTGACGGCGCCGGGCCGGTGCGCGCGGGAGCCGCAGCGGGCCTCCGTACCTGGTTACCCCGGCACCGCGCAGCAACGCCAGCCCGGCGGCCGCCACGGCCACCGCAGAGCCGAAGACGGCGAACAGGTACCAGCTGCGCAACAGCAGCGCCTGGTGGATGGTGGTGTAGTTGCCGAACCCGCTGCCGGTGACGAGGAACCCGAAGGCTATGCCGACCGCGACCGTGGTGGCCCGCGCGCCCCGGTTCACAGCGCACCACCGGACAGGGCGTGGACGGCGAACGTGACGCCGACCGCGACGGCGAAGAACGTCGCGGTGGCGGTGAGGGAGTCCGGTGAGCCGGCGGCGCAGCCGGACAGCCCGTGCCCAGACGTGCAGCCCTCGGCCCAGCGGGCCCCGTAGCCCAGTGCCAGGCCACCCCCGGCGAGCAGCGGGAGCAGGACCCCGGCGGGCAAGACCGCCGACAGCACCGGATAACCGGTCAGCCGGGTGGCCGAGCCCAGCAGGCCCGCGGCGAGCGCGCCGCTGATCAGGGCCGCAAGGAATTCCACCCGCCAGCGTTCCCCGCGCCAGCCTTCGACGGGGGCCACGACCGCTGCCAGCCAGGCACCGGAAACCCCGAGCCTGCGGTTCGCGAGCCCGTACAGGGCGGCCACGCACAGGCCCAGGCCCGGCCCGGCCAGCCACCACGGCAGCAGTGCCGGGAGCAATCTCAGCACCGTGACCACCTCCCTTGCACCGGCGATCTCCGGTCGTGGGTCCGCCGGCAGATGTCCGCACCGGTGGGACATCCCTGCTACGAAACATGCGCTGCCGGGGCTGGCGCTGGCATGGGGGAACTCCCCCATTTCACCCAAACGGCCCGTCCGCCACGTCAGACTGCTGACCCCTGCACGTGCGCCGGCCGGGTCCCGCGCGGCCAGCCGCCGCGGTGTCCCCGGACAGCAAGGCACCCGCCGCCGGCGTCAGGTGGCTTCGTGGATTGACGGGGAGATGGTCAGGAGAGCAGCTCGTGGGTCAGCGCGTAGGCCACCGCTGCGGTGCGGCTGGTCACGCCGAGCTTGACCAGGATGTGCTCCACATGGTGCTCGGCGGTGCGCCGGCTGATGTAAAGGGCCTTGCTGATCTCGGGATTGGAGGCGCCCTGGGACAGCAGCCGCAGCACCTCCAGCTCCCGGGAGCTAAGCGCTGGGAACGGGACTGCCGCACGCGCGGGACGGAGCGGGCGCCCGGTACCGGTCTTGGCGCAGGACCAGAGGGCAGCCAAGCATGCCCGGTCCAGGCCGGCCTCGCCGGACAGGTCCGGGAGGCCATCGCGGGCACGCTCGGCCCAGGTATCGGCGGCAGCCAGCAGCCGTGCCCCAATCGACAGCCCGGGCCCGGCAAGCCCGAGGGGGTAGCCCGATCCGTCCAGCCGCTCGTGGTGGGCGCCGACGTCGGCGGCCAGGTCGGCGAGCGGGCGGACCCGCGACAAGATGCGCTGGGCATAGTACGGGTGCAGCCGGACCGGCTCAGCCAGCGCCCCGGTTCCATCCGTCCGGCGGGGCGCCTGTGTGTCATCGCCTGCCTTTTCCAGCAGCCGGTAGGGCACGGCGATCTTACCCAGGTCGTGGACCAGCCCAGCCCGGTGCAGCCGGTCCTGCTCGGCCTGCGAGAGCCCGAGCTGGGCGGCGGCCGCCGCGGCCAGCCGGGCCACGGTGTGCGAGTGCAGGCCGCGGGACCCCGACTTCAGGTCGGCGAAGTCAGCCAGCGCCTCGCACACCGCCAGGCGCCGATCTCCTGCAAGCTGATCGGCCCGAGTCCCCGGGTCGCAGGCGAACACCTCCGGGAGCGGGATGGGGTCATCACCCGGCGGCCACATGCCACCGGCCAGGTCCAGGTAGGCCTCGGCCAAACCCGGCTCGAAGTAGGTCCCGGACCGCCGGCGGACCATGGCGGCAGCCTGTTCGGCGCCGGCCACGCTGCGGACAACATCGGCGGCCAGCGCCAGATGCAGGACCTGGGCCGGCTTCGGGATTACATCGGCACGCCGGCCGAAGGCCGGGCCGCGGCCGTCATGCCGCTCGTACTGGTAGTGCACCGCGTCCTGCACGTGATCGCCGAACCCGAGCCTGGCGGCGAAGCCGACGGCGATCTCGCAGTGCGCCGCCATCGCCTCATGCGCCACCGCCCCGCACTGGGACGCGAAGGCGGCCAGCCGGGCCAGCCGCGCGGGCAGGGCAGAATCTAGCCGCAGCTGGCCCCTGGCCCAGCCCCCCAGGCTGCGCGGGCTGTGCAGGTCAACCAGGACCAGGTCGAGCCGGGGCGCCAGCTCCTGCTCGGCGAAGAACGGGGCCAGCACCGCGCTGCAGGGGCCACAGCCCACATCCTTGATCAGCGCCCCGTAGAAAACCGCCTCCAGATCCTGGGCCGCCAGCCCCAGCGCGCGGCCGAGCCGCATCCCCACAAACGCGGTATTAGTCCCATGCTCCATCCGCTCGGCCACCGCCAGGCCAGAACCGTAAGACAGGGCACACAACAACTCAGCCGTACCCGACGGGCCTGACCGCTGGCCCGGCGACGGAACCGCGGCAGCGGCCGAGCCCATCTGGCCAGCGTAACCCGCGCCCAGGCCCCGTGGGTGCGCGGGAACAGGAGTTCTGCGTTCGTGCTCGGGTCTTGTCGGTGGTCACCCACGCGGCGGCGAAAAACCCGAACGAGCCGAGCCGGGTCACCACCCCCAGGTCCATCCCGGTCATCTGCCAGACCGGGACCACCCAGCACCCGGCGGCCAGCCCCAGCGTCGCCGGCAGCGCGACCGCCGCGGTCGTCCTAGCGGCCGTCATGGCCGGTGCCGAGATCATCGGAGCGCCCCGCTTCGAGTCGCGGCCACTGGGCGATGGGGCGTCCGCCCGGCCACGCCGACACTGGCGGCCAAGCGGGCGCGCCGCCGGCACTCCGCGTGATGGAGCACCCTTGCGGCCAGCCGGGCGGCGAGTCCTCCCACGACTCCTGGCGTCCGTACACGGTCAGGTCCATGAGCGCGTAGCTGTAGTCCATGGCCTCGGCGCCGCGGCGGGTGGTCCAGTAGGTTTCGAAGACGCGGTCGCCGTCGCGCAGGTAGCACACCAGGTGGAACAAGCCGATCTGGCGGCCGACGAGGAGCGCGTCGAGGGAGTCTTGCGCGGAGTACCAGGGCGTGTCCCAGCCCATGAAGTCCCGGTAGCGGACGCTTTCCTCGTACGGGCCCTGGCAGAAGACCGCGTAGGTGATGTCGCGGGAATGCAGGTAGGACAGCTCGGTGACCTGGGTGGTGACCCATGTGCAGCCTTCGCACTGCTCGGCGGCGGGGTGGCCGCCCCACCACATGAAGTAGTAGGCGATGAGCTGCCGGCGCCCGTCGAACGCGTCCAGCAAGGTGAGCGGCCCGCGGGGCCCGGTCAGCGCGAGACTGGCGTCGACCTCGACCATGGGCAGGCGCCGCCGGGCCGCCGCGATCGCGTCGCCCTCCCGGGTGTGGGCCTTCTCCCGGACCCGCAGCGCATCCAGCTGTGTCTGAAAGGCAGCCCGGTCCACCACCAGAGGTAGCGCCGCCGCGTCCCCGGCTGCCGGCTGCCTGGCGCTCTTCAGCTTGTCGGCCATGATTCTCTCCCTCTGGTCGTTACAACAGGTCAACGAGGCCAGTGTTGACCAGAAGACCGGCGCTCGCCCAGTGCCTGGAGCACCAGTCCGAGGTAGGTTTCTCACGCCTGCGGCGTGCACTGCTCATCTGCTCGCCGGTTCGGCCTTGCGGTGGTGCGGGTTGGGGTTATTCGGTGCGGAGCGCGGATGCGGTGCGGGTCCCGGCTGCCCAGCTGGCCGGGGCGAGCGCGCCTGCCAAGGCGATGGCCAGGCCAGACAGGGCGAGCAGGATCAGTTCGGACGCGCGGTAGACGTCCAGCACCGCGGGCGGCAGGCCGGTCTGCACGGCGTGGCCCATAACCGGCAGCACGTACTGGTGCAGCGCGACCCCGGCCGGGATGGCGATCAGGCCGGCCGCCAGGCCGATCCCGGCCACCGTGCTGATCACCATTCGGTACGTTGTGACACGTGGCGCGCATGTCTATCGATGCCACGCCGAACGGGTTTGATCTGTGCGTGGCTTGTGGAGGAGGATCTGGCCATGAGTGACCGCGTACCGGCGCCGGGAGACGCCGACGACCAGGGTGGCAGCAAGCCTGATGTGGTGGACACCGATGAGTTCGCCAAGATGCGGGCCGTGATGCGCGCGCAAGAAAGGCACCGGGAAGGCGGGGTTGATCCTGAACTTGAGGACGGGGATCCCGACCCTGGTACCTGAGCTGGGTCAGGCGGCTACCGGTGTTGCGGGGGCAGGGACGTCCACTACCAGCGCAACCGGCGGGCCGTGACTTGGCGTGACGGGCAAACGGTGGATCCCGCTCCTACCCTGCCCGGATGCGGGTGGCCGAGGAAATGCCGCGCGACCACGCTCGTAATATCCGATCACGTGTGCGAAAATAGCCGGTGGCCCGGTGCCCGAGTGGCGACCGATGCGTTTTCGCGCGACCGGGCGGTGTTAAGGACTGACGGCAGCATCGCCGTGACCGACGAGACTAGGAGGCAGAGATGCCAGGTGAGATCGTGCACATCGAGATCCCGGCGGACGACACCAAGCAGAGCCAGGAGTTCTGGGGCTCCTTGTTCGGGTGGCAGTTCCAGGCGAACCCCGGCCCGTTCGAGTACCACACGACGCAGATCGGCGGGGAGCAGGGCGCGGCGATCACGAACATGGAGCCGGGCAAGCGCGGCATGCGGCCGTATTTCGCGGTCGAGGACATCAAGGCAGGTGCGGCGCGGGTGACGGAGCTCGGCGGGGAGGCAAACGAGCCGATGCCGGTTCCGAGCATGGGCTGGTTCTCGACCTGCAAGGATCCGCAAGGGAACGAGTTCGGGCTCTGGCAGATCGACACGTCGGCCCCGGCTCCGGCGCAGTAGGCCGGTGCAGTAGAAAGGCTAGTCCTGGCTTGTTACGGCCTTGTCCTCACGCTCCGTGACGAACATTCGGCTGTGACCTCGCGGCCCGCGATTCAGGCTTCCGACGCCCGATGGCCGATGACGCTGACCAGTTACGGCCATCCTCCGGAAGGCAGCCGACCCCCTAGCCGACGCCCGCCACCACTTCTGAAGCAGAGAACCCCCCAGTTACCAGAACGATCGACTGGGTACCTGGCCGCCGGACCGCGGTACGTCGCTGGCCTGACGGCGGGCCGGGTTCGCGGTGTCCGGGTGGTGGTGCTTTGTGCCTGGTTCGGGCCGCGGGGGCCCGCGGCCGGGTCCTGGAGCCGGACGAGGAGGGCGGACGCCAGCGGAGTCGCCTCTGGCGGCCGGTGTCTGGGTGCGCTAGCTTCCGCCTATGCCAATAGCCACAGCGAACGGGATCGAGATCGACTACACCGACTCGGGGGGCCAAGGCCCGGCCGTGGTGTTCAGCCACGGGTTCTTGATGGACCGTACGATGTTCGGCCAGCAGGTCACCGCGCTCACGCCGGAGTACCGGGTGATCACCTGGGACCAGCGGGGGCACGGCGGTACCCGGGCGACCGGAGCGTTCACCTACTGGGATTCGGCGGCCGATGTGCTCGCTCTGCTCGATCACCTCGGTGAGGAGCGTGCCGTGCTGGCCGGCATGTCCCAGGGCGGCTTCTTGTCGCTGCGCGCTGCGCTGATCGCACCGGACCGGGTGCGGGCGCTGGTGCTGATCGACAGCCAGGCCGGCCAGGAGGACCCGGCCATTGCGCCGGGATATGAGCAGATACACCAGGCCTGGCTGGACCACGGGCCCGGGCCGGTGCAGGAGGTGGTCGCCTCGATCATCTTGGGCCCGGGCCAGTGGGACGGCTGGTACGCCAAGTGGACCGAGCAGTACGCGCAGTGGGCGCCGGACGATCTAGGCCAGCTGAACTGGCCGTTCCGGTGCCTGATGGACAGGGATGACATCACCGGGCGCCTCGCCGACATCACCTGCCCCACGTTGATCGTGCACGGGACGGCAGACGCCGCGATCCCCCTGGCGCGCGCGGAAGCGGTCCGGGACGCCCTGGGCGGCCCGGTCACGTTCACCGCCGTCGAGGGCGCGGCGCACGCCTCGAACGTGACCCACCCGGACGAGGTCACTCAGGCCATCGCCGGGTTCCTGCGGGGGCTGGACGGCGGGTAAACGAGCTGCGGCCAGTGGCGGGCCCCGCTCAACGATGTAACCGTCCTCCCAGCGATCAGCCGCGCGGAATCGATTAGGACGTTCGCGTTCTGGAACGACAGTCGCGCTGCGTGAAGGCTCCCACGTCGGCGTGTCGTGAAAATGATCACTCTGCCAGGCGGGCCGGGGACTCATCAGGGGCATCAGCCGCCGGCTGATGGCCGGACCTGCCGGGCTGGTTCGGTGCGGCGTGTGGTGCCGGGCTGGCCGGCGGTGAGCTGGCGTGGAACGCGGCGCCGCACAGGGCAGATCTGGGGCGGAGGGGGACGCCGTTCGTGCGCAGCACGTGGCGGACGTCGAGGATCAGGGGGAAGACCTCGTGGTTCCGGTCCTCGCCTTGCTCGTCCCAGGCCCGTTGCTCGGCTTCGACCGCCATCCGGTCCTCGGCGAATACGCGCTCGGTGAAGCGCCGGATGAGCGGCCAGGCAAGTTGGATAGCCCCAGGAATCGGGGGTTTCTCAATCATGAGCAGGCCGTAGACGTGATTGGTCTGCTGGTCGGCGTCTTCGGGCACGTAGGCCACCCAGAGGGAAAACGCCGGAAGCTCGGCGTTCTCGGGGACCAGCTGGAGGGTCTGGTAGGGGTAGGCGGTGCGGATGGTGATGACGTCGGGTGATGTGGTGCCTCCGGTGCCTTTGGCGGCGAGCAGGCCGGCGCCGCGGTTCTTCTTTCCGCCGGCATGCGTGAATAGGTACCGGGCCTCCACATAGTGCGGGCCGGTGTCGTAGCCGAGGAGCGTGGGCTGGATCTTGCCGACGACGCCGCGGTGCAGGAATTGGTGGTTCATATCCAGCAGGTTCTCGTGCATGAACGAGTAGTGGCAGCGCACAGTGCGTGAGAACGTCATGGTCTTGTGCTTGGCGGAATCGAATTCCGGCAGCTCGGGCAGGGCTGTCGTGGCTGCCTTCCGCGGGTCGCCTGGGAAGACGAACACCAGGCCGTAAGCTTCGCGGACCGGATAAGCGCGGACACCGCGCGGTGGCCGGGCGGCGCCCTTGGGCAGATACGGTATCTGCGAGATGCGGCCGTTCCCGCGATAGGCCCAGGCGTGATAGCAACAGCGAAGCACGTCGCCCTCCACGACGCCCATGCTCAGCGGTACCTGGCGGTGGGCGCACCGGTCCTCCAGCGCATACACCGCACCGCTCTCGCCGCGATACAACGCGATCCGCTCACCCGCGAACGTGGCGGCGGACGTCTTTTTCTTCCGCACGCTCCCGGACGCAGCAACCGGGTACCAGAAATCCGGATTGATCCCGATGCGCCGAAGATCAGTGATGGCTCCGGAATGATGATCACGCGAGTGGTCCGGGCCGCCCGCCGATCCGGCCGCGATCATCTCATCCTTTGCGGAAAGCGCATCGTACATGTACTTCTCCCTTGCGCAGCTCATTGGTGCAAGACGCGGGAACGCGAGATCTCCGGTATTAGGTTTGCCCCGGAAGCCGGCTGCCGTCTGGGGCCGGCCCTCTGCTGATGCTCCCTGGACAGGTCCGTGCGGACACGATGAACCTGAACTCATGCCATCGCACCCCCTGGGTTCCGGCAGCGCACTGGCTGCACTAACTGTGCAGAGCGGCACACGGCACCGCTGATACACCGATCCATGACCGGCTTCTCCTGGCTACCGCGAGGCCGCGAAAGACATGCGCAGGCTCACATGTCGCGCAGCGCGCCAGCCGCGTGGTCGAGTAGGCTCGACCCTCCGACTACATGCGGCGCATGCGAAAGAAGCCAGAACTGGCCAATCTGCGTGCCGCTACCGATCTAGCAATGCAGCCCTGAGGCGTCCCCGAGTCGGCGATAAGGAACTCGGCGGGCCGGCGTTCAGATCACGTTCGGCGACTACGGCTGGTCCGGGGCCGTCACGCGAGATCCGCCTGCGCGGCCTTGGCCGGTAAGGCTGGCATCGCGCGGGTCGCACCCGGGCTCACTTGGTGGCGCTGCCTGGCCAGTTGGTGTTCCAGACCAGCTCCGGGTGCGCCCCGGTGAAGGCGCGGGCCGCGGTGATGTTGCCGCGCAGCTGGTATTCCAGCCAGGCCGTGGCGTACCCGAGGAAACCGCCGGGGTTGCCCAAGGGGGGGTTCTCGATCGAGGCGTGGTCGGCCGGCTTCCCGCCGGAGTTGAGGATGATGCCGAGCGCGGCGTGGACAGAGGTGCTGAGGAAGAACGCCTTCTCCGTGGCCGGGCTCGCGATGATCGAGTCCCAGAACCCGTGGGTCGAGATGAAGAAGACGGGCCGGGTCAGCGCGGCGGGGTGAGCCGTGCAGTCGGCCGCGGTCGGGCAATCGGGATTGGGGGCGGCCCAGATCGGGTTCGGCTCCGAGAACGTCATCACGGTCTTGATCAGGGCCGGATCGTTCGTGGTGGCCCGGACCGCACCGGTAGCGCCCTGCGACAGGCCGGCCGCGGCCACCTCATTCACGTCCAGATGGCCGTGGAAGATGCTTCCCGTGACGCTGTCCTGGGCGACCAGGTAGCGCGCGGCCGCGTCGATCTCGTTGCCGCTGCCCGTGTTGGGCAGGGTTGAGGCGATGACCGTGAACCCGTAGGAGGCCAGGTGCCGCAGGAAAACCGAGACCGCGGCCGGCGTCCCGCCGGTTCCGTTGCCCCAGGTCACGATCGGGCTCTTGAAGCCGAGAGCGGCGTAGTGGCGCGGGTAGAACAGGTCGTAGACCGCCGTGCCCGACGCGTTGGTCACCGTTGCGGTGGCCGTGGCGTAAGGTCCGGGCGGCGTGAAAGCGGCCTGGACCGGGTACCTGACCACGGGCGGGCGGGCGGCGCCGGTCAGCGTCGCCATTATCAGGGCGGCTGACAGCGCCGCCGCGACACGGAGCCGGCCAGATGCGGTGAAACGGCGGGCACGATCGGCTATTGCGGCCGGGATCCCGGCAGCGGCCATGGCGATTCCCCCTCGTCGATTCCTCTGGCCCGTCCGTCCGGGGCCAGCTACACCTCCAGAGGGTGCTGCCGCCCGGATGATACACAGCGGCCGACGACCTCCAG
>CAVPLC010000052.1:0-171141 GCA_963705835.1 uncultured Actinomycetes bacterium
GAGGGCCTTCACGTAGTCGGGCGTGTCCTGCGCGATAGCCCACTGGGTCAGTCCCGAGGAGCTGGCACCCCACATGACGAGGCGGCCGTCGAACCACGGTTGGGTGGCGACCCACTCGAGCGTGGCAAACCCGTCGGAGGTCTCGTTGCGAACGGGATCCCATGCGCCCTGGGAGCCGAAGGTCCCCCGGCAGCTCTGGATGACCACCTGGTAGCCCCGCTCCGCATAAAGGCGGCCGAGCGGGCCGATGATGTGCCGCCCGTACGGCGTGCGGATCAACACGGTCGGCGGGCTACCCGACTGGTGGGTGGGGTACCAGCGGTCGGCCAAGAGGACGGCGCCGTCGGGCATCTTGGCCGCCAGGTCGCGGTCGACCGAGATCTCGGTGGTCTGGGGTCGGGAAAGCCCGACCAACGACGCTGCGAAGCGGCTCCACGCGGTCATGGATGACCCCCCTGTGATCCCCCTCGTGTTGTGAGGGGCTGGCCTGCCCCTTCCCTAGGTGGCGTGGAGCAGGCCAAAGACGATCGAATCGTAGAGGGCTTGCCAGCTGGCCTCAATGATGTTCTCGGCCACCCCGATCGTGGTCCAGGTTCGCTGCCCGTCGGTCGTGTCCACCAGCACGGAGGTCACCGCGCCGGTTTCCCGGCCGGTATCGAGGACGCGGACTCGGTAGTCGGTCAGGTGGATGTGGTCGAGCGCGGGGGACTTGGTGGCGAATCCGCAGGGCGCCGTCGAGCGCATTGACCGGGCCATTGCCCTCGGCGATGGCGACGATGCGCTCCGACCCCACGTGGACCTTGACCGTCGCCTCGGTCGTGACGCCCAGCACGGAGGCGACTTCGCCGTGGAGGTCGCCGCCGCCTGAACGTCGTTGCGCTCGCCGTGATCGGTGATGACGCGGGAAGGACTCCACCGTGAAGTAGTCGGCGACCCACCCGCTGGCGCGCCGCAGCAGGAGTCTCCAGGGAGCCGTCGGCCACCTCGAAGTGGTACCCCTCGTGCTCGAGGCGCTTGAGCTCGTCGAGGACTCGGCCGACGACCTCTCCGTCGAGCTCCAGGCCGAGCTCGGCGGCCTTCATGGCCAGCGTGGAGCGGCCCGCCATCTCCGACGACCACACGGGTGCCGTTGCCGACGCGGTTCGGTTCCACGTGCTCGTAAAGGTCGGCGCTCCGCGCCACGCACTTGCGTGCAGACCGCCCTTGTGCGCGAACACGAGTTCCCCACGTAGGGCTGCTGCGGGTTCGGCGCGATGTGACCAGCTCGGCGATGTGATGCGCCACCGGGTCAGCCGCTCCAGGCGCTCGGCTGGGGATGGTGCGGATGTTCAGCTTGAGTGAAAGGTTGGGGATGGCCGCCGACAGGTGCGGTGTTGCCCGCCCGCTCCCCGTAGCCGTTGATGCAGCCTGGCACCTGGGTCGCCCCTGCCTGGACGGCGACCATCGAGTTGGCCACGGCGCACCCGGCGTCGTCGCGGCAGTGGATGCCGAGCTGGCCCTTGCAGTGCCGGGCGGCACGTCGGCGACCGCCACCCGACGTGGTCGGGCAGTGAGCCCCCGTTGGTGTCGCGAACACCAGCGCCTCGGCCCCCGCCTCCTCGGCGGCGACCAGGACGGAGAGGGCGAAAGTCGGGGTTGCCGCGGTAGCCGTCGAAGAAGTGCTCGGCATCGAGGACGACGCGGAGGTCGTGTGCCTCAGGTAGCTGGACCGAGTCGGCCACCATCGCCACGGCCTCGTCGAGCGTAGTACGATGCGGACCTCGTCCACGTGACGGTCCCAGGTCTTCGCCACGATGCAGGCAACGGGCGCCCGGCCGGTGAGGTTCGCCAGCACCGCGTCGTCCTGCGGCTTGACGCCCTGGTGCGGGTGGAGCCGAATGCGACCAGCGTGGCCGTGCCGAGCGTCAATTCCCTTCTTGGCCCGGGCGAAGAACTCGACGTCCTTGGGGTTGGCGCCCGGCCATCCTCCCTCGATGTAGGTGACTCCGAGGTGATCGAGTTGCTCGGCCACCCGGAGCTTGTCGTCGACCGTCAGCGAGAGCCCCTCCTGCTGGCTGCCGTCCCGCAGGATGGTGTCGAAGATGTCGACCGCCTCGGGCAGGTCAGGCACGCTGAAGTCGTGGGCGTGCGTGTGGCGTACGTCGCCGTGGCGGTGCGCGGCGATGCCGGCGCCGGCGTCGTCAGTCGACATGGTCACGATCTCGTACTGGTCGACCTCGCCCCGCACCGTGGCGAAGTAAGTCTGCTGTATCTCCTTGGTGATCCGGCCCGGGTGGCCGGGACCGACCGGGCGGTCGTCGACGGCACAGATCGGCACGACCTCGGCCGCCGTGCCGGTGAGGAAGGCCTCGTCGGCCAGGTAGAGGTCGGTCCGGATGATCGACTGGTGGCGCACCTCGTAGCCGAGGTCCCCGGCGATGGTCTCGACCGAATCCTGGGTGATGCCGTCGAGGGCGCCGGCGTCGGACGTGTTCGGCGTCAGTATCACGCCGTCCCGCACGATGAAGACGTTCTCCCCCGTGCACTCGCTCACCGTGCCGTTGCTGAGGTCGTGCACCGCGGCCGCTGGTAAGCCTGTCGTAGCCACGACCCTCCCCTTTACCTGTTATTCGGGGTCCCGGCTGTCGTAGCGACGGGTGCGCTTGACGGAGGCGCGGCTGCGCTTGGCCTCCAGGCGCCGCTCGTTCGCGGCCCGGCCGGGCCTGGTCGGTATCCGCGGGCGCCGCGGCGGGGCGATCCCGTCCCGGAGCAGGACCGCGAGCCGGGCCCGGGCTGCCTGCCGGTTGGCCAGCTGGCTGCGCTGCTCGGACGCGGCCACGGTGAGGACCCCGCCAACAAGGCGCGTGGCCAGGCGGTCGGCAATCCTGGCCCGCGCCCACTCCGGGAGCGTGGGCGAGCGGTCGACATCGAAGGAAAGCTCGACCCGGCTGTCGGCGGTGTTGACCGACTGGCCGCCTGGTCCGGATGAGCGGGAGAACCGCTCGTGGAGTTCGGCGGCCGGGATCAGCAGCCAGTCGTTCACCCGGAGATCGTCAGGCACTCCTCGACGTTAACCCCTGCCGCCCGGTCGCGCTCGTGCCGGGCCCAGCCGGCTAGGCGAGGTCGGCGACGAGCGCGTGGACGGGCTTTCGGTGGCCGGTGTAGAACGGGATCTCCACCCGGGTGTGCAGCCGGGCCTCGGCGCCCCGCAGGTGACGCATCAGGTCGACGATCCGGTGCAGCTCATCGGCTTCGAAGGCGAGAATCCACTCGTAGTCGTTGAGCGAGAAGCACGCGACCGTGTTGGCCCGGACGTCGGGGTACTCGCGCGCCATCATGCCGTGCTCGGCGAGCAGGCGGCGCCGCTCGCCGGGATCGAGCAGGTACCACTCGTAGGAGCGCACGAACGGGTACACGCTCAGGTACCCGCGCGGCTCCTCCTCGGCCAGGAAGGCCGGGATGTGGCTCTTGTTGAACTCGGCCGGACGGTGCAGCGCCATCACCGACCAGACCGGCTCGCTGCAGCGGCCGAGTCGGGTCCGGCGGAAGCGCACGTACAGTTCCTGCAGCTCGTCCGAGGTCGGCGCGATCCACCAGAACATGTAGTCCGCGTCGGCGCGGAAGCCCTGGATGTCGTAGCAGCCGCGGGTGACGATGCCCTTCCCGGCCGCCTGGTCGAGCAGCTCGGCGACCTCGGCCGCCGCGTTCCCGTGCCCGCCCGCGTCCAGGGCCGCCCGGTCGGATACCCGGAACACCGACCACATCGTGTACCGCACCAGTTCGTTGAGGTCGCGCGCCTTCGGCTTGCGTACCGCCTCCACGGCCTCAGCGGTCGTGGTGCCTGGCTCGGTCGTCACGTGTTCGTCAGTCACCTCACCATTGTCGGCCACGGCGTCGGTGGACGAGCACCGTCACGGCCTAGTGGCGAGGAAGGCCATCACCTCTCCGACCGCGGCCTGGGCCGTCGCGACGCAGGCAGGTACGCCGACCCCGTCGTAGGCTGCGCCGCAGACCGCCAGGCCGGGCTGGGACGCGACCGTCTCGCGGATCCTCGCCACCCGGTCCAGGTGTCCGACGGTGTACTGCGGCAGCGCACCACCCCAGCGGGTGACGCGGCTGGCCACCGGCGTGCCGCGGACCCCGGTCGCTTCCGCGAGCTCGGCCGCGGCCAGCGCGACGAGATCATCGTCGGCGCGCTGCAGGATGGCTTCCTCGCCGATCCGGCCGAGCGAGCACCGCACGATCTCCAGCGGCGCGGTGCCGCGCGCCGACGCGGCGGCCAGATGCGGCCACTTGACCGTGGAGAAGGTGACGGCCTTAACGGCGCGCCCGTCCACGGCCGGGACCAGGTACCCGCTCCAGCCGAGTGCGGCCAGGCCGGCGCCGGGGAACGCCGAGCGCGGATAGGCCAGCGTGACGATCGCCATGCTCGCGTAGCTGATCTCGCCGAACGCCGTGACGGCAGCCGCCGCGCCCGGCACCCCGGCCAGGAGCCGGCTGGCCGGCCGCGCCGGGACGGCGAGGATCACCGCGTCGGCCTCCAGGTGCTCCTCGGCAGCCGCCGATCCGACGGTGAGCCGCCAGGGCCGTTCATCGGCTGGCCCGCGGGATAGCTTGCGGACCATGGACGATGTCCGGATCTCGGCGCCCGATGCCTTGGCCAAGACGGCGGGCAGCATCCCCAGGCCCCCGGCGAGCGTGGTGAACACCGATCCGCCCGACCGCGTGCCTGCGGCAGGCGCCTCTTCCCGGCCGCCCGCCGGAACCGGAGCCGGGACCGGCAGGAGCGACCGCGCCGCCTCGGCCAGCGACCGGTGGCGGCGTGACGCGGCCGCCAGCGCAGGCAGCGTCGCGTCAAAGGACAGCTCCTCAGAACGCCCCGCGTAGACCCCGCCGAGCAGCGGGTCGACCAGCCGGTCGACGACCTCCGCGCCGAACCGGGCTCCGACGTACCCGGCGACCGGCACGTCGCCGTCCCTGACCGTCGGCGGCAGTTCGAGATCCCGGCTGGCCCGGGCGACCCCTTCGCCGGTCAGCACGCCTGACTTGGCCAGTTCGGCCATGTCGGACGGCACGCCCATGAACTGCCGCCGGGGCAGCGCCCG
Organism: uncultured Actinomycetes bacterium; assembly: GCA_963705835.1. Classification (GTDB taxonomy): domain Bacteria; phylum Actinomycetota; class Actinomycetes; order Streptosporangiales; family Streptosporangiaceae; genus Palsa-504. The sequence goes on from CAVPLC010000052.1 coordinate 5,085, forward strand.
CAGCGCCCCCAGGGTCCAGATCGCGGACGACGTCGTTCCCGGCTCGACCCGCTCATCGTCGAGTCCGGCCTGGGCGATCAGCCCGGTTCCCTCCGGCCGCGTGACGAGCAGGGCCTCGGCGCCCTCGTCGACGACGACCCCGGCGACCTCGGACACGGACAGCTTGCCGCCCAGCCGCGGCGATCCCTCCATCACGGTGACCCGAACCGCCGCGTCCCTGAGCAAGAAGGCCGCCGCCAGCCCGGCGATCCCGGCGCCCACGACTACCACATGCGGCCGCGCCTTCGTAGGGTCCATGCCTCCCAGCCTGGCAGACACCGCCCTATGCCACGTACCGGAGGGTCGTGACCGGCGTGCGTCCGCGCCGCTGCGCGATCGTGACCACGGTCGCGGAACCGCGGGGCGCACGGCCGTCGTCACACCCGCATGCTGAACACATTGAGCTTGAACCGCCGGTCCGCGACGGCCAGGCGCACACGAACCGGCGTCGCCGCCCTGTCGATCGGCGGTGCCATGCTCGCCGGGTTCCTGGCCGCATGCTCCGGCAGCAGCGCGAGCAGCGCGGCTAGCTCGGCAGCCGCAGCGGGCACCGGCGTGAGGGCCGCGCCCGGAGCAGCGCTCGCCGCGCCTGTCCCTTCCGCGGCGGCCGGCAGCATCGCGGGGAAGTCGGCCGGCTCGGCCGGCTCGTCAGGCGTGGGAACCACGGTCCGGCTGGCCCCCGCGAGCGACATCATCTACACCGCGCAACTGACCGTGCGGGCGGCCAGCGTCAGCACCGCCGTCGGCAAGGCCGCCCAGATCACCGAGGCCGTGGGCGGCTACGTCTCGAACGAGACCAACTCGGCCGACCCGGACCACCCGTCCGAGGCCACCGCCACCGTGCAGCTGAAGATCCCCGTCGCGTCCTACCCGGTCACGCTCGGGCAACTCACGACCGGCCTTGGCACCCAGCTGTCGCTCCAGGAGCAGGCCCAGGATGTCACCGAGCAGGTAGCCGACGTGAACAGCCAGGTCGCCTCCTATGAGGCAGCTATCGCCCAGCTCCGGGCGCTGCTCTCGCACGCGGGCTCGGTAGGTGACCTGCTCAGCGTGCAGAACCAGATCAACGACGAGGAATCCTCCCTGGAAGAGCTGGAGGCTCAGCAGCGGACCCTCAGCCACCAGACCACCTACGCCACGGTGACCCTTACCATCCTCGGCCCGAAGGCCAAGCCGGTCGTGCGTCACCCCAAGCCCCCGCCCAGCCTGGGGGGAGGCCTCGGCGCCGGCTGGCACGCGCTGCGGGTCACGGTGTCATGGATCCTCGCGTTCCTGGGCGCTGTGGCTCCGTTCGCCGCCATCGCGGCCATCGCCGGATACGTGATCTACCGGGGCAGGCGCTGGGTGATCCGCCGCAGGCCCGGAACCGCGCCTGCCTCGCCGGAGACCTAGCATCGGCTACCCGGGCATGCGCGCGGGCGACCTTGACCCGGGCCTTGTCCCGGTTGCTGCTGCCCTTCTCCTTACGGGACAGCGCCCGCTGCGCCCGCCTGAGCTTGTTTTCCGCCCGACGCAGGAACCGGGGCGAAGCGATCTTCCGGCCGTCCGACAGCACCGCGAAATGGGTCAGGCCCAGGTCGATGCCGACCGCCGGCTCAGTCGCGGGCAGGGCATGCGGCTCGGACTCGACCACGAAGCTGGCGAAATACCGCCCGGCCGCATCCATGGTCACGGTGACCGATGACGGCGCGGACGGCAGGCTGCGGGACCACCGCACCGGCACGTCCCCGATCTTCGGCAGCCGCAGCTTCCCGCTGGCCAGCACCCGGAACCGGGCGTTTGCGGTGAACCGGACCGCCTGGCGGTGATCCTTGCGGGACTTAAACCGAGGCAGCTCGATCTTCGGGCCCTTCCGCTTCCCGGTGACCGACGCGAAGAAATTACGGTACGCCATGTTCAGGTCGGCCAGGGATTGCTGGAGCACCACAGCGGATACCTCGCCCAGCCAGGCCCGCCCCGGGGTGGCCTTGGCTGCGGTCAGCCGGGCCGACAGCTCGCCGTCAGTGATGTACGGCTGCCCGGCCGCGTGCGCCTGCTGCCGGGCGCGCAGCCCGTCGTTGAACACCACCCGCGCGCACCCGAACGCCCTCGCCAGGGCCTCACGCTGGCCCGGTGACGGGTAGAGACGGTAGTTGTACCGGAGCTGCATACCTCGATCATAAGTGCGTTTTACGGCCGGGTACGGGACATCCGCACTGGCAGGCATCGTGTCTTCATCCTGCATGCCCACCTGGTTCTCGTCACCAAGTACCGGCACAAGGTCTTCGGTTCCGCTCACCTGGAGCGGATGGAGGAGATCATGCGGGACGTGTGCGCGGACTTCGGCGCGGAGCTGGCCGAGTTCAACGGGGAACCCGGGGCATGTCCACCTGCTGGTGAACTTCCCGCCCACCGTGGCCATCTCCCGGCTGGTCAACAGCCTCAAGGGGGTATCCTCCCGCCGGCTCCGGCAGGAATTCCCGGACCTGCGGCAGCACTACTGGCGGGCCAGACGCCTGTGGTCCGGGTCGTACTTCGCCGGATCGGCCGGCGGGCCACCTATCTCTGTCCTGCGCCAGTACATCGAACAGCAGGACCAGCCGTCCTGACGGGCTGATGTCCGCCCGCCTTCACCACCGGCCTGAAGGTCGGCGCTCTAGCGGACAATTGGTAGCGTCCTGATCATGACGGTCAACTCGGCATGGCAGCCCAGGCACGACGATCCGTTGTTCATCATGGCCATGGACCACCGCGCGTCGTTCGGCAAGACCTTGTTCGACGTCAAGGACGACAACCCCGACCCGGCTCAGCTCGCGGCGATGAAGTCGGCCAAGCGGCTGATCTTCGAGGGCTTGCGGACGGCACAGCCCGGGGTGACCTACGGGCGGGTCGGCGTGCTCGTCGACGAGCGATACGGCCAGGACGTCATCGACGCGGCCGCCGGCGGGCCGATCGTCCTGGCCATCCCGGTCGAGGCCAGCGGTCACGACTGGTTCACGCTGGAGTGGGGTGACCAGTGGCTGGCGCACGTCCAGGCGGTCGGGCCCGATTACGCCAAGGTGCTGGTCCGCGACAACCCGGATTTCGACGCTGCCGAACGCGAGCAGCAACTCGCCCTGCTCGCGCAGGTCAGCACCGGGCTGCGGGATGCTGGCGTGCCCATGCTGTACGAGCTGCTGGTGCCGGCCACCGCCGCCCAGCTCGACCGGGTCGGCCATGACGCCGCCGCGTACGACCGCGACCTGCGGCCCGGCCTGGTCGCCAGGGTGATCGCCGACAATCAGGCGCACGGCGTCGAGCCCGCGTTGTGGAAGGTCGAGGGCCTCGAGACCGTCGAAGCCGCGCAGCAGGTGGCCGAGCAGGCCACCGCAGGCGGCCGCGGCACCGACCTGATCGTCCTGGGCCGGGACGCGCCGGCCGAGCGCCTAGACCACTGGCTCGAAGTCGCCAGCCACGTTGGCGCGTTCGTCGGCTTCGCGATCGGGCGGAGCATCTGGGAGGACGCCATACGCGACTACGAGGCGTCCGACCGCAGTGACGCGGCGGCCGGCGCCGCCCGTGACCAGATCGCCGAACGCTACCTGGGCTTCGTCGCGCACTGGAAACCCTGAGGCTCAGGCGGACGGCCGAGCCGCAGGACGCTCAGGTCGTTTGCGGGTCTGGCCTGAACGATTCGGCGTGCACCAGGTCGGTGAGCCTGGCCAGGACGCCGGGGTCGGTTTCCGGGAGCACGCCGTGCCCAAGGTTGAACACGTGGCCCTCGGCCGTGCGACCGCGCACGAGTACGTCCCTGGCCCGCTCTTCGATGACCTCCCAGGGGGCCAGCAGGACCGCCGGGTCCAGGTTGCCCTGCAAGGCCTTGCCCGGCTCCACTCGGCGCACCGCCTCATCCAGCGGGATTCGCCAGTCCACCCCGACCACGTCGGCGCCTGCCTCCCCCATCAGCCCGAGCAGCTCGCCGGTGCCGACACCGAAGTGAATGCGCGGCACGCCGAAGGCACCGAGCGCGGCGAAGATGCGGCTGGTATGCGGCAGGATCGCGTGCCGGTAGTCATCGGGCCCGATCGCGCCGACCCAGGAGTCGAAGAGCTGGATGGCCGAGGCGCCCGCCGTGACCTGGATCTGGAGGAAGGAGATCGTGATGTCGGCGAGACGGCCGAGCAGCGCGTGCCACAACTCGGGGTGGCCGTACATCAGCGCCTTGGTCCGGTCGTGATTCTTCGACGGTCCCCCTTCGACCAGGTAGGACGCGAGCGTGAACGGCCCGCCCGCGAAGCCGATCAGCGGCCGGTCGCCGAGCTCGGCGATCAGCATCTGTACCGCTTCGGTGACGTACGGCACGTCACCGGGCTCGAGGGTGCGCAGCCGCGCCAGATCCGCCGAACTCCGGACCGGGGTGTCCACCACCGGCCCGATGCCCGCCTTGATGTCGACGTCGATTCCCACCGCGCGCAGCGGGACCACGATGTCGCTGAACAGGATGGCCGCATCGACGTCGTACCGGCGGAGCGGCTGCATGGTGATCTCGGTGATCAGGTCGGGCCGGGTGCACGAATCGAGCATCGAGATGCCCTCTCGCACCTTGCGGTACTCGGGCAGCGAGCGGCCTGCCTGCCGCATGAACCAGACGGGCGTGTGGGGAACGGGCTCCCTCCGGCAGGCCAGCAGGAAAGCGGATTTCTCCGGACGTACGGTCACGTCTGGGATCGTCTCACATAGGTGCACGCCGGGGATCGTTTCACAGCAGAGCCCGGTCGCCACCCGGAGACACGCCGCCGGAGATCCCACGAATCGCCGGGCGGCCATGCCACTATCGGCAGCAACCCTGATTTTTCCGTTGCAAGTCCCGTGTTGCGCCGCACCGAGGAGGTCGCCACGATGACGCTTCTGACCAGGTACTGCACCGGGTGCGGCGGGGAGCGACCGTTCGAGCAGCTGCACGCGGAGCCGACCAGCTGCCCGGACGTCCCGGACGGCGACTGCCCGGAGTGGGGTTGTTCTGTGTGCGGCGATGCCCTGTTCATCGGCCTCCCGGTGCGCCAGCATGTCACCAGCGGCAGCACGTCGCTGCGGCCTGAAAGGGCCGCATAACCGGACCAACACATCCCTACTGGTTCTAGGCTGAATCTGAACCGGTCAACTCGCATGAAACACGGTGTTTCGGCATGAATCTACGCGGCGTCGCGTGAGAAGCGGATGAGCGACACGTACGCTCGGGTCATGAGGCCGGCTGACGGGCCAGAGAATCGGCGCACGACGCGACCTGGAGCGGCGCGACGGCAGGGTGCGAAGCCCGGCCGAAGTGCAGCATCACCGCAGGCCCAGCCCGCGCCAGCGGGGGGTGCGGGTACGCCCGCGGACGATTTCGGCTCTCCGGCTGAGTCGACGTTCGCGGCGGCCGTGACCGCCTTCACGGCGGGCCGGGACGCCCAGGCCGAGCGCGACCTCATCTTCGAGGACGTCCCCGCGCCCAAGCGGCTGGCCCCATACGCCACGGCGATCGCGGCGACCGTCCAGCGGGACGGCGCGGACGTCGCCTGGGGCCGGCTGGTACTCCTCTACGACCCGGACGGCCAGGACGGCTGGGATGGCGTGTTCCGGCTGGTGGCATACATCCGCGCCGAGGTGGAACCGGAGATCGCGGCCGATCCGCTGCTCGGCGAGGTCGGCTGGAGCTGGCTGTCCGAGGCGCTGGACGCGCACGTGCCGGGCTATGCGGTGCCCAGCGGCACGGTGACCAGGGTCATCACCGAAGGCTTCGGCGCTAAGCGGGACGAGCTACCGCTCACCGGTTTCGAGCTGCGCGCCTCCTGGTCCCCGGCCGGGCCCACGGAAGCCAAGGGCCGTAAGGCATCCGCCAAGTCCAACGGACGGGGCGGCAGTGACCTGGACGCCCTCGACCTGTCGGCGCACATCTCGGCCTGGTGCGACTGCCTGTCCGCCGCGGCCGGCCTGGAACCGCAAGGTACACGGGCGCTGCGGCCGCCGGGGCGAGGGTGAGCGCAGGCAGTGAGGTCGACGGGGCTGGCACACCTGTCCCGTTGCTCGAGCCCCGTGACGGCCTGCCCGCCGTCGTCGAGACCGATGCCGCGCTAGCCGACGTCACCGACCGGCTCGCGCGCGGCGACGGGCCCGTGGCGGTCGACGCCGAGCGGGCCTCCGGTTACCGCTACGGCCAGCGTGCCTACCTGGTCCAGCTGCGCCGCGCCGGGGCGGGCACGGTGCTCATCGATCCCATCGCGTGCCCGGAGCTTTCCGGCGTGGATGCCGCGCTCCAGGACGCGGAGGCCATCCTGCACGCGGCGTCGCAGGACCTGCCCTGCCTGGCCGAGGTCGGATTCCGGCCGCGGCAGCTGTTCGACACCGAGCTGGCCGGGCGGCTGCTCGGCTACCCGAGGGTGGCCCTGGGCACGCTGGTCGAGGAGGTGCTCGGGTTCCACCTGGAGAAGGGCCATTCGGCGGCCGACTGGTCGGTCCGCCCGCTGCGGGAGGAACTGCTGCGTTACGCGGCGCTCGACGTCGAGGTGCTGATCGAACTGCGCGACGCGCTCGCCGCAGAACTCGACGAGCAGGGCAAGACCGAATGGGCCCGCCAGGAATTCGCGGCGGTGCTCGTGGCCAAGCCGCCCCCGCCACGGCCGGATCCGTGGCGCCGGACCTCGGGAATCCACCGGGTGCAGTCCCGCCGCGGGCTGGCGGTGGTGCGCGAACTGTGGACGACCAGGGACAGGATCGCCCAGGCCGCGGACCTGTCACCCCGGCGCGTGCTGCCGGACACCGCGATCGTCGAGGCGGCCAGGTCATTGCCGGCCAGCCCCGGGCAGCTCTCCCGGATCAGCGGTTTCGCCGGCCGTCAGGCCCGTCGGCATGAAAAGGACTGGCTGGCGGCGATCGGGCGGGCGCGGGCCAGCGACGACAGCGAACTGCCCGACGCCACCGGCGGCCCGGTACCGAACGGGCCGCCGCCCGCACACCGCTGGGCCGAACGGGATCCCGCCGCCGCGGCTCGCCTGGCGGCGGCGCGCGCGGCGGTCACGGCCGTCGCCGAAGCCAGCAGGCTGCCCGTGGAGAACCTCCTGGCCCCAGACGCGTTGCGCAGGCTCAGCTGGGATCCGCCGCAGCCATGCGACACCGACACGGTTAGCCTGGCCCTGGCCGGGTACGGAGCACGACCCTGGCAGATCGAGCTCACCGCCGGGCCCCTGGCCCTGGCGCTGGCCGGAGCCCAGGCCGACGGGGCGGATACGCTGTAGCTCACCGCCGAGCCGAGGGGCGATCCTACTGGTACTGACCGCGCTCACTGCCGCACTGGCAAGCAATCCGGCACCGACGCTGCCAGGCTTCCTCAATGTCGTAGCGCCTTACCTCGAGCATTACAGCTACTGGGCGGTCCTGCTCCTGGTCATGGTCGAAGACTTCGGGGTTCCCGTCCCCGGCGAGACCATCCTCATCGCCGCCGCGATCTTCGCGGGCGCGGGCAGGCTCAATGTGGTACTGGTCGGTGTCGTCGGCTTCATCGCGGCCATCATCGGGGACAACATCGGCTTCGCCATCGGGCATTTCGGCGGGCGCGCGCTCGCCCTGCGATGGGGCCGCTACATATTCCTCACCGAGGAGCGCCTGGACAAAGCCGCGACCTATTTCGACCGCCACGGCGGCAAGATCATCGTGATCGCTCGGTTCGTCGAGGGACTGCGCCAGGCAAACGGCATCATCGCCGGCATCAGCGGCATGCACTGGCGACGTTTCGTCTTCTTCAACGCGATCGGCGCCGCTTTGTGGGTGGGCACCTGGGTGAGCCTCGGCTACCTGGCCGGCAACCACATCATCACGATCTACCACTACATCACCGACTACTCCTACTACGCGCTGATCGCGGCGGCGGTCCTGCTAGCGGCCTATATCGTCCGCCGCGTCATGCGCCGTCGCCGCCGGTCCCGCCAGCGGACAGCCCGCGAGGCGCAAGAAAAGCTTGAGGCCCAGGAGGATCCTGAGGTCCAGAAGGGTGCTGAGATCCAGGAAAGCATTGTGGCCGGAGAGGACTCTGCATCTCGAGAGAGCATTGGTCCGCAGCAGAGCACTGATGCGGAGGAGAGCGCCGGCCCGCGGGAGAGCGCCGGCCCGCAGCAGGGTGCTGGCCCGCAGGAGAGCGCCGGCCCGCAGCAGGGTGCTGGCCCGCAGCAGGGTGCTGGCCCGCAGGAGAGCGCCGGCCCGCAGCAGGGTGCTGGCCCGCAGGAGGGTGCTGGCCCGCAGGAGAGCGAGAGGGTCCAGGATGGTGCCGGGACCCAGAGAGGCCGGGGGGCTCAGGAGGGCGCCGAGTCTCCGAGCTCGTAGCGCTCCAGGCCGGCTAGCTCCCCCTCGGCGGCGTGCACGACGCAGAAGGCGCCCTTGGGCAGCGACGAGTCCAGGTCTGCCGCAGCCGACGGCGCGCCCAGCACCGAGCACGCGGCGGCCAGCGCGACGGGCAGGTTCTCCCTGTGCAGGCAGACAACCGCAGGCTGGGCGTCCGCCACGAGGGCGCGGACCAGGTGGCGGAGGCTGTCAGCATGCTCCGTTCGGTCAAAAGAAAATTCGCCCGGGCGGCCGGGCACCGATAGTGCGGCCTCAGCCTCGACGGACCCCCCGAAGCCCGCCGCGTACGGGCGGACGGTCTGGAGGCAGCGCAGCGCGGGCGAGCTGATGACCCGGGCGCGGGGCGCGAAGCAGGACACCAGGCTGGACAGCAGCACCGCGTCCAGCGCGCCCTCGGCATCGAGCGGCCGGAGCAGGTCATCGCCGGGGAAGTCGCCCTTCAGGCCCGCCGAGGCGTGCCTGACCAGCACCAACGGCACCGTCTTGCGTGGCTGCAGGCACGCGATCACGTCCGCGTCGTGCGGGTAGCTGAGCCGCTCCCGGCCCTGCGGCCACGCCAGCCAGGCCACGGCGTCGACCTCATGGCTGGCCGCGGCATGGTCGCCGGCGCCCGGCGCCGACCAGTAGTCGACCTGCTTGGGCCGGCCGCGGGCGAGGTATTCCACGGTCCGCAGCCGGGGGCCGAGCACGGGACGGACGCTGGTCTCCTCGTGAACCTCCCGCACCGCGGTGAGCAGGACGTGCTCCCCGGGCTCGCGCTTGCCCTTGGGCAGCGACCAGTCGTCGTACTTGGGCCGGTGCACGACCAGCACCTCGACCCCACCTGCCCCGTGAGCCGCAGGCCGCCACACCACGGCGCCCGCAGCCAGGATCGCCTCGCTCACCGGCTGGGGCTCACCGTGTGAACGCTCACAGGCTGGACGCTACCAGTCGCGCCGTAAACCCGAGTCATCGGCCGAACGACCCCGCCGTTCCCTGACCAGGGTCTCCTGGATGTCCCGCAGCGGATTGCCGGACTCGTCGCGGTTGTGCCGGGTCCAGTAGCCGTTCGGGCCGAGCCACCACGACGACGTGCCGTCGTCCATGCCGAGGTCGAGGAACCCGCGCAGCCGACGCTGATGGCCGGGATCGCTCACCAGCACGAGGAGTTCCACCCGGCGGTCCAGGTTGCGGTGCATCATGTCGGCGCTGCCGATCCACACCTCGCTGTCCTCGTCCTCGCCGGTGCCGAACGCGTAGACGCGCGAGTGCTCGAGAAACCGGCCCACCACGCTGCGAACCCTGATGTTCTCGGAAAGCCCGGGGATGCCAGGCCGCAGCGCGCAGATGCTGCGCACCCACAGGTCGACCGGGACTCCGGCGCGCGAGGCCCGGTACAGCGCGTCGACCACCACCTCGTCGACCAGCGCGTTGGACTTGAACACGACCCTAGCGGGCAGGCCCGCGCGGTGCCGCTCCACCTGGCGGTCGATCCGGCGCACGATGCCGTTGCGCATTTCTTCCGGCGCGACCAGCAGCCTGCCGTAGGACCCGGTGCGGCTGTACCCGGTGAGGTGGTTGAACAGCGCGGTGACGTCCTCGCCGACCGCGGGATCGGCGGTGAGCAGGCCGAAGTCCTCGTACAGCCGGGCCGTGGTCGGATGGTAGTTGCCCGTGCCGAGGTGGCAGTACCGGCGCAGCGTCCCGTCGGGTTCCTGCCGCACGATGAGCGCCATCTTGCAGTGCGTCTTGAGGCCGACGAACCCGTAGACGACGTGACAGCCCGCCTCCTCCAGCTTGCGGGCCCAGGCGATGTTGGCGCGCTCGTCGAACCTGGCCTTGATCTCCACCACGACGACGACCTGCTTGCCGGCTTCGGCCGCCTCGATAAGCGCGTCCACGATCGGCGACTGGCCGCTGGTCCGGTACAGCGTCTGCTTGATGGCCAGCACGCCCGGGTCCTCGGCCGCCTCCTCGATCAGGGCCTCGACCGAGGCGGCGAAGGAGTCGTAGGGATGCTGGACGAGGATGTCGCGTTCGGTGATCGCGGTGAAGATGCTGGCGTCCTGCGGTATCTCCCGGGTGGAGGGAACGAACGCCGGGTAGCGCAGCTCCCCGATGTTCAGGTCGGCAATGGTGGACAATCCGCTCAGGTCGAGCGGGCCCGGCACCCGGTACACGGCGCGGGCGTCGACGTCCAGCTCGGTGACCAGGCGTTCCAGCACGTCGGTCGACATGGTGTCCTCGACCTCGAGCCGCACCGCGGGCTCGAACCTGCGCCGCACAAGTTCGCGCTCCATCGCCTGCAGCAGGTTCTCGGTGAGGTCCTCGTCCACCTCGAGGTCCCTGATGCGGGTGACCCGGAACACGTGGTGCTCGAGCACCTCCACGCCGCCGAACAGGTCGGTCATGTGCGCGGCGATGACGTCCTCGATCGGCACGTACCTGTTCTGCCCGACCGCGAGGAACCTGGGCAGCAGCGGCGGCACCTTGACCCTGGCGAACACCGTGGCGTCCGTCCTCGGATCGGCGATCATCACCGCGAGGTTGAGCGACAGGCCTGAGATGAACGGGAACGGGTGCGCCGGGTCCACCACCAGCGGGGTGAGCACCGGGTAGATGCGCTGCCGGAACAGCTCGCTGAGCGTGTCACGCTCGGTCGTGGACAGTTCCTTCCAGCGCAGGATCTCGATGCCGTGCTCGGCAAGTTCGGGGGTGATCCGCTCGCTGAACACGCGGGCGTGCCTGACGGTGAGCTGGCCGGCCAGCTCCAGGGTGTTCTCCAGCACCTGGCGGGGCAGCCGGACGCCGGCGCCCTCGACCGGGAAGCCCGCCACCATTCTCCGGACCAGCCCGGCCACCCGGACCATGAAGAACTCGTCCAGGTTGTTGGCGAAGATGGCCAGGAACCGCACTCGCTCGAGCAGCGGGACGGATTCGTCCTCCGCCAGCTCGAGGACGCGCTCGTTGAACCTGAGCCAGCTTTCCTCCCGGTCCAGATAACGCTCTTCGGGCATATCCGCCTCATCCCCCTGGACCCCCTGGCCCCTTGGACCCCCTGACCGCCCTGGCCCTCCGTTTCTCCCCGGCTGGCTAGCTGCGGTCCGTGCGGTGGTTCTTCGTGTGGCCCTTCCCGCGGTGAGATGCTCATCTGGCTGACACCCATGGACTCCATTCTCCCCGTCACATGCTCAACATGAAATGGTCAGATCTTTATCCCGAACGAACGGTGGTGGCAGCCTACAGTCAGGGCACCATGAACCCGGGGATGCCGGGCCGCGGCTGGATGGCCTGCACGCTCAGGAACTTCGGGCCCTTCTTGGAGCAGGCCGGCAGGGCGATCGGCACGAACGCTGGCCGGCCGCGCAAGCCCTGGTGGGGCAGCATGACCCGCAGCTCGGGCGCGGTCACCCGGACGCAGGCGGTCGGCTGGAACTGGTCGGTGCCGGTGACGCGGAGCACCGAGTGCGCCGTCGCCCCCGGAGCGAGGGTCACCGGCTGCGGGCGGATCGTGGTGTCCTGGGTCGCCGGGCTGCCGATCTGGGTTCCGGTGATCTGGCTGCCGACGTAGGCGGACACTTCGGGATAGCCGTAAAGGCTGCACGAGCGCGCCGTCACGTTGGTGAATTCCAGCGTGTAGTAGGTGGTATCGGCCTGGACATGGTGCCCGTTGCCGGGGATGGACGTCGATCCGGTCGTTCCGAGGCCGACCCAGGCGTCAAGCCCGGAGGAGGCGCACGGGCTGAGGGTCAGGTTGGACGACAGGGACGCGTGATTTGGGGGAACGCGGGTGAGGGTGACGGCAAGTGCGGCAGTCCCGGCAAAAGCCACCAAAGCGATTACGCGCCATGCGATATGGCCGTATCTCGTCATCGCGGACCCCTCTGGCGATGCTTGGACGATCCCCCGCCGGAGCCCGAGCTAACCCTGTAACGCCACTTTTAGTTCTCTTCGGGAAGATTTTCCGGAAATCTTGCGGTGCGCGGCTTGGTGTGCGGGCGACCTTGGCTGGCACGTATCGTGCCCGTCCCCGGCCGCCCGCGTCTTCGCCTGGCTCGGCCCTGGTTTTACGCGGCTGGTGCGCCGAGGTCAGCGGCGAACGCCGCCAGGTCGAGCAGGTGGAACAGCGCGTCGCACCACCTCTCCCCCGGCGGCCGGTCATCGAAGTGCCCCAGGCACTCGTTCGCCGCGTCCAGGATCGCCCGCAGCACCGCGCCTTCGGGCGGCCGCAGATCCTGGGGTATCTGGCTGTCGGGAGCTTGCAACGGTGGCAGCGTTGTCTCGGAATCCGTCTCGCCCTCGAGGATCGCCGCCGCCTTGCGTGCCATGCTCAGTCCGAGCGTCCCGGCCAGCAGCAGCCTCTGCATTGTCAGGACGCCATTGTGGTCAACCATCCCGCTCTCCTTCGCGCACTATGGCCGTCCCGCCTTCTGGACCCATAATGCCGAGCGGCAGTGACATTCTGACGGAGCGTTAGGCGGCCAACTCGGGGTAGCGGGCGTCGATGGTGGTGGTGAGGCGGCCGGTGGCGATGTCGTACACGTGGCCGGAGACGCTCACCTTCGGCGAGAGCAGGGGTGAGGCGAGCAGGAGCTCGACGTCGGCGCGGACGGTGGCGTACGGGTCGGCGACGGCGGAGGCTTCGAGCGCGGCCTCGGACAGGCCGGTCGCCTCGGCGGCCTGGTGCCGCCAGCCGGGGTCGGCGTTCAGGCTGGTTCCGCACTGGGTGTGGTGGACGACCGCGACTTCGAAGAGAGTGCCAGCCGCGCCTGGTCGCGGCCGTCAGCCGCGCCCTGGTCGCCGAACAGCTGCCCGGCGAGGAAGGCGAGGTAGGCGATGTCGTCGATGACGGTCTGGGTGACGCGTCCTCCCGCGTTGCGGATGACGGGAGCGTCGCCGAGCTGGAGGCCGAGGACGATCGCGGGGTCGACCCTGTGGTCGAGGCAGGTAACGATGAGCATCTGCGCGGCAGGCACGCCGAGTGCCGCCGGGGTGTAGGTGCGGGCGAACTGCTCGTTTCGCTCGAGCAGCGGGGTCATCCGGGTCATGGTGATTCCCTCTCGGGTCAGGGGCCGGTTGGCCCCCGGGACATTTAGTGGACGCTGTACACAATAACTCGTCATAGTGGACGCTGTCCACTTGTTATAGGCTGTCGTCGTGACAGCGGGCCGATCAGCGGAGATACACGAGGCAGAACGGCGGCGACGGCCGCGGGGTGCGGTCCGCGACGGCCTCGTGGCCGCAGGGCTCGAGCTGGCCCGGGCCGGTGGCCCGGACGCGGTGGTGCTCCGTGAGGCGACACGGATGGTGGGCGTGGTGCCCAACGCTGCCTACCGGCACTTCGCCGATCGCGACGAGCTCCTCGCCGCGGTCTGCACGGCGGCCATGCGTGAGCTCGCCGCCCGGATGGCCGCCGGCGTCGCCCGGGTACCCGGCGCGTACGGCGATGCGGTGGCGGCCCAGCAGCGGCTGGGCGCCATCGGCGCGGCGTACCTGGAGTTCGCCCGCGAGGAGCCGGGGCTGTTCGCGACCGCGTTCGCGGTACCGCAGCAGCACGCCTACGGCGTTCCGGACGGCGGGACCGGGCCGGAGCGCACGCCCCTGGATTATCTGCGCGCCGCGCTCGACGAGCTGGCCGACGCCGGGGTGCTCGACCGGCGGCGGCGCGACGGCATCGAGTATCCCGTCTGGTCCACGGTGCACGGGCTGGCCGTGCTCGCCGGCCAGGGGCCGCTCCGCGACGTCCCCGACGCCACCCGCGATCACCTCGCCGAACTCACCCTCAACTTCATCGGCGAGGGCCTGGCCTGAGCGGGCCGCCGCCGCGCGAGCCCCGTGCCTGCCGCTCTCCGTGCGCTAACCGCGCGGGGGGCGGCAGGCGGACCAGATGGCGTCGCTGTCGTGAAGCTTGACCCGCTCGCCGCGGCCGAGGGCCTTGGCCAGGTCGGCTTCGGCGGTCTCTATGCGCAGCCATTCGGCGTAGGAGACCGGCGTGATCCCGCGCCCGGCGAGCACGGTCGCCAGCGGCCAGTCCGCCGCATCGGCGTCCGCGTCCGCGCGGTCGGCCGGTTCGGGGAACCTGAGCAGGCCGGCGCGCGGCAGCGGGGTGTCGCCCTCGCCGGGGCCGCCCGCCAGATCCTCGAGCAGGCCGCGGACGGTCTCGGCCGCGTCGGACTTGTTGGTGCCGATCACGCCGGTCGGACCGCGCTTGAGCCAGCCGGCCACGTACTCCCCCGGCAGCGGCGAGCCATCGGGACCGAGGACGCGGCCGGCCGCGTTCGGCACCACCGAGGCCCGTGAATCGAACGGCACGCCGGGCAGCGGCACGCTCTGGTATCCGACCGAACGAAGCACCATCTGCGCGTCCAGCGTCTCGAACTGCCCGGTGCCCCCGAACTTCCCGCTGGCGTCGATGGCGGTGCGCTCGAGGGTCAGGCCGGTGACGCGATCGGTGCCGAGGATCTCCACCGGCCGCAGCCAGAACCTGACGATCAGCCGCCGTGAATGGCCCGTGGAAGACGGCGGCACGTCACCGTCCTTGGCCCACTTGGAGATGGCCACCAGGTTGCCGCGGACGCGCCGGTCCTCCTCGGCCAGCTTGGCGCCCTCACCGGAAGAATCGAACGCGTTCAAATCGGCTTCGTCGGCGTGGACAACGACCTCCACGCCGGGCAGTTCGCCCAGCTCACGCAGTTCCTTGGTGGTGAACTTGGCGTACGCCGGCCCGCGCCTGCCGATCATGTGCACTTCGCGGACCTTGCTCGCGTACAGGGCGTCAAGCACCGGCTGCGGCACATCGGTGGCGTGCAGTTCGGCGGGGTCCCTGGCCAGGATCCTGGCCACGTCGACGGCGACGTTGCCGACGCCGATGACCGCGACCGACTCGGCGTCCAGGGTGAACGCGCCGGGATCCATGTCGGGATGACCGCAGTACCAGTTCACGAAGTCGGTGGCAGCGTAGCTTCCCGGCAGGTCCTCGCCCGGTATGCCGAGCCGCCGGTCGCGCATCGCGCCGGTCGCGTAGATCACCGCGTCATACGCCGAAAGCAGTTCGTCGCGGGTGACGTCCTCGCCGAGCAGCACCCCGCCCACGAAGCGGACGTCCGGGCTCTCCAGCACCTTGCGCAGGTACTGCGCGATCGACTTGATCGACTTGTGATCCGGCGCCACGCCGTAGCGGACCAGGCCGTACGGGGTGGGCAGGCGGTCGATCACGTCGACCCGCACCGGCACCGGCACCGGCAGCGCCGCAGTCTGCTTGATCAGCGCCTCAGCGGCGTAGAGACCGGCAGGACCAGAGCCGACCACGGCTACGTTCAGCATAAAGACTTACGCTACTCGACCGGCCGGCCTTCCGGTGCGGCCTCACGGGCGTCGCGGATGCCGGCGTCGTGGGCCTCGGCGGATGACCGGCGGGCCACGGCCTCGGTGATCCGCAGGGCCAGCTGCTGGGAGGTCAGGCCCGCCTCTTCCAGGACTTCCTCGCGCGTGCCGTGGGAGAGGAACTCCTGCGGCAGCCCGAACGTCTTCACCGGCACGTCCGCGTCGTGGTCGCGCAGCAGCCTGGCCACCGCGTCGCCGAAGCCGCCGACCCGCCCGTTGTCCTCGACCGTGACCACCAGGCGGTGCCGCCGGGCGGCGCCGACCAGGGCCTCGTCGACGGGCTTGGTCCAGCGCGGGTCGACCACGGTGACCCCGATCCCGTGATCTGCGAGCCGGTCCGCGACCTCCAGGCCGGTCAGCGCCATCGGCCCGGCACCGACGAGCAGGACGTCCGCGCCCAGGCCCGGGCCTGGCTCGCGCAGCACGTCCATGCCGCCGAGCTTGGCCACGGCCTCGACCTCGCCGCCCACCTTGCCCTTGGGGAACCTGACCACGGTCGGCCCGTCGGATACCGCGACCGCCTCGTTGAGCAGTTCGGCGACCCGCCTGGCGTCCCGGGGCGCCGCGATCTTCATGCCCGGGACGAGCTGCATGAGCGACCCGTCCCACATGCCGTGGTGGCTGGCCCCGTCCGGCCCGGTCACCCCGGCCCGGTCCAGGACGAGCGTCACCGGGAGCCGGTGCAGGCCCACATCCATCAGCGCCTGGTCGAAGGCCCGGTTGAGGAACGTGGAATAGATGGCCACCACCGGGTGCAGGCCGCCCATGGCCAGGCCCGCGGCGCTGGTCACCGCGTGCTGTTCGGCGATCCCGACGTCGTAGACCCGGTCCGGGTAGGCCGCGGCGAACTGCGCCAGGCCGGTCGGGTACAGCATCGCGGCGGTGATCGCGACGACATCGGGCCGACGTTCGCCGATGGCCAGCAGCTCGTCGCCGAACACCCGGCTCCACGTCCCTGGGGCGGCGCCGGCCGCGGGCACCTGGTGCAGGCAGTCGATCTCGTTCTGCTCGGCGTCCGCGTAACCGAGGCCCTTCCTGGTGATCACGTGCACGATCACCGGCCCGCCGAAGTCACGGGCCCGGCGCAGCGCGTGCTCCAGCAGCCGCTCGTCGTGGCCGTCGATCGGACCGACGTACTTGATGCCCAGGTCCTCGAACATCACCTGCGGCTGCAGGACGTCCTTGATGCCCTTCTTGATGCCGTGCAGCGTCCCGTACAGCGGCGGTCCCACCAGCGGCGTGCGGGACAGCGTGGTCTTGATGTAGTCGAGCACGTGCTCGTACCGCTGGCTGATCCGGATCGCGGCCAGGTGCTCGGCCAGGCCGCCGATGGTGGGCTGGTAGGACCAGCCGTTGTCGTTGACGATCATGACCAGCCGCGAGTCCTTGGCCGCGGCAATGTTATTCAGCGCCTCCCAGGCCATGCCGCCGGTGAGCGCGCCGTCGCCGATGACGGCGACCACGGTCCGGTCCGGCTCGCCGCGCAGCTTGTAGGCCTTGGCCAGGCCGTCGGCGTAGGACAGGCCGGTCGAGGCGTGCGAGTTCTCCACCAGGTCGTGCTCGGACTCGGCCCGGGACGGGTAGCCAGTCAGCCCGCCGCGCTGGCGCAGCGTGCCGAACTGCGCGGCGCGGCCGGTCAGCAGCTTGTGCACGTACGACTGGTGACCCGTGTCGAAGACGATACGGTCCTTCGGCGAGTCGAAGACCCTGTGCACCGCGATCGTGAGCTCGACTACGCCGAGGTTCGGCCCGATGTGACCGCCCGTCCTGGTCACCGTCTCGACGAGAACGTCGCGGATCTCCGCGGCCAGGCGGGTGAGCTGGTCCTGGCTTAGTTCCTTGAGGTCATCGGGGCCGTTAATGCTGTCCAGCAGGGGCACGGCGGTTGCTCCTCGTGTGCTGCGCGGGCCTGGCGCGTCGCGATCGAGCCGAGTCTACGGCCGTGATCACGAGATAGCTCGCGCGGACCCGACACGCGCGTCGTACTCGCTGCTTACCCCCGGGGGGCGGCTCTTCTCTCCCGGGGGGACCCATCCCCCCGGACCCCCCTTGGGTAACCCCCGAGCACGGGGGGACTGCCCGTCCCCCCGTACCCCCCTGGGGCAGCCGGAAGCACCAGCGGCCGGGCGGCAAGGACACCGACGGCAAGCTCGCAGCCTGCGAGAATTAGCAGCAGGACCATCGGGATGTTCCAGCTGCCTGTGGCCGTGTGCAGCAGCCCGACCTCCAGCGGCCCGGCGCAGGCGACCAGGTAGCCGACCGACTGCGCGAAGCCGGACAGCGACGCGGCCGTCCCGGGATCCGGGGCCCGCGCCATCATGAAGAAGATGGCCAGGCCGAGGCAGGATCCCTGGCTGACGCCGAGCACCAGGATCCACAGCGGAGCCGTGCCCAGCGGCGCCCACAGCGATCCGGCCAGGCCGACCGCGGTGCCGATCAGGCTGGGCACGACGAGGGCGCGCTGGCTGGGAGTACGGTGAGCGAGCACCGGCACCAGCAGCGAGGTGGCGAAGTTACCCACGGCCATCAGGGCCAGCAGGTTCCCGGCCGCGACGGCCGAAGAGCCGCGGTCCTGGAAGATGGTCGGCAGCCAGGACAGCGCCGCGTAGTACAGCAGGCTCTGCAGCCCCATGAACGCCGTGACCTGCCAGGTGAGTGCGTACCGGTACAGCTTGATCCGGGCGGGCGCAGTGTTGGCCGACACGGGGCTGGCCGACACGGGGCTGGCCGATACGGGGCTGGCCGACACGGGGCTGGCCGACACGGGGCTGGCCGACACGGGGCTGGCGCGGCGGGGGTTCCGCGGCCGACCGGGTAACGCCGGGCCTTCCGTACCGGAGCTGCGGCAGCCACAGCAGCACGGCCAGCGCGGCCGGGCCCGCCCACAGACCCAGCGCGAGCGGTATCGAACCGCCCGAGGCCTGGTAGAGCGGCACGCTGATCAGCGAGGACAGGATCGCACCGACGGACAGCGCGGTCAGGTAGATGCCGATCAGGAATCCGGCTCGGGCCGGCCAGCGCCGCTTGACCATGCTGGACAGCAGCACGTTGAGGACGGCGATCGCGCTGGCCGCCAGCGCCGTGCCCGGGAACAGCATGATCGACGGCGACACGCCGCGCAGCAGCAGCCCGGCGGTGAGCAAGATCAGCGCGACCAGCAGGACACGCTCCTCGCCCCAGCGCCTGTTGATCCAGGCGGCGAAGGCGGAGACCACGCCGAAGCAGATCACCGGCGTGGTGGCCAGCAGCGAAAGTACAGCCGAGGACAGGTGCAGCCGCGCGGACAGGTCGGGGAACAGCGGCGGCAGGCTGGTAATCGCGGTGCGCAGGTTCAGCCCGGCCGCCACCACGGCCACGACCAGCAGCGTGGTCTGGTAGGACCGGCGTCGGCCGGGCGCGGGGCGTTCGGGCATCAGCAACTAAAACTATCTGAAAGGGAAAATAATCCTTTAGCCAAACGAACGATGGTGCGCGCGCCGGGGGGAAGGGTCGGCGCTGGCCGTGGCCGAACGGACGGTGGCGCGCGCGCTGGGGAAGGGTCGGCGCTGGCCGTGGCCGAACGGACGGTGGCGCGCGCGCCAGGGCAAGGTCCGGGCTGGGCCACGTGTGCCCCCGGGCCCTTCTATCGGGCCCTGTGTGCCACGTGGCCCACTCGCCTCGCGCCGGATGACGGGCCGCGTGTGCCCCCGGGCCCGTCTATCGGGCCCTGTGTGCCACGTGGCTCACTCTCGGCGCGCTGGGTCACGCTGGGTCAGAGGATCAGGGGATCAGGGGATCAGGAGGAGCTTGCCGGTGGTGCGGCGGGCGGCCAGGTCGCGCTGCGCCTGGGCGGCGTCGGCCAGCGGGTAGGTGCCGCCGATCCGCACGTCGAGTTCGCCGCGGGCGATCCAGTCGAACACCTCGCCGGCCCGCCAGCGCAACTCGTCGACGTCGGCGATGTAGTGGACCAGGGTCGGCCTGGTGGCGAACAGCGAACCACCACGGTTGAGCTGCTGGATGTCGAACGGCGGCACCTGCCCGCTGGCGGCACCGTAGAGCACCATCATGCCGCGGCGGCGCAGCGCCGCCACGCTGTCGTCGAAGGTGTCCTTTCCCACTCCGTCGTACACGACGTGCGCGCCCACACCGCCCGTGACCTGGTCGACAACGTCACGGAAGCGGTCGTAACCGGTCACGTGATCCGCGCCCGCCGAGCGCGCGAGTTCGTCCTTGCCCCCGCCTGAGGTGGTGGCGATCACCACGCCGCCGCGCCGCTTGACCATCTGGGTGAGCAGCAGCCCGACCCCGCCCGCCGCCGCGTGCACCACCGTCACGTCGCCTTCCTGTACCGGATAGGTGCTGGTGACCAGGTAGTGCGCGGTCATGCCCTGGAGGATCGCCGCGGCGGCGATCCTCGCGCTGATCCCGGCCGGAACCGGAACGACGCTGGCGGCGGGCAGGGCCACCTGCTCGGCGTAACCGCCTCCGGGGCCGGCCCAGGCCACCAGGTCGCCGGCGGCCAGCCGGGTGACGCCCGCGCCGATGGCGGTGATGACGCCCGCGCCCTCCCCGCCGGGAACGTAGGGCAACTGGGGCTCGTAGCCGCCGAGGCCTTCGCGCGCGTAGATGTCCATGTAGTTGACGCCGGCCGCGGCGACCTGGACGACCACCTGACCCGGTCCCGGCACCGGGGCCGGCCGTTCGGCCATGCCGAGTACCTCCGGGCCGCCCCGGCGCCCGATCTCCACCACGCGCATGCTCGCACTCCTTTCCGGCTTTCCGGCCGCTTGGCCTCAGCTTGTCACGCGAGCCTGCGGGCCCGAGTCTCACGAACGAAATTTGAACGTGTTCAAAATCTTCGATCGAACGCCTGCGGGCGACATGGCGATCACCGTAGAGTGTCGGCCGTGTCACGAGACGTAGAGCAGAAAGGCCGGATTCCGGTCCGTCCGGGCCGCGGAGCACCAAGGGCGAGCAGACGCGCCGGGTGATCGCCGAGGCCGCGATGCGGCTGTTTCGGGAGAACGGCTACGAGGCCACCACGATGCGAGCGATCGCCGCGGAAGCGGGCGTGGCCACGGGGAACGCGTACCACTACTTCGACTCCAAGGAAGAACTGATCCAGGAGTACTACGCGCGGAACCAGGCTGATCACGCGGCGGCGTGCCGCGCGGTGCTGGATGGCGAAACCAGGCTCGGCCCCAGGATCAGGGGCGTGCTCCGGGCGCTGATCGACGTGCAGGCTCCGTATCACGGCTTCGCGGCCAGGCTGTACAAGCACGCGGCCGAGCCGGCCAGCCCGCTGAGCCCGTTCAGCAAGGAGTCCTCCCCCACCAGGGACGCCGCGATCACGCTATACGCCGAGGTGGTCAGCGGGGCGCGCATCCGCGTCCCGGCCAGCCTGCGAGCGCGGCTGCCGGAACTGCTGTGGCTCTACTCGATGGGGATCGTGTTGTACTGGGTGCACGACACCTCGCCCGGGTGCGAGAAGACCTACCGGCTCATCGACTCGACGGCGCCGATCGCGGAGCGCCTGATCCGGCTGGCCAGGCTCCCCGTGCTGCGATCGATCACCCGCCAGTTGCTAGCGGTCGCCGACGACGTGCTCCGCTGACGCCGGGGCCCGCCTTCTCTGCCCGGTCAGGGCCAGCCAGCCGACCAGGCCGAGCGGGTAGATGAAGTACCCGAACCGGACGTTGGGCCCGAGCAGGAACATCAGCGCCAGCCCCGCCGCCAGCCGCAAGGTCGCCGACGGAACGTCACGCGGCGGCCGGATGACCAGCGAGATCGCCACGGCCAGGCCGGCCGCGAGCAGCAGGCCGACCGAGATGACGTGCCCGGCCGTGCCCATGGCGGTGAGCAGGTGCCCGGGGAGCAGGCTCTCGGCCGGCGTCTTGATGCGGGTCAGGCCGAGCGGGAACAGCACGCTGTTCTGCACCAGCGCCGTGGCCGCTCCCCGCTTGACCAGCACGGCGGGCGCCAGCACCACGATCAGGGCGGCACCGGTGACCACCAGGGCCACGAGGAACCGCCAGGCGGCGCGGGCGCCGTCACGGGACGCGAACAGCACGGCCATGACCGGGACCGCGAGCCAGGCGGTGGACTTCAGGTCGCAGGCCAGGGCCAGGGCCACGCCGGAGCCGATGGTCCGCGCGGCCGCGGTGTTCAGTTTCCCGGCCAGTCCGGAGGCGGCTCGCGCGGCGGTGGACTGCGGCTCCCGGGGGATCGCCAGGGCCAGCGACAGCAGCATCAGCGCGAGCACGGGCGGGTCGGTGGTGATGACGGCCAGGTTGAGGCCTATCACCGGCGAGGCCACCGCGATCGCCGTGCCGAGCAGCGCGTCGCGCCGGCATTCGCGGCAGCCACGATGCGGGACCGCGGTCCAGAACGCGGCGGCCAGCAGGATCACGCTGGCCACGGCGATCCACACGCCGGAATTACCGGCCAGGCCGCGCAGCCCGGCCGCGAACGGCAGGCCGAACAGGGTCATGACCGGCATATACGGGTTGTAGGAGAGGTAGCGGGTGACCTGGGAGGCGTACAGGTACGGCGTGCCGTGGTGCAGCAGCAGTGCCGCCGCCCGGTCGATGACGAACATGCCCTCTTCGAGGGGATAGGCCACGGAGAGCCACAGCAGCGGGGCGAGCACGGCCAGCGCCACCGAGACCATGACGGCTGCGGTCCGGTAAGGCCAGCGCCAGAGCATGAGCAGGGCCACGGCGTAGCCGCACGTGGCCCAGATGGCCCAGAACCTGGTCCTCTCCTGCGGAGAAGATGGCGTCGATGACCGCGTAGGCGCCGAACACCCCGTAGACGGCCATGAGGCGCCGGCGGTCGAGCCAGGGCCGCGCCGGATGCGCGGGCTCAGGGGTAACGGCAGGCTCGGTAGGGGCAACCGTGCGCGCTGGGCTGCCCGGACCTGTGTTGTTCGTGTACCGCGTCAGCTGGTCCCCCGTCGACCAGATATGAGAGCTGCTGTTCGTTATGGCTGCAAAAACGCTAGGAGGCCGAGCGCGGTCGCGTCAAGCCGGGTGGACCGCGGGCGGGCGGGTGTCGGGGGAAAGGCCGGCCGGAAGCCGCCGGCCGATCAGCTCGGCGCGGACGGCCACCAGGTGGGAGACGGTGCCGACCGCGGGACCCGGGCCCGACGAGACCGGCACGGTGACGCCCGCGAGCACGTCGTCGGTCCGCGGCGTGGTGAGCGTGAACACGTCACCGAACCCGGGCGCGGCCGCGTCCCGCGCGGTCAGCGTGGGCAGGTTCCAGCGCTGCTCGACGGTCTTCAGGACCGACGTGTGGTCCAGCGGCGTCCCCCCGGCCGGTGCCCGGTACACGGTACCCGCCGCGATCAGCGGGGAGACCAGGACGGTCGGCACCCGGACCCCGAACCTGTCGAAGCCGAAGCTGAACTCCCCCGCGTCGTTGTCGGGCGGCACGGCTCCCCAGGGCGGCGGCACGTGGTCGTAGCAGCCGCCGTGCTCGTCGTAGGTGATCACCAGCAGCGTCCCCGGCCAGCCCGGACCCGCGCGCAGCGCCTCGTACACGTCGTGGATGAGCTGCTCGCCGAGGGCCACGTCGTAGTTCGGGTGCTGGCTGTTGCCCGATGAGCTCCAGCTCGGCTCCAGGAAGGTATAGGCGCCGAGGGTGCCGGCCGCCGCGGCGGCCTGGAAGTCGGTGAACTTCCCGAAGTGGCTGGCGGCCGCGGAGCTGATCTGGGTGAACGTGTTCTTGGTGAGCGGCTCGGCGTCGTAGCCGTAGATCGCCCAGCCGAGGTTCGCCGCGCCGAGCAGGCCGAAGATGGTCGGCGAGGTGAACGTGTGGGTCTTGTCGTCCATGTGCCCCTGGCTGGTCGCCGCGCAGGCGAAGGCCCGGTTGGGCAGGGTCTCGGTCGGCACCGAGGAGAACCACTGGTCGCAGACCGCGTAGCCCTTGGCCAGCGCGGACAGCACGGGCAGCGTCTCGGGCGTGAAGCAGCCCATGATGTCGCCCTCGACGGTGCCGGACACGATCGGCCACTGGCTAGGTTCCTTGGACTGCCAGTTCAGGGTGTAGGCGAAGTCGGTCACGAAGCCCTGGTAGGTGGCCGCCTGCCCGGAGGACGCCGGGCCGTTGGTGCTGCCGTACAGCTCGCTGTTGGTGGCCATGTAGCCTTCGCCGGGGTCGGCGCCTGGCATGTAGTACGCGCTGGGGGTGGTGGGCTCGATCCGGAATACGGTGACCGGCTGGCCGTTGGAGCCCGGGTTGGACTCGGTTCCGGTCAGGCCGTCGAACGGCTGGCCGGACGGGGTCACGTTGCCGGGATACAGGAAGCCGAGCATGTGGTCGAACGAGCGGTTCTCCAGCATCAGGACCACCACGTGCTGCACCGACGCCAGCCCGCCGCCGTTAGCCATCGTGACACCCTCCCCTTGGCACCCATCGGCTGAAACCGGTCAAACACTATCGCGTTCGCCGCACCCGCGTTGGCCGGCCAGCCGGAGCATGGCCCGGGTCATCTGGGCGGTGGAGGGCGGCTCGGGCAGCGCGGGCGCGCCGTGGCTGCGGAAGGCGTCCAGCGCCAGGGCCACGAACCGCCGCCACGCGTCGGGCGCGTCGGCGCGGGTGGCGTGCATGACCGCGGCGGTGGCGATCAGCAGCAGCACGAGATCCTCGCCGACGAAGTCCTCGCGCAGCGCGCCCTGGGCCTTGGCGCGGTCGATGACCGTGATGAGCAGGTCGTTGGCCGTCTGGCGCAGCTGCTCGACCTGCTCGTCGGCGGACAGTGTCATGGACAGCAGGTCGGACAGGCCCCGGTCGCCGGCCTGGAGCTCGCAGATCCGCTCCACGCAGCCCGCGAACCCGGTCCAGGGATCGGGGGCGGCGAGGGCCTGCCGGGCGGCGTCAACGTATTCGGCCACCTTGTCCACGAGCGCGGCGGCGACCAGCTTCTCCCGGGTGGGGAACCGCCGGTACAGCGTGGCGATGCCGACGCCGGCCCGGGCGGCGATCGCCTCGAGCGGCGCCTCCAGCCCCTGCTCGGCGAATACGTCCCTGGCCACCGCCACGATGGCGTCCCGGTTGCGCGCCGCGTCGGCCCGCAGCCGCCGCGACGCGGGTTCGGGCTGGTGGCGGGCTGTCATGCGCTTCATCGTAACGGATGTGGAGGGTACCCTCCGGACATCGCGCAGGCCCCGGTAGGCTTTCCGGGAGCATTCACCACATACGAGCCAGCAAGCAACCGAGAGGCACCATGGAAACCAGCCCGGACGCCTGGATCGGCGCCCTCAGGCATTCTCACGACCACCTGCAAGCCCTGGTCGAGCCGCTCGACCCCGGCCAGCTGGAGCAGCGCTCGTACGCCAGCGAGTGGTCGATCGCCCAGGTCCTCTCCCATCTCGGATCCCAGGCCGAGATCTTCGACTTGTTCCTTGAGGCAGGGCTGGCCGGGCAGGATCCGCCCGGGCGCGAGGCGTTCGGTCCGATCTGGGAGACCTGGAACGCCAAGAACCCGAAGGACCAGGCCGCGGACGCGCTGCAAGCCGACGCGGCGACCCTGGAGCGCTTCGAGTCCCTCGACGCGGACCAGAGGGCGCGGTGGCACCTGCACGTGTTCGGGATGGACGTGGACGCCGCCGGGTTGGCCCGGATGCGCGTCGGCGAGCACGCCGTCCACACCTGGGATGTCGCGGTGGCGCTCGACCCGGCGGCCACGCTGGAGCCCGATGCCGCCGCCCTGCTCATCGACACGGTCGGGCCCCTCGTGGCCCGGGCCGGCAAGCCGGACGGGAAGCAGCGCCGGCTGCGGATCTCGACCAGCGACCCCGAGCGGCACTTCATCCTGGAGACCGGCACCGCGGTCACCCTGACGCCGACGGACGGCGACGACGGCCCGGCGGACCTGCGGCTGCCCGCCGAGGCGCTCATCCGCCTGGTCTACGGCCGCCTCGGCCCGGCCTGCACCCCGCCGCTCGAAGCCAGCGGCGTCGATCTCGACGACCTACGGCAGCTCTTCCCCGGAATCTGAGCCTGCTCGACGCCCGTCCAGCCGGGTGAAAGTCCAGTTCCACCTTGTTCTAGCCAGGTCAAACCCGGGTTTCACCCCGTAACTGGGCCCGGGCGACGGCGCGACAGCCGTGGAGCGCTTGAACGTTTAGCGAGGGCACGCAGGCCGGACCGTTCGGATAAACGATTTTCGCCGATGATGACGGTCACGTTCATAGCGGCGGAATGAGCCGTCCTGGTGGTGAGGCCGGAGGCGGCGAAGGCCTGCGCGGCTTGCGGCGCCTGGGCCTGGCTGGTCTCGATGAGCAGGTGACCGCCCGGCCGCAGCCACGCGGGGGCTCCGGCGGCCACCCGGCGCAGGACGCCCAGGCCGTCGGGACCGCCGTCGAGGGCGACCAGCGGCTCGTGCGCCCTGGCCTCGGCGGGCAGCAGCCTGATCTCGCCGGACGGCACGTAGGGCACGTTGGCGACCACGATGGCGACCCGGCCGCGGAGCCTGGAGGGCAGCGGCTCGTACAGGTCGCCCTGGTAGACCTGACCGGGGACGTTGCGGCGGGCGCAGCGCACCGCGGCCGGGTCGATGTCGGCGGCGTGGACCTCGGCCCGGTCCACGGCCGCGGCGAGCGCCGCGCCGATCGCGCCCGCGCCGCAGCACAGGTCCACGATGACGTCACCCGGCGGCAAGGGGGGTCGGGGGGATGGGTCCCCCCAGAGCGGCGGGGGTTTGGGGGGGTCGTCCCCCCGGGCCAGCAGAGCCTGCCGGACGAGGAATTCGGTGCGGCGGCGCGGCACGAAGACCCCGGGATCGACGGATATCCGCAGCCCGCAGAACTCGGCCCAGCCCAGGACCTGCTCCAGCGGCAGCCCGGCGGCCCGCCGGCCGACCATGGCCTCGAGCTCACCGGGGGTCCGGGCCTGCGCTATAAGCAGCCGGGCCTCGTCCTCGGCGAAGACGCAGCCCGCCGCGCGGAGCCTGGTGGCGACGGCGTGCTCATGCCGGAGCGTCGGTAGCGAAGGTAGACGACCCGGGAGCCGAACGTCCGGGTTTCCAGCAGTTCGAGGTTGAGCGCGCGGTCCAGCGGCGGGAAGTACGGGGTGCCGCCGCCCAGCACGACCGGGATGACGAACAGCCGGTACTCGTCGATGAGGTCCAGCTTGATCAACGTGGAGGCCAGGCCGGCGCCGCCCACGCGACACCATGCCCTCCCCAGGCGCTTCCCGGAGCCTGGCCACCTCGCCGGCCACGTCGTCGGAGGCCAGCCGGGCGTTGCCCTGGACCTGCTCGAGGGTGGTGGAGAACACGACCTTCGGAATGGGCTTCCAGATCCGGGCGAACTCGAGTTCGCACCGCGGCCGAACTGGTCGTCTCGGCGTCTCCCAGACCAGCATTACCTCGTACAGGCCCCGGCCGATCAGGTGCGCGCCGATCTCGCGGGTCTGCTGAATGTGGAACTGGAACTGCTCCTCATCGGGCGCGCTCCAGGCGATGTCGCCGTTAGGACCCGCGATGAAGCCGTCCAACGACACGCTCATGGAGTAGATCACCGTGCGCATAGAACGGTTACCCGGCCGCGAGCAGGGAGCGGAGCACGTACTGCATGATGCCGCCGTGCCGGTAGTATTCGGCCTCGCCCGGGGTGTCGATCCGCACGACGGCGCGGAACTGCTTGCCGTCGGCGGTGACCGTCACCTCGTTCGGGATGGTTCCCGAGTTGATCTCCTCGATGCCGCTGATGTCGAAGGTCTCGCGGCCGGTCAGGCCCAGGGACGCGGCCGACTCGCCGGGGCGGTACTGCAGCGGCAGCACGCCCATGCCGATCAGGTTGGACCGGTGGATGCGCTCGAAGGACTCGACGAGCACCGCGCGCACGCCGAGCAGCAGGGTGCCCTTGGCCGCCCAGTCGCGCGACGAGCCCGAGCCGTACTCCTTGCCGCCCAGCACGATCAGCGGGGTGCCCTCCTCGATGTACCGGCGGGAGGCGTCGTAGATCGTCATCTGCTCGCCGTCCTTGACGGTGAGGCCGCCCTCGGTGCCCGGCGCGAGCTGGTTCCGCAGCCGGATGTTGGCGAACGTGCCGCGGATCATCACCTCGTGGTTGCCGCGCCGCGACCCGTAGGAGTTGAAGTCCCTCCGCTCCACGCCGTGCTCGGTCAGGTAGCGGCCCGCGGGGCTGTCGGTCTTGATCGCGCCGGCCGGCGAGATGTGATCGGTGGTCACCGAGTCACCGAGCATGGCCAGCACCTTGGCCCCGTGGATGTCGGTGACCCGCTCCGGCTCGGCCGGCATAGCGTCGAAGTACGGCGGATGGCGCACGTAGGTCGAGTCCTCAGCCCAGGCGAACGTGTCGCCCTCGGGGACGCGCAGGCCGCGCCAGTTGTCGTCGCCCTCGAACACGTCGGCGTAGTCCCGGGTGAACATCTCCTGCGGCCACCGCGTCCCGGACCACGGCCGCGATCTCTTCCGGGGACGGCCAGATGTCGGCCAGGTAGACCGGCCGGCCTTCGGGGTCGGAGCCGAGCGGCTCGCGGGCCAGGTCGATGTCCATCGTCCCGGCCAGCGCGTAGGCGACGACCAGCGGCGGGGAGGCCAGGTAGTTCAGCTTGACGTCGGGGTTGATGCGGCCCTCGAAGTTCCTGTTCCCGGACAGCACCGACACCACGGCCAGGTCGTTGTCGTTGACCGCCTCGCTGATCGCGGGCGGCAGCGGCCCGGAGTTCCCGATGCAGGTGGTGCAGCCGTAGCCGACCAGGTTGAAGCCGAGCTTGTCCAGGTAGGGCAGCAGCCCGGCGCGCTCGTAGTAGTCCATGACCACCTTGGAGCCTGGCGCCAGCGTGGTCTTGACCCAGGGCTTGCGGTTCAGGCCCTTCTCGACCGCGCTCTTGGCCAGCAGCGCGGCGCCGACCATGACCGAGGGGTTGGACGTGTTCGTGCAGGAGGTGATGGCCGCGATCACCACGCTGCCGTGGTCGACGCTGGTCGTGTGGCCGTCTTCCAGGGTCACCTGGACCGGGTTCGAGGCCCGGGTCCCGTCGGTCGTGGCCACCGGATCCGAGGCCGGGAAGGTGCCGGCCAGGCCGTTGTCCAGGCTGGCCTCGTGTACGTAGTTTGGCAGCGCGTCACGGAAGGCGTTCTTGGCGTCGGCCAGCGCGATCCGGTCCTGGGGGCGCTTGGGGCCGGCGATCGACGGGACCACGGTGGACAGGTCCAGGTTGAGTTCCTCGGAGTAGCGCGTTTCCCGCCGGGGATCGTGCCAGAGGCCCTGTTCCCTGGCGTAGGCCTCGACCAGGTCGAGCTGCTCGCGCGGGCGGCCGGTGAGAGTGAGATAGTCGATGGTGTTCTGGTCGATGGGGAAGATCGCGCAGGTGGAGCCGAACTCCGGGGACATGTTGCCGATCGTGGCCCGGTTGGCCACCGGCACCGCGGCCACGCCCTCGCCGCAGAACTCGACGAACTTGCCGACCACGCCGTGCTTGCGCAGCAGCTCGGTGATGGTGAGCACCAGGTCGGTGGCGGTCGCGCCGCTGGGCAGCTCGCCGGTCAGCCGGAACCCGACGACCTTCGGGATCAGCATGGAAACCGGCTGGCCGAGCATGGCCGCCTCGGCTTCGATGCCGCCGACGCCCCAGCCGAGGACACCGAGGCCGTTCTGCATGGTGGTGTGCGAGTCGGTGCCGAGGCAGGTGTCGGGGTAGGCCGTATTGTCGCGGGTCATGATGACCCGAGCGAGGTACTCGATGTTCACCTGGTGCACGATGCCGGTGCCGGGCGGGACCACCTTGAACTGGCTGAACGCCTGCTGGCCCCAGCGCAGGAAGCCGAAGCGCTCCCGGTTGCGGACGAACTCGATCTCGACGTTCCTGGTGAAGGCGTCGGGCCGGCCGAACACGTCGGCCACCACGGAATGGTCGATGACCAGCTCGGCGGGGATGAGCGGGTTGATCTTCGTCGCGTCGCCGCCCAGGGCCCGCATGGCCTGGCGCATGGCGGCCAGGTCGACGACGGCGGGCACGCCGGTCAGGTCCTGCAGGATGACCCGGGCCGGGGTGAACTGGATCTCGGTGTGCGGCTCATCGTCCGGATCCCAGTGGGCGAGCGCCTCGATGTGAGCGGCGGTGATGTTGACGCCGTCCTCGTTGCGGAGCAGGTTCTCCAGCAGGATCTTCAGGCTGAACGGGAGGGTGTCCGATCCTTCCACCGCGTCCAGCCGGTAGATCTCGTACTGCCTGCCCGCGACGTCGAGCGCCGCCCGGCTGCCGAAGCTGTTCGCCGTCATCGTTCCTGGGCCTCCTCGTTGTGCCTACCCCGCTAACCTACAGTATCTCGATATCAAGGTACTTAGCGAGGGGGGCCAAGGGGGCCCAAGGGGGCCAAGGGGGCCAAGGGGATGGCCCCGGAGTCAGGTCCAGTCGGCTGGGTCGGGGCGGTCGTCGGCTCCCGGGCTGGGGCGGGCTTGCTCGCGCGGCCGTTGCGGCGGCCGGACACGGCCCCCGATCACGACGGCGGCGAACAGGGTGAAGATGGCGGCGAGCAGGAGGCGGATGGCCGCGGCCATCAGGGTTATCGCCTCCACGATCAAGGCGGCCGCCTGCCGGATGCGGTCCCGCCTGGTGGCCAGGTGCTCCCAGGCGGGCATGCCCTGGCCCGCCGAGAGCCTGCCGAATACACCCAGCTTCTCGGCGAGCTGGGGGTCGGACCTGAGCATGCGGGCTTCTATGCGGTGGAGCTGATGCCGCTGGCGGTGGTTAAGGCTCATGAGGTGCTCCCGAGCTGGGGTCTGCTGGGTCGGCGGGCGGCGCGAGGCCGTCCAGCAGCCCGGGGTGCGGGTCCTGGCGCGGGCAGGGCCCGCACCCTCGGGCGGTCAGCGGCGGGCGGGCCGGCGCATGGCCACGGCGGCCAGGCCGGCGGCGCCACGGCGATCAGCACTCCGCCGGCCCAGCTGTTGGACCAGAACATCGAGTCAGCGATGGGGTGCTTCTGGCTGAGGATGGGCCCGGCGATGATCAGCCAGACGCCCAGCAGCGCGGTGCCGAGCTGCAGGCCGACGAACCCGCGCGGGCTGATCAGGGTGAAGGCACCCACTCCGGCCACCGCCAGCCCGGAGACCAGGTTGACGATGGTGGCGTTGTTGCCGGCGGGCTGCAGGGTGATGAGCCACGGGGACAGGGCGACCCAGACCCCCGTCAGCAGCGCCAGCACGGCGGACACCTGGGCGCCGAGATCGCTCATGGTGGCCGGCAGCCCGTACTCGACGGGGCCGGTGGCCATGGCCGGGACGCTCTGGAGGGATGCGCCGTCGGATTCCGGACGACGGATCAGTGGCGTGGACATGACAGCTTTCCTTTCCTTCCGTCGGCGGGCGTTGACTCCCCGCCGCGCCCTCTGAGCGTCTCGCCGGGGTGGGTGAGCTGTCGTCGCACACTTTGTGCGATGCCAGCTAGCTGGCCAGTTTGCGCGGGGAAGGCGCGAGCAGGCCGAGGGAGCGGGCCCGCTCGACCGTCTCGTGGCGGGTGTGCGTGCCGAGCTTGGCGTAGAGGTGGCGCATGTGCGTCTTGACGGTGTACCAGGAGAGCACCAGCTCGTCGGCGATCTCGCGCGCGGACAGGTCGGTGGGCAGATAGCGCAGGACGCGGGTTTCGCTGTCACTGAGCGGTTCGAGCAGCGACAGCGACGCCCCGGCCGGTGCCGGAGGCCTGCCCTCGCCCGCGTTCAGGTTCAGGATCTGCCAGATCAGCGAGGCGTGCGCGGTGCGGTGCCGGGGCAGGCGCTCGAGCAGCCCCGCGACGGGGTGCAGGAGGAACGGCAGGACCGCGCCGTCGGGCTCGGCGAGATCCAGCGCGCGCTCCAGGGCGCGCCCGGCGGCCGCCGGGTCGCCGAGCACGTCGCGCGCGGTCGCCTCCAGCAGGAGCGCCTCACTCACCGAGGTCGGGTTGGTCACGGGCGCGGAGCCGTCGATGACGGGCCCGAGGGCGACGGTCGCCGCCCGCGGGTCGTGCTGGGCGAGCCGCAGCGCGGCCAGGGTGGCGCGCATCTCCCCGGTTTCGCGCTCTTTGTCGTCGAGTTCGGCCAGGGCCTGCTCGACGCGTTCGGTCGCGCCCGTCCGCAGCAGGGTCCGCAGCAGCAGCGCGCGCAGCCGGATCGCGAGGGGGTGCGGCGCGACGAGCCGCTCCGCCTGCCGCTCACCGGCCCGGAACGCGGCCAGGGCCTCCTCGTCATGGCCGCGCGCTAGCTCGAGCTCCGCCCGCACGTAGTGCAGCGCCAGCCCCGCGGCGGGCTGGGCTCCCACGGCACGCTCGGCACGCTGTATCCACGGCTCCGCCTCCTCGAGCCGTCCCTGCCGGACCAGCGCGGCGCCCAGCGCCAGATAGGCGCCAGCAGCGAGCGGGTCCTCGGTCCAGCCGTGCTGCCTGGCCAGTTCGATCGCCTGCGTGCTGGGCTCCACGGCCAGCGCGGAGGATCGCAGAGTCTCGACGATCGCCTGGAACACGAGGCTGCTGAACTCCAGATAGGGTCGCCGGATCCGGTGCGCCAGCGCCCTGGCCTGTTCGAGATGCTGCTGCGCCTCTTCGAACCGGGCCGTCCAGGACTCGGTGGTACCGAGCCCGAGCAGCGCTATCGCCCGCAGCTCCTCGCCCAGTCCCATCTGCGCCGCCGCCAGGGTCCCGGTCGGTTCGAGCAGCCGCCGCGCCTCCTCGAGCAGGACCGGGACGTCGCCGCGCAGCCGGGCCAGGTTGAGCCGCAGCATGATGAGCATGACCTGCAGGTGCCCGCGCCGGTCCGCGGGCACCGACGCCGCTCCTTCGGCGGCCAGCCGGAGGTTGCGCTCGGCCGCCTCGAAAGCGCCCTGGTCCAGCTCGCGGGCGGCCTGCAGCGCGATGAGCTCGGCCTCGGCCGCGATCACCCCGGCCGGGAACCCGGCCAGCAGCTCGTCCGCGGTGGCCGCCCGGCCGTCGAGAACCAGGCCGAACCAGTGGTCGGACAGCACCTGGGCGG
Organism: uncultured Actinomycetes bacterium; assembly: GCA_963705835.1. GTDB lineage: Bacteria > Actinomycetota > Actinomycetes > Streptosporangiales > Streptosporangiaceae > Palsa-504. Next base: position 37,768 of record CAVPLC010000052.1, read on the forward strand.
CCAGGCACCAGTCCTGCGCCGCCTGGGCGTGCCGGACCGCCTCGACCGGGAACCCGTGCTCGGCGAACCAGCCGGCCGCCGCACCGTGCAGCCTGGCCACCTCGTCTGGGGCGGTATCCAGCAGCTCGAGCTGGAGCAGGTCGGCGAACAGGGGATGGTAACGGAACCAGGACCGGTGCGCATCCAGTGCGACCACGAAGGCGTTCGCCTGTTCCAGCTCCCGCAGGATCCGCCCCCCGCCCGAGCTCCCGGTCAGCAGGTCGGCGAGCTCGCCGTTCACCCGCTCCAGCACCGACGTCCGGACCAGAAGCCGCCTGACCTGCTTCGGCTGGCGCCCCAGGACCTCGGCCAGCAGGTACTCGGCCACCGTCCGCTCGCTGCCGGAGAACCCCTCGGCGAACAGAGCTTCGCCCGGTCTCGTGACACCACTGCCCGTTCCGTATAAAAAAGAATTTGATCTTTACCGAACGGTCCGTGGTGCTTGCCTGCGGGCCCGGTATTCGGCCAGGAGAGGACGTCACCGGAATGCGCTTCGCGATCAAGACCAGGCCCGAGCACCAGACGTGGGAGGAGATCCGCGACGCGTGGATCGCGGCAGACGAGATCCCGCTGTTCGAGTCGGCGTGGAACTGGGATCACTTCTACCCGCTGACCGGCGACCTGACCGGACCCAACTTCGAGGCCTGGACGATGCTGGCCGCGATGGCCCAGGCGACCCGGCGGATCCGGATCGGCTGCCAGGTGACCGGGATGGTCTACCGCCATCCGGCGGTGCTGGCCAACATGGCGGCGACGGTCGACATCATCTCCGGCGGCCGGCTGGAACTCGGCCTCGGCGCCGCGTGGAACCAGATGGAGTGCGACGCCTACGGGATCTACCTGCCGCCGCTGCGCGAGCGGTTCGACCGGTTCGACGAGGGGGTCGAGGCCATCATCAGGCTGCTGAGCCAGACCACCACCACGTTCGCCGGCCAGTACGTCAAGCTCACCGACGCCCGGTGCGAGCCGAAGCCGGTGCAGCAGCCGCACCCGCCGGTCACCATCGGCGGCCGCGGTCGCAAGCGCACGCTGCGCACGGTGGCGCGCTGGGCCCAGCAGTGGAACGCGATCGCGGACAGCCCCGAGCAGTGGGCCGAGCTCAAGGAGGTGCTGGCCGGGCACTGCGCCGCCATCGGGCGGGACGTTAACGAGATCACGTGTTCGGTCAACGTGCGCATCCAGCCCGACGGGAACACCGAACCGGTGGTAGCGACCGCGGCCGCCTACCGTGACGCCGGGGCCGACCTGATCATCGTGAACCTGCCGCTGCACGCGAAGCCCGACTCCCTCAAGCCGCTCGCCGAGGCGCTCGGGCCGCTGGCCTAGGCGGGTGGGTCAGGTGAGCCAGTTCGGGCGCACCAGGCCCGTTTCGTAGGCCAGGACGACGAGCTGCGCACGGTCCCGCACGCCGAGCTTGGTCATGGCCCGGCTCACGTGGGTGCGCACGGTGGCCGGGCTCATGTACAGCTTCCTGGCGATCTCGTCGTTGGTGAGGCCGTCGGCGACAAGTGCCATCACCTCACGTTCCCGCTGGGTGATCGCATCGAGTTCGGCCGCCGGGTGCGGTTCCTTGGCCCGGCTGGCGAACTCGGCGACCAGCCTGCGGGTCATGCTGGGAGAGATGAGCGAGTCGCCGTGGGCCACGACCCGGACTGCCGTCGCGAGGTCGGCGGGCTCGGTGTCTTTCACGAGAAAGCCGCTCGCACCGAAGCGCAAGGCGTCGAAGAGGTACTCGTCGAGCCCGAACGTGGTGAGGATGACCACGTGCACGCCGGCGAGTTCCGGGTCCGCGGCGATCTGCCGGGTGGCTTCGAGCCCGTCGAGTCCCGGCATGCGGATGTCCATGAGGATCACGTCGGGCCGGAGCTTCCTGGCCAGGTCCACGGCGGCGGCCCCGCCAGACGCCTCACCGACGACCTCGATGTCGTCGCGGGCGTCGAGCAGCGCCGTGAAACCGGCGCGGACCAGGCTCTGGTCATCGACGACCAGGACGCGGATCATGGCGCTGGCCTGACCGGGAGGCGTGCGCTAACCCGGAACCCGCCGCCGTGCCGGAACCCGGCGGACAGGTTGCCCCCGAGGGCGGTGGCGCGTTCCCGCATGCCGGTGATCCCGCTCCCCGTCCCGATCGCGGAGCCCGCACCGATCGCGGAGCGGGCCTTCCCGTCGTCATCGATCTGGACGTGCACGTTCGCGTCGTCGTAGGTCACGCGCACCGCGACCCGGACCTGCCCGGCGTGGCGGGCGACGTTGGTCAGCGACTCCTGGATGATGCGGTACGCGGCTAGCTGCACGGCGGCGGGCAGCGGCGGCGCCTTTCCGGTGATCTCGACCTCGACGGTGAGGCCGGCGGCCCTGGTGAGCTCGATGAGCTCGGGGAGACGGTCGAGCCCGGGGGCGGGCGAGCGGGGGGCGGCGTCGTCCCCGCGCAGCGGCGTCAGCATCGTGCGCAGCTCCGCGAGTGCTTCCTTGGACGCCGACTTGATGGCGCTCAGCGCCGCGCGCGCCTGTTCGGGCTGGCTGTCGATGAGGTCAAGCCCCATGCTGGCCTGGACGTTGATGAGCGAGATGTTGTGGCCGATCACGTCGTGCAGGTCCCTGGCGATCCGCAGCCGCTCCTCACTCTGCTGACGGCGCTGATCGAGCTGACGGCTTGCTCTGGTCGCGGCCGCCCGCTCAGCGTGGTACCGGGTCGCCTCGGCCGCGATCGCCACCGCCAGCAGCCACCCGGCGAGCGCCAGCGCGTCGTTTGCCGGGACCGCGTACCCGTAAATGAGCGGGGCGAGCCAGATCGTCCAGACGAAGGTGAGCGCCAGCGCCAGCCAGGCCGGGTAGCGCTTCCCGGCGGTGGCCGCCACGAAGAACGCGACGATGAAGCTCACATGAGTCAAGCCGGTGCCCGACGGTGCGAGCGTCGTGGCGAAGCACACCCACAGCACCGGCACCGGATGCCGTCGCCGCGCGACCAGGGCCACCGGGCCGACCACGAGCAGCACCCAGTCCACCGGCCCGAGGGAGCGCGGCGGACTGAACAGGTGCCAGGCACCTTCGATGGTCGCGGCCGCCGTGAGCTGCACCGCGAGCAGCACGAGCGGCAGCGCGAGATCCCGGCGCAAGCTCAGCGTCCGCGGCCACCACGGCACGCGGGACGCCCGTCCAGCTAGAGCGGCACCAGGATCTCTCATCTCGGTTCCAGCGTAACGAGCCGTCTGGCCAGGCGCATCGCGCGCGTGACGCATCCGCAACGGCACGTTCTGCGTACTCCGCGCCGCTTTTCTACGCGCGCTGACGTAGCCCGGAAGCCGCTGCTGGCCCGACGCCATCTCCGCGCCGATCGCCCACCATGGCAAGCATGCGCGGGTCCATGAGTTAAGACACCCAGAAAGGACAACGCGATGGCTAGCTTCGCCCGTTGGTGCTTCGTGCACAGAAAGGCCGTCCTGGCCGGATGGCTGATAGCCCTGATCGGTTTCTTCGCGGTCGGCCTGAAGGTCGGAGCGAACTACGCGGAAAATGACTCGTTGCCGGGGACCGATTCCACCCGGGCACTGAGCGTGCTCCAGACGAACTACCCCGCCCAGGCAGGCGACAGCGATCAGATCGTCGTGCAGGCCAGGCAGGGGACGCTGCGCTCGCCGGCCGCCGAGACCGCGGTCACGTCCATGCTCGCCCGGGTCGCAAAGCTTCCGTATGTGCGTTCGGTGAGCTCTCCCTACGGCCCGGGAGGCCAGATCAGCAAGGACGGCACGATCGGCCTGGCCACGGTGAACCTCACCGCCCAGGCGAATAGCGTGCCGAACTCGGCTGTCCAGACGCTGATATCCACCGCCCAGTCCGCCGACCGTCCGCTGCTGAACGTCCAGCTGGGCGGTGCGGCAATCGAGAATGTCGCCGTGCCCAGCGGAGATTTCACCAGCGTGATACTGGGGATCGTGCTCGCGCTGATCATCATGTTCATCGCGTTCCGGCGCTCGGTGCTCGCCGCGCTCCTGCCGCTCATCTCGGCGCTGGTGGCGATCGGGGTGGGCCTCTCGATCATCACCGTCCTCACGCACGCCATCTCGATCGCGAGCTGGGTGCCCGAGGTCGCCATCATCGTGGCGCTCGGCGTGGGCGTGGACTACGCGCTGTTCATCGTCAGCCGGCACCGCAACGGGCTGCTCGCCGGGCAGACACCCGAGGACGCCGCCGTCACCGCGCTCAACACGTCCGGCCGCGCCGTGCTGCTGGCCGGGCTGACCGTGTGCGTCGCGCTGCTCGGGCTGTTCGCGCTCCAGATCAGCTCCCTGTACGGGGTGGCGGTGGCGGTCGCGCTCGTGGTCGGCCTGACCATGGTGGCGTCGCTGACCCTGCTGCCGGCCATGCTGGGCTTCCTCGGCCCGAAGGTGCTGCGGCGAGCCGAGCGCAGGATGCTCGCACAGCAGGGGCGCCAGGTCGAGCAGGCAGGAGGCTTCTGGCTCCGCTGGGCCGAAGGGCTCGGTCGCAGGCCGCTGATCCCCGCCCTCCTCGCGCTGGCCGTGATCGTCGTGCTCGCCATCCCGTTCTTCAGCTCGCGCACCGGGCTGCTCGACGCCAGCACCGACCCGTCGTCGTCGACCACCTACCAGGCCTACCAGCTGCTGGCCAAGGGATTCGGCCCCGGGTTCAACGGACCCCTGGAGGTGGTCGGCCAGGTCAACGGCCCCGCCGACCAGACACGCTTCGCGGCGTTCCTCACCTCGGCCCGCAGCGAGCCAGGCGTGGCCGGGGTCACTCCGCCACGGCTCAGCCCGAACGGGAAGGCCGAGGTCGCCGAGGTGTTCCCGACCACCGGACCACAGGACGCCGCGACAACCACGGTGCTTGACCGGTTGCGGGCCGGCGTACCCCAGGCCGAAGCCGGCAGCACGCTGGCGATCCACATCGGCGGCACCACGGCGGCCAACCAGGACTACTCCCAGGTGACCAGCAGCAAGCTGCCCCAGTTCGTGGCGGTGGTCGTCGGGCTGTCCTTCCTGCTGCTCGCCGTCGTCTTCCGCAGCCTGCTGATCCCGCTGGTGGCGTCGGTCATGAACGTCCTCTCCTTCGGCGTCGCGCTGGGCGTCATGACCGCCGCGTTCCAGTTCGGCTGGGGCAAGTCGCTGCTCGGGTTCGGCACGGCAGCGCCGATCGAGGCGTGGATCCCGGCGCTGATGTTCGCCGTCCTGTTCGGCCTGTCAACCGACTACGAGGTCTTCCTCATCAGCCGCATGCGCGAAGAGTGGACGCTGTCCGGGGACAACAAGCGCGCGGTGATCCGCGGCCAGGCCGAGACCGGCCGGGTCATCACCGCCGCCTCGCTGATCATGATCCTGGTGTTCGCGGCGTTCATCCTCACCGGCCAGGAGGCCATCATGCAGATAGGCCTCGGCTTCGCCGCCGCCATCTTCGTCGACGCCTACATCATCCGCACCGTCCTCGTGCCGGCGGTGATGCACATGCTCGGGCGGGCCAACTGGTGGGCGCCCGCGTGGCTGGACCGGATCCTGCCCCGGCTTCACGTGGAGCCCGCCGAGCTGACCCCGACCGGGCCGCTCCGTCAGCCGACAGGTGTCGGGCCGCACGGAATCAAGGGCTAAGGCGCGCATGCACGGCGCGGCTGGCTTCGGCGATCAGGGGCGGCACGCCGAGTTCGGTGAGCATGTCCGCGGCCGCCTGCATCTCGGCCGTTCGGCGCGGCGCGTGCTTGTAGGTGCCGTCGATGATCCGGTCCACGGCGCTCGCGTCGGTCGCGGTCAGTTCGGCCGTGATGTGCTCGCGCATCCACTGCTCGTGGCCTGCGGCGCGGGCGGCCTCGAGCGCCTCGACCATGGCCGTGGCCATGCCCTTGTAGAACACGCTGCGCAGCAGCTTCTTGGTGGCCGCGAGCCCGGCGGGCCCGGCCAGCACCTCGATGTCGGCGCCCAGGGGGACCAGGATGCCGGCGTAGCGCGCGGCGCCGCCTCCGCTGGCGAGCATCGGGACGCGCAGGCCGCGGCCGGGGACCGGCGCCATCATCGCGACGTCGGCGAAGGGGACGCCGCCGGCCTCGGCGAGGCCCGCGAGCTGCTGCTTGGTGCCCGGCGAGGCCGTGTTCAGGTCGGCCCACAGGGCGTCGCGTCGCAGGCCGGGCAGCCCGGCCCGGAAGGCGTCCACGGCGGCCTTCGCGCTGTTGACGCTGAGCACGAGGCCGGCGCCTCGTGCCGCTTCGGCCTCGCTGCCGGTGTCGATGATGCCGGAGGCCGCCGTGACCGCGGGGTCGTAGCCCCGGACCTGGACGCCGGCGGCGAGTAGGTCGCGCGCGATCACCGAACCGGCCTCCCCCAGGCCGAGCACCGCGATGACCAGCGTGCGCCCGCCCGGATCTACCATGCGCGAGGTCGCTCCGCGGCGACGCCCGTGCCTGGCTCGGTGTCGTCCGCGGCCAGGCCGTCACGCGGACCCGCCACGGCCGGCGGGGCTCCGGGCGCCGGGGTTGTGGCTCCGGTCGCCGTGGTTCCGGTGGGCTGCTGGAAGTACTCGCTGATCAGTTCGCGCTGCTGGGCGAGCAGCTGATCGAAGTGCTTGTCGACGTTCTGCTCGCCGATCGCCTCCGCGGTCAGGTACAGGTCCTTGAGCTGCTCGAGTTTGCGCGCCCGCGCCCGGGCCGCGTCGTCCGACATGCGCGGGTTCCGCCATGGCGGCTGCCGCTGGCTGTCCGCGGGCGGGATCGGGCTCATCCGAGGACACCAGCGGCTCGAAGGGACCACGGGCTTCCTCGTGCCTCGGCGTGGCGTCTTCCGCCAGCAGGTCGTACCAGTAGGCGGCGTCGTGCTCGGTCAGCTCCCGCGCAGGCCGGTCCGCGGCGGGCCGGTCCGGCGGGGCGCTGGTGTCCCGGTAGACGAATACGTCCGCATCCGCGGAACTCGGCGGGCCGACGGGACGAGAGGGACGGGCTGGATCGCCCGGGCTCCCGGGATGCGGCGGCCGGACCCGGCCGGGCGGTGGGACCAGGTGATCGGCCGGGCGGATGACCTGCGCGTACCCGCCGTCAAACGTTCCGTAGGACCCGCGAGGGGCCGAGGTTCCCTGTCCTCCTGGGGGGACCGGGGTGCCTGGAGCGCCCGGGACGCCGGCATATGGTGCTTCTGGTGATATTGGGGCACCTGGAAACGGAGTTCCTGGAGGTGCGGGTCGGCGTCCACCGGGCGGAGCATAGCCGGGACCACCGGGCGGGGCGTAGCCAGCGGCACCTGGGGCGGCGTAGCCGGGGCCTGGCTGCGCGGGATAGCCGGGGCTGGCCTGCGGGCGTCCGGGCGCGCTCTCCTGCCCCGGGCCGAACCGCCCGGGATGGACCGGGCCGCGCGGCGGCATCTGGCCGCCTGGCCGCGCTCTCTCGCGGGGCGGAGGCGCCTCACGCGGCGACGGTCCGTAGCGCGGCGGGTAAGCATCCCGGGGTCGCGCGCTCTCACGGGGCGGCATGCTCTCACGGGGCGGCATGCTCTCACGGGGCGGCATGCTCTCACGGGGTGGCATCGGCTGCTGGGGCGGCTGGGGCGGGCGGGCGCCTGGGGAGGGCGGACCCCAGCCGGGGCCGGCGGGATACGCTCCTGGCTGATGGCGAGGCGGGGGCGGCGGAGCGCCCATCCGGCCCGCCGAAGGGCGGTCCTCGCCGCGTGCTGCCCGGCCGGCCGCTGGCATCCCGAATCCGTCGCGAGCACCGGCGGGCCCGTAGAACCCGGGCGGCTGCGCCGTCTGCGGCGGACCCGCAGATCCCGGCGCGCCGGTGGAACCCGCCGAGCCCGCGGGACCCGCGGGACCCGCGGATCCCGGAGCGCGGACGTCGCGGGGGACGTCTATCAGGCCGCGCGGTGAATACACCGTCGTCGGGTTCAGGATCTGCTCCCGGCGCGGACGTGACCGGGAATCACGCGCCGGCTGGCCCGAGCCGCGCTTCGAAGCGCCAGCCCGGCCCCGATCGCGATCCTGCTCCTGGGCGGTCGCGGCGCGGTGCCGGTGGCCCGCTGGATGGCGGTGGCCCGCCCGCCGCGACCGGCCCGGACTCGAGGCCCTCCCGCCCCGGGTGAACGCGAACACCAGCAAGGTGATCAGGCCGACCGCTACGCCGACCGCGCCGACGGCCAGACCCACGGTGGTCAGATGACTGGCGGGATTCCTGCCGACCACGTGTGAGGCCGTGCTCATAACGACGAGAATCAGGCCCAGCATGATGGCTACGGCGCTCAGGACCGCCAAGGTGATAACGAGCCGCATCCTCCTCGCGGCGGCGGTATCAGAGCGCACTGGTCAACGATCGCATCGCGGTATGCGCCCCGCAAGCCATACGGGCAGGTCCGAGCATTACGACTTGCCTTCGAGAAGGTAACCGCCTGCGATGCCGGCCGGTATCGGCCACATTTGCGTTAAACGTCTATGAACTGGCATTTCTCATTACGGAAGGCCGCAGCCGCCGGTCAGGTGTGACTGGCGATACGTTAGGGGCATGACCTCTCAGGCGGACAAGGCGCACCACTTCCTATCCTTGCACCGGCCGGGCGATCCCCTGCTGCTGCCGAACCCATGGGATCTCGGCTCGGCGAGGCTGCTCGCGGCGCTCGAATTCAAGGCCCTGGCCACCACCAGTTCAGGCTTCGCCGCGACGCTGGGCCGGAACGACGGCAAGGTGAGCAGGGACGAAGCCCTGGTGAACGCCGCGGTCATCGTCGCGGCGACCGACCTGCCGGTCTCGGCCGACCTGGAGAACGGTTACGCGCACGAGGCAGAGGCCGTCGCGCAGACGATCCGGCTGGGCATCGAGGTTGGCCTGGCCGGGGGCTCGGTGGAGGACTTCACCGGCTGGGACGAGGATCCCATCTACGACCGTCAGGTCGCGGCCGAGCGCGTCGCGGCGGCGGCCGAGGCGGCGCACTCCGGGCCCGTCCGGTTCGTGCTCACCGCCCGCGCCGAGAACTACCTGCACGGGCGGCCCGACCTGGCCGACACGATCGCCAGGCTGCAGGCCTACCAGGAGGCCGGTGCCGACGTTCTGTACGCTCCCGGCCTGCGAGAGATCGACGACATACGCCGGCTGGTCCGCGAGGTGGACCGCCCGGTCAACGTGCTCGGCATCCGCGGCGCGCCGCCCGTGCCCGAACTGGCCGAGGCGGGCGTGGCCCGGATCTCGGTGGGCGGCTCGTTCGCGTTCGCCGCTCTGGGCGCCCTGGTCGCGGCGGCCACCGAACTGCGCGACCACGGCACCTACGGCTACGCGGCTACCAGCGCGGTCGGCCGGGACGCCGCGGTGCGCGCGTTCGGCTGACGGGTGCGCCTATGGGCGGCGCGCCCGGCATGACTACTGCACCTGAGGCGCCACGTCGGACGCGATCAGCTCGAGGTGGCCGAGGTCATGCAGGTCGAGCACCTGGAGGTAGACGCGTTCCGCCCCGAGCTCGGCGAACTCCATGATCTTCGCCGCGACCTCGCCCGGCGTCCCGCCGATCCCGTTGGCGCGCATGTCATCGGGTTCCTCCCCGATGGCGGCTGCCCGGCGGCGGAACTCGGCCTCGTCCTTGCCGCAGCACACCGTCTGGGCGACCGAGTAGGTCATCGACGCGGGGTAGCGTCCGGCGGCTTCACACGCCTCGCGGACGCGCGCGAACCCGGCCGCCGAATCGGCCATGGAGCGGAAGGGCACGTTGAACTCGTCGGCGAACCTTGCCGCCAGCCTAGGCGTCCGGCGGGCGCCTCCGCCGCCGAGGATAACCGGCGGGCGCGGCCGCTGTGCGGGCTTGGGCAGCCCGGGCGAATCCGATACCCGGTAATGCGCCCCGTCGAAGGAGAACGTCTCGCCTTCCGGCGTCGCCCACAGCCCGGTAATGATCGCGAGTTGCTCCTCCATCAGGTCGAATCGCTCGCCGACGGACGGGAACGGTATGCCATAGGCGGCGTGCTCGGCCTCATACCAGCCGGTGCCGAGGCCGAATTCCACCCGGCCGCCGCTCATCTGGTCGACCTGCGCCACGGTGATCGCGAGCGGCCCGGGCAGCCGGAACGTCGCCGCCGTCACCAGCGTCCCCAGCCTGATGCGGCTGGTCTCGACGGCTAGGCCCGCCAGCGTGGCCCACGAGTCGGTCGGACCGGGCAACCCGGAGACACTGCCAATCTTCAGGTAGTGGTCGGACCTGAAGAAGGCGTCAAACCCGAGTTCCTCCGCGGCGAGCGCCACGTTCCGCAGCGTCTGGTAGTCGGCGCCTTGCTGCGGCTCAGTGAAGATCCGGAGTTTCATAGAGATCGCGGCGTGAGGACCTCGGCCCTTGGGCTCGGAGTAACGCCGCTTCACCTCCCCAGGCATGTCGGCGTTGGGCTACCTGGAGCAGTGTAGGCAGCTCACGCAGGCGCGAGAAAGGCGGCCCGTGGTCAGCTGCAGGCTCCCAGATAGGGGCCTCGCGCGATGCCGCGAGCCGGTAGCTGGGTACTGGGCGCCGGGTATTGGCGTCCGGTGAACGACCGGTTCCCGCAAGACGAGGCGGGCTGGGGTGCTACCCGGGCCTGGCGGGTGGTCCGTGGCTGCGGAAGACTTTGGTGCCGTCGGGGCTGCGGGCGGTGGTGGTGCCGTCCGGGTGCAGGGTGACGATCCAGCCCCACTGGTGAATCGCCACGTGATGGTGGAACCAGCAGAAAAGCGCACAATCCCACACCGAGGTGGGGCCGCCGTCGGCCTGGTGGGTCAGGTGGTGCACCTCGCACGCCGGCGGCGGGCTGGTCGCAGCCGCCGGCCCAGCGGCAGTGCTGGTCGCGCAGGATGACCGCGCGGCGGATCGCGGCCGGGATGTCCGCGCTGCGGCCGACGTCCAGCGGCAGGCAGGGGCCGGCCAGCCGGGCGCCGAGCTGGTTCCGGGCGCAGGAAGGAGGCCAGGCCGCCGGGGCCGGAGACCAGGTCGACGGCCCGGCCGATGATGGCGTGCTGGAGCATCTCCCGGGCCTGCCCGCCGGGCTCCGGGCCGGGGTCATCGGCGGCGGCCGGGGTCTGATCCGCCCCGGGCGCGGGCTCAGCGCGGTCGCCCTGGTGGTCCAGCCGGTCCAGCAGGACGCACAGCCGGACCAGCTCATCCAGGACGGTGACGTCGACCTCGCCGGTGACCACGGGGATCACCGAGGCGTCGCAGGTCATGCCCCGGGCCGCCGGGCCGTCCAGCCACGCGCCGCCGTCGCTGCCGGTGACCGACGCGGCGGCCCGGTGGGCGGCCCACTTCGCGCGGACGGCGGTGATCCATTCGTCTTGCAGGACCGACCCGCCGTCCATCGCCCGCAGCTCGGGCAGCGACACGTGGACCATGGCCTTGACCGGCTGCCCGGCCCGGTCCGGGAGCAGCCCGGCCGCGATCAGCCGGGTCATGGCCTCTTCGAGCGCGTCGTGGTAGCGCTGCTCGCGGGTCCGGGTGTCCTCCGCGCCGCGCGGGGCGGACAGCGACTCCAGCACCGCGGTGACCACGGCCGCGCATTCGGCGGTGAGGTCCCCGTTGATCAGGCCGGCGCCGCCAGGGTGGTCTCCAGCACGACCCGGCGGTCCTCGAAACGCGGCTCGTCGTCGTCCGGGGCGTCTTGCAGGGAGCGGGCGTAGATCTCGGCGGCCAGCTCGGCCAGGTCCTGCTGCCGGGCCCCGGCCCGGGCGGCGGCGATGAGGATCTGGTCGGCGGCGTCCCGGCACGAGGCCGGGATCTTGTCGGTCCACCCGCAGATGGCCTGGGCCATCGAGCTCGGTGACCACGTCGCCCTCGGCCAGGGCGGAGACGACTTTGGGGTGGCTGTCGGCGCGGCGGGACCAGGCCAGGTGGGCGCGGGCGGCGGCCTTGGTGATGCGGGTCTGGTGGATCAGCCAGGACGTCGGGGAGTAGTCGGCGTCGGCGGTGTAGCCGCGGGCGGCGGTGAACGCGGCCAGGATCCGGGCCCGGGTCGCGGTGCTGATCGCGTCGTGCTGCTCCTGGGCGCGCAGGTACTCGGCCTGGGCCTGGGGGGTCATCGCGGCGGGGTCGGCGGCGGCCAGGTAGTCCTGCGCGGCGCGCGCCATGGCCATCGCCTCGCTCATGCTGGCGAAAGCGGGGGCGGGGGCGGGGGCGCTCACCGGGGGTCACCTCCGTGGCAGGTGCGTGCGGGACCGGGCCGGGGCTCAAGAGGCCGGGGCGGCAGCTCTGCTGGGGGCGCGGGGAACGGGCCTGGACGAGGGTCAGGCGGGCCCGTTCGGAAGAATTAGATCTTATGATCTCTTGTTCGAGTTTAACCCAACCCGCTGACATTTTCAGGAAGCGACACGCCGAAACGCCCGGGTTGGGGGCATGTCGGGGCCGGAGGTAACGCGGGAGACTTCCGCGATGCCGAGCGTATGAACCCGGCAGGCCCCGTCCTGATCGGGGCCGCTGGATCGACGGGCGCGAAGAACCTGTCCCAGGACACCTCGCCCGTGTACGTGCACCAGCCCAGCCAGCCCATGCCGGTCTGCACGTAGCAAGGGGCCAACGTCTGGGGCGTCATCGCGGGGCGCACCGCCTCGATGATGACCACGACGGCCCGGCCCGAACCGAGGCTCTCCTCGCCCGCCCGCATGGCTCGGCCACGATTATCGGTAATGCCCATGGCGACGGAGGATCCGGAGCTTCCGCTGAGTGCCGTCCAAGAGAACAAAATCATGACCTGCCCTGGATTCTGGCTCTGTGCTGCTGGCTCTGTGCTGCTGGCTCTGTGCTTGCTGGCTCTGTGCTGCTGGCTCTGCGTGGTTTCAGGGTCCGTGTGGGCCCGACGGTTTCAGACGTTAACGCACTATTGGCTCATCGTCTAATCTCGACTAGTGTCGAAGCGTTGCGATTGGCAATATTGCCAATCGAGTACGGTACGAGAGTGTCGATAAGCGACGAATCGGACCCAAGAGCGTATGTGCGACTGGCCGCACTGCTCCGTCGGCAGATCGCGGAGGGAACCCTCACGCCCGGTATGCCGACGCCGTCCATCACTACCCTGAGCCAGCAGTACGGACATGCCCGGCAAACGTGCGCGAAGGCGCTACGGGTGCTGGAAGACGAGGGACTGCTCGTCCGCATCCCCGGTCTTGGCTACTACGTCAAGGGAACGGCGCCCGCGGAGCCGGGATCCTGAACCCGGTGGCGCGTTACAGGTCGGTCTCGGCGGCCACCCGTCCCGAGCGGACGGCCTCGACGAGCGCCTGGTGGTCGCGCTCGTTCTGGTCGGCGTAGGCGGCGGCGAAGGTCCTGATGGCCTGGTCGAACGCGTCGGAGCCGCCGAGGTAGGCGGCGATGGCGATCCGGTCACCGGAGCGGGCGTGCGCCCGGGCCAGCGTCCAGCCGCACAGTTCCGCGTACATCCGCATGTCGCGCGGGGTCATGGTGTCGATGTCGGCGGAGGCCTTCCAGTCGCGTAGCTGCCGTACGTAATAGTCGCGCGGCTGGCCGTCCAGGTCGGGATCGGTCCGTTGCCAGCCCAGGAAGATGTCGCTGGTGGCCTGCATGAGCCGCTGGCCTGCGATGACGCGCTCGCCCTGGTTGGGGTAGGCGCTGGCCCCGCAGAAACGGCTGAGCACCGACTCCTGGGCCTCCTTCACCTGCAGGAACAGCGGATCGGATTCGTCGTGGCCGTGCGTCAGCACGATCCAGCAGCGCGTTCCGACGCTGCCCACCCCGACCACCTTGCGAGCCATGTCGTCGACCTCGAACTGTTCGAGCAGGAACCTGCGGTCGGTCTGCAGGGTGCGCCGGTACTCGGCGATCAGGCCGGTCAGCTGCCGGCTCAGGGCCGTCCGGTCCGCCTCGGCGGGCAGCAGTTCGTCGATCGGCACCAGAAGCGGCGGGTCGGAGATGATCCGCGGCTGGCCGTCGACGATGTGGGTCAGCTTGGCCACCTCCCGCATGCTGTCGCTGGTCCGCGCCTTGGCCAGGCCCTTGTCGGCGAGCTTGCGCTGGCGGGCCTTCAGCTGCGACTGGAACTCGGCCTGCACCTGGTCCGCGTCTGCGCGCAAATACCAGACCTGCAGGTCCGTCAGGCCGGTGAAGCTGCGCATCGCCCGCCGGTAGCTGGCCGCAGCGGCGGTGACCACCTGGCGGCCTTCCTTGGCGCCGAACCCGTTCTGCCTGGCCGCCACCTCCAGGCTCGCCGCCAGCCGCTTGACGTCCCATTCCCACGGGCCGGGCAGCGTCTCGTCGAAGTCGTTCACGTCGAAGACCAGGCGTCGTTCTGGCGAACCGAACAGGCCGAAGTTCGACAGGTGCGCATCGCCGCAGGCCTGTACGGGGATCCCGGACACCGGCGTGAGGGCCAGGTCGCTGGCCATCGGCAGCGCGGCCCCGCGGAAGTAGCTGAACGGGGACGTCATCATCCGGCCGTACCGAACCGGCACCAGTTCCGGCACCCGCGACGCGGCCTGCTCCTCGAGCAGGGCAAGCGGGTCCGGCCGGTCGGCCGGCGGCTCGAACACGGCATGGCTGGCCAGCGGCACCGCCGCGCGCGCCTGCTTACCGCGCGCCGCGCGTTCGGCCGGGCTCAGCCGCCCCGCCCCCGGATCGAGCCGGTAATGCCCTGGGCCCTGGAGCCGGGGTTCGCCCGTCAGCGCGCTCATCGAGACTTGCTCCTCACACCGCAGAGAGCCTTCCGGTCTCATCTAGTGGACCTCGTGCCGCGGCGGCTGAAAAGGGGTCGGCACCTGTGGTGCCATTGCCCCGCTCTATGCGTCCTGCAGGCGCTCACGGAGCATGGGCTTGGCCACCTTCCCGACCGCGTTCTTGGGCAGGGTCTCCTCGAGGTATACCTCACGCGGCACCTTGTAGCGGGCCAGCGACGGCCGGCAGTGCTCGATGAGCTCATCGGGCTGGACGCTGAAGCCGGGCCGCAGGGCCACGAAGGCGACCGGCTGCTCGCCGAAGACCGGATCGGGCTGGCCGACGACCGCGGCCTCGAGCACCGCGGGGTGCGCGTACAGCACGTCCTCGATCTCCTTCGGGTAGATGTTCTCCCCGCCGCGGATGATCAGGTCCTTGACCCGGTCGACCAGGGTGAGGTAGCCGTCCTCGTCGAACCGGCCCACGTCGCCGGTGTGCAGCCAGCCGCCGCGCAGGACCTGGGCCGTCTCCTCGGGGCGCCGGAGGTAGCCGCGCATGACGTTCGGCCCGCGGACGACGACCTCGCCCGCCTGCCCGGCGGGTAGCAGCGTGTCGGCCGCGTCGACCACGCCGACGTCGACGCCGGGCATCGGCAGCCCGACGCTGCCCGCCTTGCGGACACCGTGCAGCGGGTTCAGCGTGCAGACCACGGTGCACTCCGACAGCCCGTAGCCTTCCACCACCGGGACGCCGAACCGCTCCTCGAACTCGCCGATGAGCTGGCGCGGCATCGGCGCGGCCCCGCAGATCACGAAGCGCAGGCTGCTGGTGTCGGGCGGCGCGCCGGGCCGGGACACCAGCAGCGCGTAGATGGTGGGCACCGCGGAGAAGAAGGTGGGCCTGGCCTGCTCGACCGTGGCCCAGAAGCTGGCCGCCTGGAACCGTTCGGCAATAAAAGCCGAGCCGCCGGCCAGCAGCGGGGAGACGACGCTGACCATGATGCCGTTGACGTGGAACAGCGGCAGAACCAGCAGGCTGCGGGTCTGCGGCGTCATCTCGAACCAGCCGGTGATCAGCTCCGCCGTGGCGCTGATGTTGGCGTGGTCCAGCATCACGCCCTTGGGCCGGCCGGTCGTCCCGCTGGTGTAGATCAGCAGCGCCAGCGCGCCGGGATCGTCTACCAGGGCGGGCGCCGCCGCGGGCCGTGCCGGGGCGGTCACCTCATCGAGCCCGATGATCCGGCACGGGCCGCCGCGTAGCGCCGCCGCGCCCGTGTCGTCGGCGCCAGAGTCGGCGACGACCAGGGTCGCGCCGGCATCGGCGATCTGGTACCGAGCCTCCTGCTCGGTCAGGGCCGGGTTGACCGGCGTCACGGCGGCGCCGAGCCGCCAGGCGGCGAACATGGTGGTGACGAGCTCCACCCGGTTCGGCAGCATGATGGCGAGCACGTCGCCGCGGCCAAGGCCGGCCGCCGCGAGCACGGCCGCCACCGCGATCACGCGGTCGGCGAAGGCCGCGTTGTCCAGGTCCTGGCGCTCGTCGGCGACGCAGGCCCCGCCGGGGTCCTGTAGCGCCCTCCGGTCGGGGATAACGACAGCGGTCATGCCCTGACCGTAGGCGCAAGCCCCGGTGCGGCCATCGTGCGCACGTCACGAACCATCGCCTCAGCCTGGTGCTCGCACCACGATGTCCCGGCCTGGCCGCCGTACTTACGCTGCCGTCACGACGAGCACCGGAGGGATGCGCGGTCATGGCACGAATGATCAACATTGACAACGGCGGCACGCTGACCGACTTCTGCCTCGTAGACGGCGGCGAGGTGCGCTACACCAAGACCCTGACCACCCCCTACGACCTGAGCCGGTGCCTGTTCGACGGCCTGACCAAGGTCTCGGAGCTGGTCTACGGGGCGCCGCAGCTCGCGGCGCTGCTGCAGTCCACGGACTACATCCGGTACTCCACCACGCAGGGAACCAACGCGCTGGTGCAGCGGGCCGGGCCCCGGCTGGGCCTGCTGGTGGCCGATCCCACCGTGGTCGAGGGCCTGGCCGCGACGCAGGCCCAGGAGGACCTGCTTGGCGCGCTGGTCGGCGACCGGTGGGCGGTCCTGAGCCTGGACCGCGACGACGAGGCGGTGAGCGCCGAACTCGTCGCGCGGGTCAACGACCTGTCGGCCCGCGGCGCCAGGCGCCTGGTCGTGGCGATCAGCGGCGCCGACGGCGCGGACGCCGAGGCCCGGGTCAAGGCGCTGCTGCTGAAGCTGTACCCGCGGCACCTGCTCGGCGCGGTGCCGCTGCTGTTCTCCTGGGAACTCGTGGCCGACTCCGACGACATCCGCCGGACCTGGTCGAGCCTGCTCAACGCGTTCCTGCACCCGGCCATGGAACTGTTCCTGTTCAACGCCGACCGGCGGCTGCGGGACGCCCGGGCCCGCCAGCCGCTGCGGATCTTCCGCAACGACGGCGGGTCGTCCCGGGTCTCGAAGTCCGCGGCGATCAAGACCTACAGCTCCGGCCCGCGCGGGGGCCTGGAGGGCACCCGGGCGCTGGCCGCCCACTACGGCCTGCGCCACCTGGTGATGGTGGACGTGGGCGGCACCACCACCGACATCGGGGTGGTCAGCGACGGCGCCATCCACGTCGACCGGCGCGGGCTGATCGACCACGCGCCGAGCTCGCTGGAGCTGGCCGCCATCACCAGCTACGGCGTGGGCGGCAGCTCGATCTTCCGCGTCGAGGACGGGGACATCAAAGTCGGCCCGGAAAGCGTCGGGGCCGCTCCGGGCCCGGCCTGCTTCGGGCTGGGCGGCGACGAGGCCACCATCACCGACGTGCTGCTGCTCAAGGGGCTGCTCGACCCGGAGACCTACCTGGGCGGCACCATGGCGCTGCACCCGGACCGCAGCGCCAAGGCGATCGAGAGCAAGATCGCCGAACCGCTGGGCATCACCCTGGACGAGGCGCTGCGGCGGATGGAGGACGCGCACGTCGCGACCATCGCGCGCGCCCTGCTCGCCAGCACCGCGGTGGCGCAGGACACGGTGCTGGCCGCGTTCGGCGGAGCCGGGCCGATGACCATCTGCGGCGCCGCTCGGAAGGCGGGGGCGCGGCACGTGCTGATCCCGCGCACGGCCGCGGTGTTCAGCGCGTTCGGCATCGGGTTCTCCGACCTGTCGCAGGTGTACGAGCAGCCGCTGCCCGACTCCGATCCCGCGACGGTCAGCGCGGTCGCCGAGCGCCTGCTGCAGGCGGGCGCCAGGGACCTGTACGCCGAGGGCGTCGACCCGGGCGCGTGCACGGCGCGCTTCAGGCTCACGGTCGAGCGGGGGGACACCGAATCCGTTATCGACCTTGACGAGCCGCAGGACGCCGCGGCGCACCTGCGGCACGCCGACCGCGCGTCGCTGGAGCTCGCGCTGCGGGCTCCGCTCCCCCACGTCACGCTCGGCCACGCTGGCGACATCGCGGAGTCGCCGGCTCTCCCGGACGGGGCGCGGGCACTGCGCGACGGCTACGGCGGCCAGGCCGAGGTGCCCGTGTATGCCCTGCTGAACCAGCAGCCGGGGGCGCAGGCGCCCGGCCCGGCGGTGATCGAGGGTCCGTTCTTCACCATGCTGGTCCCCGAGGGGTGGCGGTTCGCCACCACCGCCGCGGGCGACCTGCGCCTGACCGACGGCGGAGGCTTGTGATGCGCATCCCCATGACCGAGTACCTCGAGATCGACCTGGACGCCGAGCGCTGGCGGTGCCGGCGCTGCGGCCACGACCTGGGATCGGCCCGCGGCAGCTACAAGGAAGGCACGCTGGTCCACGACCGCGACCCGCGCGAGATCCACCGGCCGCTCATCGACCCGGCCCGCTACGAGTTCACCTTCGCCCCGGACCCGGCCTGGTGCCGGATCCTGGAGTTCTACTGCCCGGGCTGCGGCACCCAGATCGAGGCCGAGTACCTGCCGCCGGGCCATCCGCCGACCTACGACATGCAGATCGACGTCGACGCGCTCAAGGCGCAGTGGGCCGCGCGTCCGCCCGGCACGGTGATCCCGCTCGGCCGCGACGTCAACGCCGAGCCGCTGCGGCCCTCCTTCGGAGAGGGGACGCCGGCATGAAACGGATATCCGTCGACATCGGCGGCACGTTCACCGACTGCTTCGTGGCCTGGGACGGCCGCTATATCCAGGCCAAGGCGCTCACCACTCACCACAACCTGGCCCAGGGCTTCAACGAGGCGCTCGACCACGCCTGCCTCACCCTGGGCCTGCGGCGCGAAGGCGTGCTGCGGGAGGTCGACTCGGTCCGCTACGCGACCACGCTGGGCACGAACGCGCTCATCGAGCGCCGCGGGCCGGCGGTGGGAGCCATCGTCACCGCCGGGTTCGAGGCCACGATCCCGCTGTCCCGCGGCCGGGGCTACGGCGAGGGCCTGGACGAGCTGGCCAAGAACGACATGTCGAGCGGCACCCGGCCGGACCCGCTGGTGCCGCAGACCCTGATCCGCTCGGTCAGCGAGCGGGTGGACTACTCCGGCACGGTGCTGCTCGAGCTCGGCCGCGAGGACGTCCGGCGGGCGCTGCGCGACCTGGTCGACGCGGGCGCGGAGGCGCTGGTGGTCTGCCTGACCAACGGGGTCGAGAACCCGGTGCACGAGCTGGCCGTCCAGGAGATCTTCCTGTCCGAGTACCCGGCGCACCAGCTCGGGGCGATCCCGATGCTGCTCAGCCACCAGCTGTCCGGGCGCAAGGGCGAGTACGTGCGCGCCACCTCGGCGATCGTCGACGGCTACCTGCACGCCACCATGTACCACGCGCTGTCGGAGCTGGAGCAGAACCTGCGCGCGCACGGCTACGCCCGCCCCATGCTGGTCATCCACAACTCCGGCGGGATGGCCCAGCTGAACTCCACCGACGCGCTGCAGACCATCCACTCCGGGCCGGTGGCCGGCATCTCGGCCAGCGAGCACCTGGCCAAGCAGGCGGGCCTGGGCAACGTCGTGGCGACCGACATGGGCGGCACCAGCTTCGACATCGGCCTGGTCCCCGCGGACGGGGTCAAGCACTACGACTTCATGCCGGTCATCGACCGGTGGCTGGTCAGCGTGCCCATGATCCACCTGGTCACGCTCGGCGCCGGCGGCGGGTCGATCGCCAGCTACAACCGGCTGCACCAGTCCGTCTCGGTCGGCCCGCGCAGCGCCGGATCCGATCCCGGACCCGCGTGCTACGACCGCGGGGGCCTGCTGCCCACCGTGACCGACGCGGACCTGCTGCTGGGCTACCTGACCCCGGAGCGCTACGCCGGCGGCCAGATCAAGCTCAACCGGGCGCGGGCCGAGTTCGCCGTCGAGGAGGAGTTCGGCGACTACCTGGACACCGAACCGGTCGAGGTGGCCAGGCTCATCCGGGCCGAGGTCGACGAGCAGATGGCCAACGGGATGGCCAAGGAGCTGCGCATCCGCGGCTACCTGCCCGAGGAGTTCACCATGCTCGCCTACGGCGGCAACGGCCCGCTGCACTGCTGCGGGATCGCGCGCCACCTCGGCATCGACCGGGTTCTGGCCCCTCCCTACAGCTCGGTGTTCTCCGCGCTGGGGGCGGGCAACATGCCCCAGCTGCACATCCACGAGCGGTCGGTTCCGCTGGTCCTGTTCGACGCCACGACCAAGGCGATGTTCACCGACTTCGCGCGGTTCAACGGGATCGTGGCCGACCTCGAGGACAAGGGCCGGGCCGACCTGCGCCGCCAGGGGCTACCAGAAAGCGCGGTCCGGCACCGGCTCGAGCTGGACATGCGCTACGGCAACCAGCTGGTCACCATGGCCGTCGTCGCTCCCAGGCAGCGGCTGGAGGGCCTTCGGGACGTGGTCGACCTGATGCGGGGGTTCGCCGAGGACTACGGCCGCCGGTTCGGCCAGGGCAGCCAGTCCCCCGAGGCCGGCATCCGGGTCACCACGCTGCGGGTCGCCTCCTACGTCGAGGGCGAGACCGTCGAGTTCGACGCCACGCCCGCGGCGGGCACCGTCGCCGCGATCCCGCGCGGGTCGCGGCGCTGCGCGTTCGGCGGGATGACCGGCTTCGTCGACACCGGCGTGTTCGACGAGAGCGCGCTGGAGCCCGGCCTGGTGGTGCGCGGCCCGGCCATCGTGACCACGCCCACCACCACCTATCTTGTCGAACCCGGCTGGCGCATCGAGACCGGTGCGCACGGCGCGATCTGGTTCCTGCGGAGCCCTGAGGACGGTACGCGATGAGTGACCTGCACGAGCTCGGCGATCAGGAATGGGTGGACCAGTTCCTGTCCGAGACGACCCTGTTCCTCGGGCCTGATCCGGAGATCATGAACGACCACCGGATGGCGCCGCGGACCGCGGAGGAGGACGGGCTGCTGTCCGGCCCGATCGACGCGAACGACCTGGACCGGGTGCGCAAGCGGATCGTGGCCGGCCTGGACGAGGCGTTCGAGATGATGGAGCAGACCGGCGCCGCCCCCGGCGCGAAGTGGGGCGACCTGACCAGCGCGGTCTACTCCGCGTCCGGCGACCTGATCCATATCAGCACCGGCGGGGTGCTGGCCTTTGCCTCGGTGCTGCACTACCCGGTGCGCTTCATCAACAAGTACTGGGTCAACGACCCGAGCGTCGGCGTCCACGACGGCGACGCCTTCATCCACAACGACGCCAGGTACGGCAACATCCACAACACCGACCAGAGCATGATCCTGCCGGTCTTCCACGAGGGCGAGCTGATCGCCTGGGTGGCCACGATCATCCACGAGGGGGAGAACGGAGCCAAGGAACCCGGCGGGATGCCGTCGAGCTCGGAGTCCGCCTACGACGACGGCATCCGGATGAGCCCGTTCAAGATCGTGGAGCGCGGCGTGATCCGGCGCGACCTGCTCACCTTCCTGCAGAACTCGGTCCGCGAGCCCAAGCTGCAGTACCAGGACCTGAAGGTCAAGCTGTACTCCGCGCTGCGGATCAAGGAGCGCGTGCTGGCGCTGGTGGACGAGGTGGGCCGGGATGTGTTCATCGTCTCGCTGCGCAAGTCGCTGGAGGACATCGAGGCCGAGGCGCGCAGGCGGATCTCGGCGCTGCCGGACGGCACCTACCGGGTCAACTTCTTCTCCGACTCCTCGCTGCGGGAGAACATCCTGCTGAAGTACCCCTGCGCGATCACGGTCAGGGGCGACGAGCTGACCGTCGACTGGCGCGGCGCCGCGCCGCAGATCATGAACCGGGCGTTCAACTCGACGCTCGGCTCATCCAAGTGCGGGATGAACCAGGCCTTCCTCGGGTTCTTCTGGCCGGACCTGCCCCGCGGGATCAGCGTGATGAACCCGATCGAGGTGCTGAGCGACGAGGGCAGCTGCGTCAACCCGGGTAATGACGCGCCGCTCGGGCAGAGCCTGCAGAGCGTCTTCAAGACGTTCGGCGTCACGCAGGCGCTGTTCGCCAAGATCCAGTACTCCTGCCCGGAGAAGTACGGTTCGGTGATCGCGCCCTGGTTCAACCAGATCAACACGTTCCTGTTCGGCGGCGTCACCCAGCACGGCGAGTTCGTCGGCAACGTGTGCGCCGACCTGAACGGCATGGGCGGCGGCGCCCGCGCGCACCGCGACGGCGAGCATTCCATGGCGCCGTTCTTCGCGGCCATGGCCGACATCGGCGAGCAGGAGATCATCGAGGACGACGTGCCGTTCCTCCAGCTGATCTCCAAGAAGATCAAGCGCGACGCGCAGGGCTTCGGCAAGCACCGCGGCGGCATGGGATACGAGATCGCGGTCGCGGCCCGCGGCACCCCCCTGTGGGGGTTCGCGACCGTGTTCGAGCGGCTCGAAGTTCCCGCCGGTCCCCGGCCTGTTCGGCGGGTACGGCTGCCCGACCTATCCGCTGGCCAAGATCAAGGGGATCAACGTCTTCGAGCAGATGGCTGATAGGCCGGATTCGTGGGCCTTCGACTACGAGACGCTGATGAACATCCAGCCGTTCGCCGGCGCCAGGTACTCCACCCACCACATGGGCATGGCCTTCGAGCTCGCCGAACAGGGCGAGGTCTACATGATCTGCCAGGGCAGCGGCGGCGGCTACGGCGACGTGCTCGAGCGTGACCCGGACGCGGTGATAGCGGACGTGGAGGCCGGGTACCTGTCCGGTGAAACGGCGCGCGAGATCTACTTCGTGGTCTACGACCCCGACACGCTCGCCGTGGACGTCTCGGCAACCATCGCCGCTCGGGCTGCCGAACGGCAGGCCCGGATCCAGCGCGGCCGGCCGTACCGGGAGTTCGTCACCGAGTGGGTCACCGCGGAGCCGCCCGCGCACCTGCCCTACTACGGGTCGTGGGGCGACGACAGCAGCATCGTCCACGCCACCGCCTGGACCATGGCCGGGCCGGTGCGGGTGGCCGGGCCGATGAGCGAGCTGCCGCAGATCTTCCTGCCCGACCCGAACGTCATCGCGATAGCCGTCCAGCAGGCCAGGATCGCCGACCTGGAAGCCCGCCTGCGGGAGCTCAGATGACCAGCCTGCTGGCCAGCCTGGACGCCCCGCCGTCCGGGCGGGAACGTGCGGTCTGGTTCGATGCCGCGGACTACGGCCGGGCCAAGCTGCTGGCCGGCGCGGCGGTGCCGTGGAACTCCCCGGCCGACCTGGCCGTGTTCTTCGGCAAGCTCCAGGGCATGTTCGGCTCGGACGCCGTCCTAGTGGACATCGGCGCTGTTTTCGCCCAGCGAGCGGACGGCGATGACCAGCTGCGCGCCGCGATGGCGGCGCGGACCCGGACCGGGTACGCGCTGCGCACGCTGCTGGCCGACGAGCAGGCGCGCGGCGCGGCCAGCGAGGCGATCCGGGCGCTGGCGGCCCGGGCCGTGCCGCTGATCCTGACCGTGCCGGCCCCCGGCCGGTGGCTGGCGGCGGCGGCGCGGCAGGCGGGCTCCGATCCGGGGCCGCCCGAGGCCGCCCGGGCCGAGACCGCCGCGATGTACTGCGCCGACCTGCTGCGGA
The DNA here is from genome assembly GCA_963705835.1 of uncultured Actinomycetes bacterium. Classification (GTDB taxonomy): domain Bacteria; phylum Actinomycetota; class Actinomycetes; order Streptosporangiales; family Streptosporangiaceae; genus Palsa-504. The sequence continues at coordinate 61,379 of CAVPLC010000052.1, forward strand.
CCTTCGCCGGCGCGGGGGTCGGCGGCCTGCTCCTTGACGAGGGCGGCGGGAGCGCCGGCGAGCTGATCTCCGCGGAGGCGTACCGCTCGGTGCTCAACATCGCCGAGCACTACGAGTGGCCGGTGCTGATCCGTACCGAGGCCGCCGCGGCCTGGCCGCACGGCAGTGTCCCCGGCGTCGCGGCCTGGATCGGCTGTGCCGCGCCCGCCGCGCCGTACGGCCGGTGGGGCCTGGTGGCCGGCGCGGATTTCTGGGACGGCGCGAGCCCGCCCGCCGATGCGGGCTTCGTGCTCGCGACCGTCCCGGCCCAGGCCGACCCGGAAGCGGTGATGAAACGCGTCCGCACCCTGATCTTACGGACGGGGCCTGACGGACCGGGCACCCACTATCGGTCCGCGAACCGGCGGCGTACGATCCGTCGATGGACCCCTCACGTCCCTCCGCCGTGGAGAGCGCGTCCGACGTCTCGGCCGCGCTGGCCCCGCGCACCGCGGAGATGTCCGCGGACATCTACCAGCTGATCGTGCGGGACATCCCGCAGCTGCGGGACGACAAGCGGGTCCTGACCCTGCTGGAAGCCAGCGTCGGCGAGAACGTCGCCACGGTACTGCACGTCATCCAGCACGGCATCGACCTGGACAAGGTGCACGCCCCGGCGGCCGCGCAGGAGTACGCCCGCCGGCTGGCCCAGCGCGGTGTCCCCATCGCGGCGCTGCTGCGCGCCTACCGCATCGGGTCCGCCCGGTTCCAGGACTGGTGCCTGCAAGAACTCGGGCGGCGGACCGACGACGCGTCGGTCATCAGCGCGGCCGGGATGCGCATCGCAGGGGTCACGGCGTCCTACATCGACAAGGTGTCAGAAGAGCTCGTGACCGCCTACGAGCTGGAGAAGGAGAACTGGCTCAGGAACCTGAGCGTGACCCGGGCCGCTCGCGTCCGGGCCCTGCTACGCGACGAGCCGGTGGACGTGGCGTCCTGCGAGGCCGTGCTGGGCTACCGGCTCAGGCAGCATCACCTCGGCGTGGTGTCCTGGGTCACCGATGCCCCGGCGGGCGGTGATGTGCTCGGGCGGCTGGATCGCGCGATCGCGGAAATGGCGGCCGAGGCCCGCTGTGACGGGCGGCCGTTGTTCGTCCCGCAGGACGAGTCCAGCGCGTGGGCCTGGCTGCCGCTGGGCGGACGGAGCGACTTCGCCCGGCCGGGCCCTGGCGTCAAGAGCGAGGGGATCAGGTTCGCGATCGGCGACCCCGCGCCCGGGGTAGCGGGTTTCCGCCGCACCCATCAGCAGGCGCTCAGCGCCCAGGCGGTGGGGCTGGCCGCCGGGCCGCAGGGTCAGGTCGTGAGCTGCTTCGGCGACGTCGCGCCGCTGGCCCTGATGTCGGGGTCGATCGAGCTGCTGCGGGCCTGGGTGATCGAGACCCTGGGCGCGCTGGCGGACGACGACGACCACAACGCCAGGCTGCGCGATACGCTTCGGGTGTTCCTGCAGGAAAACGGCAGCTACAAGACCACGGCCGAACGTCTCACGCTGCACAAGAACACCGTCCAGTACCGGGTGCGCAAGGCCGAGGAGAGCCTGCGGCGCTCCATAACCGGCGATCGCCTCAACATCGAACTGGCCCTGCTGGCCAGCCAGTGGCTGGGCGCGGCGGTGCTGCGGCCCGCGACCGGCCGCTGACCGGCCCGGCGACCGGCCCGGTGCGGGCCCGCTGCGGCAAGATGGTTGAGGATCCGGTACCTATCCGTCGGGAGGCACGTTGAGGCTGTTGCTGCTGGGCGCTCCGGGCAGTGGCAAGGGTACGCAAGGCCAGCGGCTGGCCTCGCACTTCGACGTGCAGCACGTCGCGTCGGGGGACGTGCTGCGGGCCGAGGTCCGCGCCGGTACTCCCCTCGGCCGCGAGGTCGCGTCTTACCAGCGGCGCGGCGACCTGGTTCCCGACCAGATCGTTTTCGACCTGGTCACCCCGGTCGTGGTCGCCGCGGCCGCCCGGGGCGGCTACATCCTCGACGGGTTCCCGCGGACCGTGCCGCAGGCCATCGAAGCCGCGGACCTGGGAAGACGGCTCGACGTGACGCTAGACGCCGCCGTTTACCTCAACGTGCCCGATTCGGTGCTCACGGAGCGGCTGCTGGCCCGCGCCCGGGCCGATGACTCCGCCGAGGTGATCAGGCACCGGCTCCAGGTGTTCACGAAGACCAGCAGCCCGCTCATCGACTACTACCGCGACCGGGGCATCTTGATGGAGGTGGACGGGAGCCAATCGGCCGACGCCATCACCGCGGAGATCACATCCCGGGTGTCCGGCCGTTAGCCAGGAGGGTCGCGACGCATTCGACGTGGTGGGTCATCGGGAACGCGTCGAAGGCCCGCAGGCCGTCCAGCGCCCAGCCGCGGGCGGCGAGCAGCCCGATGTCGCGGGCCAGCGTGGCCGGATCGCAGGACACGTAGGCCAGGCGGCCGACCCCGTGCTCCGGCGCGCTGACGTACTCGACGACCTCCCGGGCCAGCCCGGCCCGGGGCGGATCGGCCACCGCCAGCCGGGCGGGCGGCAGCCCGCCCCGGCGCAGGACCTCGGCCACGTCGCCCCGGCGCACCTGCGCCCAGGGCCAGTCCCGCAGGTTGTGCCGCGCGTCGCGGACCGCCGCGGCGTCGGATTCGACGCCGATCACGGCGCCGCCCGGCCCGACCGCCGGGGCCAGGATCCCGGCGAACAGTCCCGCGCCGCAGTACAGGTCGAGCGCGGCGTCGCCTTGTTCCGGCTCGAGCGCGGCCAGGACCGCCTCGGCCAGCGCGTCCGCCGCGCCCGGATGCACCTGCCAGAACGCGCCCGCGCTGACCCGCCAGTCCCTCCCCGCCGCCCGCTGGCTCAGGTAGCCACGGCCGCGCAACGGGGCCAGGCTCGGGTTCTGGGGTCCGGTGCGGCGGAGGACCGAATCGGCCGTAATTCCTTCGATTGATTCCGAACGGAGCGGAGTTCGTGCGGTCCGGCCGGGCGAGACGATCACGGCGCTTTCGCCCGAGGCGGTTCCGGCCAGGGCCTCGACCGAGGCCATGCCGGGCCATCGATGGCCGGTGAGCGACAGGCCGGTGATCACGGGGTGGGCGATCAGGCACGTGCCCACGTCGATCACCTCGTGCGACCGGTGCGCGTGCAGCCCGGCCACGCCGTCGGCCCGCACCGCGAACTGCACCCGCGTCCGCCAGCCCAGGCCCGCCGCGCGGCCGTCCGCCGGGCCCTCGTCCCCGGGCAGCGCCTCCACGGTGACCTCGCGCTCGATACCGGCCAGGCGCTTGAGCTGCTGGCGGATCACGGCGGCCTTGAGGGCGCGCTGCGCGGGCAGGGTGGCGTGCTGCCAGTCGCAGCCACCGCAGCCGCCGGGGCCCGCGTGCGGGCAGGGCGGCTCGACCCGGTCCGGGGACGGGGCCAGGACCTCCACCGCTTCGGCCCGGATCAGGCGCGAGGTGACCTCGGTGACCCGGGCCAGGACCCGCTCGCCGGGCAGCGCGTGCCGCACGAACACGACCGGTCCGGACTCGGGCCGGGCGACGCACCACCCGCCGTGCGCCACGTCGCCGACCGTCACGTCGACGACCTGACCGGTCTGGTAATTCATGGGGTCGTATTTTGGCACGTGCGGGCATACCTTTGGCGAGGCACCCCGGTTCGGGGAACCCCACTCACTGTGGAGGGCGGTCGTGCACATCGTGATCATGGGCTGCGGGCGAGTCGGGTCGACGCTCGCCCACATCCTCGAGGACAGGGGCAACGGCATCGCGGTCATCGACAGGGACCCTGAGGCGTTCCGCAGGCTTGGGTCTTCGTTCAAGGGCGACCGGGTGACCGGCATCGGCTTCGACCGGACCGTGCTCATCCAGGCCGGGATCGAGCGCGCAGACGCCTTCGCCGCGGTGAGCAGCGGCGACAACTCCAATATCATCGCGGCCCGGGTGGTGCGCGAGACGTTCGGCGTCCAGCGGGTGGCGGCGCGGATCTACGATCCGCGGCGGGCCGAGGTGTACGAGCGCCTGGGCATCCCGACCGTGGCCACGGTGCGCTGGACGGCCGACCAGATGCTGCGCAAGCTGCTGCCGGAGGGCGGGGAGCCGCTCTGGCGGGACCCGACGGGCAAGATCGTGCTGGCCGAGATCGCCTTCTCGCCGCTCTGGATCGGCGAGCAGGTCAAGGCCATGGAGGCCTCTGCGATGACCCGGATCGCCTTCATCGACCGGCTCGGCCAGGCGTTCGTGCCTGACGGCGGGACCGTGCTGCAGGAAGGGGACGTGGTCCACGTGGTGGCCAAGGAGGCCGACCTGGACCGGATCACCGCGGCCTTCGCGGCGCGGGGAGGTGTGCACTGATGCGGGTCGCGATAGCGGGCGCCGGAGCGGTCGGCCGGTCCATCGCCAGCGAACTGCTGGAGAACGGGCACGAGGTGCTGCTCATCGACATTGATCCCAAGGCGATCGCGGTGGAGGCGGTGCCGCGGGCGGAATGGCTGCTCGCCGACGCGTGCGAGATCAGCTCCCTGGACGACGCGCAGCTGTACCGGTGCAACGTGGTGATCGCGGCCACCGGCGACGACAAGGTGAACCTGGTCGTGTCGCTGCTGGCCAAGACCGAGTACGGGGTGCCCCGGGTGGTGGCCAGGGTCAATCAGCCGGCCAACGAGTGGCTGTACAACGAGTCGTGGGGCGTGGACGTCGCGGTCTCCACCCCGCGGCTGCTCTCGGCCCTGGTCGAGGAGGCGGTCAGCGTCGGTGACCTGGTGCGGCTTATGACGTTCGGGCAGAGCGAGGCCAGCCTGGTCGAGTTGACCATGCCGTCCGAGGCGCCGCTGGTCGGTCAGCGCGTGGGCGGGATCGAATGGCCCTCGGACACCGCGCTGGTCGCCATCTTGCGCGAGGGCCGGGTGCTGGTCCCGCATTCGGACGACCCGCTTCAGGCCGGCGACGAGCTGTTCTTCGTGACCAGCGAGGACGTCGAGGAGGAACTCGCGCGCCTGCTGAGCGCTAACGAGTCTCGGTGATCTCCGGGCCGCGATCGAAGGGATTCAGGTCGGTCCGGAACCGGTTCTCCTCTTCCTCCGCCGCGGCGGCCTGCTCCTCGAGCGCCTGACGTGCGTCGGGAGGCAGCCGCAGCTCCAGGATGTCCCTGGGCGGCACCGGGTGCTCGCCGCGGACCACCACGACGTCCCTGAGCACCTCCTCGAGGACGCCGTCGGGGTCGACCGCGGCCGGGCCGGTGAACAGGCCGCGCAGGAACCACCGCGGGCCGTCGATGCCGACGAAGCGCACCCGCCGCAGGCCAGACTCCGGTTGCCCCGGTTCGGCCGGCACCTCGGCGGTCAGCTCGATGCCGAACGATCCCTGCGTCTCCTCGCTCTTGCCGCCGGCCCGGTCCACCTCATCGGCGATCTCGCCCCGCACGTCGTCCCACAGCGCGCCCCGCCGCGCGGCGGCGAACGCCTGGACCTGCATCTCGCTCTCGCCGTGCTTGACCGTCACCCACGCCCCCTGCTGATCGGCCATGACGAGCTGGATCTCATGCTCCGTGCCGACCGGCACCTGCAGGCAGCCGAGGTCAACCCGCTCCCGGGCCGGGTAGGGCTCCGCGGCATCCCACGGCCCGCCCTCGGCGCGAGGCACCCCCGCGGGCTCCTCGTCCTCGGCCGGCTCGTCGTCGTAGAACTCGCCGTACGACTCCTCGTCACTGTCTTGCGGCCCGTCGGGTTCGGTGTCCCAGTCGCGGCCAACGTCTGCTGAACGACGCCGACGAAACACTGTCATGCTCCTTAGTTGTTCCTGCTCAGGTCGCTGGTCCGGGGCTGTGCCCGCCGGTGGACCCGAAGCCGCCGTCGCCCCGCATCGATCCGGGGAGGATCTCGGCTTCGTGGAAGGTGGCCCGCTCGACCCGCTGGATGACCAGCTGCGCGATCCTGTCTCCGCGCCTGAAGCTGACCGGATGCTCGGAGTCCGTGTTCAGCAGGGTCACCTTGATCTCGCCCCGGTAGCCCGCATCCACCGTGCCCGGCGCGTTCACCAGCGTCACCCCGTGCTTGGCCGCCAGGCCGGACCGGGGATGGACGAACGCCGCGTACCCGTCGGGCAGCGCGATGGCCAGGCCGGTCCGCACCAGCGCACGCTGGCCCGGCGCGAGCTCGACGTCCTCGGCCGCCGTCAGGTCCGCGCCCGCGTCCCCCGGGTGAGCGTACGACGGCAGCGGCACGCCGGGATCAAGGCGCTTGATCAGCACGTCGGGTTCCGAGGGCGGCAACGAGGCTCCTTTACGGGCTATACGGGTTCGTCCGGGCCGGGCTCGTCTCGCCGCAGCTCGGGCAGCGCACGCGTGATCACTGCCACGATCGGCACGGCGACCACGGCACCGGGGATGCCAGCCAGGACGCCACCGGCGGCGAGCGACAGGATGACGGCGAGCGGGTGAAGCCGTATCACCCGGCCGACCACCTGAGGCTGGAGCAGGTGAGCTTCCAGCTGGTCCTCGACGATCAGGATACCCAGCAGGATCACCGCGTCGACCCAGCCCTTGGTGGCCAGCGTCACCACGATGGCGAGCGCGCCGGCCACCAGCAGCCCCACCAGCGGCACGAACGCGGCCAGGAACACCAGGACGGCGAGCGGCAGGGCCAGCGGGACGCCCATGATCCACAGGACCACGCCGATCACGATCGCGTGGATGGCGGCCACCGCGACCGTGCCGCGCATGTAGTACACCACGGCCTGCCACGCGGCGTGGCCGGCCCGGTCGACCCGGCGCGCGGTGTCGGCGGCCATGGCGCCGATCAGCCACTTCCAGATCCGCTCCCCGTCCTTGATCAGGAAGAACATGACGAAGAGCATGAGGACCAGGCCGCCGAAGAACTCCGCGGCGATCTTGCCGCCGGTCACCACGGTCCCCTCGACCAGCGATTTGTGCTTGCTGAGATAGCCGGGAATGTCGTTGAGGAACTTCTGGACGTTGTTGTTCTTGATGTGGAACGGCGGCCCGGACAGCAGGGACTGGATCTGCGTGACGGTGTGCTTGGTCTCGGCCAGCAGGGCCGGGTAGTCCGCGCTGACCCGGTTGGCGACCAGCGTGACCAGGCCGCCGAGCACGACGGCGGCCACGAGCAGGGTGACCCAGGTCGCGGCGAGCCTGGGCAGCCCGGACCGGCACAGCCGGGCCGAGAGCGGCTGCAGCAGGGCGGTGAGCAGGAGCGCCGCGACGCACGGCACGACCACGATGTACAAGATGCCGAGCAGGCGGGTGGTCAGGTAGATCACGATCGCGACGAGCAGCAGCCGCCAGGACCACGCGGCGGCGGTCTGCAGCCAGCTCGGCACCCGGCTCTGCTCCGGCACGTTCGGCCGGCCGGCGGTCCGCTCGGCCGCCACCACCACGGTCCCTGTCCGGTCCCCGGCCGTCACGACCGATCCGTTCCCGCTGGCCACGACGGTGCCGGTCGGGTCACCGGGGCGTGCGGATTCGGCGGGCCTGCTCGGCCCGGCGAGCTCGCTTCCCTGGGCGGCCGCGTCATCGGTCATGGCTGTTTGGCTACCTGCGTCGGCGCGGCTTACTCCCCCCGGTACCCGTCGCCCCAGCCGCCGCCACGATCGCATCTGACCAACTACCCTCGACTGCATGCGCGATTACCGCGAACGGCTGTACGTTCCGCTCGCCTGGTGGCTGCTTGCCGTGCCAACTGTCCTCATCCTCGGCATCACTGTCTATGCCGGCCTGCCCTGGCCGTGGCCGGCGGTCATCGTCGGCGGCATGGCCGCTGGGTCCGCGGCGCTGCTGCTCGCCCTCGGCCGGGGCAGCGTGGAGGTCGGCGACGGGGCGCTGCACGCGGGCGGTGCCGTGCTGCCCCTGACGGCCATCGGCGAGGTCATGGCCCTCGACGAACGGCAGTCCACGCGGCTGCGCGGCCCGCGAGGCGATCCGGCAGCGCATCTATACTCGCGACCCTACCTCAAGGAATCCGTGTACCTGGCCGTGGACCGGGTAGCCGCGGGCTGCCCCTACTGGCTGATCGGCACCCGCCATCCGGCCGAACTGGCCGCGGTCATCGAAAGGTGCCGGGTGCGAAGCGGGCCCGAGCCAGTGGCATGATTGCGCGGACGGGCGAGGGTGGGTTAATGGGTGGGCTGATAAGGAGCACTGGGATGGCAGACAGGAAAGTCGACTTCGGCACCAAGATCGTCAGCGCGGTAGCGGCGATGGTGGCGGCGTTCGTCGCGCGCAAGGTGATCACCATGGCGTGGACCAAGGCCACCGGCAAGGAGCCTCCGACCAATCCGGAGGACCCGCAGGTCGCGCTCGGCGAGGCACTGGGCTGGTCCATGCTGACCGGTGTCACCGTCGAGGCCGCGCGACTGCTCGCGACCCGGGCTGCGGCGCGTAGAACGCTCGGCAGCCCGGACTGTGAGCCCGTCACCGCCGCGGACGGCTAAGCCGCGCACTCCCGGCACACAAGCTGGCCATTGCGGTCTTCGGCAAGCTGGCTCCGGTGGTGCACAAGGAAGCACCGCGAACACGTGAACTCATCCGCCTGACGCGGAATCACCCGGAACGAGAGCTCCTCGTTGGACAAGTCAGCCCCCGGCAACTCCAGGGACTCGGCAACATCGTCGGGGTCAAGATCGATTGTGCTCGATGACTTGTCCATCCGGCGCGCCTGAAGCTCCTGCAGGCTGTCCTCAGTCAGGTCGTCGTCCGTCTTCCGCGGGCTGTCGTAGTCGGTAGCCATCTGGTACGCCATCCCCCTTCATCAGTGGTGCGCAAGTCGCTGCGCGGTTGTAACGCTTTCAAGGCCCTAGTTGTGCCCGATTCCGGCGGGGAATTTCGTCCGGCTACGACGTACCGCTTCGCGTGTAGCGAACATGACAGAATCCCGTTGCGGACAACTGAGCATCGTAAGTTATACCGCAGCCGCCCGTTGCCGGGCGGTGGTCTCCGGTGCGCGTCGAGGTCAGTCGCGTTCGGGATCGAGGGCGGCCAGTGCGTCGGCCAGCACCGGGAACAGGCCGGGCCGGCGGCGACCGTCATGGAGGTGCTCTCCGCCCGGCCGGACAACCCGCCCACCACCGCGCCGGCCTCGCGGGCGATCAGGCCGCCGGCCGCGTAGTCCCAGTAGTTCAGGCCGCGCTCGAAATACCCGTCCAGCCGCCCGGCGGCCACGGAGCACAGGTCCACCGCGGCGGACCCGGCGCGCCGGATGTCGCGCACGCACGGAAGCACGGCCGCGACGACCTCGCCCTGGACCCGGCGGCGCCCGGAGTCGTAGCCGAATCCGGTTCCGACCAGCGCCTGGCCCAGCGCAACGCCGGAGGTGCAGTGCAGCGGGATAGCTTTCCCTTCCCGGTGCAGCCAGGCGCCTCGGCCCGCGGCCGCGGTGAACGTCTCGCCGTAACGAGGCACCTCGACGACCCCCGCCAGCACCGTGCCGTCCACCTCGGCGGCGATCGATACGGCCCAGTCGGGCAGGCCGTAGAGGTAGTTGACGGTCCCGTCGAGCGGGTCCACCACCCAGCGCACGTGGCCCGGGCCCCCCGCGAACTCGCCGCCGCCCCCGCCACCGAGGGTCTGGCCGCCTTCCTCGCCGAGCACGGCGTCGCCGGGACGGACCGCGCGGATCCGCCCGGTGATCAGCGCCTCGGACCGGCGGTCCATCTCCGTCACCACGTCGGTGGGGCTCGACTTGGTCTCGACGACCTCGGGCCGTTCCTCGCCCCGCCACGAGGCCAGCAGCCGGCCCGCCTCGCTCGCCACGTCCATCGCGAGCCGCAGCAGGGCCTCGGGATCGCTCACCGGGCCCCCCGCCCTGCTGGCTTCCGGGGGGACGACCCCCCTGGACCCCCCGCAGCAGCCCGCCGGGCAGTCCCGGGTATCCGGGCGGTCCGGTAGCTCCAGGCGCTCGCGGACCAGGTCGGTGATCATGGATGCGAACCGGGGGCTGGTGCCGGGGGTGGCGGCACGCGCGAACGCCAGACCCAGGGAGTCGGCGGTCTGCGCCGCCTCGATGTCCAGGTCGTGCCGGACCTCCATGTGGTCGGACACGAATCCCACCGGGATGACCACCACGGCCGCGGTGCCCGACTTGGCCAGTTCGCCGAGGTGGTCGCTCACGTCGGGTTCCAGCCACGGCACCGACGGCGGCCCGCTCCGGCTCTGGTAAGCCAGCGACCACGGATGACGGCCGTCGCCGGTCCGCTCGGCGATCAGGCGGGCGGCCTCGGTCAGCTCGGCCACGTAGCGGTGCCCTCCGGCAGGACCGCTCGCGTCCGCCATCGCCACCGGGATGCTGTGCGCGGTGAAGACCAGGTGGGCGTCCGCGCGCACCTCTGGGGGGAGAGTCGCCAGCGCCGCGCGGGCGTTGTCGGCGAAGGGCTCGATGAAGCCCGGGTGGTTGAAGAAGCGGCGGATCTTATCTATCCGCGGGGCGCCGGGCCCGGCGGCGCTACGGGCCCGCTCGATGTCGTCCAGGTACTGCCTGCAGCTGGAGTAGGAGCTGTACGCCGAGGTCACGAACGCGACGGCCCGCCGCACGCCGTCCTCGGTCATCGTGCGCACCACGTCGGTCAGGTAGGGTTCCCAGTTCCGGTTCCCCCAGTACAGGGGCAGCGACAGGCCGCTGGCGGCGAAGTCGGCCCGCACCGCGGTCAGCAGGTCCCGGCACTGCTGGTTGATCGGGCTCACCCCGCCGAACGCGTAGTAGTGCTCGGCCACGGCCGCGAGCCGCTCCCGCGGGACGGCGCGGCCGCGGGTGACGTTCTCCAGGAACGGCATCACGTCCGCGGGGCCTTCCGGACCGCCGAACGAGACGAGCAGGAAAGCGTCGTAGGACGGCATGCCTCCATCCAACCAGGGCCGTCTGGGTGCCATGCCCGCCGGGCTGGCGGGCGGAAACCCGGTTGGCGCGCTCCGATATCGTCGTGATCATGGGGTTCTGCGAACGATGACGGGGGTTGACGACGCAGAGCCGACGGTCCGCAGGTCCCCCGTCAGCAAGCTGGCCCGGCCGCTGCGGCCGTACGCGGACATCTTCCGGATTCCCGGCGCGTGGCGCTTCTCGGCGGCAGGCGTCATCGGGCGGATGCCGATGTCGATGTTCGGGCTCGGGACCGTCTTGCTCATCTCGGCCGCCACCGGGAAGTACGGCGTGGCCGGTACGGTGGCCGCGGCCGGCTCGCTCTGCTATGCGGTGTCCGCGCCGCAGATCGCCCGGCTGATCGATTCCCGCGGTCAGCGGCGCGTGCTGCTGCCGCTGCTGGCGATCTTCGCCGTCTCGACGGCGGCCCTGATCGCGGCCGTAGAGCTGCAGGCGCCAACCTGGGCGTTCTTCGCGCCCGGCGCGATCGCGGGCGCGACCATGCCGTCGCTGGGCACCATGGTCCGGACCCGGTGGAGCGCGCTGCTGACGGGCACCCCCATGCTGCACACCGCGTTCTCCTTCGAGTCGGTGGCCGACGAACTGTGCTTCGTGATCGGTCCCGCCGCCGTGACGTTGCTGGCCACCGAGGTGTTCCCCGCGGCCGGGGTCGGCACCGCGGCGCTGCTCTGCCTCGCGGGGACCTTGTGGTTCGCCGCCGAGCGCCGCACGGAACCCCAGGTGATGCTGGTACCCGGTGCGCGGACCGCGAAGGTCAAGGGCGCCGCCGCGCCCGGGCTGGTCGTGCTGGCTCCGGTGTACCTGCTGCTGGGCGCGATGTTCGTGTCCATCGACCTGAGCACGGTCTCGTTCGCCCAGCACTTCGGGCACAAGCCGCTGGCCGGATTCATCCTCGGCACGTACGCGCTCGGCAGCGCGACGGGCGGGCTGTGGTACGGGTCCAGGCAGTGGCGCGCGCCCCTCGAGAACAGGTTCGCGTTCACGCTCGTACTGACCGTCATCGGCGAGGCCACGTTCTGGGCTCAGCCGAACCTGGTCACGCTCACCTGCTGCATCTACCTGTGCGGGCTTACCATCGCGCCGACGCTGATCGCCGGCTTCAGCCTGCTCGAGGCGCAGGCCAAGCCGGGCAGGCGTACCGAGGCCATGTCCTGGCTCAGCAGCGGGATCGGCGTGGGCCTGGCCGTCGGCTCGTCGGTGGTCGGGTTCATCATCGACGCGCACGGCCCGCGGGCGGGCTACGTGTTCGCCGCCGCCTGCGGCGCGGCCAGCGCGGTCACCTGCCTGCTCGGCCTGCGCCGCCTGCGGTCACCGGCACCGCTCCCGGATGACTAGGGCCTCACGGGTTGTTCCTCGCGTACTCGCTGGCCAGCGACGAGCACTTCGTCGACGTACCAGGTCGCGTGGTTGTAGGAGAAAATCGCCGAGGCCAGCGTGGCGGGGTTCCCGCCACCGTCGGCGCACAGCATGCGCGCGGCCGAGGGGACGGCGTCCAGCGGGTTCATGATGTCCGGCGGGCCGATCGGACCGAACCCGTCGATGCCCCAGATCGCCCAGGTGGACGGCAGGAACTGCATGGGGCCGAGCGCTCCCGCGCTGGACGGGCCGTCGTTGGCGCCGTCGCCGCTCTCGATCTCGGCGATCGCGGCCAGCACGGTCCAGGACATGCCCTGGCAGTACTGCGCCGCCGACTTCTTGAACAGGTCCAGCCAGTTGGCCGGTACGCCGGCCGGAGCGTTCGTCTCCACCGGCAGCTTGCTGGCGGTGACCAGGGAGTACGACACCAGGTTGACCACCTGGCTGCCGTGGCCGATGACCGACTGGACCTGGGACTTCAGCGTGGACAGGTCCGCCCGCGGCGCGCTGATCAGGACCGCGAAGTTCTTGGCCAGCCCCAGCTGCGCGGACCTGGTCAGGTTGACGATCGCGTCCGCGCCGGGCACGCTGAGCGCGGTCGCCCCGCCGAACGGCACCTGCTCGACGATCGCGGCAGAGACCGGGTAGGAGTTCCCCAGCGGTCAGGTGCAGCCTGCGGGCCGCGGCGTCGGTGCTGATGAGCTGCCCCTGGGCCAGGTCGGACCAGACCGCGGCCGAGGCCGCCGTGGACAGCGGCGTCCAGGGCCGGAACGCCTGCGGCGAGACGCCCAGCACGTTGGCGCTCTGGCCGTTGACGGTAACCTTCCCGCCGTCCACGGGCAGCACGGCCGTCACCCCGCTCAGCTTGCCGATCTTGGCCAGCTGCGCGGGGGTGATCCCGCCCGGGACCGCGGCGATCAGGTCCGGCACGAACTCCTGCCGGTCAGCGCCCGCCGGCGCGGAGGGCTGGGCGGGCGGCTGGGGAGCCGGCACCGAGACCGACGAGACGTGCGAGGAAGGGGTACCGGAGCCCATGGCGGCAGCGGCCGCCTGGACCGCGAATCCGGCTACGCTTACGCAGGCCGCGGCCACGGCGGCGGCCCTCAGGGCGGCACGGCGCAGGTCATGGGACAGCACAATGTATAAGACGATATAAGGCCGTCGCCGCCAACAGAAAGTCCCCAAACGAGTTCTTAAAGAGATCTTCAGCAGCGCTAAACAGACCTTCAGCTTGGCTGATACCCATGGAGTGGATATGCCGGACAGCTCGGAACACGTACCGGTCATCGCGGTCGCCAGCGGCAAGGGCGGCGTCGGGAAGACCACGGTCGCGGTCAATCTCGCCCTGGCGCTGACCGCGCAGGGGCAGCGCACCGGCCTGGTCGATGCCGATCTGTACGGGCCCGACGTGCCGCGGATGATGGGCCTTCGGCGGCGTGCCGAGGCGTCATACGTCACGCTGTTCGCCCGGCCGGGCGAGGCCGACTCGCGACTGCAGACGGTCAGCCAGCACGGGGTCCAGCTCGCCTCGGCCGCGTTCCTGCTCGGCGAGAATCAGGGCCTGGGCATCCACGGCGGCATCGCCCAGCTGCTGGTCCGGCGGCTGATGTCCGATACCGACTGGACCGGCCTTGACTACCTGGTGCTGGACCTCCCGCCGGGAACGGCGGACATCCAGCAGTTCGTGTTCGCCTTGACGGGCCGCCCGATGTACGTCCTGGTGGTGGTCACGCCGCAGGTCATCGCGCATCAGGACGCGCGCAGGCTCATCGCGCACCTGCAGCCGCGGCGCAGCACGAGCACGGTCGACGTGGCCGGGGTGGAGAACATGAGCGGCCAGATCTGCCCGAGCTGCGGCCAGAGGACCGCGCTGTTCCCCGCGGCCCCCGAACAGGACAGCATCTGGGGCCTGATCCCGAAGCTGGCCAGCATTCCCTTCAGCCACCGGGCCGCGCAGGACGCCGACGAGGGGCGGCCGGTCATGATTACCGGCGCGGTCCCCGAGCAGGTCGACGCCTACCAGCTCGTCGCCGAGCAGGTGCGCAAGCGGCTCGCGGAACCCCGTTGATCAGCCGATAGGGCCGAAACGAACGTCGTGCGACGCGCCCGGCGCGCAGAACCGGAGCATGCGCTCGGCCTCATCCACGACCGGATCGAGATCGGTCTGCGGGCCGAACAGCTCGACGGTCAGCGCCGCGGTGCTCTTGTTCCTGGCCAGCCGCCACAGCCCGGCGACAAAGCCGTCGATCAGGACCGAGCCGGGGAAGATGCCGTTGATGGTGTAGAACCGCTTGAGGTTCTCGGCGCTGACCACGCGGGTGCGGTCCGCGTGCGACAGCACCAGGTTGTCGAACTCGGCGACCAGCCGGACCGGGGCGGGCACGTCTCCGCCCGGCCGCGGCGCCGACGGCAGGTCGAACAGCTCGGCGCCCTGCTCGTCGGTGAAGGTGACCAGGGACGGCCTGAGCTCCTCCAGCACCGGGCGCAGCCCGGTCAGCCCGGACCAGGCGGCCACGTCCCGCGCGGTCGCCGGGCCGAACGCGGCCAGGTAGCGCGTCACCAGCCCGGCCAGGCTCGTGTACCCTGGCCCGTGCCGGGCGGGCCGGTGGCCCGGACGCCGCGCGGGCGGGCTGGCCCAGCCAGTGCTCCGCGGAGGTGTGCAGCGACTGCCCGGACCGGCCCCAGACCGCTCGCGGCGGCACCTGCACCAGCGGGACGAGGGCGCGCACGCCCTGGGCCAGGGCGGCGGGCGGATGGTCCGGCCAGCGCCCGGCGAGCGCCTCGCCGAGCTGGCTGAACGTCATCGGAGCGGATTCCACCAGTTCCCGCCCGGCCGCGGCGAGCGCGCCGGGATCCACGCCCGCCAGCTGCCGGCCGAACGTGCCGCGCATGCCGCGCTCGAGCACCGGCTGGAGCTGGCGGCGCAGCGGCAGGCAGTCCCGGGCTGAGACCAGGTGGATGGTGCCGCGCATCAGCGCGATCCTGACCACGCTCCGGTCGGTGAGCAGCGGCGCCAGGTCCTCGGGCCGGAACCCGCCCAGCCGCGACCACAGGCCGTAATAGGGCGGGAACGGCGCCTGGGCCTGCAGCCCGACCAGGTGCTCGATGGTCCCGATCACGGCGGCCCGCCTGCCGTCCGCGTCGTCCGGCAGGTCGGACCGGTCGAGCAGCCGCTGGCGGCTGAGCAGGGCCCGGTTGAGCGCCCGCAGGCTCAGCACCTCAGATGGCATCGGCGGCCCGCCTCAGTAGCAGATGTTCGTGTGCAGCCGGGCCGCGGGCAGCGGATGGGCGAGCGCCTGCGCGGTGCGCGCGTCGGCAGGCCGGTGCAGCACCACGTAGCCGTCGTCGGCGAACACCAGCGTGTACCCGTTTGCCCGCAGGTACGCCAGCTCCTGGGCCTGCTGGCCGGGCGAGCAGAACGGGAAGTCGAGCCCGAGCGTGTCCCCGACCACCCACGGCGCCCAGCGGGGCGTCCCGTCCAGCAGCAGCACGGTGTCGCGGCCGGACAGCGCCGGGCCGAGGTTGTTGGACGCCTCCACCTCCACGCCCGAGGGCACGTGAGCGACGGCGGCCGCGGCCGCCCGCATCCGCGCGTTGACCCCGTAGAACCCCGGGTGCAGCAGCGAGCCGAACGGGGAGGAGGGCACGTAGACCAGGGCGGCGGCGAAGATCGCTGCGGCCCACAAGGTGGCGGGACGCCAGGGCAAGCCGTCACGCCGCAGCCAGGCCGGCCGGGCCCGGGGGTAGGTCAGCCACCGGTCCCAGGCGGGCGGCCAGTGCCGCTGCAGCCGCGCGGCGCCGTCCACGGCGGCGCAGCACAAGATCATGACCACGAACGCGTCGTACTGGAACTTCGCCTGCCACCACAGCGGATAGCCGGACGCGAGCATCCGCTCGGCCAGCAGCGGCAGCGCCGCGACCACCAGCGGCGAGGCCAGCGGCAGGAAGCCGAACGCCGCGAGCAGCCCGATCATGGTCCGGGCCTTGACCCACGGGGTGACGAACACGTGCAGCGCGTGCCACGGATGGGTGACCATGTTGGCGACCGCGCTGCCCAGCGTGGGGCCGAACTGGCTGTAGGCAAAGTAGAACGTGGCCGACCCGCCGAAGGCCGGGATCAGCACCTGGGTCGCGATCCAGGTGGCCGCCACCCCGCCGACCACGAACGCCAGCCCGATCCAGGTATCCGGTCGCCGACGCTTCAGCAGCAGGTAGCACCCGAAGCCCGCCACGAGCAGGCCCATGTCCTCCTTGACCAGCAGCAGCGCCGCCGCGGCGATCACGCCTGCCCAGCGCTTCCCGGCGTCGAAGCGCTCGACCAATATGGCGGTCAGGACCGGGACGAACGCGACCTCGTGGAAGTCGAAGATGACGGCCTCCATGACCGGCAGCGACAGCGCGTAGGCCACGCACACGAAGTACGCCGCGCCCGCGCCGAGCTGGCGCCGGGTGTACGCCCACAGCGGCGGGATGGCCAGCGCGAACAGCACGCCCTGCGCCACCAGCAGCGTGGTGGGGTCGTCGTGGATCCAGTACAGCGGGGCGAGCAGGGCGAGCACCGGCGACCAGTGGTCGGCCAGCAGCATGAAGTGCGCGCCTATCCCGTCGGATACGCCCCTGGCGATCGAGACCGGCGCGTGGAAATGCGCGTAACCGCGGATCCCCTGGTCGAAGATGACCAGGTCGAACGTGCTGGCCAGGAACCGGCGGAACAGGATCAGGGAGTCCAGGCAGTAGACGAAGGCGGCGGCCGCGGTGAGCGCGCCGACCCGCATCCCGGTGTGACCCCACAGTGACCGCCTGCGACCAGCGGCCCCGTCAGCCTCGCTGGGGGCGGCCGCTGCACTGGCAGGCCGGGAACCGGCGGCCTGACTGCTCACGGCTGGAAGGGTAGCAGCGCGGGGAATACCGCAGCGGCTCGCGTTGACCGAATGTAGGGCAGTCAGGGCCAGGACGGCTACTCTCTTGCTATGAACCAGGAGGCAAGCCGCGGTCCCGCCAACGCCGCGTCCCGCGGGACCGGGCGGCCACCGAGAAAACAGCCCACCAGACCCTCGCTGGGCGGCGGGGCCCCCGCACAGGATCGCGAGCTGCGCGCGCAGGGCCGGGAGACCGTCCGCAAGCTGCTCGAGGCGGGCATGGTGGAGTTCGAGGACCGCGGCTTCCACGGCGTCCGCGTCGACGACGTGGTGCGCCGGGCCGGGATCTCCCACGGCACGTTCTACCTTTACTTCTCCAACAAGGAAGACCTGTTCAAGGCGCTGCTGAAGGACGCCCTGCACGACATGGAGATCGTGGCGGGCGACTTCCCGGTCGTCACCAGCGACGAGACCGGGCTGAAGGTGCTGCGCAGTGGGTCAGGAAGTTCTTCCGGGCCTACGCCGCGCACGCCACCGTGATCCGCATCCTCAGCCAGGCCGACCTGGTGCCGGAAGAGGTGTTCGGCGACGGGCTGCGGCTGTTCTTCAGCATCGCCGAGGCCATGACCACGGGCATGACCGCCGCCGCGCAGGCGGCCGGGCGGCATCAAGAGCACGCCGAGCTGACCGCGGTGGCCTGCCTGATGATGCTCGAGCGGGTGAACTACCTGATCAGCGCCGAAGTCCGGCTGCCGGAAGACGAGATGGCCGACCGGATCGCCGACATCATGTTCGCCGCCTTCGGCCTCAACGCGTAGGCGGGTGCATCGCCGCCACGGCGCGGAGGGCTTCGCGGGTGGCAGGGACGTCGTGGACGCGGAAGATGCGGGCGCCCAGGCGGGCGCAGACCGCCAGGGTGGCGATCGTGCCCTCGGCGCGCTGGCCGACGGGGAGGGCGAGGGTTTCGCCGATGAAGTCCTTGTCGGCGACCGCTACGAGAACTGGCCAGCCCGTGGCGGTCAGGTCGGCCAGGCGGCGGGTGAGCTCGAGCGACTGCCAGGTGTTCTTGCCGAAGTCGTGGGCGGGATCCACGAGGATGGAGTGTTCGGGGACGCCCGATGCCACGGCCCGTTCGGCATAATTCGTGACGTAGGCGGTGACGTCGGTCACGAGATCCCGGTAGGCCGGGCGGTGCGGGCGGGTGCGCGGGGGCAGGCCGCCGGCGTGTGAGCAGACCAGGCCGATGCGGTGGGCGGCCGCGATCTCGGCGAGGCTGGGGTCCGCGCCGCCCCAGGCGTCGTTGAGCAGGTCGGCTCCGGCCTGGGCGACCACCTCGCCGACCTCGGCGCGCCAGGTATCGACGCTGATCACGACGTCGGGATGCCGTTCGCGTACCGCCGCGACCAGGCCCGCCACCCGGTCGATCTCCGCCGCGCTGGTCACCTCTTCGCCCGGCCCGGCCTTGACCCCGCCGATGTCGACGATCTCGGCCCCGTCGGCCACCGCCTGGCTGGCCGCGTCGAGGGCGGTGCCGAACTCCGCGGTGGCGCCGCGATCAAAGAACGAGTCGGGCGTCCGGTTGATCACCGCCATGATCCCGAACGACCCGGGGCGCCACTCCCGGGTGCCCAGCCGCAGGCATCCCACCGGCAGGAGGCTATAGCACCGGCGCGGGTCGGGGAGAATCTCTACGTGCGATTTCTCAACGGGCAAGCTCCCGAGCATGACCTGACGTACAGCGACGTCTTCATGGTGCCGGGCCGGTCGGCGGTCGGATCGCGGCTGGACGTCGACCTGGCCACCGCGGACGGCAGCGGCGCCACCATCCCCATCGTGACCGCCAACATGACCGCGGTCTCAGGGCGGCGGATGGCCGAGACCGTGGCGCGGCGCGGCGGCCTGGCCATCTTGCCCCAGGACATCCCGGCCGATGTGGTCGCGGACGTGATCGCGTGGGTCAAGTCACGGGACCTGGTGGTGGAGACCGCGCTGACCCTCGGGCCGGGCGACACCGCGGGCGACGCGCTGAGCCTGCTGCCCAAGCGGGCGCACAACGCGGTGGTGGTGGTCGAGGACGGGCGGCCGGTCGGCGTGGCCACCGAGGCCGACTGCCTGGGCGTGGACCGGTTCACCCAGCTCCGCCAGGTCATGTCGGCCGACCCGTTCACGCTGCCCGCGGGCACCCCGCCCGAGCAGGCGTTCGCGCTGCTGCACGAGGGCCGGCACCGGCTCGCGCCTGTGGTGGACGGGTCGGGGCGCTGCCTGGGCATCATGACCCGGACCGGGGCGCTGCGCGCCACGCTCTACTCCCCCGCGGTCGACGCCTCGGGACGGCTGCGGGTAGGCGCCGCGATCGGCGTCAACGGCGACGTGGCGGCCAAGGCCAAGCTGCTGCTCGACGCGGGCGCGGACGTGCTGGTGGTGGACACCGCGCACGGGCACCAGGAGAAGATGATCTGCGCGCTGGCCGCGGTGCGCTCGCTGACGCCCTCGGTTCCCGTGGTGGGCGGCAACGTGGTCACCGCCGCCGGGGTCGCCGACCTGGTCGAGGCCGGGGCGGACATCGTGAAGGTGGGCGTGGGGCCCGGCGCCATGTGCACCACCCGGATGATGACCGGGGTGGGGCGGCCGCAGTTCTCCGCGGTGCTGGAGTGCGCCGAGCGAGCCAGGCGGCTCGGCGCGTCGGTGTGGGCCGACGGCGGGGTCAGGCACCCTCGGGACGTGGCGCTGGCGCTGGCCGCGGGCGCGTCCAACGTGATGATCGGGTCGTGGTTCGCGGGCACGTACGAGTCCCCGGGCGATACGTTCCGCTCCCCGGAGGGGCGGCTGTACAAGGAGAGCTTCGGGATGGCCTCGGCGCGCGCGGTGCGGCTGCGCTCGGCCAGCGACAGCCCGTTCGAGCGGGCCCGCAAGGAACTGTTCGAGGAGGGCATCTCCTCGGCGCGCATGTACCTGGATCCCGTGCGCCCCGGCGTGGAGGACCTGATCGACATGATCGTGGCCGGGCTGCGCTCCTCGTGCGCCTACGCCGGGGCCCGGGACCTGGCCGAGTTCACGGACCGGGCGGTGGTCGGCGTGCAGAGCGCGTCCGGCTACAGCGAGGGCATGCCCGTGCCTACGAGCTGGTAGGTAACGGGCTCAGCCGGTGGCGTTGAGCCAGCGGACCGGGGCGCCGTCGGCGGCGCGGCGGAAGGGCTCGAGCTCGTTGTCCCACGCCGTTCCGAGCAGGCGGGCGATCTCGTCCTCCAGCGAGGCGGCGCCCACCTGCGCCGTCATGGTGACGACCGCGCGGAGCCGGTTCTCCGGCACCAGGATGTCGCCGTTAGCCCCCGTGACGGCGGTGAAGATGCCCAGGTCCGGCGTGTAGCAGTGGCGCACGCCGTCGCAGCCCGGCGAGCCGTCCTCCGTGACCTCGAACCGGAGCCGGTTCCAGCCGGCCAGCGCGGACGCGATCTCTCCCGCCGTGCCCGGCCGCGCCTGCCAGGTCAGCTCGGCACGCAGCGATCCAGGCGCGGCGGGCTGGCCGACCCAGGGCATGCTGACGTGCGCCCCCACGATTCCGGCTACTGCCCACTCGATATGCGGGCAGAGCGCCGGGGGCGCGGAATGAACGTACAAAACACCATGTGCGGACACCGTGCCTCCTAAGACGAGGTTCGCCTTCCCCAGCGGCCTCGTCAGCTCGGCACGGACTGCCCTACATATTGTGCCTCATGCCCGCCGCCGACACCAGCTCTCCGGCCAGGAAGACCACGTGAATTCGCAAACATGACCAAGGCGGCGGCCACGGCGACGCCCAACGCGACCCACGGCACGTAGTCACCGAGGCGGTCGTAGATGGTCCTGGCCGAGACCGCGGGCAGGCCCAGCCGGACGGTGACCACGCCGTGGTCGGACTGGCCCATCCAGGCCAGCTGCCTGCCGCGGGCGTCGTACGCGACCGTGTCTCCGGTCAGCGCGGCCTGGACGACCGGGCGCCCGGTCTCGGCGGCGCGCACCGCGGCCAGCGATGCGTGCTGGTCCGGCCCCCAGGTGCCCTGGAAGGTCGACGTGGCCGACTGGTAGACGATCAGCTGCGCACCCAGGTCGGTGTCCACCCGGGACATGTCGGGGAACGCGGACTCGAAGCAGATCAGCACGCCGATCGGCAGCGGGCGGCCTTGCCCGTCGGTCGCCTGCAGCAGGTGCGCGCCGGTGCCGGGGAACATGTTCGACGACGCCGCCTTGCTGATCTTGGTGAGCCAGCCGAGTTGCTGCCGGAACGGTATGTACTCGCCGAACGGCACCAGCCGCGTCTTGATGTAGATGCCCTTGATCCCGGAGGGACTGACCAGGACCGCCCACTTCTCGTGGCCCTTGCCGGGCGGCGTGGCGTCCTGGTTGACCAGGATTTCGGCACCGTCCTTGGCGGACAGCGCCTCGATCTGGCTCAGCAGGGCGGCCGACTTCGGCAGCGTGAGGTCCTCGGCGATGCTGCTCTCGCCCCAGACGATCAGGTCGGGCCGCGACCCCGCCGAGCGTGCCGCCCTGGCTCAGCTCGGCGGTCAGCGTCTCCGACGCGTGCTCGCGCAGGCTCACGTTGCTGAGCACGCCCGGCTGCACCATGGCCACGGTGACGTGGCGGACGGCGGGGCTGGCCGGGGTGAGCGCGAACGCCAGCGGCCCGGCCAAGACGCTGGCCAGCCCGGCGGCCACGCCGAGTGCGGCCAGCCCGGCCCGCCATGTGGCGCCGGGCACCACGGCCGGGCCGACCCGCGGCAGCGACTCGATCGCGAGCACGATGGCCACGTTGGCCATGACCAGCGCGACGCTGACCAGCCAGACACCGCCCACCGCGGCGAGGGCGAGCACGGCGGGATGCTGCCACTGGCTGGCGCCGAACACCGCCCACGGGCCGCCCAGGGCCTGCCAGGAGCGCAGCCACTCGGTGAGCAGCCAGCAGCTCGGCACGACGACCAGCGCGGCCAGCGCCCGCGGCCAGGTCAGCGGCGGCCGCAGCAGCTTCCACACGGCCACCCCGAACGGCACCCACAGCACACCGAACACCGCGGCGACCAGCAGCACCCCCGGGCCGATCTCCGGCGCCATCCAGTACAGCGCCGCGATGAGGTACCCGGCGCCCAGCCACCAGGCACGTACCCCGCCCTCGCGCGCCGTGGGCGACCTGATGATGAGCACCAGCCCGGGAACGAGCCCGAACCAGGCCAGGAACTCCAGGTTCGCGTCGGGGAAGGTGAGCACGAGCAGCGCGCCGCACAGCAGCATCAGGAAGCGGACCGACCTGATCCACCTGACCGGCCTGGCCAACACGCTGCGCACCCGCACGTCCCTATTGTCTCAGGCCGCTGGCGTTGCTGCTAAAGCGGCGGAGGCTTAGTTTTCGCTGGAGGAGAAGATCCGCAGGAAGAACAGGAACACGTTCAGCGCGTCGAGGAAGATCGAGGCGGCGAGCAACGGCGCGGAGTCCAGGTCCGTCGAGCGCCGCAGCCGCTGGAAGTCGAACGCGGTCAGGCCCGCGAAGATGACCAGGCCGAGGACCGAGTAGATCAGGTCGCCGTGCGGGATACGGACGAAGATCAGCACGATGCCGAACACGATGAGGGCGACCAGGGCCCAGAAACTGACCCGGGCGAGCCCGGACAGGTCCCGCCGGGTCGCGTAGCCGGCCGCCCCGAAGCCGGCGATGAACAGCGCGGTGGCGCCGCCGGCCTGCCACAACGTCTGCGGGCTGGTGTCCGCGTAGTAGACCAGCAGGGGCGCCATGGCCAGCCCCAGCGCGGTGCCGAACGCGAGGAGCAGTACCGTGGACGCGGTCCCGGATCCGGACCGCCGGGCGGTGAAGTTCATGGCGATCAGGCAGCCGAAGGCGACGATGAACCAGACGAAGGTCCAGCCGTGCGACAGGTGCCGCCCCAGGTAGGCGCCCAGGGCGAACAAGCCCGCGGTCACCGCCACGTACCCCATGGTCTGCCCGAACAGGGTGCGCGTGCGGTCCTGAGCCGCCGCCCCGTACCTGCCGTAGGTCAAGTCGCTCATAGGTCAAAGTTAGCGGGCCGCGAGCGCACGGTGCCCGCGGGTCGGCCATCGTGCTACAGCCCTAGGACGGCGTCCACGGTCAGCGCGGCCAGGCCGGGCAGGACCAGGCTGGTCTGGGCCAGGGCGTCCGGGTCGGGCGGGTACCGCGGCTGCGGGATCGCGATCACCCGCAGACCCGCGGCGGCGGCCGAGCGGAGCCCGTTCGAGGAGTCCTCGACGGCCGCGCAGTCGCCTGGCGGGACGCCGAGCTCGGCGGCCACCGCGAGGTAGATGTCCGGGGCCGGCTTGCCGTGCGCGACCTGCTCGGTCGACATCACCACCGAGAAGCACGAGCGCAGGCCGGCGGCCTTGAGCACGGTCTGGATCAGCACCGCGGGCGCCGAACTGGCCACGCCGAGCGGCCAGCGGGCGGCGATCCGGTGCACGGCGTCCACGGCGCCGTCCATGAGCGGGACGTGCTCGGCGTACCTGGCCGCCATCCGGTCGACGACCATGGTCGCGACCTGGTCCGGGGGCAGGCCGACGCCGAGATCCTCGCTCAGGTACCTGGCCCATTCCGGGGTGCTCATGCCCATGATCCTGCGCTGGGCGTCCGGGGACCAGTGCCCGCCCCGCTCGGCCACCAGGCCGCGGCGCACCTGCTCCCAGACCGGCTCGGAGTCGATCAGCACGCCGTCCAGGTCGAACACGACTGCCTTGATCATGTCTAGGCGCGCGAGCCGGCCTCCGTCAGGGCGCGGGAGACCAGGACGCGGGCCAGGTGTTCGCGGTACTCGCGGCTGGCGCGGATGTCCGAGGCGGCGCTGGTGCCCTCGGCGGCGTGCGCGGCGGCGTCCGCGGGTGACGCCCCGGCCGCCAGGGCCGCCTCCACGGCGGTGGCGCGCAGCGGGGTTCCGCCCATGTTGACCAGCGCGACCTGGCCGCCCTGGACGGCGACGCCGACGATGGCCCAGTCGATGGCCCGCTGGTTGAACTTCTGGAACGACCAGCCCGCGGCGGCGGGCTTGGGCACCCGGATCTCGGTGAGCAGTTCCCCCGGCTCGAGCACCGTCTCGAACAGGCCCTGGAAGAACTCCCCGATGCCGATCTCCCGCGAGCCGTCGGTACCCCGGGCGACCAGCGTGGCGTCCAGGGCGAGCAGCACGGCGGGCAGGTCGGAGGCGGGGTCGGCGTGCGCGATCGAGCCGCCGATCGTGCCGCGGTGGCGGATCTGCGGGTCGCCGACCTGGCCGGCCGCGTGCGCCAGCAGCGGTACCTCGCGGGCCAGCAAGGCGGAGTGCTCCACGTCGTGGTGCCTGGTCAGCGCCCCGATCGCGACGTGGGATCCCTGGTCGGTGACGTAGGACAGGTCACGCAGGCCGCCCAGGTCGATGATGACCTCGGGGGCGGCCAGCCGCAGCTTCATCAGCGGCAGCAGCGAATGGCCGCCGGCCAGGAACTTGGCGTCCTCGCCGTATTCGGCGGCCAGGTCGCAGGCCTCCTCGGCCGAGCCGGCCCGCTTGTAGGTGAACGACGACGGGATCACGAGGACGCTCCCTGGGTCTGCGCTGCTTGGGTCTGCGCTGCTTGGGTCTCCGAAGCCGCCAGCGCGGCCCTGACGATGTTGTGGTAGCCGGTGCACCGGCACAGGTTGCCTTCCAGGCCGGTCCGCACCTGCTCCTCGGTGGGGTGCGGGTTCTCCTTGAGCAGGGAGACGATCGCCATCACCATGCCCGGCGTGCAGAAGCCGCACTGCAGGCCGTGCTGCTCGTGGAAGGCGCGCTGCACCGGGTGCATGATCCCGTTGCTGGCCAGCCCCTCTACCGTGGTGACCTCGTGCCCGCTGGCCTGGGCGGCGAGCACGGTGCACGACTTCACGGACTCGCCGTCCAGCAGCACCGTGCAGGCCCCGCAGGAGGTGGTGTCGCAGCCTACGTTGGTCGCGGTGAGGTCGGCCACGTCGCGCAGGAAGTGCACGAGCAGCATGCGGTCCTCGACGTCCGCGGTGATGTCCTTGCCGTTGACCGTCAGGTCGACCTTCACTGGTTACTCGCTTTCGATGCCTCGTTGATGGCGGCCCAGATCCGCTGGGGGGTGGCTGGCATGTCGATGTGCCTGACCCCGAGGTGCGCGACCGCGTCGACGACCGCGTTCTGGACCGCGGGGGTCGAGCCGATCGTGCCCGCCTCGCCGATGCCCTTGACGCCCAGGGGGTTCAGGTCGGTGGGCGTCTCGCTGGTCACCAGCTCGAAGCTGGGCAAGTCGGGCGCTGAGATGGCCGCGTAGTCGGCGAGCGTGGAGGTCAGCGGGTTGCCGTCGGCGTCGTAGAGGACCTCTTCGAGCAGCGCCTGGGCCGCGCCCTGGGCGATCCCGCCGTGCCGCTGGCCCTCGGTCAGCACCGGGTTCAGTATCGTCCCGGCGTCGTCGACGGTCACGTGCCGCAGCAGCCTCGCCTGGCCGGTTTCGGTGTCGACTTCCACCACGGACACGTGGGTTCCGAACGGGAACGTGGGCCGCTCCTGGATGAAGCTCACGTCGGCGATCAGGCTGCCGCCGCTGGCGTGACCGGCGACCTGGGCCCAGGACAGCGCCGTGTCCGGGTCGCCGCGCACCTGCCACAGCCCGGTGCTCGTATCGAGCACCACGTCGGCTTCGGCGGCCTCGAGCATCTCCGCGGCGTGGTGCCGCGCCTCGTCCTTGACCTCGACCGCCGCCTTGTGCACCGCCGAGCCGCCGAGCTGCAGCGAGCGGGAGCCGTAGGTGCCGACGCCGACCGGGATCAGGTCGGTGTCCCCGTGGATGACCGTGACCTGGTCCATCGGGATGCCGAGCTCGTCCTGCACGAGCATGGCCCACGCGGTGTGGTGCCCCTGGCCGTGCGCCGAACTGCCGGTGTAGACGGTGGCCGAGCCGTTGTCCGTCACCTCGATCTTGGCGGTCTCGCCGAGGTCCGGGTCCGGTGCGGTGATCTCGACGTAGGAGGACAAGCCGATACCGAGTTGCTTAGGGTCACCGCTGGCGCGCCGGCGCTGCTGTTCCTCGCGGAGCTGCTCGTAGCCCGCCGCGGCCAGCGCCTTGTCCAGCGCGTCGTCGTACTGGCCGGTGTCGTACATGACACCGGTCTTGGTCTGGAAGGGGAACTTGTCCGGGGCGATGAAGTTGCGCCGCCTGACCTCCGCCGGGTCCATGCCGATCTCGGCGGCGAACAGGTCAACCGCGCGCTCGACGGCCGCCGTGGCCTCGGGCCGGCCGGCCCCCCGGTAGGCGGCGATCGGCGTCGTGTTGGTGACGGCCTGCCGGAACCCGGCTTGCACGTCCGGGATGTCGTACACGCCGGGTGCCATCAGGCAGGTCATGAACGGCAGGAGCCCGCCGATGCGCTGGTAGGCGCCCATGTCCTGGATGACGTCGATGCGGTAGGCGAGGATGCGGCCGTCCCGGCTGCCGCCGATCTTGATGTGCTGCAGCTGGCTGCGGCCCTGCGTCATCGCGACCAGGTTCTCGCTGCGGGTCTCGGCCCAGCGCAGCGCCCGGCCGGTTTTCCTGGCCGCCCAGGCGATGGTGATCGTGTCCCGGTCGATGCCGATCTTGGCGCCGAACCCGCCGCCCACGTCGGGCACCACCACGCGGATCTGGTCGGGCGCCATGCCCAGGGCGCCGGCCAGGATGAACCGGCTTATCTGCGCGTTCTGCGAGCTGGCCCACACGGTCAGCTTGCCGTTCTCGTAGCTCGCGGCCGTGGCCCGCCCCTCCATCGGGAGGCAGGCGACCCGCTGGTTGACGATGTCCTGCTCGACGACCACGTCGCAGGCGTCGAACGGGGTGTCGTCGGTGGACACGGGGTTCTGTACGGCGATGTTGGTGCCGGCGGCGGGGAACAGCAGGGTCTGGTCGGCGACGGCGGCCGTCGGTCCCAGTACCACCGGCAGCGGGTCGTAGTCGACGGTGACCAGGTCGGCGGCGTCCTCGCCCTGGTAGCGGCCATCGGTAATCACCACCGCTACCGGCTCGCCGACGAACCGCACCGTGTCGATCGCCAGCAAGGGCTCGGCCCACGGCCCGCCGAGCGGCGCCGGGCTGCCGTCCCACTCGCCTGAGCTCGGCGGCGGCGGGGCCAGGTCGTCCATGTCGCGGACGGTCAGCACCGCGATCACGCCGGGCTCGCTGAGAGCCTCGCTGGCGTCGATGCCGGTGATGCGGGCGTGAGCCACCGGGCTGCGCACGAAGGTCAGGCGCGCCGCGGCGTTGAGTTCCGGCGTACGCAGGTCGTCTACGTAGACGCCGCCCGCCGTCAGCAGCCGCGGGTCCTCCGTCCGGATGACCCGGGTGCCCATGATGCTCATAGAACCTCCGCAGCTTGCGACCGTGCTGGCCTTCGCCAGCGAAACTACACCGCAGCGGCCCGGGGAACCATCGCCGGTCCACCAAAGCCGCCTGCAGGTAATTATGACTGAACCACGCAATACGGGTGATCAGGGTGGCGCTTTACGCTGCGGTATCGCTGCTTAGCTCTCGGGTGAGGCGCCTCTGGCCGTGACCCGGGGGTGATCGCGCCAGGCGGGCATGGTGGCCATGTAGTCGAGGGTCTGGCGCTCGATGTCCTGCCGCGTCGCGCCCGGATCGCGCCGGGCCTGCCAGCCGACCATCCGCTCGAAGCGTTCGTCGAACGACTGCAGGGCACCGCTCTCGTCGGTGCAGTAGCCGCAGTAGCGGCCGGTCTCGATGGGCATCCCGCAGCTCTCGCAGGCGTGCGTCGTGGTCATTGAGAATCCTCCTTGGTTTCATTCGGGTGGGACGGCCAGGTCCACGAGGGCCCGGAGCCCGGCGTTGATCTGGTCGGCCCGGCCGGGCGGCAGCCGGGCCATGGCGCGGGCGAGGTGATCCACGCCCAGCACCTCACGGTCCCGGCGCAGCATCTCGTGCCCGTCCGGGGTCAGCCAGATCAGCGTCCGCCGCCGGTCGGCCGGATCGCTCTCCCGCTCCAGCAGGCCCTGGCGCTCCAGGTGGGTCACGATCTCGCTGACCACCGACTGGGCCCTGGCCAGGTGCGTCGCGGCCTCACCCACGGTGAGCGGCCCGGCCAGCGCCAGGTGCTCGAGCACGGCCCTCGACGCGCCCGGCAGCTGTTCGCGGGGCCCGTCGCGGCGGTGAAACGTCAGGTAGACGGCGCGGAAGAGCTCCGCGAACCGTTCGGCCGCAAGCCGCTCCTCGGTCGCTTGTTCCTCGGGCACGCCACCAGGGTTGCGGGCGAGGGATGGATCGTCAATCCCGATGGAATTCCTGGTTGGATGGAGCGACGGCGGTCCGGCGGCGGGAGGCGGCAGTGGCGGGCGAGCTTCGGTTCGGGGTGGTCAGTGAGTCCGTGCCGGACGGCCGGGCCTGGCTTGATCAACGTTGACGACACGGGGGACCAAGGACCGTTCGGTAAATAAAAGATCCTTGCGGGCCACCGTGGAAGCGGTCCGTAACCGTCGCCTCGCCGCCACATCACCGTCACCAGAGGGGCCGGTGACACGGGAAACCCGGACAGGCCAGACGACGCCTTGTAGCATCTCCTTCACCAAGCGTAGCGAGGGGTTGCTGAAATGGCTGACGTGACCAACCAGGCCCGCGTCGTCGCCCTGGACCGGCTCTGGCCCGGCGATATCGCCAGCCGCAGTGGAGATCTGCTCGATGTCGTCTTCGGCTGGCCCGACGTCACCAGGCTGCGGCGCCAGGTGAAGGGCCAGTGCGCGGCGGCCGGGCTGACCGGGTCACGGCTCGACGATTTCGTCCTGGCCGTCCACGAGATCGCGGCCAACGCGATCGTGCACGCGGGCGCGGGCGGCAGGCTGATCCTGCGCCGAGCCACCAACGGCCTGCGCTGCCTGATCGCCGACCGCGCGCCGTGCGACGACCTCGCGACCTCCGGGGCTTCCGAGATTCCCCGGCCGCGCAAGGGTGGTGACCGGGATGACCTGCGCGAGGCCGCCGACACCGAGACCGGGCGGGGGCTGTGGCTGGCCGCTCAGCTTGCCGACGAGCTGAGCATTACATCAGGTCCCGACAGCACCATCGTCTCGCTCTACATCCGCTTCGAGTAGGCACGGGGCCGGTTAGACCTGGAGCCGTGCCGGCTAGGTCGCGGCGCGGTCGGCGCGGGGGCGGCGCCGGGCGGCCGGTTCGGCGAGGACCTCTGGCTGCCAGCCCGCGTCGGCCGGATTGAGCGTCATGCCCGGCGGGACGATCTGGTCGATGCGGTCGAGCACGTCGTCGTCGAGCGTCACGCTCGCGCCGGCCAGCAGGTCGGTGAGCTGGTCCATCGTGCGCGGCCCGATGATGGCCGACGTCACGGCCGCGTGCCCGACGACGAACGCGAGCGCCATGTGGGTGAGCGAGACGCCGACGTCCGCGGCGACCTTGATGAGGTCCTCGACGGCGGCCAGCTTGGCCACGTTCCCCGGCCGCGACGGGTCGAACCGGTGCGGCAGCCGCTGCGCCCGCAGGGTGGTCATGTCCACGCCGGTGCTCTCGCGGATCCGGCCGGTCAGCCAGCCGCCCGCGAGCGGGCTCCAGGCGATGACGCCCACGCCGTAGTGCTGGCAGGTCGGCAGCACCGATCCCTCGATGCCGCGCACGAGGATCGAGTAGGGCGGCTGCTCGCAGCGGAACCGGACATGGCCGCGGCTCTGCGCGACCCACTGCGCCTCGACGATCTGCTCGGCGGGGAAGGTGGACGAGCCGATCGCGCGGACCTTGCCGCTGTGCACCAGGTCGGACAGCGCGGACAGGGTCTCGTCGATGTCGGTGTCCGGGTCCGGCCGGTGCATCTGGTACAGGTCGAGGTAGTCGGTCTGCAGCCGGCGGAGGCTGTTCTCCACCTCCCGGACGATCCAGCGCCGCGAGTTACCGCGCATGTTGACGTCGGAGCCCATCGGGCCGTGCGACTTGGTGGCGAGCACCACGTTGTCGCGGCGGCCCTGCAGCGCCTGGCCGACGATCTCCTCCGACTCCCCCGCCGAGTACACGTCGGCGGTATCGACGAAGTTGATGCCCGCGTCCAGCGCGGCGTGGATGATCCGGATGCTTTCCGTGTGATCGGGGTTACCCCACGCGCCGAACATCATCGCGCCGAGGCAGTACGGGCTCACCTTGATCCCGGTACCGCCGAGCGTCCGCATCCGCATCCTGGCCGCCGCCTTTCCGTGTCTGCTGTCAGGGCTTGTTGCCCATCCTAATTTCCGGGTTGATCTTTCATCGTTGCTAAGAGCAGATATATCTTTGACTTAAGCAATCGATCGTCAGGGGATGACATGAACGAACTGGCGGCGGATGACCGGGCGGCAGCGGCGGACGGTGGCACGGCCGTGGCGGGCGGGGGCGCGGCGGTGGCGGCGGTGCGGGCGTTCAACCGGTTCTACACGAACATGATCGGGCTGCTGCGGGGCAAGTACCTGGGCACTCCGTACTCGCTCACCGAGGCGCGGATCCTGTTCGAACTGGCCCAGCGCGACGCCTGCGAGGTCACGGACCTGCGGCGGACGGTGGACATCGACGCGGGCTACCTGAGCCGCATCCTGGGCCGGTTCGACTCCGACCACCTCATCACCCGGGAGCGCTCGGCGGCCGACGGGCGGCGGCAGGTGATCCGGCTGACAGAAAACGGCCGTTCGGTGGTGGCGGGGCTGGACGCCCAGTCGGCCACGCAGACCCGGGACATGCTGGCCGCGGTGCATGACGATGACCGGCGCAGGCTGCTCGATGCGATGCACGTCATCACGGACGTGCTGTCGGAGTCCCACCAGCCGCGCGGGTACCTGCTGCGGGCGCCCCAGCCGGGCGACATGGGCTGGGTCGTGCAGCGGCATGGGGCGCTGTACGCGGAGGAGTTCGGCTGGGACGAGAGGTTCGAGGCGCTCGTGGCCAGGATCGTCGCCGATTACGTAGACAACAGGGAGCCCGGCGCCGAGGCGGCCTGGATCGCGGAGGTGGACGGGACGCCGGCGGGGTGCGTGTTCTGCGTGCGCAAGAACGACCGGACCGCCCAGTTGCGGATGCTGCTCGTGGAGCCGTGGGCCCGAGGACTCGGAATCGGCTCCCGGCTGGTCGAGGAGGTGCTGCGGTTCGCGCGCCGGGCCGGTTACTCCGATATCACGCTGTGGACCAACGACGTGCTGTCCGGCGCCCGGCGGATCTACCAGCGGGCCGGCTTCACGCTGGACGACGAGGCGCGGCATCACAACTTCGGTCAGGACCTGGTCGAGCAGAACTGGTCCCGCCGCCTCTGAACGGCGGGACCAGCCTGGGGTGTATCAGCCGACGCGGCGGATGAGCCACCAGATGCAGGTCCCGGCCAGGGCCAGGGCCACGGCGAGGAAGATCCCGGTCTCCACCCACTGAAAGGTCCAGAAGCGGCTGGCGGGCTCGTAGCTGATCAGCTCCCGGAGGTGGAACCGAGCCATCCAGGCCGCGCAAGCCCGAGAGTTGCTGCCCAGGCAGGCCGGGATGGCCGGTACCTGGGCCGGGTGACCTGAGGCGTCGATGACCTGGCCGGACAGGACCCAGGCACCCTGCTGGGTCAGCGTAGGCGCCGCCTGCAGGTTCATGAAGCCGTCTTTGATTCCCACCACGCAGATGTTGGCGAGATTACCTCAGCGAGGCCACGGTCAAGAGCCACGTGGCCCGCGTCCTGGCCAAGCTGGACCTTCGCGACCGGGTGCAGATCGCGGTCTTCGCCTACGAGAAGGGATCGTCCGGCCCGGCCGCCGGTAACGGCTAGGCCGACGCGGGACCGGTCAGGCTGGGCTGGCCGGCGAGGCTGCTGGCACCGATTCGGTTCGCTCGAAGAGCAGCAGGATCGCTCCGACCAGGAAGCACACCGCGCCGACGAAGGTACCGAGATTGGTTACCGGGACGCTCAGCAGTTGCGTGGTCCCGGGAATGACGTAGCCGGCCACGGCGGAGAACCCGAACGCGACCGACCCGGCCAGGTTGACCCCGGTGATCCACCAGGCCAGCGACCGGGGCCGCCAGGCAGCCCAGCCATGGCACGTCTCGAACCAGGCGAGCACGCTGGCGACCAGGAAGCAGACCGAGCCGAGGACGTCCGGGCGCCACACATGATGCCGGGCTGCGGACGTACCGGTAGCCGCCCAGATGGCGGCGAAGGTGCTGATGTTGAATTCGATCGTCCCCACCAGCTGCACGCCGGTCGCCAGCCAGTCGATCTGATGAGGCAAGAACACCAAGACCTTCCGGCGGGCGGCGCCCGGACGCTCGGGTGCGGCATCGACCGCCTCGCGGTACTGCAGGAAACCAGCCGAGGTGAAGAAGATCGATCCGATGAAGAACGTCACCGCGTCAGGCCCGCCGCCCACCGCATTCACGTATCCGGGCACCGTGCCGAGACCGAAGAGGAACGAGCCGACCGCGAACAACACCCCGATCCACCAGTCGCGATCTTGCGGCGCCCACCACGTCGAGCCGCGTGGCTGGTCGCCGGACAAGTGCTTGCGGTGTGAGCGGGATTCCCAGCGCGCGACTGCTCCGTCGGGGCGCTTTCTGACGACGAAAGTGACGAAGGGCCCGAACCGGTGTTCCTCTGTCGCTTCTGCTTGCGGCCGCATCAAGACCATCCGTCGTCCGTGCCACGTTCGGGTAGGGGCCACCAATGTCACCCCTGCCGGCCTGGCCGGGCATCACCCGGTCCGGACGAGATCCGGCGGGCGAGAACGCCTGCCTAGCTCCCGGTCGCGACGGGGCGGGCGGGGTCGGTGATCCAGTTGGACCAGGAGCCCACGTAGAGGGCGGCCGGGATGCCGGCCAGCGCAAGGGCCAGGACCTCGTGGGCGGCGGTCACGCCCGAGCCGCAGTAGGCCCCGACCGTGCCGCCCGGCCGGATACCGAGGCCGGCGAACCGGGCGGCGAGTTCCGCGGCGTCCCTGAACGTGCCGTCGGAGTTGACGTTGCCGGTGCTGGGCGCGCTGACCGCGCCGGGGATGTGCCCGGCCACCGGGTCGACGTGCTCGTTCTCGCCCCGGAAGCGCTCGGCTGACCGGGCGTCGAGCAGCAGCCCGGACCGCGCCGTGGCCTGCGCCGACGTGGCGTCGAGCACCGGCATCTGGCCCGGCCGCGCGGTGAAGTCGCCGGGCTGCGGGGCGGGCTCGCCGGCGGTCACCTCGAGCCCGGCGGCCAGCCAGGCACGGTAGCCGCCGTCGAGCACCCGCACGTCCTGGTGCCCGTAGTAGCGGAGGTCCCACCATGCACGGGCGGCGGCCACGGCGTCCGCGTCGTCGTACACGACCACGCGGCTGCGCTGGCTGACCCCGGCCGCGCGCATCGCCCGTTCGAACACCGCGGTGTCGGGCAGCGGGTGCCGGCCGCCCGGGCCGGGCGGCCCGGACAGGTCGCGATCCAGGTCGACGAAGACCGCGCCCGGCAGATGACCCTCGCGGTAGCTGTCGATGCCCGGCGGCCCGCCGAGCCGCCACCGCACGTCCAGGATCACGGGCCGCGGCGAGCCGGCCAGTTCCGCGGCGAGCGCGGTGGCCGTGACGAGCGGCCCGGTCACGTGGCGGTGAACGCGAGCGCGGGAATGAGCTGCTCGGCCGAGGTGAGCGAGCCGTGCATGCCGAACAGCCGGGACTCCCCCGGCTCGGCCTTGGTCGCCACGGCGGCGAAGCTGCCCGCGGCGGCGGCCACGACGTCACCGATCCGGTCGGCCAGGGCCGGGTCGACCGGGCCGAACCACCCCTCCTTGATGGCCTCGTCCCTGGACAGCACCCAGGCGCGGTCGCCGAGGATCTCGCGCCAGGTGGCCAGCACGTCCCCGGCCGCGCCGGGCCGCGCGTACAGGTGCCTGGCCCTCGCCTCGCCGCCGAGCACGGCCAGCCCGGACCGCAGTTCCGGCGTGGCGTCCACGTCGAGCCGGTCCTCCGGGCCGACGTCCACCATGCCGTGGTCGGCCGTGATGTACAGGCAGGTCCCCGAGGGCAGGGCGCGCGCCAGGTGCTCGGCCAGCTTGTCCACGTGGGCCAGCTGGTAGTACCAGGCGTCGGAACCGGCGCCGAACACGTGGCCGGTGCCGTCCAGGTCACCGTGGTAGACCATCACGTACGCGCGGCCGTTCTCGGCCAGCGCCGCGGCGGCCTGCGCGGCCAGGGCGCCCATGCTGTCGGCGGGCCAGAGTTCGGCGCCGCGCAGCGCCGCGGTGGTCAGGCCCCTGTCGCGGAACGCGCCTCGCGCCACGTGCACGGCCGCGATGCCCGCCGCGGTGGCCCGCTCGTAGACCGTGGGCAGCGACTGCCACTGCCGGGGATCGACCCGCGGGTCCCAGTGCAGCGCGTTGAGCAGGAAGTCCTGACCTGGCACCAGGACCTTGTAGCCGAGCATGCCGTGCTGGCCGGGCGGCTTCCCGGTGCCGAGCGAGCCGATGCTGGTGACCGTGGTCGCCGGGAACCCGGCCGTGATCGGCTTGGCGTTGCGCGCCAGTTCGGACAGGAACGGCGCGGCGGCCGGATGGTCACGGAGCAGTTCCCAGCCGAGCCCGTCCACGATCAGCAGGCAGGCGCGCTGCGTGGGCGCGAGGCCCAGGACGTTCTGCTCGGCAGGCGCCTTGGGGTCGAGGGAGGCGAGGATGGAGGCGGACAAGTCGGATAGGGTCCCGGCCCCATAAGACGGCACGATCGGCTGATGTCTCGGCTCGAGCGTCATGCGGGAATCCTCACCTACTGCCTACTCGTGGGTGCCACTGCGTGCCCTGCGATCTTGGTGCCCTGCTATCTTGCCGGGGCCATCTTGCCGGAACATCGTGCCATCCCGCGTCGCGGGGAGCAAAACGAGGCGCGCGGGACGCTCAGCCGCCCTGTCCCGCGGTGGCGTCCGACAGCGCCCGCACGAAGCCCAGCAACTGCCTGACGGCCTCCTCGCCGTCCGCGTCCTGGCTTATCCGCAGCGAGAAGTCGTCGGCGGTGATCGTACCCAGGTACCCGTGATCGGCTTCGCAGTTCTCGTCGCCGCAGTGCGCGGGCTCCAGTTCCAGGTGGGACAGCACGTTCCAGCCGATGGTGAGCATGACCTCCGAAGGCATGGTGACCCCAGGCACGTAGGCCGCCGGGTCGGGCACCACGCGGGTCAGGGCCACGGACGAGATCCGGTTGAACCGGATCGCCTCCGTGCTGGTCTCGGCTCTGGGACGGCTGTCGGGTTCCTCGGCCGGGTGCTCGTCGGTGTGCGAATACACCAGCCGGGTCGGAGTGAGCGCCAGCACGGTCATGTGACGGCGCACCTCCATGCCGGGATCGAAGATCGCGTCGTGGTGCACGACGTAGGCCGTTACTGGTTCGGACCCGAGCGCCGAGGCCACCGCGTCGGACACCAGGCCCGGGTAGTAGCCGCTGCGTTCGATCGCGGCCCGCAGGCCGTCGGTCACGACTCGCGTTTCCCTCATCCCCCCATCCTGCACCGTCCGGCTAGATGCTTCGCCCGCAGGACCGGAACTTAGCCGACGCGCAAGCCGCGATCCGGTGCCGGCGCGCGATCCGGCATCGACGGCGGGCTGGTCTCTAGCAACCGCACCACGGCCTCCGCCTCAGGCTCCGGCAGCGCCATCGAGCTCGCGCTCGGCGCGGGCTTGGGCCTGCGCGGCTTCCTCGGCCCCGCTCCGCCACCCCGTCCCTTGTAGATGATCAGGCCGTTCACCGGGTCGGGCGCGCCGTCCAGGGCCGAACGGACCGCGGGCAGGGCGCGGAACGCCTCCCACTGCTCCTCGGAATCGAACCGCACCTCGAACACGACGCCGTACTGGTGCTCGTGCCACTCCCAGTAGCTGGCCCCGTTGGTTACCGCCGCCTCGGTGAGCACGTCCTGGTAGGAGTCCTTCCACCGGCGAGCGGGCTGCTGCGCCGCGTCGAAGACCTCGATTGACCACCACTCGGCCACGCTCGTACCACCGCCATTCGTCTGCCTTGGCCCCGTTTAAGCCGCTCTTGAGATAGTACGTCTTTTGACCCGCCGCCCGATAGGCTCCTGCGCCATGAGATGGAACGGCCTGAGGCTGTCCGTGACGCTGCTCACCGTCTTCCCCTTGCGCGGGGACGCCGCGGCGTCAAGGGCTTCGGGTCCGGACCGGGCCACGGCGGCGGCGGCCATGGCGTGGGCGCCGGTCGTCGGGCTGCTGCTCGGCGCCATCGCCGCGGCCGTGCTGCTGGCCGTGGACCATCCGCTCGGCGGCGGCCCGCTGACCGGCGCCGCGCTCGCGCTGGCCTCGCTCGCGCTGCTTACCCGGGGACTGCATCTCGACGGGCTCGCCGACCTGGCCGATGGCCTGGGCAGCGGGCGGCCCGCGCCCGCGGCGCTGGAGGTCATGCGGCGCCCGGACATCGGGCCGTTCGGGACCGTGACGCTGATCTTGTCGCTGCTCATCCAGTTCGCCGCGCTCAGCCACGCCGAATCGGCCGGCCCGGGCCGCGGGCCCGCGGCGCTGATCGCCGCGGTCGTCACCGGCCGGCTGGCGCTGACCTGGGCCTGCCGCCCGGGCGTGCCGGCGGCCCGGCCGGACGGGCTGGGCGCGCTGGTGGCGGGCACGGTGCGGCCCGCGATCGCGGCGACGGTCACGCTGGCCACGCTGGCGGCCTCAGCCGGGGCCGTGGCGGTCACCGGCGACCGGCTCGGCTGGACGCTGCCGCTCGCCGTGCTGGCGGGCCTGGCCGCGGCGTTCCTGCTGCAGCGGCACGCGGTCCGGCGGCTGGGCGGCATCACCGGCGATGTCCTGGGCGCGCTGGCCGAGGTGGCGGCGACCGTCACGCTGGTGGTGGCGGCCATGGGCCCACGAGCATTACCCCGGAGTCGTGTTTGAATGGCCGAAAAGGCCCCGCAGGCAGGAACCGCTGATGCCACCGACTCATGACGTATTCAACCAGCCCCCGGTCCTGGCCGGGTACGACGTCGCCCGCGACCCGGCGATGCTGGACGCGCTGCGCCGCGAGGGCGCGGCCTGGGCCGAGGACGACGTGCGCGCGCTCGGCCGGCTGGCGGGCTCGGCCCGGGTGCAGGAGCAGGGCCGGCAGGCGAACGACAACCCGCCGGTGCTGCGGACCCACGACCGGTACGGCCACCGCATCGACGAGGTGGACTTCCACCCGGCCTGGCACGAGCTGATGACCGTGGCGGTGGGGCACGGGCTGCACGCGGCGCCGTGGCGGGATCAGCGTCCGGGCGCGCACGTGGCCCGGGCCGCGGGCTTCTACGTCTGGGGCGCGGCCGAGGCCGGGCACTGCTGCCCGATCTCCATGACCTACGCCGTCGTGCCCGCGCTGCGGCACGCGCCGGACCTGGCCGAGCGGTTCGAGCCGCTGCTCGCCGCGAGGGCCTACGACTTCGGCCTGCGCGAGCCGGACACCAAGCGAGGGCTGCTGGCGGGCATGTCGATGACCGAGAAGCAGGGCGGTTCTGACGTCCGGGCCAACACCACCCGCGCGGTTCCGGTGAAGGGGGATGGGGAGGTGGGTGGGGGCTCCTACCAGCTGACCGGGCACAAGTGGTTCACGTCGGCCCCGATGGGTGACCTGTTCATGGTGCTCGCGCAGGCCCCCGGCGGGCTGTCCTGCTTCCTGCTGCCCCGGGTGCTGCCGGACGGGAGCCGGAACGGCATGCGGCTGCAGCGCCTGAAGGACAAGCTCGGCAACCGGTCGAACGCGTCGGCCGAGGTCGAGTACGAGCAGGCGACGGCCTGGCTGGTCGGTGAGGAAGGCCGCGGGGTGCGCACCATCATCGAGATGGTGAACCTGACCCGGCTGGACTGCGTGCTCGGCACGGCCACGGGGATGCGGGCCGGGCTGACGCTCGCGGCCCACCACGCCGCGCACCGGACGGCCTTCGGCCGCAGGCTCGCCGATCAGCCGCTGATGGCCGCCGTCCTGGCCGACCTGGCCATCGAGTCGGAGGCCACCACGACGGCGGCGTTCCGGCTGGCCGGGGCGACCGACCGGGCAGCGCGGGGTGACGAGCAGGAAGCCGCGTTCCGCCGCCTGGCCCTGGCGGCGACCAAGTACTGGGTGTGCAAGCGCGCCCCGGGGCACGCCGCCGAGGCCCTGGAGTGCCTGGGCGGCAACGGCTACGTGGAGGAATCCGGGATGCCCCGGCTGTACCGCGAGGCGCCGCTGGCCTCCATCTGGGAGGGCTCGGGCAACGTGGCCGCGCTCGACGCGCTCCGCGCCCTCACCAGGCAACCGGAGACGGCCGAGGCGTTCTTCGCCGAACTCGACCAGGCGGCCGGGGCGGACCGCCGCCTGGATCAGGCCGTGGCCCGGCTGCGCAAGGACGTCACCGACCCGTCCGAGGCCCGGGCCCGCTACCTGGCCGAGGCCATGGCGCTGGCCCTTCAGGGGGCCCTGCTCGTCCGCCATGGTGACCCGGCCGTGGCCGACGCGTTCGCCGCGACCCGGCTGGCTGAGGGCCAAGGGGGAGCCTGGGGTCACGCGTACGGCACGCTCCCGGCCGGAGTGAACACCGCCGCCATCATCGAGCGCGCGGTCCCCTAGTGACCGGTGTCCTGCACCGGGCTGCCCCGGCGCCCGACCTGACCGTGCCCTATGGCGCGCTGCCCGAGCACGTCATCGACCTGAGGCTCCCGCCGCGTCTTCCGGCGCCGCTCGTCGTGCTCGTGCACGGCGGGTTCTGGAGGCCCGCGTTCGACCGGACCCACCTGGGGCCGATGGCCCACGCCGTGGCCGCCGCCGGGTACGTGGTCGCGGTGCCCGAGTACCGGCGGGCCGGAATGGCCGCCGAGGGCTGGGCCGGGACGTTTAACGACATCGCCGCGGCCCTGGACCACGTGGCCTCGATCGCCGAACGGCACGGCGCGGATATCAGCAAGCACACCTGGGCGGGTCACTCGGCGGGCGGTCATCTCGTGCTGTGGGCGGCCGCCCGGCCGGGATTGCCGGCCGGCTCGCCGTGGCGGGGTCCGTGCCCGGCCACGCACGTCGTGTCATTGGCCGGGTGCAATTCATTGCGCCTGTGCGCGGAATGGAATCTGGGCTCCGGGGCGGCGGCCAACCTGATGGGCGGCGGCCCGGATGAGGTTCCCGAACGTTATGCCGCCGCCGACCCCGCCGCGCTGCCTTCTCCCGCCGTTCCGGTCACCCTCGTGCACGGGACCGAGGATGACCAGGTACCGGTGGCCATGAGCCGGGCGTTCACGGCTGGCCGCCTCATCGAAATCCCGGGGGCGGGTCACTTCGACCTCATCGACCCGCAAAGCCTCGCGTGGCCGGTAGTGCTATCCGTTCTGGAAGGAGCGAGTAAATAGGAGCAACCCAGGCCTGGCCCGGTCGCCGGTAATGCAGATACGTGCCCTTCTATGATCACCGATCACGGAAGGGCACCGCATCCTGCGGGCAAGCGGTCAGCTGACGCTAGTTGCCGGTCGCGGCCCGGAACCGCACCACCAATTCAGCCGGCACCCGGCCGCGGTCCTTGACCTCGATGCCCTGCGCCTTGGCCCACTCACGTACCTCGGTGGTGTTGACCCCGCTAGCCGAGGCCCTGCGGCCGCTGCGGGCGGGCCGCCGGGCGGCGCCCGTGCTCCGCCGCGCCGCGTCAATGTACTTGGCCAATGCCTTCCGTAGCGCGTCAGCGTGCTTTGCGTTCAGGTCGATCTCGTAGTCGGCGCCATCCAGCGCAAAGCGGACGGTGCCCTCAGCCTCGCTGCCATCGATGTCATCGATGAACAAGGTTTGTATCTTCTGGGCCACGTGTGCTCCGTTTCTCTCGTTGAATAGTGCTCTAGAATAGACGATAGACGCCGGATAAGCTCGCCTCGGGCTCCATGTTTTTTAATGCACCCGTGCCGCTGAACGTTCTCCGCCGACATCCGGCTGGGCGCGTCGATGAACCAGGTAACCATCAGTATGCGGCCGCATACCTTAAGCCGCAATCGCATTGCCAGCTGCTCTCGGCCAGAGCCATATCGGCCGTGACCGGACACCGGCTCATTAATAGTGCGTTAGCCGCACATCGGCTGGGCTGCGACACCACCCGGCCGGTAGGCGGCCGGCGGCCGAATGCGTTCCGTGTCATTCATGTGTTATCGCGTGATGAGAGTCAATCCGCGATACCTCCGGTCAGACCGGGAGAGCGCATGACGGGTGTCCCGTGCCTCGGCCGTTCTATCCCTATACGCTGCTTTTGGTTCCGGCGTTCGGTCTGAAGATGCCGTCGGTCATACCGATATTCCGGCCTGCCGCCCCAGCGGTGCTACCGAGCGTCACGGCGCCAGCGCATAACCGC
Organism: uncultured Actinomycetes bacterium; assembly: GCA_963705835.1. Taxonomy (GTDB): domain Bacteria; phylum Actinomycetota; class Actinomycetes; order Streptosporangiales; family Streptosporangiaceae; genus Palsa-504. The sequence continues at coordinate 101,767 of CAVPLC010000052.1, forward strand.
TTCCGGGATGAGCGATGACACACAATGGCTCGCCAATTCCGGCCAGGGATCCGGGCCAAGCGGATCGGGACTCAGATAGCCCGTCGTCACGGGATCGTAGTAGCGCCGCCCGTAGTGCAGGCCGGTCTCCGCGTCGTGGTACCGGCCGCCGGGCCGCAGCGCGGTGGCGGCGCCGCCCGGGTGCCACAGGGTCCCGCCGTACACGGTGTGCTGCTGGTAGCCCGCGATCGTCCCGTCCGCACCGGCGAGTTCGGCGGGCGTGCCGGCCTGGTCGGTGATCACCGCGTAGAACCGCTCGTCCGTGGCCTGCGGCGGCGCGCCGCCGGCCGGAACGCTCTCGGTCTGGGCCAGCGGCGCGACGGCGCCCGGCCGGTGGTCCCAGGTCACGCGGCGCCAGCGGCCGGGCTGCCCGGAGCCGGGCAGGCGGGTGGCTTCCTCGGCCAGGACGGCACCGTCCCAGGTGAAGATGGTCTCCTCGGCCGCGGCACCGGACGGCTCGAAACGCTGCTTGGCGACGCGCCGGCCGAGCGGGTCATACCGGTACCGCCAGGTGCTGCCGTCCGGAGTGGTGACCGCGGTGAGCCGGTCGTCGGCGTCCCATTCATACCCCCAGACGGCAGGCTCCCCCGCGGTCCGGTCCCGCACTCGGCCGGTGACGCGGCCTTGCCGGTCGTGCCGGTAGCGGACGGTCCCGGCCCGGGTGATGCGCGTGCCAGGCCCGCTCGCGCGCGCCCTGCACGTCGGCGTCCAGCCAGGTACCCGCGGCCGTGGGCGGCGGGGCGGTCCACCGCGCCGAGGCCAGGCCGCCCGCCGGATCGTAGCGGTAGCGTTCGGCCCACCGGTCGCCGTCGACCGCGGTGATCCGGCCCGCGCCGTCCCTGGTGAACCGGCGCCCGCCCGCGAGCAGGTCATCGACGAGGTCCAGGCGCCCGGCCTGGTAGGCGTACTCACGGCGGGCCAGCACCCGTCCGCCCGAGGCCAGGACCTGGCCGGTGAGACGGCCGGTGGCGTCCCAGTCCTGGGTGAGGGTCAGGCCGCCCGGCAGGTCGCGGCGGTTCTCCCGGCCGGCCTGGTCATAGCCGAACCCGATCACCCGCCCGCCGGTGTCGAGCAGCACCGGCCGGCCGCCCTGGTCGTACTGCCATCGCTGCTGTGCGCCGCCGGGCGTCACGCGGCGGGTGCGGCGGCCCGCCCGGTCCCAGGAGGACAGCACGGTCCGGTCGTCGCAGGTCTCCGCGGTGACGCGGCCGAGCGCGTCACGGCTGAACCGGATCTCGGCATCGGGGTTGCGCGCCTGCACCAGGCGGCCCGCGGCATCGTAGGAGAACGTGCTGACCACGCCGTCGGCCACCCGCCGGGTCACCCGGCCGAGGTCGTCGTAGGCGCAGGAGGTCTCCTGGCCGGCCGCGTCGACCCGGCCGGTGAGCTGCCCGGCCGCGTCGTAGGCGTACCGGGTGGTGGCGCCGTCGGCGTCGGTCGCGGCGACCATCTGCCCGGCCGCGTCGTAGGCGTAGTGCCAGGTCAGCCCGGCGCGAGCCACCGAGGTCAGCCGAAGCGCGTGATCGTAGCCGAACTCGGTCCTGATGCCGTCCGGCCCGGTCACCGCCGTGACCCGGCCGAACGGGCCGTACTCGTACCTGGTCTGCTCCGCGGACGCGCTCAGGTCCCCGTCGGGCCCGGTGACCGCGGTGACCCGGCCGAGCCTGTCCCGCTGGTACCTGGTGCTCGCGCTGCCGGGCACGGTCACCGTGACCGGCAGGCCCGCCGGGTCGCACTGCACCTGGATCACCGCGCCGAGCGGGCCGGTGACGCAGGCCAGATGGCCGCGCTCGTCGTAGCCGTAGGCGGTGACGGCCTGGTCCGGCGCGACCTGGCGGACGAGGTTGCCGCGCTCGTCGTAGTCCTGCACCCAGCAGGCCCCGTCCGGATTCTCCAGCCCGGTCGGCAGGTTCGCCTCGTCGTAGGTCGCGCGTTGCTGGCTGCCGTCCGGACGGGTGACGCAGATCAGGTTGCCGCGCTCGTCGTAGGCGTACCGGGTCAGGCGGCCCAGCGGGTCGGCGCGCGCGGTCAGGTGGCCGTACTCGCCGTACCACAAATGGGTGACGTGGCCCAGCGGGTCGGTGACCGCCGTCACCCGGCATGACCCGTCCAGCTGGTAGATGGTCACCGCCCCGGCCGCGTCGGTGCGCCAGGTCACCCGGTCGCCGTAGCTGAACCGGGCCGACATCGCGCCGCCGGGACCGTCGCTGGCCACGCACCGGCCCTGCTCGTCGTGGGCGTACCGGTACCAGAGCCCGGTGCGGTCCCGCCACCCGGTCAGGCGGCCCTCCGCGTCGTAGCACAACCGCAGGGCCTGGCCGGAGGCGTCGACGATCCCGGCCAGGTTCCCCGCCGGGTCGTACCGGTATCCGGCCAGCGGGATGTCGGGCTGCTCCCCCGCCGGATCGGCCAGGCTCAGGCCCGATATCCGCGTGCCGTTCATGACGACCCGGACGTGATACCCGGCGGAGTGCGCGATCCAGGCCGGCTGGCCCTGCGGCGTGTATCCGAAGCTGACCTGGTGGCCGCCCCGGTCGGCCACCGAGACCAGCGGCATATCCCGCAGCGGGCCTGGCCGGGGCTCGAACCTCCAGGTCAGCCCGGCCTGCGGATCGGTGACCGTGAAGCCGCCGCCGGCTCGCTCCAGCCGCCAGCGCGGCCCGGTGACCGGTAGGCCGGTGACCGGCACGGGACGGCCATCGTCATCGGGTTCGCAGAGCCAGCACAGCACGCGCCCGTCCGCGAACACGCCGGTGACCCGCTCCGGGCCGGCCTGCAGCCGCTGATCGAAGCTGGACGCCCACGACGGTCCGAACCACCGGCCTTCCCGCCACGAGGACCGGTAGACCCGGCCGATGACCAGGGGAAGCACCCCCGGGCCCGCGGGCAGCGACACGTCCTCGTGGACCAGCCGCACGTCCCCGGTGGCCACGTCGACCAGATCGGCGTCCTGCGCCGGCCGCGTCGGCCCGGTCAGGTCATCGGCGAGGCCTGGGTGCACCGCGGCAGCGATCCCCGGCCCGGACGGGAGCCGGGGCTCGTCCGGCACCAGCGGCCGGACTCCCCATGACCAGAGCTCCCACGGTTCAGCCGGCGCCTGCGCAGCCCCGTCGTCCCCAGCCCGCAACCCCGGCTGTCCCAGCCACGGAACGTCGGGCCTCGCGTCGGCTTCCTCATCACTTTCCAGACCTTTCAGCACCATCCGGTCACCTCCAGCGGCGCTCGTTGCTACTTCAGGGCACGGCTGCCGGCCGTACGGGGTTCGGCGGATTTCTTACTTTTTCCGAACGGCGCGGCCTGCGTGCCCACGGCCACGTCCCTCCGCGCCCGGGCAGGCGCACTATCGTGATCGGCGTGACGGACGCGCAGGGCCGAGCGGCGGCGGTGGCTCGGCTGGACCTGACCGGCTCGCAGTCGCCGGAGGGCGTCGGGCGCGCCGTCGTGGCCCTCGCCGGTGACCCGGACCTGCTCAGCCTGACCGGCCGGGCGCTGGAGGTCACCGTCAGCCGCAACCCGGTACCACATCACGCCCACCACCAGCACAGCACGCCAGTCCCATGATGCCAGAATGACGTGTGGACCTTGAAGCGTTTGAGCTGGTACTGCTGCGGACGCCGGAGAACGCGCCGGCCTACGACGAGGCCGAACTGGAGCGCATCCAGGCCGAGCACCTCGCTCACCACAAGCGACTGCGCGAGTCGGGCCAGGTGGTCACCAACGGCCCGGTCAGGGACCAGCCCGACGTTTCCCTGCGCGGGCTGACGTTCTACCGGACCGGGTCGCTGGAGGAGTCGCGCCGGCTCGCCGAGGCCGACCCGGCGGTCCGGGCCGGGCGGCTCGCCGTCGAGATCATGACCTGGTACTGCCCGCCAGGCACGATGAGCAAGCCCGGCCGGCCGGTAACTGTGTAAGTGAGCGCTTGGCATGATCGCCTCAGTGCCGCCGCAGCACCGCGTGACCTGCCCGGACGGGACGGCATCCAGCCCGGCCTGGACCGCGTCCCAGCGCTGCCCGCCGTCTTGGCCCCAGAAGGTCTGGCTGTCGGCCAGGACGGTGTAAATTTCCCAGCGCTCCCCGCCGGGGGCGCCCTTGACCCAGAACTTGTCCTGGCGGGCGTAGCAGCAGGTGGTGTCGCGCTCGTCGACGGCCGCCAGGCCGGCCTCGGCGAGCCGGGCCTGCTCGGCGTCCACGGCGGTGGTGCTGTCGACTTCCACGCCGAGGTGGTTCAGGGTGCCGCCCTGGCCGGGGTTCTCCAGCAGGACGAGCTTGAGCGGCGGCTGGGTGATGGCGAAGTTGGCGTAGCCGGGCCTGCGCTTGGCGGGCTCGGTGCCGAACAGCCTGGCGTAGAAGCTGACGGCCTCGTCAATGTCGTTGACGTTCAGCGCGAGCTGCACCCGGGACACGGCGACCTCCGAAGGACATTGATATCTGTCTATGTCATGCTCATGAGCGAGCTTGCCATAAGACATCGACTCCTGTCAATATAGATGTGTGTCTAATTTCCTGACCGTCGTCAGCCCGGCGGAGACGGCCGCCTGCTGCGCGCCGCTGACCGCCGAGCCGCTGACCATGGAGCAGGCCGAGCAGGTCGCGCCGCTGCTGAAGGCGCTGGCCGACCCGGTGCGGCTGCGGCTGATGTCCCTGGTTGCCTCCCGGGCGGGCGGGGAGGCGTGCGTGTGCGACCTGAACGAGGCGTTCGACCTGTCGCAGCCCACGATCAGCCACCACATGAAGGTGCTGCACGAGGCCGGGCTGGTGGACCGGGACAAGCGCGGGGTGTGGGTTTACTACCGGGTCCGGCCGCAGGCCCTGGCCAGCCTGGCCGCCCTGATCGGCTGCGCGCCGCAGTAACCCCGCCCCTCCCCAGGGGTGTGCTCAGGGGAGCGGCCCGGCGGCGCCCTGGTGCTCCGCGTGATGGCCGGGGCCGGGCGGGGGTTCGGCGGCGGCGGCGGGGGCGCCGCCCATCATCTTGAGCATCGGGCCGGCTCCGGAGCGGGCGAACCGGGTTACCAGGGCGGCGGCGGCGAGCAGGAAGATGATGTTCAAGATGGTGGTGTAGTTCCAGGTGATGCCGGTTTCGGTGACCCGGGCGTGGCGGGCGGCCGGGATGAGGCCGAGGCCGCCGAAGGCGAATTCGGTGACGTACCCGGCCGCGACCATGGCCGCGTAGAAGATCCCGGCCAGCGCCAGGGCCATCGCGGTGCCGTAGTACTTCCGGTAGATGACCAGGATCGGGAGGATGATCAGGTCGGCGAAGATGAACGCGATGACGCCGCCGAAGCTGATCCCGCCGTTCCACAGCACCCCGGCCAGCGGCACGTTGCCGATCGAGCAGACGAAGCTCAGCACGGAGATGACCGGGCCGATGACCGGGCCCCACAGCCGGGCGGCCAGCGGGTGCCCGGCCAGGAACAGGTGCCGCCAGAAGCTGTCCGGGACCCAGGCGCCGACCGCCCCGGCGATCAGCAGCCCGGCCGCGATGTCGCGGATGACCGCGGCCCACTCCATCACGAAGATGCGGCTGACCGCGGTGTACCCGTCGCGGCTGGCCAGCCGCCGCCACCAGGGCCCGGCCGCGGCGATGCTCATGTCCATCGCGGCCGCGGACAGCGCCCGGGCCCGCGCCAGGACGGCGGCGCTGGCGGGCTCCAGATCATCCGGCGCGAGCGGTTCAAGCTCGGACTCATCGAACGGCTCGCCGCCCGCAAGCCGGCGCGATAGTTACCAAGCTGTGACCAGCGACGTGTTATCCAACCGGCGCCCGGACGGTCTTAGCAGGTGTGCGATATTGGCGCGCGGATCCTAACCGGTTTGAAGGATTGGACGACACATGAGCAGTGCGGGTTGGCGGAGCGATGAGCAGAGCAGTGCAGATCAGATCAGATGGATTGGGGGCTCGGGCTGGGCGGCGCCGCGGGCTGCGGGCGGCGGTGGTTACGTCGGCGGTGGTCGCGGCGGGGGTGGTCGCGGTGGGGGTGGTCGCGGTGGCGGGGTGCGCGTCGGCGTCGGCGGTCGCGACGTCGGCGCTGGCCGCATCGACGTCGGGCAGTGCGTCCTGGCACATCGTCAAGCGGGTGCCGAGCGGCAGCTCGGGCGGGTTCACCGAGGTCACCGCGGTCGGCAAGAACGGCGGATGGGCGTTCAACGCGGGCTCGGTGCCGACCGCGTGGGAGCGGAACGGATCGACCTGGACGCAGGTCCCCTTCCCCGGGCTGAGCGACGAGGTGGTCGTCGCGGCCGGCGGGACCTCGGCCGCCGACGCGTGGGCGTTCACCAGCGACTTCGGGAAGTCCCGCGCGCTGCACTGGAACGGCCGCACCTGGTCGGTGCAGCACGTCTTCTCCCGGGAGATCGGCGGCGCGGTGGTGATCAGCCGCTCGGACGTGTGGGTGTTCGGCGAGCTGTTCTTGCCCGGCGCCGAGCTGGGCGCCTGGCACTACGACGGGCACACCTGGTCCCGCGTCTCATCCGGCCACGGCCTGGAGGGAGGCAGCGCGCTGTCGGCCAGTGATATCTGGGCCTTCGACGGCGCTGACGTGGCGCACTGGAACGGCGCCACCTGGTCCCGGACCTCGGTGGCGTCCTTGCTGCCCGCCCGGCAGCAGCTGAACGACCCGACGCTGACCGGCATCTACGCGGAGTCCAGGCACAGCGTCTACGCCATCGCCAACGGCAACCTGCAGGACGAGGGCGGCCCCATCGTCGTCCTGCACTGGAACGGCTCGGCCTGGTCCAAGGTGGCGCGGGGCCAGTTCGGGTTCGGCATCCTCCAGCAGCTCAGCTCCGATGGGCACGGCGGCCTGTGGCTCCCGATGCCGGGCTTCGACGGGCAGAAGTCCTACCTGGTGCACTACTCCAACGGGCACCTGACCACGGCCGCGCTGCCGGTCGCGGCGTCCTCGATCGGCCTGGACACCGTTTCGATCATCCCCGGCGGCACCGGGGTGCTCGCGGCCGGCGAGACCCACGGCCGGAACGCCCCCGGGACCGACGTGGTCGCCGTGATCCTGCAGTACAAGGCCTGACGAGCACCGACGACGGGACCGTGGTGCCTGCGGGGGGCGGGCACCACGGACCGTTCGGACAAAAAATCCAGGGCGCGGCCGGTCAGTTACTTACGGTGTCAAGCCATCACTGGTTTGCTTGCAGGCTGTTACACCGCTAGCGTGCCTGGCATGGCAGCGGACGGGCGTCGGCACATCATCGCGATCGGCGGCGGCATGCTCGCGCCGGACGGCAAGATCCCCGTTCACCTGGAGAACGCGCTGCGGCTGACCGGGCAGCGCGAACCCCGGCTGTGCGTGCTGAACACGGCGGGCGGCGACGACTCGCGGTGGACGCTGGGCATATACGACCGGTTCGCCGGGCACCCGGTCCGGGTCAGCCACCTGGCCCTGTTCCCGATGCCGAACGTGCGCGACCCCGAGGACCTGCTGCTGTCCCAGGACCTGATCTTCGTCGGCGGCGGCAGCGTGGCGAACATGCTGGCCGTGTGGCGGGTGCACGGGCTCGACGTGATCATGCGCAAGGCCTGGCAGGCGGGCGTCGTGCTGGCCGGCTCGAGCGCGGGCGGCATCTGCTGGTTCGAGGGAGGCACGACCGATTCGTTCGGGCGGGAGCTGCGGGCGTTCACCGACGGGCTGGGGCTGCTGCCCGGCAGCTACTGCCCGCACTACAACTCCGAGCCCGGCCGCCGGCCGCTGTACCACCGGCTGATCACGGACGGCACGCTGTCCGGCGGGATCGCCTGCGACGACGGGGCGGCGGCGCACTTCACCGACGACACGCTGACCGAGCTCATCGCCGACCGCCCGACCGCCGGCGCGTACCGGGTCCAGGGCTCGCCGGGCGCGGCAGTCGTGGAGACCCCGCTGGAGACCCGCTTCCTCGGCGAGCCCGCTTAGCGCTTCTCTACCCAAGGGTAGAGGCGGAGTTCTAGCTGGGGGCTGATGCGCGGGGCGGGCCGTCATCGGCACGATCGTGGGCATGAGCAAGCCACAGGTAGTGACCGTGCGGGGTCTGCGCAAGGCGTACGGGGACAGGGTGGTGGTGGACGGGCTGGACCTCGACGTCCCCGCCGGAGAAATCGTCGGGCTGATCGGGGCCAACGGCGCCGGGAAGACCACGACCGTCGAATGCATCCAGGGGCTGCGCCTGCCGGACGCCGGGACGCTGCGGGTGCTCGGCTACGACCCGGTGACGCAGGCCGAGAAGCTGCGGCCGCTGATCGGCAGCCAGCTGCAGGACTCGGCCCTGCCGGACCGGCTGCGGGTGGCCGAGGCGGTCGAGCTGTTCGGTACCGCGCGAGCCCGGGACGGCGGCGAGCTGCTGTCGCAGTTCGGGCTGGGGCAGCGGGGACGGTCGGCGTTCGGCTCGCTGAGCGGCGGGGAACGGCAGCGGCTGTTCCTGGTGCTGGCCCTGCTCAACCGGCCGCGGCTGGTCATCCTGGACGAGCTGACCCAGGGCCTGGACCCGGCGGCGCGGCGCAACGTGTGGGCCGCGGTGCGCCAGCTTCACGACGAGGGCACCACCGTGCTGCTGGTGACCCACGAGATGGACGAGGCCGAGGAGCTGTGCGGCCGGGTCGTGGTGATGCGCGCGGGGCGCGTCCTTGACGCGGGGGCGCCGGCGGACCTGGTGGAGCGGCATGCCGGGACGGCGACGATCCGATTCAGCATGCCGGATCCCCCGGCGCTGCTGCTGGACCAGGTCCGCCGGCTGGACGACGTGCACGAGGTGGAGCGGGCCGGGGCACGGGTGACCGTCCGGGGCAGCCGGGGAGTGATCGCGTACGTGGGCGCGGCCCTGGTGCGGTGGGACCTGGTGCCCGCCGACCTGAACGTGCGCGTGCCGAGCCTGGAGGACGCGCTGCTCGGCCTGCTCGACGACGGGCCCGCGGCGACCGGCATACCGATGCAGAAGGAACTGGCGGGAGGACGGCGATGAACACCGCGATTGGACGGCTCGTCAAGGCCGAGCTGAAACTCATGACGCGCGATCCGCTCGTGCTGACGTTCGTGTTCGCGTTCCCGGTCGTGACCATGCTGATCATCGGCGGGGCGTTCGGCACCAAGCCGAACCCGGGCTTTGAGGGCGCCAACCCGGCGCACTGGTACGTGGCGTCCTACCTGACCGTGGTCATCGCCGCGGCGGGACTGGTCATGCTGCCGGTGCACCTGGCGTCCTACCGAGAGCGCGGCGTGCTGCGACGGTTCGCGGCGGCGGGCTTCCCGCGCTGGTCGTTCGCCATCGCCCCTGACCGTCTCCCTGCTGCACGTGCAGAGCGCGCGGCTCGCGGTGGAGCACGACCCGGCCGACGCCGCGCGGGCGCTGGCCGAGGCGGAACGGCTCGGCCGTGAGTGCCTGGCCGAGGTGCGGACCACGGTCGGGATGCTGCGCGAGCGCGGCTCGGGTGCCTCGGGCGGCTCGGGCGGTGAGGGCATCGCGCCGCTGCCGGGGGTCGAGGGCCTGCCCGCGCTGGTCGAGCGGTTCCGGTCCGCGGGCGCGGACGTCACGTTGGTGGTCGAGGGCGACACGGCCGGGCTGCCCGCCACCACCGGCCTGGCCGTGTACCGGATCGCGCAGGAGGCGCTGACCAACGCGGTCAAGCACGCGCCGGGCGCGCCGACGGCGGTGCGGCTGACCGTGGGCGCCGCCGCGGTGACGCTGACCGCGGACAGCCGGGGCGAGCCGGGCACCGGAACCGGGCTGGGCCTGGTCACCATGCGCGAGCGCGCGGAATCGCTCGGCGGGAGCTTCTCGGCGGGCCCCGGCGGGCGCGGCTGGCTGGTGCGCGCCACGCTGCCGGTCGACGCCAGCCTGCGCGGTGCGCCGTGATCCGGGTCCTGCTGGTCGACGACCAGGAGCTGGTACGAACCGGGCTGCGGGGGATCTTGCGGGAGGCATTCGGCTTCGAGATCGTCGGGGAGTGCGCCGACGGCAGCGAGGTCCCCGCCGCGGTGCAGGCCCTGGCGCCCGACGTGATCCTGATGGATGCGCGGATGCCCCTGGTGGACGGCCTGCGGGCGACCCGGGAGGTGCGCGGCCGCGACGGCAGCCCGCCGGTGCTCGCCCTCACCACGTTCGACGACGATGAGGTGCTGGCCGGCATGCTTCGGGCGGGCGCGTCCGGCTTCGTGCTCAAGGGCGTGCCCGCCGAGGACCTGCAGCGCGCCGTGCGCGTGGTGGCCGAGGGCGGCTCGTGGCTCGACCCGGCGGTCACCGGCCGGGTGCTGGCCATTTACCGGTCGGCGCCTGCGGCCCGGCCCGCCGAATCCGCCGGCCTGGACGCCCTGACCGGGCGCGAGCGTGAGGTGCTCGCGCTCATCGGCCGCGGCAAGACCAACGGCGAGATCGCCGCGGAGCTGTTCGTCAGCGAGGGCACGGTCAAGACGCACATCAACCACGTATTCACCAAGCTGCAGCTCCGGGACCGGGCCGCGGCCGTGGTCTTTGCCTTCGACCACGACCTGGTGACGCGCGACTAGGGGCTAGTTCTTGCCGGACGTGGCGCGGTGCAGGGACCAGGCCAGGGCGGCGAAGGCGGCCAGCGGGAGCAGCCACCAGGCGTTCACCCTGGCCACGTGGGTGAGCAGGGCGGTGACGGCCAGCGCGGCCACCACCAGGGCGGCGACGTGCCAGTCGTCGCCGATCACGAAGTCGTACCAGAACGCTCCGAACGACTTCAGGGCGCGCATCATCGTCCCGTCACCTCTTCCGAGTCCGTCATCGCGTTCGTGGCCGGGGCCGGCGCGCGCGATGGCCGGCGGCCGCGGCGCAGCCATGCGGTGTAGCCGAGCGAGACCAGGGCCACCAGCGGCACGATGACCAGCAGGGCCGCGTCGTTGCCGGGCCAGGTGACCCCGGCTCCTTCGGCGCCCCAGAACGTGCCGAACGAGGTCAGCATGATGCCCACCACGAACTTCAGCGCGTTCTCCGGCACCTTGGCCAGCGGCGCGCGGACCGCGATGCCGGTCACGGCCACCACGACGACGGCGATCGCGGCACCGATCACCGCGGCGCCGAGGTTGCGCTGGTTGGCCCCGAACGTGATCACGATGAACACGACCTCGAGGCCCTCGAGCAGAACGCCCTTGAACGCGAGGGTGAACGCGTACCAGTCGCTGACCCCGCGCTTTCTGACCTCGGGCGCGGCCTTGGCCGCGGCCACCTCGCGCAGGTAGGCGCTGGCCTCGTCGTGCAGCGCCTTGTAACCGGAGGCGCGCAGGATGGCCTTGCGCAGCCACTGCAGCCCGAAGATGGCCAGCAGCGCGCCGACGACCAGCCGCAGCGCGGTCAGCGGCAGCAGCGTGATGGTCGGCCCGAGCACGCCCACGATCGCGGCCAGCACGACCAGGGCCGCGGCCATGCCCTGGAACGTGGACCGCCACTGACGGGTCAGGCCGGCCGCGAGCACGATGGTGAGCGCCTCGATGGCCTCTACCGCGCAGGCGACGAAGACGGTCAGGATGAGGGGAAGCGCAGTCACCGGGCCTCCTTTAGCACGGGGCCTCCACTAGGTCGGGGACAATGTTCACGTGACCGAGAAAGCGGCTGAGAAATCTGACAGCGCCGGCTGGCTGGTACTTATCTACCGCATACCGCCCGAGCCAACCAGGCTCCGCTCCACGGTATGGCGGCGGATCAAGAGCCTTGGTGCCATCTACCTGCAGAACTCGGCCGCCGCGCTGCCGGCCAGCCCCGCTACCGAGCGGGCCCTGCGCAGGCTCCGCAGGGAGATCATCGACATGTCCGGCACGGCGATCCTGCTCTCGTGCGACGTGCTGGCGGGCGAGCCCGACGTGCGCAGCGCGTTCCAGGCGGCCAGGAACGACGAGTACGAGGAGATCGTGGACCGCTGCGAGGACTTCCTGCAGCAGGTCAAGAAGGAATACGCGGACAACCACTTCACCTACGCCGAGCTCGAGGAGAACGAGGTCGACCTGGTCAAGCTGCGCAACTGGTTCGCCAAGGTGCGAGAGCGCGACGTGTTCGACGCGGACGGCCGGCAGGCGGCGGAAAAGGCGCTCGACGAGTGCGAGCAGTCGCTGGAGGCCTACGCCGCCCGGGTCTACGCGGAAGAAGCAGAGAGCCGATGACCACCGGCCCCGTACCGCCCGCACCGCCGACTCCTACCCGTGTCCTTGCCCGTGTCTTTGCGATTGCAACAGCTGTTAGCTTACATCACTAACTTTGGTTATGACCATTTTGTGACCAGTGCTTAATCCGTACGTCAACTTCTGGACCGCCTGCGTACGATGACCAATACGTTCACTCAGGCCACCGGGATTCCCGTCAGCTCGACGACAACTCCACCGGGCCGCTGGGGCCGGGGCGGCCGCTAGGCAGGAGCTGACGGGAGGGCTGGAACACCGGTCCATGCCCTACGATCAGCAAGATGACGGTCACTCTGCTTACCAGCCAGTCAACGCCGACGGCGACCGACGCGGACGCCCTCGTCATCGGAGTGTTCCAGGGCCCAGACGGCCCTGTCCCCGCTTCGGACCTTGATGACATCGACCTCGTGGCCGCCCTGACCGCGCTCGGCGCGACGGGCAAGCCGGAGGAAATTACCAAGCTTCTCGCGGATTCGCGGTCGGCGGCCTCGGTCATCGTGGCCGTGGGTCTCGGCCCGGGTCCCGGGACCTCCGGGGAACCCGGCTCGTCCGAGCGCCAGGCGTACCTGGAACGTCTGCGGCGCGCGGCCGGGGCGGCGAGCCGCGAGCTCGCGTCCGTGCGGGCGGCGCGGGCCGCGATCGCGCTTCCGGCCGGCGAGCCCGACGAGGCCGAGGCGGTCGCGCTCGGCGCGCTGCTCGGCGGCTACTCCTTCCGCAGGTACCGGACGACCGGGACCGCCCCGGCGGACACCGAGCAGATCGTGCACACGTCACACGTCGCCGCCACCGACCGGGCCAAGATCTTTGCCGAGGCGATGACGCTGGTCCGCGACCTGGTGAACACCGCTCCCGGCGACCTGGCCCCCGCGGACCTGGCCGCGGTCGCCGAGCAGACGGCCAGCGCGAGCGGCCTGAGCGTGCAGGTGCTCGACGAGAACGAGCTGGCCAAGGACGGGTACGGCGGCATCCTGGCCGTGGGCATGGGCTCGGCTCGCCCGCCGCGGCTGGTCCGGCTCGAGTACACGCACCCGGACGCCGCCCGCACCGTCGTCTTCGCGGGCAAGGGGATCACGTTCGACTCGGGCGGGCTCTCGCTCAAGCCGTCCAAGGCCATGGAGACGATGAAGGCCGACATGAGCGGCGCCGCCGCGGTGCTGGGCGCGCTGCAGGCCATCGCCGCTCTCGGCCCGGCCGTCAATGTGGTCGGCTACATGCCGCTGGCCGAGAACATGCCGGGCGGCGGCGCGCAGCGACCGTCGGACGTCATCAGCATCTACGGCGGCAAGACCGTGGAGGTGCTGAACACCGACGCCGAGGGCCGCCTGGTGCTGGCCGACGCGCTGGCCCGCTCCGGGGCCGACGCGCCCAGCCTGCTCATCGACGTCGCCACCTTGACCGGAGCGCAGACGGTCGCCCTCGGCAACCGCACGGCCGGGGTCATGGCCAGCGACGATGCGCTGGCCGCTCAGGTCGCGGATTCCGCGCAGCGGGCCGGGGAGGCGATGTGGCCGATGCCGCTGCCCGAGGACCTGCGCAAGGGCCTGGACTCCAGCGTGGCCGACATCGCGAACGTGTCCGGGGACCGCGTCGGCGGGATGCTGGTCGCCGGGATCTTCCTGCGCGAGTTCGTGCCCGCCGGGGTCCGCTGGGCTCACCTGGATATCGCCGGCCCGGCCTTCAATGACGGCGCCGCTTACGGGTACATCTCCAAGGGCGGCACCGGGTCCGCGGTCAGGACCCTGGTGCAGATCGCCGAGGACGTGGCCGAAGGCAGGCTCGCGGCAGACGGTTCCGGCGGCTCGGACGGCAAGTGAAATGATGAGGTTCTAGTAGGCGCTGGACAGGCGACTAAGGAGGCTCCAGGGGTGGCAGAGGGCATCGGCCGCTACGACATCGTCATACTCGGCGGCGGCAGCGGCGGGTACGCCTGCGCGCTGCGCGCGGCCGAGCTCGGCAAGCGCGTGGCGCTGATCGAAAAGGACAAGGTCGGCGGGACCTGCCTGCACCGCGGCTGCATACCGACCAAGGCTCTGCTGCACGCGGCGGAGATCGCGGACCAGGCCAGGGAAAGCGCGAAGTTCGGCATCATGACCACGTTCGAGGGCGTCGAGATGCCAGGCGTGCTGTCCTACCAGGACTCCGTGGTCGACCGGCTCTGGAAGGGACTGCAGTCCACCATCGCCAGCCGGAAGATCGACACCGTGATCGGCGACGGGCGGCTCATCTCGCCGACCTCGGTGCGCGTGAACGACACCGTCTACGAGGCGGACCACGTGGTGCTGGCCACCGGGTCGGTGCCGCGCAGCCTGCCCGGGCTGGACATCGACGGCACGCGCGTGATCACCTCGGACGACGCGCTCCGCCTGGACCGCGTGCCGGGCTCGGTGATCATCCTCGGCGGCGGCGTGATCGGGGTCGAGTTCGCGAGCGTGTGGCGGTCGTTCGGCGCGGACGTGACGATCGTGGAGCTGCTGCCGCAACTGCTGCCGCTCGAAGACGAGTCGAGCGCGAAGACCCTGCAGCGGATGTTCCGCCGTCGCGGCATCTCGTTCCACGTCAACACCGTGTTCGAGTCGGTCAAGCACAGCGAGGCCGGCGTCACCGTGACGCTGGCCGGCGGCAAGACCCTCGAGGCCGAGCTGCTGCTCGTCGCGGTGGGCCGCGGCCCGGTGTCGGCCGGCCTGGGCTATGAGGAGAACGGCGTCACGGTCAACCGCGGCTTCGTCATGGTGGACGAGCTTTGCCGTACCAACGTGCCGACGATCTCCGCCGTCGGCGATCTCGTCGCCCTGGCGGAGCAGGGGCATCCCCAGCTGGCGCACGTCGGCTTCGCCGAGGGCATCCTGGTCGCCGAGCGGGTGAGCGGCCTGGAGGTCCACCCGATCGACTACGACGGCGTGCCCCGGATCACCTACAGCGATCCCGAGGTCGCCTCGGTGGGCTTGACCTCGGCTCAGGTCGCCGAGCGCGGGCTGGAGGTCACCGAGGTGAACTACCCGCTGGGCGCCAACGGCAAGAGCGTCATCCTGCAGACCCAGGGCGCGGCGAAGGTCATCGCCGAAGTCGACGGCTCCGGGAAGGCCGGGCGCGTGCTCGGTGTCCACCTGGTGGGCAGCAGGGTCGGCGAGCTCATCGCGGAGGGCCAGCTGATCTACAACTGGGACGCGGAACCCGCGGATGTGGCCCAGCTGATCCACCCGCACCCGACCCAGTCCGAGATCATCGGCGAAGCGCATCTCGCGTTGGCCGGCAAGCCCCTGCACTTCCACGCCTAAAGGAGTCACGAGAATGTCGGTCTCCGTATCCATGCCGCAGCTCGGCGAGAGCGTCACCGAGGGCACCGTCACGCGCTGGCTCAAGAAGGAGGGCGAGCGCGTGGAGGTGGATGAGCCGCTCCTCGAGGTGTCGACGGACAAGGTCGACACCGAGATTCCCTCGCCCGCGTCCGGGATCCTGCGCGGCATCGCGGTCGACGAGGACGAGACGGTCGCGGTGGGCGCGCAGCTGGCCGTCATCGAGGAAACCGATTCCGCGGGCGGCGGGGATGGCGGTGCCGCCGCGCCGCAGGCTTCCGCGCCCGCGCAGGAGGCGGCCGAGCCTGCCGCCGCGCCTGCGGTCGCTGCCGAGCCTGAGCCGGCGGCTGCTGCCGCTGCAGCGGAGCCGGAGCCCGCGCCCGTCCCGGTCTCGGATGGCTGGAGCCCACAGCGGGGATACGCTCCCCCGCCGCCGGCCGCGCAGACGCCCGGGTACGCCCCGCCGCCCGCCTACGGCCAGCCCCCGGCCTACGTGCCGCCGCCACCGCCGCCGCCACCGTCCTACGCGCCGCCGGTCACGCAGGCACCCGCCTACGTGCAGCCTGCTGCCGCCGCCGAACCGGAGCCTGCCGCGGCGGCCGCGCCGTCCGGCCCGGCCGAGGCGGCGGAGGAATACCCGCCGCCGACGCCGCTGCCGGGGGCGGGCGAGGCGCCCTACGTCACTCCCCTGGTCCGCAAGCTCGCCGCCGAGCACTCCGTGAACCTGGAGACCGTCACGGGCACCGGGGTCGGCGGGCGGATCAGGAAGCAGGACGTGATCGAGGCCGCCCGTGTCCAGCGCGGGTCGCAGGCTCCCGCCGCCTCAGCGCCTCCTGTGGCCCCTGCGCCTCCTGTGGCGCCTGCGGCCCCGGCTGCGCAGGTGCCGGCTGCCGCCGTGCCCCAGCAGGTGCAGAGGGCGCCGGCCGCCCCGGCGGCCGCGCGCCCGGCCGTGACACCTTCCTCGCTGCGGGGCACCACCCAGCGGATGTCCCGGCCGCGCCAGGTCATCGCGCAGCGGATGGTCGAGTCGCTGCGGGTCTCGGCCCAGCTCACCACCGTGGTGGAGGCCGACGTGACGGCCATCGCCAGGCTGCGGGACCGGGCCAAGGCTGACTTCGAGGCCCGGGAGGGCGTCAAGCTGAGCTTCCTGCCGTTCTTCGCGCTGGCCGCCGTCGAGGCCCTCAAGGTGCATCCGAAGCTCAACGCGGTGATCGACGGGGACCAGGTCACCTACCACGACGCGGAACACCTCGGGGTGGCGGTCGATACCGAGCGCGGCCTCATGGTGCCCGTCATCCACAACGCCGGCGACCTGAACATCGCCGGGCTTGCGCGCAAGATCAGCGATCTTGCCGACCGGACGCGGTCCGGGCGGGTCGGCCCGGACGAACTGGCCGGCGGCACGTTCACGCTGACCAACACGGGCAGCCGCGGCGCCCTGTTCGATACGCCCATCATCAACCAGCCGCAGGTCGCGATCCTCGGCACGGGCACCGTGGTCAAGCGCCCGGTCGTGGTCGACGATCCCGCCCTCGGCGAGGTGATCACGGTGCGCTCGATGGTTTATCTCGCGCTCACCTACGATCACCGGCTGGTCGACGGCGCCGACGCGGCCCGGTACTTGGCCACGGTTAAGAACCGGCTCGAGGAAGGCGCCTTCGAAACTGAACTCGGACTGTAGCCAGCCTGGATGAAGGTCGCCGTCACCGGCTCGTCCGGGCTGATAGGTACCGCGCTGGCGGCCAGCTTGCGTTCCGACGGCCACCAGGTCATCAGGCTGGTCCGGCGGCCGCCCCGGTCGGCCGACGAGGAGCGCTGGGATCCGCGCGCCGCCGATGCCGGGCTGCCGCCTTCGGGCCCGTCGGCGCGAAGCCCCCTGGAGGGCCTGGACGCCTGCGTGCACCTGGCCGGCGCCGGGGTCGGAAACCGCCGCTGGACCAAGAGCTACAAGGCGGAGATCAGGGCCAGCCGGGTGCTCGGCACCCGGGCGCTGGCCGGCGCGCTGGCCAGGCTCGGCTCACCGCCCGCGACGCTGGTGGCAGCGTCGGCCATCGGCTGGTACGGGGACACCGGCGGGCGAGAGGTGGACGAGTCGGCGCCGCCCGGGACGACCTTCCTGGCCCGGCTGGTAAGGGACTGGGAGGCCGCCGCGGCGCCGGCCGAGGCGGCCGGAATCCGGGTCGTGCACACGCGCAGCGGCCTGGTCTTCACCCCGGCCGGCGGCTTCCTCGCCCGGCTGCTCCCCGTGGCCCGGCTCGGCCTGCTCCCCCGCTTCGCGTCGGGCACTCAGGCCATGAGCTGGATCTCGCTGACCGACGAGATCGGCGCGATCCGGTTCCTGCTGGAGCGCAAGGACATCAGCGGCCCGGTCAACCTGACCGCCCCGGAGACGGTCACCAATTCGGTCTTCACCGCCGCGATCAACGCCGCCGTCGGCCGCCGGGACCGGCCCTGGCTCCGCGTGCCTGCCCCCGTGCTGCGCCTCGGCCTGGGCGAGGCCTCGGTAGAGCTCCTGACCAGCGCCCGGGTCACGCCCAAGCGGCTGGCCGAGGCCGGCTATCCGTTCCGCTATCCCGTCCTGTCGCAAGCCCTGTCCGCAGAACTCGCATCCAGGAAAGCCGGGTAACGCAATGACCAGTCCCATGCCACCCACCGGGTTCATCCACCTTGTCGTGGGGTATGACGGTTCCCCTCCGGCCAGCCGGGCGCTCGACGCGGCGGCCAGGCTGATGCAGGGCCGGGAGGGCCGCATCGTCGTGGTGTACGTGGGCCATCTGTCCAGCACCGTCATGCTGTCGGCCGACGCCATCGCCCAGATGGAATCCGACTTCGACCTGATCGAGCAGGAACTCCGCGCCCAGGCTGCCGAGCAGCTCAAGGGCCTGGAACAGCCGTGGGAGTTCGTGCGGCGCCAGGGCCCGATCGGTGAGGAGCTCAACGCGGTGGCGGCCGGCATTCACCAAGAACACCCCGCGGACACCGTGGCGATCGTGGTGGGCAGTTCGTCGAACGCCGCGCACCGGCTGCTCGGCTCGGTCGCCGTCAACCTGGCCCGGCACGCGCCGGTGCCGCTGATTATCGTGCCGTAGGGTCAGCCGGACTGTTCCGCTCCGCTGGCGTGCCCGGCCGGGTCTGCCGGTTTCCATACCGCTCAAGCTACCGGCGCCCGGACGGCCTGGATCTGCGTGGTCTGGGCGACCAGTCGCTCCTCGAAGTCATACAAGCTGGTCTGGGCGGTGACCGTGGTGCGGCCGCGGTTCAGCGGTACCGCCACCGCGCGCACGGTTCCCTTGCTGACCGGCCGGAACAGCTGGCTGGTCGAGGTGATCGTCGCCGTGGTGGCGCCCGGCGGCAGCCCGAGGAATGTCACCAGCGCTCCGACCGTGTCGGCCAGCGACATCAGGACCCCGCCGTGCATGAGCCCGCCGGAGGTGCACAGGTGCGGCGCCCAGTCCAGCCGCGCGATCACCCGGTCGGGGCTGGCCTCGTCCAGGACCAGGCCGAGGTGCCCGGCGAACGGCATGAGCGCGACCAGGGCGTCCAGGTCAGCCGGCATGGAGCAGAGCTTAGCCCTCGGACGGCAACGGCATGATTTGCCCCCATCGGCCCAGCGTGTCGGCTTGATTACCGGCGCGGCGACCGGATGATAGTGATCTGTGACGATGAGACCAATTAGCCGCTTGACCGCGGGCGTCGCGACAGTGTTGCTGGGATCGGCGCTGGCCGCGGTCCCGACTCTGGCCGCCGGGGCCGACGGCAGGCCGGCCGCGGCCTCGTCGGCGATCTGCCAGTCGTCCTCCCATCCGGCGCTCGCGGCCACGCTCAGCCGCGATATCCGCGCGGCGCTGCGGGGCCGGGTGTCCGCGGTCGCGGTGGGAGTCGACGCTCCCGGCCACAGGCTGGTCTGCTGGCTGAACAGTTCCCAGCCGTTCGACTCCGCGAGCGTGGTCAAGGTGACCATCCTCGGCGCGCTGCTCCGCAAGGCCGAGGACCAGCACAGGTACCTGACGGCCGGGGAGACTGCCCTGGCCAGGGCGATGATTACCCGGTCCGACAACGATGCCGCGTCCGACCTGTGGGCCGAGCTCGGACACCGTTACCTTCAGCACTTCCTGAACCTGGCCGGGATGACGCAGACGGTGCTGGGCCCGGACGGCGCGTGGGGCCTGACCCATATCACCGCGTACGACGAGATACTGCTGCTCAGGCTCCTGCTCCGCCCCAACCACGTGCTCGACAACGCCTCACGCGCCTATGAGCTGGGCCTGATGGCGCAGGTCATCCCGTCCCAGCGCTGGGGCGTCCCGGTCGGCGCGCCGACCAGCCTCACGGCGCACGTCAAGAACGGCTGGCTGCCCCTGGCCACCCACGGCTGGCGCATTAACAGCATCGGCGCCTTCACCGGCTACCGCGCCGGTTACAGCATCGTCGTTCTGACCCAGGGCAACCCGACCATGGACTACGGGATCGACACGATCGAAGCGGTGGCCGAGGTGATCAACCGTGACCTGAACCCGGGCGCGAAGTCGGTGGTCCCGCGATCTGCGACCTCGCCGCTGTGGGGAACGCCCGACGAGAGCATCCCTTCGCACTAAAACGTCAGAAGGGCGGGACGTCGTGGAACGGGCGGACCTCGATCGGTAGCGTGGTCGCGGCGGCCGCCTTGCGTCCCCACGCCAGCGCCGTGTCCAGGTCGGGCGCGGTGATCACGTAGATCCCGCCGATGTGCTCCTTGCCCTCGACGTACGGGCCGTCGGTGATCAGGCCGTCGGCACGTACGACGCTGGCACTGCCGGGTACGTGCAAGCCGCCGGTGAACACCCACGAGCCGCTCTCCCGCAGCTCCTCGTTGAGCCGGTGCAGGTCGCTCGAGATCCGGGCCATGGCCTCGGCGTCGGGCACGCGGCCGTCGGGCTGGTAGATCGAAAGCAGGTATTGCGGCACGGCCCCTCCTCACCGGCGGGTGTACTGCGCGATGATCACGCCCTTGGTGGTCGCAACGCTATCGGTGAGCTCGAATTCGGTCAGCGGGGCGGGGCCCTCAAACAGCCGCGCGCCGCTGCCCAGGGTCAGCGGGCAGGTCAGCAGCGTGTAGTGGTCGATCAGGCCGGCCGCGTGCAGGCTCCGTACCAGCGACGCGCTGCCGATGATCCCTAGATCACCGCCCGGCTGGGCCTTCAGCCTGGCCACCGTCTCGGCCGCATCGCCGCGCAGCAGGATCGAGTTCTGCCAGGCATCGGCGTCCTCCAGGGTCCTGGAGACGACGTATTTGGTGGCTGCGTTCATGTGCGTGGTGAACGGGTTGCCGTCGGTCAGGCGCCCCCATACGGTGATGAAGTCCTGCCAGGTGCGGCGACCGAACAGCATGTCCCCTGGCTTGGCCATGGCCTTGGCCATCTCGCGGCCCATCACCTCGTCGTCGTACCGCGGGCCCCAGCCGCCGTGCGTGAAGCCGCCGCGGGTGTCCTCATCCGGGCGGCCCAGGCCCTGCACGACGCCGTCGAGGGTGACCCACATCGTGACCGTGATCGAACGCATCAATCTGCTACCTTCCGTGCTGCGGGCCGCCCTGCCGCGGCCCCGTCACCCCTACACGAACGGCCACCGGCGAGATCGACACCGCCACGAAAAGAACTCCGACGGGGACACCGCCGCCAGGGAAGCTGTGTCACCTGGATAACTGGGCCCGGCGGCCGGATGCGCCTCGAGATCACGCTCCTCACTAACATCCGTAGAAGTGAATGACAGCGACCCTGACGAGCTCCAGGCGGCTCGCGCCCAGCTCGTCAGCTACAGCGCACGCCTGCTTGACGACGGGCTGGCCGTCGGCAGCGCGGGCAACATCAGCGTCCGCGCGGGCGAGATCGTGGCGATCACCCCGTCGGGCGTCAGCTACTCGGAGATGCGTCCTGACGACATCTGCCTGATCACGCTGGACGGCACCCAGCTCGGCGGCGCCGGGGATCGCGCGCGGGAAACGCCGTCCTCCGAGACGCCGATGCACCTGGCGATCTACGCGGCGACCAGCGCGGCGGCCGTCGTGCACACCCACTCCCCCGAGGTCATCGCGCTGTCGGCGACGCGCCCTGAGCTGCCGGCCATCCACTACGCGATCACCGGGCTGGGCGGGCCGGTCCGGGTAGCGCCGTACGTCCGATTCGGGTCGGCGGGCCTAGCGGCGGCGGCCGTCGAGGCGCTCGACGGGCGCAGCGCGGTCATCCTGCGCAACCACGGGGCGGTCACCTACGGCCGTGACCTCGCGCAGGCCTACGACCGAGCCCTGCTCCTTGAGTGGCTGGCCCGCACGTACCGGATGGCGCTGTGCTACGGCGAACCCGCGATCTTGTCCGCCGCCGAGCTCGACGAGGTCACGGCGGAGACCCGGCGGCGGCGCTACGGCGAGCGGCGCGGCGGCGGCTCATGAACGGGCCCGCGCTCGGCAAGGTGACGGTGCTGGGCACAGGCGTACACGCCTGCACGCCCGCGATCTGTGCGAGTGACCGCGGAACCGGAAAGTAGTCGCCACCGATGATCACCACGCCATTAGTGTCATTAATCTGGGGCCAGAACAGTACGCCACGGTCGCTCAAGGGTAGCCACCCGCCCGGCCCAGACCGCTTTCCTGCGCCAACCACGGCGATATTGACCTTCTTCATTCAAGAAGACGATGAAGAAAGCTTGGTATTTTCGGATTGCGAGACATTATCGCACTCAGGAGGTGTGGATTTCTCGCTCATTGCACTGCTAAACGGTCGTATCGTCCACTGAGATTCGCATATTCGACATATGCGGGTCATCACATGGCAAGGATCCGTTTGAACGCGGCCCGTACGCTCCAGGGATCGATTCCGGCGAAGGGAGCGATCATTGAACTCAAGACCGATATTCGCGATGGCGGGAGTCGCCGCGTTGGCGATCGCGGCGCCGTTGGCGGCGTCTCCCTCCAGCGCCGCCGCTGCCGGCCACGCTCAGATCCAGCACGTGCTGCTGATCTCGGTCGACGGCATGCACCAGTCCGATCTGGACTGGTACGTCGCCAACCATCCGAACTCGGAGCTCGCGCGGCTGGCCACCGGCGGCGCTGAATACACCGACGCGCAGACCGCCGACCCGTCGGACTCCGATCCGGGCGCCACGGGGCTGATGACCGGCGGCGACCCGAAGGTCACCGGCATCTACTACGACGACGAGTACAGCCACGGCGTCTTCCCGCCGGGGACGACGAGCTGCTCCGGGCCGGTCCCGGGCGGCAACGTGATCTACGACTCGCCGGACGACAACCTTCCCGCCGTGCCGGACCTGCTGAATAACGGGAGCGGCAACACCTTCCCCTCGTTCGATGAGGGCGGCTCGATCTACCCGGGCGGCATTGACACCAACCCGGGCCTGATCATGAAGTTGAGTCCGCACCCGCAGTCGGGTCTGAACCCGGCGACGTACCCGGTCGACCCGAAGACCTGCCAGCCGATTCAGCCATGGGACTTCCTGGGGGTCAACACGATCTTCCAGGTGATCCACAACGCCGGCATGCGGACGGCGTGGTCCGACAAGCACGCGATCTACACGTCGTTCAGCGGCCCGGGCTCGAACGGCATGAGCATCGACGACTTCTTCGGGCCGGAGATCGACTCGCAGGCGGTCGAGCCGAACGGCGTGCCGTACCCGGTCGACGGCGCGTGGACGGCCGACAACGCCGCGACCAAGCAGTACGACTCCTACAAGGTCCAGGCGGTCATCAATTGGATCAAGGGCTACGACCACTCCGGCACCGGGCCGAAGGTCGGCACGCCGGCGATCTACGGGATGAACTTCCAAACGGTCTCGACCGCCGAGAAGCTGAAGAGCTCCCCGGCGGTGCTGATTGGCCCAGACGCGAAGGGCAACTACACCGAGGGCCCGTCGCTGCCCGGCGGGTACGTGACCGTGGACGGCCAACAGGTGCCGGGCCCGTTGCTCCAGAGCGCGCTCAACTACGTCAACGACGCCCTGCAGCGGATGGCCGACACGATCCAGGCCGACGGCGAGGCCGACTCGACGGCGATCATCCTGACGGCCAAGCACGGCCAGTCGCCGCTGAACAACAACCAGCTGCAGCGGATCGACGACGGCCCGATCATTGCCGGCGTCAACGCCGCCTGGGCCGCACGGCATCCGGGCAACCCGACGCTGGTCGTCCAAGAGGCCGACGACGACGGGCTGCTGTGGTGGCTGTCAGACCGCTCGCAGGCGGCGGGCGACTTCGTCAAGAACTACCTGTGGACGCATACCGCCCCGGCGGTCAACTACGCCGGCCAGACGGTCACCGTCCAGCACTCCGGCCTGCGGGAGATCTTCGCCGGCCACCAGGCCGCACACTTCTTCGGCGTACCGTACTCCGACCCGCACCACCCGGACGTGTTCGGGATCGCGCAGGTCGGCACGATCTACACGACCGGCTCGAAGATCGCCGAGCACGGCGGCGACAACCCGGGCGATCGGGACGTTCCGCTCGTCGTCTATGCGCCGGGCATCGTCCAGCCCGGCCAGTCAAGCCGCCCGGTGGAAACGACCCAGGTCGCGCCCACGATCTTGAGGCTGCTAGGACTCTCCCCGAGTTCGCTTCAGGCCGTCCAGCAAGAGGGCACGCAAGTCCTACCCGGCCTCCGCATTGGCGTCGGCATCGGCAAAGGGGATTAACCGCTCCATCTGATCGAGCTGCGGGCGGCTCCAAGCCGCCCGCAGCTCAGCCACTCGTGCCCTCCCCCCTGTGCGGCGGGAACCCCAGCGGGGACTGGGACGGCATCAGCGGCAGCACGGGGCATGGCCAGTCTCTATGGGGTGGCGGTCGCGGTGGAAGAAGACGACGTGGTGGAGGTCGGGGAGCTGGTCGGGGTGGCGGAAGGCGTGGGCGAGGCGGACGGGGACGTGGTCGGCGACGTCGTGGCGGACGGGGTGCTGGAGGGCGAGCTGGACGGGGTGCTCGAGGGCGAGTGGGACGGGGTGGCCGGGGCCGACGAGCTGGGCGCGCCCTGGGCGGGGCCGACCAGGTCCGGGGTTTTGACCTGATGGCCGGTGAACAGGAGGGCGATGGCGGCGATCGCGATGCCGAGCACGGCGATCGCTCCACCGGTCGCCACTCCGGCCGCGAAGGAGCGGCGGTCCCGGCGGTACTCGGTGCGGCGGCGCTCGCGCAGCCAAGCGGGCAGGGCGGCGCGGCGGGCGGCCCAGCTGTTGACCGGGGCGGCGGCCATGCCGAGGGTCGGGAACAGTAGCAGGCCCGCCAGGAGCGGGCCGCTGAGCTGGTCGTACTTGGTCAGGGCGCCGGCGATGCCGGCGAAGCCGAACAGCGCGAGTATCGATTCGGCCCAGTTGGCTCGCAGAGCCTCCCACCATCGGGTGCGCTCGCTGGTCTTCGGGGTGCGCAAGAACGCGGCCTTCTTGGCGAACAGGGCCAGGACCGAGGCGCGGGCCACCACGAGCGAGGTGGACTGCCAGATGAAGAACGCGCCGAGGGCGTCGCGCCAGGTCGCGCCGGTGCCACGGCGCAGCAGCGCGATCGCGCGCACCAGGCCGAGCAGCACCATGACGGGCACGGCCGAGACCAGGAAGATGGTCAGCTTGCGGAACAGCTGGCCGCCGCCGGTGGCCAGGTTGACCGCGCCGGCCAGCAGGAAGATCAGGAACAGCAGGCTGAGCAGGTCGCCGTACCACTGCAGTGCGCCCGCCAGGTAGGCCCAGCGCTGTCCGGGGGTCAGGTGATTGCTCCTGCCCTGCCGGCCCGGCATCATCGAGCGCCAGTGCATGCGCAGGATCTGGATGCCGCCGAAGCACCACCGGTAGCGCTGGCCCTTGAGTGCCTCGAACGTCAACGGCATGATCCCGTAGCCCCACGACTGGTCCACGTGCAGGCCGTGCCAGCCCGCCCGCAGCAGCCGGAGTGACAGTTCGGCGTCCTCGGTGATGCACCACTCGTCCCATCCGCCGAGCTCGTCCAGCGCCACCCGCCGGATCAGGCCCATGGTGCCGGCGAAGATGGCCCCGTCGTGCTCGTTGCGAGACGGCTGCGACACGGCGAAGAAGTACTTGTAGGAGTAGTAAAGCCGCCGGTAGTAGCGCGCCTGCGTCCAGTCTCTATAGTCCTGGGGCGCCTGGACGAAGCCGATCCACGGGTCGGCGAAGGCGGGCGCGCAGCGGCGCAGGAACCCGGGCTGGATCTGGTAGTCCGAGTCCACGACGCCGATGACCTCGGCCTCTGGGGAGGTCATCTTGCGCAGCGCGTAGTTCAGCGCCCCCGACTTGTAACCTGGCCAGTCCGCCAGGTGGGCGAACTTGACCCCGTGCCGCGCGCACCAGGCCTCCACCGGGCGCCACAGGTCCTCGTCGTCGGTGTTGTCGTCGATCAGGATGACCTCGTACCGCGGGTAGTCCAGCCTGAGCAGCGCGCGGAGCGTGTCGATGACCATGTCCGGCGGCTCGTTGTGCGCCGGGACGTGCAGGCTGATCATGGGCAGCTCGCCGTCCGGCACGGACAGCCGGGTGGCCGGGGTGATCCGCCGCCGCCAGTGCTCGGTGCCGAGCGCGTCGCAGATCTCCCACAGGTACGCGCAGGCCAGCACCGCGGCGAAGACCTCCAGCACCCACAGCAGCAGGCCGCCGATGGTGCTGGCGGGCCCGAGGTGGCTGTTGAAGGTCCACTCCAGCGCGTAAGTCAGGTACACCACGAACAGGAACACGCTGGAGGCCCAGCACAGGTGCGCGCGGGCCGACCACCGCCGGGTGACCGGCAGCCAGATCAGGCTGGCGAAGATCAGGCCTCCGATCCCCACCACCAGGTTGTGCTCAGAAGCTCCCAGCAGGCGAAGTACGCCCGCCGCCGCCGCGGCGACCACCGCGGTGCCAAAGACGGCCAGCGTGAACCGACGTACCGCGGGCCAGGTGCCGATCGTACGCGCGTGCATCCGCACGGGCAGGAACAGGCCCGCCGACCCGAGCGGCGCAGCAATGAGCGCAGCCAGCAGAAGCGCCTGAAGCATGAAAGCCCCTCATCGGTGCGCCTGAGCGCGTCGTTTCCGGGTTTCGCACCTACCCGAGCAAAGGTGGATCAACCATGACAAACGTGCGAGACGTTCGCCACTGCGGTGAGGAATAAGTCAGTTCATGATTGTATACAGGCCTTCATACGTCATCCCGGCAGGCGGTCAATACGGTTACCGGCTAGCCCGCGGCTAGCCCCCATACGGCCAGGTTGCGGTGCTGGGAGCGCCGCCGGGCCGAGAATGGTGAACGCCACGGCGGCGAGCGCGAAGCCGACCCGGAGATCGCCGGATAGCGTCGCGTCGCCGCCGACCGCGGTCCAGCCCCAGAACAGGCTGCCCGTGGCCAGCGACCAGGCGGGCACCGCGTGCCGCGATCCCATCAGGTCCCAGACCAGCGCGCCGACCATCGGTCCCGCGTCGTAGTAGGGATAGGTGTTCGGGTCCAGGGCGACCCGCACCGCCACGCAGATGAGCAGCACGGCCGGCCAGCGCCCGCGCCAGATCGCGGCGGCGGCCAGCGCGAAGCCGAGCAGGATCTGAGCCGCGCGGTCCCAGGGCGGGGTGGTGGCCGAGTTGACGCCGAGGGCGCGCAGCCCGGATCCCTTGACGTTCGGTATCGCGTACCGCGCGGCGGTCACGCTGCCCGGGTCGGCGAGCAGGAACGGCGCCCAGAGCAGAAGGGTGATCCCGGCCGCCCAGGCGACGGCGCGCCAGCGCGGGCTGGACCGGTCCAGGCGGCCCGTGCCGGCCGGGAGGGCGAGCAGCAGCGCCATGAACGCGAACGCCCACGGCTTGGCCCCGGCCGACAGGGCCAGCATGATCCCGGTCTGGGCCGCCCGCCCGCGGGCCAGGGCCCGCACCGCGAGCACCGCGAACAGCAGGGCGAGCACGTCGTCCAGGTGCGCGAAGCTCACCGCGAGGATCATCCATGCCGGCACGAACACCGTGCCCGCCCCGAGCACCGCCCAGCGGATCCGCTCCGGGTCGAGGTCGGGCCGGGCCACGCGGGCGGTCCGCTCGGCCAGGTACAGCACGGCCAGCCCGCACGCGGCCATCAGCAGCTGAGCGGCGACCACGCCTTCGTCCGGCCCCAGCCGCGCGACGGCGGCCACGGCCAGCGTGACCGGCCCGAACTGGAACCTCGGGTAGCTGGCGTAGATGTCGAGCCCGCCGGGCTGGGTGAAGCCCGCCGGGTGCCCGCCGATGAACAGGCTGCCGGCCTCTGCGAACAGGTGCCAGGAATGCCCGCCGCCGGAGGCCATCTCCGGGTACCAGCGGGCCATCCACCCGGCCAGCAGGACCAGGTGCCACGGCCAGGCCCACCACCGGCTCGCGCGAAGCCGCGCGACCCATCCCGGCGGCTCGGCGCTCGCGTGCATCCCACAGAGCGTAGCGACCGATGCCCGGCGGCACGCATCACGTACCGTTCGGCCAAAAATAGAGACGGGCGCGGGGCGGCGGCGGGTCAGCTATTTGGCTGGAGGATGATGTCGAAGGTGGCCAGGCAGAACGGCCCGTCGAGGCCGTAGCGGGCCGCCTGCTCCGGATCGTCAACCGGAGTGAACTCGGTGATCAGGCTCTTCTTGACCGCGAACACCGCGTCGGACTCGATGTAGGGGCTGCCGGCCACGAAGATGTGCGTGGTCAGCGGGCGGTGGCCGGGAGCGGTGGCGATGAAATGGATGTGCGCCGGGCGGTACGGGTGGCGTTTGGTCGCCGTCAGCAGCGTGCCGACCGGGCCGTCGGTCGGGATCGGGTAGTAGGTGGGCACCACCGTCTTGAACCAGAACGCGCCGCCCTCGTCCACGGCGAACAGGCCCCGCCCGTTGCCCTGCGGCTGCACGCCCGGCTGCTGCACGTCGTAGAAGCCGTGGTCGTCGGCCTGCCAGACGTCGATCTCGGCGCCGGGCAGCGGCGTCCCGCCGACCGAGAGCACCCGGCCGGTGACCACGCAGGCCGGGCCGGTCCCGATCAGGTCGATGCTGTCGCCCAGCGCGCGGCGCGGGGAGGTGACCATGTGGAACGGGCCGAGCACGGTCGACTCGGTAGCGCCTGCCGTCTTCCGGTTGTTGATCGTCTCCACCAGCATGGAGATGCCGAGCACGTCGGAGAGCAGGATGAACTCCTGGCGCTCGGCGTCGCACTTCTGGCCGGTCGCGGTGAGGAACTCGATCGCCCGCTCCCACTCGGCGATGGTCGGCTCGGTGTCCCTGACGAACGCGTGCAGATGCCGGACCAGGCTGGTCAGCAGCTCGCGCAGGCGCGGGTCCTGGGTGTTCGCGAAGCTCTCGACGACCGCGTCGGCCGCGGTCTGCTCGGTGAAGTCGGTGGCCATGACCGCCAGGGTAAGTCCCGGTCCGGCCGCAGGTACAGGTCGGAGACCGGGCCGAGGTGCTGGAGCTTGTCGGGGTTGACCACCGAGCGGATCGCCTGGACCTGGCCGTCTGCGATGTCGAGGGCGAAGACGCTGGCCACCCGGCCTTCTGAGTCGTAGATCACCGCGCCAGGCTGGCCGTTGACCACGGTGGGCACGGCGTAGGTGCCCTCCTTCTGCGCCCGGCGGAACAGGCCGAGCAGGAACCGGGCGACCCGGTCCGGCCCGTAGGTCGGCTCGCGCTTGGCCTGGCCCTTGCCGCCGCCGTCGCCGATCACGACCACGTCCGGAGCGAGGAGCTCGAGCAGGCCGTTGAGGTCACCGCCGCCTGCCGCCTCGAAGAACCGGCGGGCCACCTCGTCGCGCTGCTCGCGGGACGTCTCGAAGCGCGGCTTGCCCTGGTCCACGTGCTGCCTGGCGCGGGCGAAGATCTGCCGGCAGTTCGGCTCGGACTTGCCGGTGATCTCGGCGATCTCCCGGTAGTCGTAGCCGAAGACCTCGTGCAGGAGAAACACGGCGCGTTCGGTCGGCGACAGGCTCTCCAGCAGGACGAGGAACGCCATGGACAGGGAATCGGACATCTCCGCACGCTCCGCCGGGTCCGGGGCGGCCGCCGGGGCCAGCTCGTCCGCGACGAGCGGCTCGGGCAGCCAGGCGCCTACGTAGGCCTCCCGGCGGACCCGTGCGGACCGCAGGTGACTGATGGCCAGCCGGGTGGTGACCGTGGCCAGGTAGGCCTTGGGCGCGGTGATGCTCACGCCCTCGTGCAGCGCGCGGGTCAGCCGCAGGAAGGCCTCTTGGACGATGTCCTCGGCGTCGCTGATGCTCCCGGTCATCCGGTAGGCGATCGAGAACATCAGCGGCCGGTATTCGGTGTAGTCCGCGGCGGACCCTTCTTCTGGGGGCGTGGTCATGCGGATTTCCCTGACTTGAACTCCTCGGCCCAGACCGGGAAGCCGTCGCGCCAGCTCGGGTACTTCGGGGTCCAGCCGAGCTCGCGCTTGGCCTTCTCGTTGCTGGCTCCGCGGCCCTGGGTCATCCACTCGAGGCGATCATCTCGCCGCCGAGCAGCCGGCCCAGCCAGGCCGGGGCGCGCATGGGCGGCTTCGCGCCCACGCACGA
Source organism: uncultured Actinomycetes bacterium (assembly GCA_963705835.1). GTDB lineage: Bacteria > Actinomycetota > Actinomycetes > Streptosporangiales > Streptosporangiaceae > Palsa-504. Next base: position 131,726 of record CAVPLC010000052.1, read on the forward strand.
GGCCAGGTAGGGCAGCCACTCCGAGACCGGGGCCGGCTCGTCGTCCACGACGTTGTAGATGCCCGCGCGCGCCGTGGGTTACGGCCGCGACGGTCGCGGCCGCGGCGTCGGTGACCTCGGTGAACGACCAGATGCCGGTGCCCCCGCCGATGACCGGCATCTGGCGCTTGCGCGCCACCTCGAGCATGAGATCCGAGGCGCCGTGACCGTAGAAGATTCCGTAGCGGAGCACCAGGCCCTCGGGGACCTGCGCCGGCACGGCCTCCTCGAGGTGCTCGATCGCCGCCAGGGACTTGGTCGTCCCCGCCAGCGGATCCGGGTCGAGCGGGTCCTGCTCGGTCTTGACCGGGCCGCCTGACCGGGCGTTGTTCCAGCCGATGAAGCTCTGCGCGATGAACCGGCGGGTGCCTGCTTGATTCGCCGCCTCGAGCAGGTAGTCGGTGCCCGTGCTGCGCAGCTCGTTGGTGACCGCGAACTGCTTGTCCAGGTTGCGGAAGCTCTTCAGGCTGGTCAGCGCGGTCATCTGGTGCACGATCACCTCGGGCTGCGCGGCCGCGACCGCCTTGAGCACCGCCTCGCGGTCCAGGCCGTCGACAATGACCGGCGTGGCGCCTTGCCCCTTGAGCTGGTTGGCCTTGAGCGGCGAGCGCGTGCTGGCGGTGACATCGTGGCCGGCCTCGATCAGGCCGGGCACCAGGTACTGGCCGATTACGCCGGTCGCCCCCGCGACGAAGACTCGCATTGGTGTCTCCTTGTTTCTTGGGTTCGGCCTCTAAGACGCGGCTGTGGTGCCGGCTGTGACATCGTCGGCTCGCTGCCTGAGCCGGACGGGCAGCGCCTCCTCCAGCCCGGCCGCGAACAGCGGCACCCGCCACAGCGGCGGCATGGGCTCGTTCAACCCGGCCAGCTGCATCACGGTCTGCACGGTCGCCCTGATCAGCCGCCGGGCGCCGGCGAACATCACGAACGCGAGCGGGAACTCGGCCAGCAGCGCGCTGAGCACGCTCGTGGTGAAGCCGCTCGAGCCGTAGTCCAGCGCCAGGTCGAACCAGGCGTCACACAGCAGCAGCGTGCCGGTCATGATCATGAAGAAGATCACGATCTGGCGCTGCCGCCAGGCCGCCCAGCCGGTAGCGGCGAACCCGATCAGCTCGGCGATGTCCAGCCCGACCCACACGGCGCGCCAGTCGCTGGAGGTGTAGCGCGTCAGGCAGGTTCAAGATCAGGAACGCGATCCAGCCTGCCAGCCCGATGCAGACCGCCGTCACCAACATCAGGCCGAAGCGCCTGCGCAGCTGCATGCGGCGGTCGGCCAGCGGATGGGGCAGGTCGATGGCCGCCAGGACGCGGGCCAGCTCAAAGCGTTCGGCCTGGGTCATCCGGCGTAGTTCAGCCTCATCGATCACAATGCTCATTCTGCGCCGGGCGGATTCTGGGGTCCGTGAGCGGGCGCGTTCGCGAGGGAGTTCGTGGCGTGGAGTTCGCGGTGTGGAGGGCTTGGTCCGCGTTGGGTTACCGTGGTCGGCATGCTGCTCACGGTGGTCGGGTGTTCAGGTTCGATCCCCGGGCCTGACAACCCGGCGTCTTGCTACCTGCTGGAGGCCGACGGCTTCCGGCTCGTGGTGGACATGGGCAGCGGCGCGCTCGGCGCCCTGCAGCGGTATGCCGGCCTGGACCAGGTTGATGCGGTTTTGCTCAGCCACCTGCATGCTGATCACTTCATCGACATGTGCTCGTTCTGGGTCGCCCGGACCTACTGGCACGGAGACCCGCTGCCGCGGGTTCCCGTTTACGGCCCGGCTGCCACCGCTGAGCGCATCGCCCGGGCCAACGACGACCCGGACATTACCGGGACCTTCGATGTCGTGACAGTGACTCCCGGCCGCCTCCAGATCGGCCCGTTCGCCGTGATCGCCGGGCACGTCGCCCATCCCGTGGAGGCGTTCGCGTTCCGGTTCGAGCATGGCGGCCGGGTGCTCACCTACTCAGGCGACACGGGTGAGTCTCCCGTCCTCATCGAGCTGGCCAGGTCGGCGGACGTCCTGCTGTGCGAGGCAGGTTTTCCCGAGCTGCCGGATCTTCCCCCGGGCCTGCACCTCAGCGGCCGGCAGGCGGGCCAGCACGCCGCCGCTGCCGGAGCACGCCACCTGGTTCTCACCCACCTGGACGCGGACTAACGACCCAGCCCTGAGCCTCGCAGCGGCACAGGACACCTTCGAAGGGCCGATCTCCCTCGCGGCACCGGGCCACGTGCTCGACCTGGGTTAGACGGGCTAGGCGGTCTGCTGGGCGGGGCGTTGCGCGCGGCCGCGGGGAAGGGCCTCGTCGAGGCCGTGACCGGACAGGGGCGTGCTGCGCAGCGAGCATGTCGCTTCGGCCGGGCCGCGGGTGCCAACGGGCGTTCCTTCGAACTCGGCAGCCGTTGCGGGGACGCCGGCTACGACCGTCGCCTTGAGCAGGCGGCGCGCGCCGGCGAAGGCCAGGAACGCGAGCGGCAACTCGGCGAAGGACGCGGACACCAGGCTGAGCCACAACCCCTTGGTGGCCAGCGACGTGCCGACGTCGAACCAGGCGTCGCAGCACAGCATGGTGCCGATGCCGACCAGCAGCAGAATCAGGACCTGGCGTTCGCGCCATATCGCCCAGGCCGTCGCCATGAACGCCGCGAGCAGGAGCACGTCGAAGTTCACCCAGACGGCGCGCCAGTGATGGGCGTCAAAATGGCGCGGCAAGGTGGCGCCGAGGACCACGATCCAGCCCGCCAGGATCACACAGCACCCCGCCGCGACGAGCAGGGCCAGCCGGCGCTGCCGGCGCAGCTTCGCGTCGGTCAGGTAAGGGTTGGCCACCGCGTCCGGGTCCGGGCTTTGCCTGCCGGGGGGCGGGCCGTCGAGTTCGGTGAGGACTCTGGCTAGCTGACGCCGTTCGGCCGGGTTCATCCGGCGCAATTCCGCCACGTCTATCACTACTTCATTGTGCGTGCTGGTCGGGGGTGAGCCGGGTGCCGACCCCGGCTGGCGTGGGTCCGGGCGCGCGTAAGCTGGGGAAAGTGAGCGAGCTTGTGTACCTTGCCCTGGGCGCCGCCCCGGTCGACTACCTCGAAGGCTGGGACATGCAGCGGCGCGTTCACGCGCGACGGGTGGCCGACGAGATTCCGGACAGCTGCCTGTTGCTCGAGCACGAGCCCGTGTACACGGCAGGCAAGCGGACGGCCGCGTCCGACCGGCCGTTCGGGGATCCGGGTGCGCCGGTCATCGACGTGGACCGCGGTGGCAAGATCACCTGGCACGGGCCGGGGCAGCTGACGGGCTACCCGATCATCAAGCTCCGCGAGCCGGTCGACGTGGTCGCGTACGTGCGGGCGCTGGAGGAGGCCATGATCCGCACGTGCCGTGACTTCGGGGTGACCGCGGTGCGGGTGGCGGGCCGCAGCGGGGCCTGGGTGGCGGGTTCTCCCGATCGCAAGGTCGGGGCGATCGGCGCGCGGGTCGCCAGGGGGGTCACCATGCACGGGCTCGCGCTGAACTGCGACTGTGACCTGTCGTGGTATGACCGCATCGTCCCGTGCGGCATCCGCGACGCCGGGGTGAGCACGCTGTCCGCCGAGACGGGCCGCCCGATCACGGTCGCGGAGGTGCGGCCGGTGCTGGAGCGCCACCTGGCCGACGCCCTCGGGTTCCGTACCTGGCGGTACGCTGACGGGCCCGAGGCTCTGGCTTGGGCGGCGGGCGCCAGCTTCGGCGGCCTTAACGGCGAGGCGCGAGTCGGCACCCGCGTGGGCGCCGCGCGCTAGCGCTCGTTCGGAACCCCCGGCAGGGCTGAGGCTTGGGGCCGGGCATTGCGACGCCCCGGCGCCTGGCGACACCGGGACGTCTGCTCTATCCGTCGTGCCTAACCCTGCCGAGGACCCTCGGTACCGTGTCCGCAGCGACTGGGTGTGTGATCAGTTTGACCCGGGCTCGAGGTAGAAGATCACGGCGGACCCGTCGTTGCGCGCGTATCCGCTGACTTCTCCCGCTCCCTGCCGGGGAGAGGCGTTCAGGAACGCCAGGGCGGACGTTACCCCGTCTGGAGCCGGAAATTCCTTGAAGTGCCAGGTCTGGGTCGTGCTCGCGCCCAGGCTGCCAGGCACCAGGTACAGCAGCCCGACGCTGCCGTTATTGCGCGGGGTTACGCTCGCCTGGCCAGGTCCCTGCCGGGCGGGCTCGTTCAAGAAGTCGACGGCCTGTCTGGGGCCAGCGAACTCTCCGGACTCCCAGGTCTGGGTCGTGCTCGCGCCCAGGCTGCCAGGCGCTAGGTACAGCAGTCCCGCGCTGCCGTCGTTGCGCAGGGTCGCGGTGGCCTCGCCAGGTCCCTGCCGGGCAGGCTCGTTCAGGAAGATAACAGCGTTCTTCTCTCCGTCGGGGCTGGGGAATTCCCGGGATTCCCAGGTCGGCGTCGTGCTCGTGCCCAGATCGCCGGGCACCAGGTAGAACAGCCCCGCGCTGCCGTCGTTGCGCAGCGTCGCGGTGGCCTCGCCGCGTCCCTGCCGGGCAGGCTCGTTCAGGAAGATGACAGCGTTGTCCTCCCCATTCGGCCTGGGGCCAGGGAACTCCCGGAACTCCCATGTCTGATTCGTCATATCTACACTCCCTTTGTCGCATGGCGCGCATGCCCCCGATTGCCGGGCTGGATCATCTCGAACGCCAAGTCCAGTGCGGTCACTATCACGGAGGAGCGCGGCGGCATTCAGATACTGATCGCGGCGAAATCCGGCGGGACTGCTCCCGGACGGCCGCGGGCTCGGCGACGCTGTAGCCGCCCTCCAGGCATTCGGAAGACGGCGGGGTCCGCGATCGCGGATGGCCTTCACAAAGTGGCCGCGCTACGCTGTGGCTGCGTCGCGCTGCTGGGGAGGTAGCCGGTGATCACAGGGCCGGAAGAACGAGCAGCCGGCCGCGGCCGCCTGCGGGCATCGCACGCCGACCGTGAGCAGGTGATCGACATGCTCAAGACCGCCTTCGCGGACGGCCGGCTAGACAAGGACGAGCTGGACGAGCGCGTGGGTCAGACGCTCGCCGCGCGGACCTACGCGGAACTGGCCACGCTCACCGCCGACATTCCCCCCGCCCCGGCCAAGGCGCTGCCGCCGCGCCGGGCCGGCCGGCCGCCGGTGAACAAGGAAGCGGTCAGGTGGGGCCTGGTCGCCACGGGCGCGACGATACCGCCCGCCATGTTCGTCGCGGCCGTCTACGGCGCCCCTGCCACCCTCGCCTTCCTGGCCATCCCGCTGCTGATCATCGAGTTGCCCGTGGTGATCATCTTCGTAGTCCTCACGCTGGCCAGGCAGCGCAAGGACCGCTCACGCGCGTCCCGCGGTGCCAGGCCCGCGCCGGGCGCGGCCTGATCCGCTGCCGCCTCGCCCCGACCGCCTCCCAGTACCTCGCCGATCACCTCGTATCCGGGCAGGTCGTTCGCTGTGCTCAAGATCATGGCGTTCCCCTTTACTTTGGTAGGGCGGCCGCAACATACCCTGGAGAGGTGGTAATGGCACCGGAGGGTAGGCGCATGCTCCGCCTCGAGGCCCGCAACAGCGAGGTCCCGATCGAGCGCAAGCCGCCGTGGATCAAGACCCGGCTACGCACCGGCCCCTCGTACACCGAGCTGAAGTCACTGGTCCGCAGCGAGGGCCTGCACACGGTGTGCGAGGAGGCCGGCTGCCCGAACATCTTCGAGTGCTGGGAGGACCGCGAGGCCACCTTCCTGATCGGCGGCGACCAGTGCACCCGGCGGTGCGACTTCTGCCAGATCGACACGGGCAAGCCGCTGCCGCTTGACAGGGACGAGCCCCGGCGGGTCGCAGAATCGGTCGCGGCGATGGGGCTGAAGTACGCGACCGTGACCGGGGTCGCGCGCGACGACCTGGACGACGGCGGCGCCTGGCTGTACGCGCAGGTGTGCCGCGAGATCCACGCCGCCATCCCCGGCTGCGGCGTCGAGCTGCTCATCCCCGACTTCAACGCCGAGCCGTCGCGGCTCGCAGAGGTCTTCTCGGCCGCGCCCGAGGTACTGGCGCACAACATCGAGACCGTGCCGCGCATCTTCCGGCGGATCAGGCCGGGGTTCAGGTACCCGCGCTCGCTGGACGTGCTGCGCGCGGCCCGCGAGGCGGGGCTCGTCACCAAGTCGAACCTGATCCTGGGGATGGGCGAGGAACGGCACGAGATCACCGAGGCCATGAACGACCTCCGGGCCGCCGGCTGTGACCTGCTGACCATCACCCAGTACCTGCGGCCGACGCCGCGGCACCATCCGGTGGTGCGGTGGGTGAAGCCCGAGGAGTTCGTCGAACTGCGCGAGGAGGCGCTGGAACTCGGATTCGCCGGGGTCATGTCCGGGCCGCTGGTTCGGTCCTCTTACCGGGCCGGGCGGCTCTACGCGCAGGCCGTCGAGCAGCGCACTGGTTCGGCACTGACGCGCTGAGCGCGTTTCCGGGCCGCGCGGTGGTTCTGTCCGGGGCGCGGGAACCGTATGCTGCGGAGCATGGCACGCATGTCGAGAAGGTCCCGGTCGGCTGATCCGGCCATGGTGGACGACGCGCAGGACATGGCCAACGCCGGCCGACTGAAGCAGATACGCATGGTCGCCGGCCTGGTACGGCGCTCCAACCCCAGGGCGATGCCCATCATCATCGGGAGCGGGCTCGGCACGCTGGTGGTGCTGGTCGTCGTCGGGCTGCTCACCGGCCTGGCTCCGCTGCTCATCCCGCTCGGTGTGCTGCTCGGCCTGCTGGTCACGATGATCTTGTTCGGCCGGTTCGCGCAATCGGCGCAGTACTCGGCGATCGAGGGACAGCCGGGGGCGGCCGCGGCGGTGCTGGAGAACATGCGCGGTAACTGGACCGTGACGCCCGCCATCGCCGCGAACCGCAACATGGACGTGGTGCACCGGGCGGTGGGCAGGCCGGGTGTCATCCTGGTCGGAGAGGGCTCCCCCGCGCGGCTGGCCAGCCTGCTGGCCGCCGAGAAGAAGCGCGTCGCCCGGGTGGCGTACGAGGTGCCGATCTTCGAGTTCCAGGTCGGCAGCGAGGAGGGCCAGATCCCGCTCAGCAAGCTGCAGCGCAAGATCATGCGGCTGCCGCGCAACCTCAAGGGCGGCGCGATCAGCGACCTCAATCACCGGCTGAAGGCCCTGCAGCCGTCGTTGCAGGCGCCCAAGGGACCCATCCCGCGGAACATCAGGCAGCCCAAGATGCCCAGGCCGAAGACCCGGTAGCCTGCTTGGCATGACCGCGGTGATCTTGATCGCGGCCGGCTTCCAACAGCTTCTCCGCGCCTTGCTTGTCCCGGGACCGCTCGCCGGTCAGGTCCCCGGTAACGGGTGTGCAGCCGGATGATGCGGGATTAGTCATCGCCCGAGAACTGCTCCGGTAACCGCCGAAATTCAAAATCCTTCTTCCGAACGGACGCGGGTTCGTGCCGTCCTCCCCGCGCGACTCAGCCATCCCGCCAAGCACTTAAGGCTCATAGATCACTATTTCGATAATAGCTGACGACACGCCATTTTATCAAGCTAAATGTCCTGGCTCGAGGCTAGAATCGAGGTAAAAGAACAGCCACCGCCCGGATTGGGGGTGACCATCAAGGTGTGCCAGCCCGATACCGCACCGACGCCGGACAGCCCAACCCAGGCGCTGGCTGCGGCGCGGGCCCGGCTGGGCTCCCTGGTCGCCGGCGACCCAGCCGCCATGTCGGCCCAGACGCAGGCCGAGTGCCTGCAAGGCCTGGAGCAGCTCGAGGCGATGCTCACCGCGGCCCGGGCCGTGATCCTGAACGCGTTCACCACCGCACGGGGTTACTCCGCGGACGCGGACTACTCCGCCCGCGCGTGGCTGATCCACAAGACCGGGGTGACCCGCGGCGCCGCGGCCGGCCGCATCGGCTGGGCCCGACGCACCACCGTGCACCCGCAGGTAATCGCCGCGCTGGCCAAGGGCACCATCGTGACCGAGTCGCTGGCCCGCAAGCTGTGCGGCTGGACCGACAAGCTCCCCGAAGACTGCCGTCAGCCCGCCGATGAAATCCTTATCGCCGCGGCCCGGGCCGGGGCCGACGAGCGTGACCTGGCCGCACTGGCCGCCGAGATCCGGGCCCGCGCCCCGCAGGACAGCACGAACGATGACCGCGGCTTCGAGGACCGCTCGCTGCGCCTGGAGACCACCTTCGACGGGGCTGGCCTTCTGACCGGCGACCTGACCCCAGAATGCACGGCCGTCGTGTCCGCGGTGCTGGACGCGCTGTCCGCGCCGATGGGCGCCGAGGACACCCGCAGCCACGCCCAGCGCTACCATGACGCGCTGGAGGACGCGATGCGCCGCCTCGCGGCCAGCGGGCTGCTTCCGCAGCGGGCCGGGCAGCCGGTCACCGCGATGGTGCACGTGACGCTGGCTGAGCTGCGCGCGATGGACCAGCACTCCAGGCTGGAAGACGTGTGGGTGGCCGCGATGCAGGCGCGGTGGGCCGCTGCCCGGGCGTCCGCGTCGGTGGCCGGCGGCGACGGCACCGCCTGGCTGGACGGCGACGCGGCCCGCGCGGTGACCTGCAACGCGGTCATCACTCCCGTGGTCACCGGTGATCCCGACCTCGCTGCCCTAGACGGCCTGGTCAAGCTGTGTGTCCAGCTGGACCGCCTCGACCACGCCGCCGAGTGCCCCGACGTGGCCACAGACAACGCCGATCTCCAGCCCTCAGTCTCTCCGGCCCGCGAGGCCCTGCAGAAAGCCATCATCGGCAAGGCCGTCGACCTCCTGTCCGGCCCCGGCGGCCTGGCGAGCTTCCTGCGCACCCAGCAGCTCGGGGCGCGGCTGGCAGGCCCCAGCCTCCCGCTCGACATCGGCTACAGCGACAAGGTCCCGGCCTGGATCCGCAACGCCGTGCGGCTGCGGGACCGGCACTGCCAGTGGGCCGGCGGCTGCCACCAGCCCGCCCAGGCCTGCGAGGTCCACCACGTCAAGCACAAGGCCGACGGCGGCCCCACCAGCGTCAAAGGCTGCGTGCTCCTGTGTTTCTACCACCACCAGATCGTCATCCACCGGTGGGGCTGGACCCTGGTCCTGAACCCCGACGGCACCACCACCGCCTGGAACCCCGACCGCACCAAAGTCCTCCACAGTCACAGCCCCCCAGCCAGGGCCGGGTGACCCCGGTCAGGTTCCGCCCATGCCGAGCGAGTCGTGGATCGCCCATCGAAGTCCGCAGCACCCGCCGGGGCACAGACAGCCGGCTAGATGCGGACGACGATGGTGTCCGCGGCGCGGTCGTGCAGGCCGCGCAGGTCGCGGTCGGTCAGCAGCGGCGGGACCACGGTGAGCAGGATCGCCGTCCGGACCAGCGCCCAGCGCAGCCCCACCGGGCCGCCATTGGTCCGGATGACCCGGATGCCGAGCAGCCGCTTGCCCACCGTGAAGCCGGTCAGCGCGGTGAGCAGGTAGTCCTCGATCGCGAAAACGGCGATCGTCCAGAACTGCGAGTGCGTCAGCCAGTACGCGATCACCATGCACAGCAGCCAGTCGATGATCAGCGCCAGCACGCGCCTGCCCATGTCGGATACTGATCCGGGGCCGCGCTCGGGCAGGCCGAAGCCCTGGCCGGGATAGGCCGGGTGCTTCGGGTCCACCGGCGGCGCCGGGTCCCGGTTGGCGGCCGCCGGAGCCGTCATCTTTCTGGCCACCTCACCACGGTATCCGTTCCGCGCCGGCGAGCGGGCAGCGGGCCGCGACACTCGGCCAGCACGACCTCGGTGACCGGGGCCAAGGACCGGCTGGCGGGCCATAATGGTGCCCTGAGCCTGACCGACGAGCCGTAACATCGGTGAAACACACCAGACACGGCGCGGAAATTGCCGACGGCTACCGTCCGAATCGCGTGCCTTGAGAACCGATGCGCGCCCTAAATAGCAAATGCGCGCCCTGTACCCAGGAGGGGTTGATGTTCAGCAGTGCCGAGGAAGTCCTCCGCTTCATAGCGGAGGAAAACGTGGAGTTCATCGACGTCAGGTTCTGTGACCTGCCGGGAACGATGCAGCACTTCACGGTGCCCGCCGCGTCGTTCGGCGAGGGGGTGTTCACCGACGGCCTCATGTTCGACGGCTCGTCGATCCGCGGATTCCAGCAGATCCACGAGTCCGACATGCAGCTGATGCCTGACCCGGTCACCGCGTATCTCGACCCCTTCCGCACGCACAAGACCCTCAACCTCACGTTCTTCGTGCACGACCCGCTGACCGGTGCGCCCTACAGCAGGGACCCGCGCAACATCGCCCGCAAGGCACAGGACTACCTGCGCGGCACCGGGGTCGGTGACACCGCGTTCTTCGGCCCAGAGGCGGAGTTCTACATCTTCGACTCGGCCCGCTTCTCGACCTCGGCGAACGAGGGCTACTACCACATCGACTCCGAGGAAGGCGCCTGGAACACCGGCAAGGAGGAGAACGGCCACAACCTGGCCTACAAACCCAGGTACAAGGGCGGCTACTTCCCTGTTCCCCCGATGGACCACTACACCGACCTGCGCTCCCAGATGGTCGCGAACCTGATCGCCTGCGGCATCGAGGTCGAGATGCAGCACCACGAGGTCGGTACGGCAGGCCAGGCGGAGATCGACATCAGGTTCAGCCCGCTGCTGCAGATGGCAGACAAGCTGATGACGTACAAGTACGTGATCAAGTCGACCGCCCTGGCGGCGGGCAAGACCGTGACGTTCATGCCCAAGCCGCTGTTCGGCGACAACGGCAACGGGATGCACTGCCACCAGTCGATCTGGAAGGACGGCGCGCCGCTGTTCTACGACGAGGTCGGCTACGCGGGCCTGTCCGACACCGGCCGCTACTACATCGGCGGGCTGCTGAAGCACGCGCCCTCGCTGCTGGGCTTCACCAACCCGACGGCGAACTCCTACCACCGGCTGGTCCCCGGCTTCGAGGCCCCGGTCAACCTGGTCTACTCACAGCGGAACCGTTCGGCCTGCGCCCGCATCCCGATCACCGGCACCAACCCGAAGGCCAAGCGCGTCGAGTTCCGCGTGCCCGACCCGTCCTGCAACCCGTACCTGGCGTTCGCCGCGATGCTGATGGCGGGCCTGGACGGGATCAAGAACAAGATCGAGCCGCCGGAGCCGGTGGACAAGGACCTGTACGAGCTGCCGCCGGACGAGGCGGCCGCCATCCCGCAGGTCCCGGGCTCGCTGGACGAGGTGCTCAACATCCTGGAGGGCGACCACGCGTTCCTCACCGAGGGCGGCGTGTTCACCGAGGACCTCATCGAGACCTGGCTGGACTACAAGCGGACCGCCGAGCTCGACGAGCTACGGCTGCGCCCGCACCCGCACGAGTTCGAGCTGTACTACGACGTGTGACGGCTAAACGGGCCCTGACCTGCGCCTTCGTGGTACCGGCTCACCGCTGTTCCGGCGCCGTTCCGTCCGGGCTGCGATGACGGCATCGACGCAGGCTGGGTGCCGGGTTCAGGTCCGCTGATCCGGGGTCCCAAAGCATCTCGGAAGACTTGCGCCCAGGCTAGGTCTGGGGTTGGACGGCAGGCGGGCACGAGTCTGCGCGGCTTTCGGGGAACGGGTACCGTGCTTGGCCAGCGGGTGGGGCGGTACCGCGCTCGGCAGGGAACGCGGTGCTTCCTGGACCTTCTGGGCTGCTCCGCGCCTGGGAATAGGACGAGCAGGTACGTGACGATGCGCCGCCTCGTCGGCTGACTTTGTCCAGATGAACGGCCTGGGGTTCTTGTTCCACTCGCTGATCCACCGGCGGATGCCATCTTCGAGCTCGGTGACGCTGCGGTGCGCTGAGCGGCGCAGCTTCCGGTTGGGCGATCACCACTTCAGGAAGTGAGTTGCTTATTTAGATGAGTCTTTCAACTCTTGCACAAATATTGAGCGAGCCCATAGATAAAAGAAGAAAAAGCCCATCAATGCGTTGGCGATTGCCAGCCCCAAGCCGAAAGCTCCACTTGACGATTGTCCGCCAAGAGGCGCCTTCATGCTCTCGGCGAATTTGCTCAGAGCAGGTATGATATGACCGATCTGTACGAGGCCGACGCCAACGATGATCTTCGTCAACCAATCGGAGACCTGCTCCAAATTGGTGTTGCCCTGGTACTGCGTAACACCTGTTGATGGGTTGGGGCCCGGTGCCGTTATCGTGCGTGGGATTCCGAACAAGAAACCAGTGAAGCCGCCTGCTAGGAAAGCAGAGCTTCCTATTACTAGGGCGACCGCACAGGCGCCCCATCTGACTCCGCTCGGAAGTTGTGAGGCGTATACGAGAATGACAACAACGCCCAGGATACATATGAAGGGTATAACATACAGCCAGCTGAACTCCAAAAGCCGTGGAACCGCGGGAAGCCACCCGGCCAAGCCATGTGGGCGCTTAGAATCTGGGGCAGACACATCCAGCCTCTCTTGCTCAAGTCTTAGCTCTGACATGGAGTTAGACGCTCGTCTTAGCGCCCAGGATGACACGTGTAGTACGAGCTAAGAAACGCCAGCCAAGCTCAACGGTTGAGTGACTAACTGAGCGGCAATCACCGCGAACACTAGCGGACTTCCGCATACCCTGACGAACTGGGTTCCGCAGGTCCCTCTAATTAGATGGTAAGGAGAAGGTCAGGCACAGACAGCACTAGCTCACCTGACGCTGCCGTCCCGGCCTCAGCCGCTTGAAGGGCGTTATTGCTCTCTGTGCGTTAGAGTCGTGCCGTGACAGACGGCGATGACTGGCGGGTAACCATCTCCCTGGCCGGCCAGGCACAAGTCGAACCGGCGCAGCGAGCGTTGTCCGAGCATGAGGTGGAAGAAGACGTCCGCCGCCAGCTCGGCCGCACCATCGCCGTCGGCGCGGGCGACTCGCAGATCTTCCTGTACGCAGGCACCGAGATCGCCGCTATGGAGGCTGAGCGGGTCGCCCGCGACGTGCTGGCCCAGGATGGCATTCAGGCGGAGTTCGCGGTGCATCGCTGGCATCCCATCGAGGAGCAGTGGGAGAGCCCGGACGTCGCGATGCCGCAGACCGAAGCCGAGCGGCAGGCGGAGCACCAGCGGCTCGAGGACTCTGAAACGGCCGAGTCGCTGGCCGCCGGATTCGGCCGATGGCAGGCCCGGGTTGAGTTCCCGTCGCACCGCGAGGCGGTCGCGCTGGCGCGCAAGCTGGAAGGTGAGGGCTGGGCGGTGGTGCGGCGCTGGAAGTTCCTGATCGTCGGCGCTAACAACGAGGACGATGCCCGGGAACTCGCCGGACAGATCAGGCGGGAGGCACCGCCTGACGCCGTGATCCGCATCGAGGAACCCGGTGCAGGTGGGACGTTCATACCGTCATGACCGATACAGGTCCCACGGGTACGGTTCCGTCTCTGTTCCGGCTGACGCTGATCAGAGAATGAAGGATGTGCTACCCGTCGCGCTCACTGCGTCTCCTGGCGTCGGGTCAGCCAGCGCCCTGATCGACACCACGCTGTAGAAGAACACGATCACAGCCGACGACACGGTGAGGACGAGGCACACCACGCGCACCAAGACGTCCGCCGCCGCCATGCCGAAGGTGAGCACGCCGAGGATGCCGAGTTCGGCTCCGGTGCCGAGCAGCGTCAGGAAGGACGCGATCAGCAGCGACCACATCTGCGACGCGATGACCTGACTGGTATGCGGGATGGGGAACACGGTCGTGGCCTTCAGGTATGAGCGCTTGACGGCCTTCCGCGGATAAGCCTCAGGTCGCGGATGAGCCCCTGGTTGATTGCCTGGGGCGTCGACGAGGGTTCCCGCGGGGAGTTTGAGGTTCGCCCGGCCCAGGAACGAGATCTGGGCCCCGCCCGGCAACCTGACGGGGAAATTCCCCCTCAGCCTGTAGCCAGGGTGCTCGGGTGACATCTGAGGCGGTGCCCCGGGCTGAGCCGCGGGCGGGTCCGCGTGGGCCGGGGCCACTGTGACATCCGCCGCTGCTATGGTGCCCCATGGACTGATCTTTACTTGCTGGTCGGGGAATATCGCGATGTTGCTGGCGCCAGGCAGGGCTAGAAGACATGCCGCGACCTGATGTGGCGACACCGTGATGGTGGCACCGGGCGGCACGATCAGCGCCGCACCCGATTTAAGCGTGGCATCGGTCCGCGCTGGCAGTTCAGTGAAGTCTGCCCCAGCCGCTGGCGCCGGGGGCGGCGGTGCGGCAGGGATCCGGCCACACAGGCGCCCCCACCAGGCCTGCCGAACTGGCGGGGCTGACGGCACGGATATTGTGGCGCCTCCGGACACGGTAATCGTGGCGCCGGCCGGGACCGTGATCGTCGCATCACTGGGTGGGCGGCCCCTGTCGGGCAGCAGAGCCTTTCGCTTGCGCAATGGCACATGCGTCCCGTCGGGCGTCCCGTCGAGCAGGGTCACTTCGGTATCCAGCAGCGTGACCCGAGCACCCGGCGTCAGGTCGGCTGCATCCGTAAGCGGAACGTTTTTCCGGTGAGTGCGTATCCGGGCATCTCCCGGCAGAGTGACGACCATGCCGCCATACTTATAGGCGCGTTTCCACCACCCAAACAGTACGGACCGCGTCCGGCCGCGCAGAACAGCCACCGGCCCTTGCGGCAGCGATATCACGGACACGCCGGCGGTGGTTGGATCCACCCGAAGGAACCGGTAGTTCAGAGCGCCGAACACCAGCGGCGCGGTGACGGTGATCCCGCCGGCCACGGCTATCAGCAGGCTGAACCGGCCGAGCTCGACACCTGGCAGCACCTCAGTGACGGCGCCAGTCGCGGTCAGCACCCCGGCCACGACGGCCCCTGCGGCCGTCACATTCGTAGCCCAGCTCCCGCCGAACGTCCAGGCTCCCGAGGCGTATATTGGCCTACTCAGGATTTTCGTACGGCGCATCTTGACCAGGCGGCCGCCGACGGCGGCATCCTGGTCACGAGCCGGATCCGGCAGCCCGGCAAACAGCATGGTCAAAACGAACAGCAGCGACAGCCCGAAGCCGCACGCCAACGGGATCCAGAGGTAATCCCACCAGCTCACCCAGCGGTGCACCGCCAGGGTGAACTGCACAGGCGCGGCTTCCGGCGCCGTCGGAAGGACAACAATGGCCGCCATGGCCGGCGGCATGGCCAGGCCGTCACATGGGCCGAAGATGAGTTGTACCTGCGTCAGCACCGGAGCTGACGCACCGCACTTAAGCGCCGGATTGAAGGTCGCGTTTCCCTTGACGGCGCTATTGGGGCTGGTCGTGACCAGCTCGAAGGAAGGCTCTGACGGGCACAGGGCAGCAGTATTGAGATAAAGGGTCGTGGTCCAGCTTCCCGACGGGTGCCCGGTCAGAACCGGACTCGCGGACAGAGACGCCGGCGCCGCCGTCGGGTTCGAACTCGCGCTGGGACTGACAGCCGCGCTCGCAGTTGGTGCAACGGTCTTCACCGAGGGCGCAGGCTGGCATGATCCGCTGCCCCCGCCAGCCCCGCCGAGCACGGCAAGCAGGACAAATCCCGGCCCTAGGTAACCCATCCGGTATCCCCACCCTTGGCAGTCACCTAGGGGGATGGTTCCAGACTCACTACGGGCCGGTCAACCTCGGAAGCATCGGTCAGCGACCAGCGCGCGGGAAGCGAGCGAATCACCCGGCCGTGTGACGCGGGATCACCCTGCCGGGCCGGAGTCTGGGTACAGACATCGGGCCGATCGGCAAGGAGGCAGAAATGCGGACGGTCACATCGGGGGCTAGCGGCCCGGAGGCCGCGCCCGCCCGGGTCGCACCAGAGGCTGCCGACAGCCAGTCGTTCCTGCTCAAGCGCGTTCAGCCCGCGCTCAGCGGGCTGATGGACGGGTCGTTGTCGACCCTGGCGCCCATCTTCGCCGTGGTGCTGGCCACGCACCGCCCGCTGACCGCGTTTTTCACCGGTGCCGCGACCGCCCTGGGGGCGGGCGTGAGCATGGCCTTCTCCGAGGGCCTGTCCGACACCGGCGACCTCACCGGGCGCGGCAGCCCCGTGCTGCGCGGAGCGATTACCGGCGGCGGAACCTTCGCCGGCGGCATCTTCCACACCTTGCCGTTCCTGATCCCCGGCTACGGAGCCGCAGTCGCCGCAGCGATCGCGGTGGTCACCGGCGAGCTTCTCACCCTGGCCTGGCTGCGGCACAAGTTCTTCCAGACCAGCTTCTCCCGGTCGTTCCTCGCCGTCACGGTCGGCGGAGCGATCATCGCCGCCCTCAGCGCGGCCCTGGGCTTCGCGGCCGCAGGCTGAGGCCCGGCGCAGGCCGGGCAGGCCAGCGGCGCCGTCACCGGTCGTTCAGATGTCGGACATGTCCAGTTTGCGGTCTAGATGAAATCGATCTTTCCGGGCGGTACTGTCTCCTATGTGGACGATGTGATCCTGGCTGGTGACGTGGACGCTGGTGATGTCGTCGTGCTGCCCGACGCGAGCGACGAGGTCCTGGTCAAGAGGGTCCGCCTCGGGCAGGGCGGGTTCATCTTCACCGTCGCGCCGGTCGGCGACGACCGGCCAGAAGCCGAACGCCTCGTGACGCTCACCACCGAGATCCGCCTGCTCAAGCGCGGCCGGAACGTGGCCCGCTGAGCGTCACCCCCGCACAGACTCAGCGACGCCGTGGCGCCGAAGCAGGTCCGCGACCTGCGAGCTGGGAGCCTTGGGGTCATCGGGCGACAGCGTGATCTCCGCAATGTCGGCACCCGCTTCGAGCAAGGCCGAAACCGTCGCCATCCAGTCGGCCCGCGGGTTGTCGGCGGGCTGCCCGCCGCTGCCGACGACAGCCCAGTCCAGCGGCGTGCTGTTCCACGTGGTATCGCGGGCCTCGAGGTCAGCGCCCCGGTCCAGCAGCATGCGCACGGCACCGGAACTGCCCGAGTAGGCAGCGGCATGCAGGGCCGTGCCCCCGTGGTCGCCGCCGCGGGCGTCGACCGGGAAGCCGAGCTCGAGCATCAGGCCGAGCGCCGGCGTGTTGCCGGTCTCCGCGGCGCGGATCAGCGCCCCGGCGCGCTGGGCGTCGGTCAGGCGGTCAGGCAGGCCCGGGTCCTGCGCCGCAAGACGCTGGACGGCGGCCCGGTCGGCGTGCAGGCAGGCGACCAGGAACCGGTCGGTATCGGAGACGTCGTCGGCCGCGCCGTAACGACGCAGCAGGCCCGCCAGCTCGTCGCGGCCCTGGAGGGTGGCCAGGGTGTAGGGCGAGCGGCCGTCGGAACCGGGGCGGTCCGGCTCGGCGCCGTGGGCGAGCAGCAGGCCCATCAGCTCGGCGGAACACCCGGCCCGGACGGCCGCGTAGACCACCGGGCACGGCTGGTCGTCGTCGTCGTGGTAGCGGCGGGGATCGGCTCCGGCCTCCAGCAGCAGCCGGACTCCCTCGATGTCGTCGAGGCTGATCGGGGCGGCGAGCGCCATCCGGGCCAGGCCGGGCACGTCGGTGACGGCAGCCAGCAGCAGCCGCAGGGACTGATGGTCATCGCCGCCGAACCCGGCCAGGTACAGGTCGTGGTCATCGGGAACCGCGCCGCGGTCCAGCAGCAGGCCGACGATGGCCGGGTTGGCGGCGCCGGCGACCGCGCAGCGCAGCGGCGTCCAGCCGCCGCCCGCGACGGGGCCCTTGGGATCCGCTCCGGCGTCCAGCAGGATCCGGGTCACGGCCAGCAGCCCGTCGGCCCGCGCCGGGTCGAGCCGGAACCACCGGGATGCGCAGGCCAGATGCAGCGGTGACCATGAGGGCGGGCCCGGGATGACCGCCCTGGTGGCCAGGCCGGGATCCTGGCTGAGCTCGGCGCGGACGCGGCCTGCGTCGCCCAGGATCACCGCGGTGGCGAAGCCGTAGTCGGCGAGCTCCGGGGTGGCGGCCAGCATCCGGGCCGCGCGGCCGGTGCCGTCGCGGATGCTGGCCACGCAGAACTCCTCCGCCAGCCGGGCCAGATCGGTGGTGCGGGCGCTGACCTCGGTCTTGAGCCGGGCCCAGCTCGCGTACCCGTACTCGCGGGCCAGCGCGAGCTGGGCGCTGGCCAGGGTCAGCGCGTCGGATACCGCCCGGATGCGGCCCGCGGCCGCCGGGTCGCCCGATTGCGCGGCGCGCAGCAGGTCCCTGGCCTCACGGCGCAGGTGGTCAAGGCTGGGGCGGGCCGGAAGATCGGCCATGACGTCTCCTTCACCGGCCTGCGATCCGCGCGGCAGACCGACAAGGGAGATCGCCGTGAACTGCTACCAGGCATAACAAGAGGTGGACTAGGTCCTGCCCGCGGATCCGGAGGCGCCCTCTCGCGCCCACCGCCACGGTAACCACTACAACTGGCTGTGTCCAGCGCGTATGTTCTTGTCATGCCGCGCCCCGACCCGAGCAACGCCCTCGATCACGTCGTCGTGATCATGTTCGAGAACCGCTCGTTCGACAACCTGCTCGGCCGCCTGTACGAGCCGGGTGAAGTCGCGTCCTTCGAGGGCGTCGCCGGCCTGAACCTGTCCAATCCGGTCCCGGACTGGGCCGTGGACGCGGTCCCCGGGGCGCCCAGGCCGGTCCCGTACGGGGTCGCGGCCGACATGAACGCCCCGTCTCCCGATCCCGGCGAGGAGTACCAGCACGTCAACACCCAGCTGTTCGGGCTGATCGACCCGCCCTCCAACCGCGGGATGGTGGCCACGCACATCGTCGCCCCGTACAACGCGCCGGCCGATCAGGCCCAGCGGCCGACCATGGACGGGTTCGTGACCGATTACATCAGCGCGTTCACGGCCGAGAAGGGCAGGCCGCCCGCGAGAGAGGAGTACGCGCAGATCATGACGGGCTACACGCCGCCGCGGGTGCCGGTCATCTCCGCGCTGGCCCGCGGCTTCGCGACGTTCGACCACTGGTTCTGCGAGGTGCCGTCGCAGACGTTCCCGAACCGGTCGTTCTTCCACGCGGCCACCTCGTCCGGGTTCGTGGTCAACATGACGCCCATCGACTCCTTCCCGCTGCACAACACGGCCGAGACGATCTTCGAGCGCCTCGAGGCGCGCGGCCTGACCTGGCGCGTCTACTGCGACCCGCCGAGCCACCTGTCGATCACGGGCATCATCCACGCGCCGCGGCTGCTCGAGCGGTACGAGACGAACTTCTTCACCACGGACCGCTTCTTGGAAGACGTGGCCAGCGGGCAGCTGCCGACCTATTCGTTCATCGAGCCCAACCTGCTGTACGGCCACAACGACATGCACCCGGCCTTTGACGCCATCTTCCCCGGCGTGGACCTCGACCCGCCGTCCGCGCTGCTGGGGGGCGAGGCGCTGCTGGCGAGGATCTACGACGCGGTCCGCTCGTCGGTCTCGCCGAACGGGTCGAACGCCTACAACACGCTGCTGATGATCACCTTCGACGAGCACGGCGGGACCTACGACCACGTCCCGCCGGGGGCGGTGGCGCCGCCGGACCCGGCCGCACCGGCCGGGCAGATGGGCTTCACGTTCGAGCGTTCGGGCCTGCGCGTGCCTGCCATCGCCGTATCGCCCTGGATCGGCGCGAACACGGTGATCAACGAGGAGTACCGGCACACGTCGGTCATCCGGACGCTGCGGGTGCGCTGGGGCCTCGGCGGGCCGCTGACCGGCCGCGACGCGTCCGCCCGTGACCTGACCCCCGTCCTGTCCCTGGACAGCCCGCGGCCGCCGGAGGACTGGCCCGAGGTCACGCCGCAGCCAGTGCCAGCGTTCAGCCCGGCTCGCGTCTCTCTCGAGGCTCGCCTGAAGGGCCTGTCCAAGGCGGCCTGTTTCCCGGCCCTGGCGCTCGCGCAGCACCTCGGCCTGCCGGCCCCGGACATCAACGAGGACGAGGCCATCTGCCGTGCCGACGCCGTCGCGCTGATCAGCGAGGTCTTCGGGCACATGTTCCTCGGCCTGCATGCCGAATAGCCCGGGACCGGCGCGAGCGGGTCAGGCGATAACGAGGATCGAGACGCTGAGGCGGTGCGCGGGCGCGCAAAACCGCAGCGGGTATGTCTTGGGCACCGGGTCGGCCGGCTCGATGCCGCCGCCCGTCTTCCACTGCGGAATGTCGAACTGGCACGGCGGCCGGACCGAGGTAATGAGCACCTGGCCGGTACGGGCCGCGGCGAAGAATTCCTCGGTGAGCCCCGCGACCAGGGACAGCTCACCGTTCGGAACGGGCGTCAGCACGTTGCTGCTGGCCAGCGGTTCCAGCCACATGCTGGAAACGCTGCCGCGCAGCTGTACCTCCACCTGCTCGCCAACCCGCACGCAATAGGTCTTGCCGTTGCTGGCCGTCGTGATCAACAGGGGCTGCCCGGCCGCCGCGGAGTCCTGGCAGGTCGTCGGCTCACCCCCGGCGGGACCGGTGCTGGCGGGGCGCGCGCTGGTGGGGCGGCGCTGACCGGACCGTGACCCGGGGTCTCGGGCGTCGTGCCCGGCACGACCGTGTGCCCGCCGGTAGCCGACGGTGATGCCGTAACCGTCCCGCAACCAGCGGTAACCGCTGCCGCAAGACACGCCGTGAACCCAATCGTTATCCGATTCATCTGAGCCTCTCCTTAGGTCTGCCCGAGTCCCTGCTGGCGGCCGGGTGAGCATCGGCTGAAGGCCAGTTCCGCAGGTCAGGCACGGAACTTGGACGCCGGCTGGGAATGGTCTGGTTCCACGGCACCGCTCACGTCGGATTTGTTACCAAAAATCAATACGTTGCGACTTCTAGTGACAGATATCCGGACAGGTCTACACTGCTGAGTTGCTCCGGGAGCGGGCGTCGCGGCGACGGACATGCGCGCGGGCGCACGTGGTGCGGACCAGGCAGACAACGGACGGAGGAAGCGCGATGACGCGCAGGAAATCATGGCGATGGCTGATACTCAGCACCGCCATAGTCACGGGCGGGGTGCTTGGCGCGACAGCGACAATGGCCAGCGCCCAGGCGGCAGCACCCGCCACCGGCGGAGCCTCGGCTCTCAAGTCAGGGGCGTGCGCCAACGGGCCGCTGATGTGCTTGGAGCTTCAGGACAACTACGCGGTCTACGGCAGCAAGTACGTCGGGCACGACGAGCCGTCCGTGCTGTACTACTCGCAATATCCGGGGTCGGGCAACAGCGACCAGTGGACGGTGACCCTGCCCAAGGAGCCGCCGTCCTCGGTGGTGCCCGGCCGTTCCTGGAACTTCCAGCTCACCCCGGCGTTCTGGTTCGGCATGGCGATGTGTGACTCGCAGTCCTACCCGCAGGTCACCAGCACCTGCACCCCGGACAGCGACTCCAACATCACCCCGCTGGCCCAGCATCCGGGCACCGCGTTCACGGAGCTGCAGTTCTACCCGCCGGGCTGGGTGAGCCAGTTCAACAGCCAGAGCTGCGACGCGCATGACTGGTGCGCCGCCCTGAACATCGACAGCCTGTCGGAGGACCCGATCAACGGCACGACGCTCAACCCGGCGTGCCAGAACTCGATCCTGGGCGGCGTCGAGTACGTCAACTTCGCCTTCCTCACCAAGTCGGGCACGCCGGTCGGCCCGCCGAACCCGCTGAACTTCAACCCCGCGACCTCGGGCAACCCGGCCCAGCCCGACGTGCTCATGATGCAGCCCGGTGACCGCATCACGGTCACCATGCACGACACCTCGCAGGGCCTGCAGACGGTGCTGTTCGACCAGAATACCGGCCAGACGGGTTCGATGACCGCGTCGGCGGCCAACGGATTCGGCCAGATCCAGTCCGCGCCGTCGCCGTCGCACGGCCTGCAACGTGATCCCGTACAACTTCCACCCGATGTACTCGACTTCCTCTCCGGCGACGCGGGTGCCGTGGGCCGCGCACTCCTACAACATCGCGTACGACGAGGAGATCGGCCACTTCGACTACTGCAACGGGCCGAACCCCATCGCCATCGGCGGCAACTGCCCCGCCGGCGACCAGGAAGGCCTGGCCAGCGACCAGGAGCCGACCGACGGCGACGACGCCGCCTGCTTCCCGGCGTCGGCCTCGCTGCTGGTTCAGGTGAACGGCTGCAACGGCACCAACGTGCCCGGCTGGGACGGCAGCTCCTACCAGAAGGACTGGCCGGACGGGAACACGTTCTTGCACCCGAGCCCGACCCTGTTCACCAGCCCGCTGACAGGTCCGCATCTACTTCGTCAACTACACCAAGGCGGCGTTCGAGTCCGACACGCCGCGCAACGAGGATCCGTCGTTCGGCGGGTTCAATAACTGCAACAGGACCACCGGAGCAGGCTGCACGATCGTCCCGATCGACCGACGACAACCAGCCGGCCACGTTCTATCCCTTCTACTCGATCACGGGTAAGAGATCCGACGGCGGCTGCCAGTGGTTCATAGGAAACGTCGTGCCCGGCCTGACCAGCAACGACTTCGGCGGGGTCAGCCAGTACGGCACGCTGTTCCCGCAGACGCTTCCTGATCTTCGGTGGCGGCGGAGCCACTCATACGGTGATCGACGACTTCCAGCAACCAGCTCGGCATTCAACCCCTGCCGGGCCTAGCCGACATTCGGGTTCTAGGCCAGGCCCATCACGCTAAGCGCAATGGCCGCCGGGTCGCTCGCCCGGCGGCCATTGCCGTGCCCGGGCAACTACGATCGGCCGGGTGAAGGCAGCGGAGTTCACCGTCCGCGCGGCGGTCCCGGCCGACCTGGAGCAGGTCGCGGCGATCTACGCGCACTACGTGACGACCAGCGTGGCGACGTTCGAGGAGGTCCCGCCGACCGCCGCGGACTGGCGGCGGCGGCTGGACGACCTGGCCGGGCGGAACCTGCCGTTCCTGGTGGCCGCGGCCGGGGCCGTGGTCGGCGGGTACGCCTACGCCGCCCCGTGGCGGCCCAAGCCGGCCTACCGGCACACCGTCGAGGACACCGTGTACGTCTCCCCCGGGCACACCGGCCGCGGGATCGGCGGCGCCCTGCTCGGCGCGCTGATGGCCGGGTGCGAGCGGGCGGGCGCCCGCCAGGTCATCGCGGTCATCGCGGACACCGGCGGCGACGCCTCGGCCGCCCTGCACCGCCGCTTCGGCTTCGTCCAGGCGGGCCGGCTGTGCGGCGTCGGCCGCAAGCACGGCCGGTGGATCGACACCGTCTTGATGCAGCGAGAACTCGGGCCGGGCAGCAGATGAGCACCGCGTTCACCGGCGCGGAGCGCAACTGGCAGGAGCGGCTGGGGAAGCTGAGGGACGTGGTGCGTCAGGAGCTGCTGGCACGTCAGCTGGCCGCCGAACTGCCACCATCGCCCGTTCGGATAATCGATCTTGGTTGCGGTCAGGGGACACAGGCCTTGCGCCTGGCGCGGCGCGGGTATGAGGTGACGGGGGTTGACGCGTCGCAGGACCTGCTGGCTCGCTTCGAGCGGGACCTGGCCGCCGAGCCGGCTGAGGTCCGCGCCAGGGTGCGGCTGGAGCGAGGGCTCATCGAGAATTGGGCCGAACGGTCCGGCGTTCCCCCGGCCCCGGCCGTGCTGTGCCACGGGGTGCTGATGTACCAGGCCGATCCCGGTCCGGTGCTGCGGGTGATCGCCGGGCTGACCGCGCCGGGCGGGATGGCCTCGCTGCTGGTCCGCAACGGCGACGCGCTGGCCATGCGGCCCGGGCTGCTCGGGGACTGGGCGGCCTGCGCGCAGGCGTTCGGGTCGCTCACGTACGCCAACCGGATCGGCGTCACCGCCCGGGCCGACCGGCTGGCCGACCTGACCGCCCGGCTGGCGGGCCTCGGGCTGGAGGTCACCGCCTGGTACGGGGTGCGGGTCTTCACCGACAACGCGGCCGGCGGCGCCGAACCCCCGGCGGACCTCGAGGCCCTGCTCGACTGCGAGGAACGGGCCGGGCGGACCGATCCGTACCGCCAGGTGGCCCCCCTGCTGCACCTGATCGCGCGGCGCCCGGAATGAAACCTGTGCCCGGACCGCTCTGGCCCCGGTTGCTGGCGCAGGCGTGGGCCGCGCTCGGCGTGGACCCCCACGGCTCGCCGCTCCCGGCAGATCTTGTCGTCACCGGGGAGCCGGGTCACCTGCCGTCGCGGCTGCCGGTGGAGGATACGGCGATCGCGTGCGCCGGAGCCGCCCTGCTCGCCGCCGCGGCGCTGCATGAGCAGCGAAGCGGCGATTTGGGGCGCCGGGGGCACGCGGCACCGTCGGTGCGAGTGGACCGGGGACAGGTCGCGGCGGCGTTCAGGAGCGAGGCGCACCTGCGGCTGAACGGCGAGGCCTCCGGGGCGGGCTTCGCGCCGCTGTCCAGGTTCTGGCGGGCGGCCGACGGCTGGGTGCGGACGCACGGGAACTACCCGTGGCACCGCGAGGCGCTGCTCCGGGCGCTGGGCACGAGCGGTGACCCGGAGTCGGTGGCCGCGGCCATCGCGGGCCGCGGCGCTCGTGAGGTGGAGGACGTCGTGGTCGCGGCGGGCGGCGTGGCCGCGGCGGTGCGCAGCCAGGCGGAGTGGCTGGCCGAGCCGCCGGGCCGGGCGGTGGCGGCCACAGCCCTGGTCGAGGGAGCCCTGGTCGGGGGAGCCTTGGTCGAGGGCGGCGTGATCGACGGCGCGCCGCCGCGGCGCGGGCACGCTGGGCCGCGGCCCGCGTCGGGGATCAGGGTGCTCGACCTGACCCGGGTCATCGCCGGGCCGGTGGCCACCCGCTACCTCGCCGCGCTCGGCGCGGACGTGCTCCGGCTGGACCCGCCGGACCGGCCCGAACTGGCGCAGCAGTGCTATGACGGGCTGCTCGGCAAGCGCAGCGCGCTGCTCGACCTCGGCACCCGCGACGGCGCGGCCCGGTTCCACGAGCTGCTCGGCGCGGCCGACGTCCTGGTGCACGGGTACCGGCCGCACGCCCTGGACCGGTTCGGGCTCACGCCGGACGCGCTGGCCGAGCGGCATCCGGGCCTGGTGGTGGTGAGCCTGTCGGCGTGGGGAAGCACCGGGCCCTGGGGCGGCCGTCGCGGCTTCGACAGCATCGTCCAGGCCGCGTGCGGCATCGCGGTCACCGAAGGCGGGGACCGGCTGGGTGCCCAGCCGGGTGCCCAGCCGGGTGCACTGCCGTGCCAGCTCCTCGACCACGGCACCGGGTACCTGTGCGCGGCCGCCGCGCTGCGCGCGCTGGCGGCGCAGTCCGACCGGGGCGGCACCCACGTCCGCGAGCTGGGCCTGGCGCGGACCGCGCACTGGCTGCTCGGCCAGCCCCGGGAACCTGCCGCCGCGAGCGTGGATGGCGACCCCGATCCCGCCTGGCTCACCGTGGTCGCCAGCGCGGACGGCCCGGTCACCGTGGTGCGGCCGCCCGGCCGGCTCGGCGGGCAGGACCTGGGCTGGCCGTCGACGCTCACCCGGTACGGCGGCGATCCGCCCTCCTGGCGGTAACCGGGGTCACGGTTTTTGGGGGCTTTTAGGGTCCCGGCCGATGGGCAAACACAGTTGGCCTCCAGCGCCGGGCACCTTAAGGTGAGTACTGCCGTGAGAGATAACGAGATCATTGAGCGGATTGACGCGTTCTGCGACGCCGTCCCCCGCCGCCGGGCCGAAGCCCAGGAGAGCGGACCGCTCGTGCTCTTCGTTCCCACCGGCCCGGGCTGGCCGTATTACGCGCGGCCGAAGCAGGGCCCGAGGACGCCGATCACCCCGGCCGACGTGCGCGCGGTCCGCGCCCGCCAGCGTGAGCTGATCATCCCCGAGTCCTTCGAATGGATCGAGCAGACCGCGCCGCAGATGGCGGCCGCCGCCGCCGGGGCGGGCCTGGAGGTCCGGGCGCATCCGCTCATGGTGCTGGCCGGGTCCGCGCGGGTGCCGTCGCTGCCGGCCGGGATCACGGTCCGCGTCGTGGCGCCGGAAGACGCCGAGCTCGACCGGATCTGGGCGGTGCCCGCGGTGGCGTTCGGTCATCCGGGGACGGCCACGGGTGACGCGGGCGCGGCCGAACGGGACAAGATCGCCGCGGACCACGACGGCGGCACGATCGCGATGCTGCGGGAGCGGCTACGCTCGGGGCACTCGGTGCTGGCCGCCGCGTTCGGCCCGGACGGCCCGCTCGCGGCGGGCAGCTGCCAGGCCGTGGGCGGCGTGGCGGAGATCACCGGCGTGGGCGTGCTGCCGGCCGACCGCCGTAAGGGCCTTGGCGCCGCGGTGACCGCGCTGCTGGCCGCGGACGCCCGCGACCGGGGGGTGGGGATCATCTTCCTGTCGGCCAGCGACGAGGCGGTCGCCCGCGTCTACGCCAGGATCGGCTTCCGCGAGATCGGCACCGCCATGATCGCCGAACCGCCCGCCGGCTGATCCCCGGCTCAGCCGCTGACGGAGGCCGACGACGGCCATCAACGTCCGCATAGACGAGGGGTATGCGCGCCGCGTGCCGGTACCCGGCTATCGTCGTGGCGTGCTATCGCGCTGGCAGGGCGGCACCGCTGCGGTCGTCGTCACGCTGGTGACCTGCGCGCTGGTCATCCTGGACGCCGCCGACTCCGCGGAGCGGCGCTGGTGGGACGGTCACGCGATCACCACCGACACCGTCGCGGGACTGCTGGTGCTGCTGATCACGGTGCTCGTGGTCGATCAGGTCGTCCGCCGCAGGCAGGTCAGCGACCGCTCCCGCGCCATCGCGGCCCAAACGGCCATCATGGCGGTGCAGGCCAGGCGCACGGTCCAGGCGGTCAACCAGGCGGTCGCCCAGGGCGCGGGCGACAGCGACCGGGACGCCGCCTCCGACGAGCTCCGGACCTACATGATGATGCTGCTGGTGGCGGCGCCGGTGCTGATCGACGTCCCGGTGTCGAGGAGCTTCCTCGAGCAGGCTCAGTCTCTCGGCGGGGAGATGGCCCGCGTGCTGGCGGTGGCCGGCCGACAGAAAGACGGCGCGGCGATCTCCACCGACCGGCTCGACGACGCGGGGAAACGGCTTAGGGCCGCGGCGGACCCGCTGCTCCAGATCCTCGACCCCGAGACCCGGACCGCCGCCCTGGGAGGCGATTCGGAGTTATCTGGCCGCTCCGCCGGCCGCCGACTGGTGCGCGGGTGGTCACACTACGCAAAAGACGCGGCTAGAGGAGCGTGCGGCCGGCTAGGCTGCCGCCGTCTTTGGGGTGTTATGGGCGCGTGGGGGTGGAGGGATTGGGCGACTTCGAGGACGTCGAGCGGCTGCAGGCCGGGATCCGCGAGTGGCTGCGGCGCGCCGGGCGTAGCGGCCGCCGCGAGCTACACCAGATACCGGCGTCGGCCGTCCTCCCGCTGCTGTGCGCCGCGGCGTTCGGGCCCGCGCTGGCCGACGCCGCCGGGCCGGGCCGGGATGGGGCCGTGGCCAGGATCGGGGTGCTGTCCTCGGTCGGGGCCGGCGCCCTGAGTGACGTGCTGGCCGGCGCGCTGGACCGTGCGCGCTCGGCGCACCCGTCCGGTGACCCGTCCCGGGCTGACCTGCAGCGGGAAATCGCCCGGAGCATGAAGGAGGTTCTCTCCGCGGCCGAGGAGCGCGCGGCGCAGGTGCGATCGGACGTCGCGATGGTGCTGCGCGAGATCGACGCGGGGGGCACGGTCTTCCGCGCCGCGATCGAGGTCGGCGACGAGGAACTGCAGCGCGAGGTGCTCGCCGCGGTCGAGGCGGTCAGCTCTGAATTCGGCGAGATGGAGTTCCTGCTCGCCGACCTGTCGCGCGCGGCCGGAGAGATCCAGCGCAGCCTCAGCGGGCAGGGCACCGAGCTGCGTTCCGCCAGCGAGCAGGTCGGGCGGCAGTCGGCCGACGTGCGGATGATCCGTGAGGAACTGGCGCTCATCGAGCGGCGCACCCGGCCGTGGATGCCAGGGCCAGGCGGCGCGGACGCGTCCGCTCCGAGCTGGACCGGCGGCTGCCCCTACCGCGGGCTGCTGCCCTATGACCAGGCTCATGCGGCGGTGTTCTTCGGCCGGGACCGGCTCACCGCGGAGCTGGCGGGCCTGCTGGCCGAGACCGGCCTGGTCGTGCTGACCGGCGCCTCGGGCGCGGGCAAGACCTCGCTGCTCCAGGCGGGCCTGGTGCCCGCGCTGTCCCGGGGGGTGCAGGTGCCGGGATCGTCGTCCTGGCCGCGGGTCGCCATCACCCCCGGGGACCGTCCGCTCGCCGACCTGTCGGCCGGCCTGGCCCAGCTGAGCGGGCACGATCCCGACGTGGTGCGCAAGAGCCTGGCCGAGGCCCCGGGCGACGCTCACCTCCTGGTCAGCGACATCGTGCAGGCCGTGGCCGGCCACCCGTCCGGGCTGGTGCTGATCATCGACCAGTTCGAGCAGATATTCGCCGCCCCGGACGAACTGGAGCGGGCCTCGTTCATCGACGCGGTGTGCGCGGCGGCGACCGGGCCCGCCGGGCCGCGGGTCGAGCCCGCGGCGCTCGTGGTGATCGCGGTGCGCGGGGACTACTGGGACCGCTGCGCCGCCTATCCCCAGCTCGTGCGGGCCATGCAGCACGACCAGCTCGTCATCGGCCCGATGGCAGAAGCTGACCTGCGCCGGGTCATCACCGGGCCGGCCGCGGCCAGCGGGCTGCGCATCGAAGCCGGCCTCACCGACGCCATCCTGGCCGACCTGCGCGCGGTCGCGGACGGGGCCATCGGCGCGCTTCCGCTGCTCTCCCAGGCCATGATGCTGACCTGGGAGCAGCGCGAGGGCGACGAGCTGACCAGGCGCGGCTACGAGAGCGCCGGCGGCCGGGTCCAAGGGGTGGGGGTCGCCCGGGTCTTCGGGTCCGTGGAGGCCGGCGCCGAGGCCGCTTATCACGGGCTGACCGACGATCAGAAGACGGTGGCGCGGGACGTCTTCCGGCAGCTGACCGCCGTCGGGCCCGACCGCCGGCCCGTACGCCGGGCGGCGAGCACGGCCGACCTGCGCGCCGCGCGGTCCGAGGGCTCGCAGGTCGACGCGGTGCTGGAGGCGTTCGCACGCGGCCGCCTGCTGGTCCTTGACGCCGGGCAGGCCGAGGTCGCGCATGACGTCCTGCTGCAGGCGTGGCCGCGGCTGCGGGGCTGGCTGGAGGAAGATCAGACCAGCATGATCCTGCACGGTCAGCTGGCGGAGGACACCGCGCGCTGGGCGGCGCACGGGAACGACCCGTCGGTGCTGTACCAGGGAGTCCAGCTGACGGCCACCCGGCAGGCGGTGCGCGTCTGGGAGGCGGATCCGGACCGGTACCCGGCGCTGACCCCAGACCAGGCCGGTTTCCTGCGGGCCAGCGGCCGTGCCCTGGCCCGCGGCACGTGGCGGCGCCGGGCGCTGGCCGGGCTGGCCGTCCTCGTCGTCATCGCCGCGCTGGCCGGGGCGGGCATCGCGGTCAGGAACGCGAGGACCACCGCGGATCAGCAGCGCACCGCGGACGTGGCGCAGCGCCTGGCCGCGCAGAGCACGGCCCTGGACGTCACGGATCCGGTCACGGCCTCGCTGCTGGCCGCGGCCGCCTGGCGGCTCGCCCCCACCGCGCAGTCTCGCTACAGCCTGCTCGAATCGCTGGCCCAGCCGGTCCGCGGCGTGCTGAGCGCGCAGTCGGGCGTGGTCACCGCGCTGGCCTACAGCCCGGACGGCTCGAGGGTGGCGGCCGGGTACCAGGACGGCGCGATCCGGCTGTGGGACCTGGCCTCGCACCAGATGATCAGCGCGACCACGTGGGGCGCCGAGCCGCTCGCGCTGGCCTTCACCGGCGGCGGCCGGGCCCTGCGCGTCGCGGACGCCACCGCCGTCGGGACCTGGAGCCTGGCCACCCGGCCCCGGATCGCCGCCCTGCCGCTGGGCGGGGTCTCGGGCGGCGGCGCGGTGGCGTTCAGCCCGGACGGCCAGACCGTCGCCACCGGCGGTACCGACGGGAACGTCCGGCTGTGGGACGCGGCGACCCGGCAGGAGATCGGCGCGCCGATGAGCTCGGACGCCCAGCCGGTGGACGCCGTGGCGTTCAGCCCCGACGGGACGCTGGTCGCCGCGGCCAGCAGCGACGGGAACGTCCAGCTGTGGAGCGTGGGCACCGAGCAGGAGGCCGGCGCGGCCATGGTGTCCGGTACGGCGGAGATCGACGCGCTGGCGTTCAGCCCGGACGGCAGGCTCCTGGCCACCGGAGGCCAGGACGGGGCGGCGCGGCTGTGGAACGTCAGCACTGAAACCCAGCTCGGCGCCACGATGGCGAGCGGCGACGCGGTGGGCGCGCTGACGTTCGGCGCCGGCGGGACCACGCTCGCCACCGCGGAGAGCGACGACACCACCGAGCTGTGGAACGTCGCCACGCAGACGCAGACGGGTGCGGCGCTGACCGCGCAGGGTTCGGCCGGCGTGAGCTCGCTGGCCTTCAGCCCCAGCGCGGACGCCCTGGCCACGGGGAACAGTAACGGCGCCATCCAGCTGTGGAGCCCGGCCGTCATGCACCAGCCGGCGGCTCCGCTGGCCATCGGCACGACCGGGACCCCCGCCGCGTCCGGGCACGCGCCGGCCGTGTTTTCGGCCAGCGGCCGCATCCTCGCGGTCAGCAACGGCCGCCACACGGTCCGGGTGTGGGACGTCACCGCCAAGCGGCTGGTGGGCGTGCCGCTGGGCAGCTACCGCACCGTGACCGGGCTGGCCCTCAGCCCGGACGGCGCCACGCTGGCCGTGGCCGGCAGCGGCGTGCAGCTGTGGCGGACGGCCACCGGCCAGCGGATCGGCGCGGCGCTGCCTGCCTCCGGCGGCGCGGTGTACGGCGGCGTGGCGTTCAGCCCCGACGGCAGCACGCTGGCCACCATCGGTGGCGACGGCACGGCCCGGCTCTGGAACGTGGCGACGCAGCAGGAGAGCGGTGCGCCGCTGACCGTCGGCGCTCCGGGCGCCTTCACCGGGACCGTGGCGTTCAGCCCCGACGGCAAAATCCTCGTCACCGTCGGCGCGGGCGGCCGGACCCAGCTGTGGAGCGTGACCACCCATCAGCCGCTCGGCAAGCCCATGGCCGCGGGCGCGGGCACCACCGTGCTGGCGTTCAGCCCGGACGGCGGCACGCTGGCCACCGCGGGGAGCGAGGGCAGCGTCCGGCTGTGGGACGTGGCCACCCAGCAGGAGGTCGGCACGTCCATGACGGCCGACGCCCAGCCGGTCTACGCCGCGGCGTTCGGCCCGGGCGGCAGCACGCTGGCCACCGCGAGCGGCGACGGCAGCGTCCGGCTGTGGGATGTGGCCACCCAGCAGGAGGTCGGCACGCCGATGACGGCCGGCACCCAGCCGGTCTACGCGACGGCGTTCGGCCCTGGCGGCGGCACGCTGGCCGCCGCGGGCAGCGACGGCACGGCCCGGCTCTGGGACGTGGCCTTCCCGGCCAACCTCACGCGGGCCGCCTGCGCGATTGCCGATGTATCCCTTACCCGTCAGCAGTGGGCTGACTACGCTGGGACTCAGCCATTCCAGCAGGTCTGCCCGGCGGGGTGAGGCGCGCCGGGCAGAGGAGTTCCCATCGACGATGGTCAGGATCCAGTCATTGGCGGCATGAGGGGCAGGCACTCCGCCCGGGCGGGCGCCGCGCGTCCCAAGGCGGTGCTCGCGGTGGCGAGTTCCGGCGTCGTCGCCATCGGGGTCATCGTGGCCGTCCTGACGATCCACGGCTCGGGGGCGCCGGGGTCCGCCGCGGGGGCTGGGTCCACGCTCCCGTCGGCGTCCGCGGGATCTCATCAGGTCGCCGCGGCCACGGCCGAGTCCGTGCGGCCGACCCGGGCCGCGGGGCACAGGGCCCATGCTGACCCGTTCGGATCGGCCGCGGCGTCCTACGTCGCGGCCCGGGCGGGCACGATCGCGGCCGCCGTCTACGACCCCGGGACCGGGCAGACCTGGCGGCTGGGAACCGGGGCGCCGCAGGACGAGGCGAGCGTGGTCAAGCTCGACGTCCTGGAGACGCTGCTCGCCGAGCGGGGCGGCGGGCTGTCGGCCAGCGACCAGTCGCTGGCCCAGCAGATGATCGAGGACAGCGACAACGACGCCGCGACCAGCCTGTGGTACGAGGTCGGAGGGCCGGCCAAGATCAGGTCGTTCAACGCCGAGGTCGGCCTGACGCGCACCTCCCCGTCGCCCTGCGTGGTCTGCTCCGGCTTCCCCTGGCCGGGGTGGGGCCTGACCACCACGGTCCCCGCCGACCAGATCGCCCTGCTCCGCGAGCTCATCACGCCCGGCTCGCTGCTCACCGCCGCCGAGCGCGGCTACGCCCTGTCGCTGATGGAGAACGTAACACCGTCGCAGCGGTGGGGGGTCTCCGGCGGCGTCCCGGTCCAGGTCACGGTGGCCCTGAAGAACGGCTGGCTGCCGCTGGACAGCTCGAGTACCGACTGGCAGATCAACAGCGTGGGCTGGATCTCCGGGCAGGGCCGGGACTACCTGATGGCCGTGCTCACCACCGGCAACCCCAGCGAGCAGTACGGCATCGACACGGTCAGCCAGCTGGGCGCCTTCGTCTGGGCCGCGATGAAATGAGCGGCGGCCGCGGTCGTATCGGCCTTGAGGCCTCAAGGTGTCGGGGGTTCACGGAGCCGATGGGGCTAAAAGCGGACTTCTCCGTGATTAGGGCTGATATTAACCGCAAGGGCCTTTCTCGGTCTCGTTGTGTCAAAAATCGCCCGGATCTGGCTTATCGGGACCGACGGCGGTAAGGTGAGCGGCCAAGGGCCACTGGGAACATGGGGCGGGACCGGTGCGGCCGAGCGGGCGGCCGGTAGAAGGGACAGGGGCCATGGGTGGAATATGCGCGCGCTGCCGCGAGCCGGTAGCCGACGACGAGGCGTTCTGCGGTAATTGCGGTCAGCCCACGGGAAGGGGTCTGTTCAGTGACTCCGGGCCGGGCGCCGGCGTCATCACCGCCGCGATGCCGACAGCACGGCCGGCCACGGAGCAATGGGCCGCCAGCAGCCAGGACTCGACGCTGGACGGCGCTGCGCACGGCACGGCGGCAGGCTTCTATAAATCCTATGAGGGACTCGAAGAGCCGTTCGACCCACTCGGCAACCCGAAACTGCGCAGGCAGTTCTTCATTCACGCGCTCCTGTACTTCGCGGTCTATGTGGGCCTTTCCATAACATTCGGATTGCTATTCGCAATCCTCGCATTCGCGGGCCTCGGCCTCGGCGCTCTTGTCGTCTGGTACATCGGCGCCGCGCTCGTCGGGCTCCTCTTCTTGTGCCTTTACTGGCTGGTCCCGGTGCCGGCTCAGCTATCGGAATGGAAAACCCTGGTCAGCGGCAGGGCCGGTGCCGCGCCGGTGATATTCGACCACATCGCGTGGGTTCTCCAGCAGCGTCAGACACCGCTCGATGACGCCGGGGTCCGGCGGCTGAAGCTCGCAGGCGGCCAGAGCCGCGATTACCTCGAGATCCGCCGCGCGCTGTTCAGCGGCCTCATCTGCTGTTTCGCATACGGCGAAGATCTCTACGTCGGCTGGACGTTCTGGCTGCGCATCTCCCCGCTGCGCTGCACGCTCATGTTCCTGGCCCGGCTGTGGCAGACGCTCATGCGGCGCGGCACCGACCTGTACGTGACCTTGCGTTATGACTACGCCAAGGCCATGCGGGCGGCCATGGACAGTTCCGTGCGGCAGGGCGTCGAGGTGGCCCTCGGCGAGTCGCGCCCGCAGGGGCAGGGCACCATGAGTTCCATGCCGGTGGCCGTCAGCGACGTCGACCTGTAACGGAGCCATAACGAGTGAGACCAGGAGACGCTGTGGAGGGATCTCGGCGATTCTGCGTTCAGTGCGGCCATGAAGTGAAGCCGGACCTACGATTCTGCGTGGCCTGCGGGCGCGCCGTATCCAGTGCCGACCCCGCGCAGGACGTTGACCCGGCGCCGCCATCGGCTGAGTCGACGTGGCCGTCCAAGGGGTCATACCAGCCCACAGAGGTCAGCGCCCGGCCGCCGCTGTCCAGTTCTCCGGCCCGGCCCGACGAATTGCGACGGCCGGTCGACCAGCCCGCACCACCGCTCGATGACTTCTCACGTCCGACCGCCCCGCCGATACCGGCGCCCGGCCAGGGAGGTCCCGGATATCAGCGGCCATCCGGTCAGCCGGGCCCCGGCCGGCCGCCCCGTGACCCGCGTTCGCGGCGGCCAGCCGACGGCCCGCGTTCGCGGCGGCCGGCCGGCAGGCG
The DNA here is from genome assembly GCA_963705835.1 of uncultured Actinomycetes bacterium. Taxonomy (GTDB): domain Bacteria; phylum Actinomycetota; class Actinomycetes; order Streptosporangiales; family Streptosporangiaceae; genus Palsa-504. The sequence continues at coordinate 165,791 of CAVPLC010000052.1, forward strand.
GCGTTCCCGGCGGCCGCTGGTGGGACTCCTCACCGTGCTTGCTGCCGGCGGCGGTAGCCGCCGGCGTGGCGTTTTTCCTGCTCGGTCCCTCTCATGCCGCCAACCCCAGCGCGAGCACGACTGCGACCGGCGCGGGCAATCAGGGAACCGCGCAGGCCAGTGCCGCCTCACCGTCGGTCAGCACCTCACCCTCCCCGTCGCCGACGCAGGTCTCTGAACGGCAGGCGGCGAGCAACCTGGCCGGGCTTCTCTCGCAGAGCGTCAAAGACCGCAGTTCCATCACGGCCGCGGTCAACGACGTAAGTTCATGCGGGCCCACCTTGAGCCAGGACCCGCAGACACTCCAGAACGCCGCCACATCTCGTCAGCGGCTGCTCAGCCAGCTGGCCGGCCTTTCCGGACGTTCGGCGCTACCCGCGGCCATGCTCCAGTCCCTGACCGGTGCCTGGCAGGCGTCGGCCGCGGCCGATCAGGATCTCGGCAAATGGGCGCAAGACGAAGTCTCTAAGGGCTGCACCCCGAACGACCAGGCCGACGCCAACTTCCAGGCTGCCGAAGGCCCCGATGGCCAGGCCACGACCGACAAGAAGGCTTTCGTCGGCCAGTGGAACTCCATTGCCTCGCAGTACGGGCTGACGAAATACCAGTGGAACCAGCTTTGACCTTTGGTAGCCGCGCCGCTCACGAGGCACGTTGACGGGCCAGGGCGGCGGGAGTCAGGCCGGAGAGCCTGCCGCACTCCCTGGTCAGGTGCGCCTGGTCGGCGTATCCGGCCTCGGCCGCGACGATCGCCAGGTCCCGCGCGGCGGGGCCGCCCTCGTCGACCCGGGACACGAACCGGCGGAAGCGCAGCACCCGCTGCAGGGTCTTCGGGCCGTAGCCGACCGCGGCATGACAGCGGCGGCGCAGCTGGCGCAGGCTGAGCCCGATCTCGGCCGCGACATCTTCGGTCCGGGCTCGCGGGTCGCTCAGCAGGGCTGTAGCCCAGGTCACGGCGGGATCCGGCTCGCCATCGGCGACGAGGCCGGCCGCCACCTCCAGCGCACGGGCCATGGCGGTGTCCGGGTCGAGGGTTCCCGGCAGCCGTGCCGCGCCGGCGCGTCGCAGGTCTACCAGGTCGACGCGCTGGTCACGCAGTTCGCTCAGCGGGACGCCGAGCGCCGGGCCGCCCGCAGAAGGCCGGAAGCGGACGCCGAGGATGACCGTGCCGCCCGTCATCACGGTACGTACCGGACCCGTGTCCGGGCCGGCTACCAGCGCGCCGCGGCCCTGCTCCCAGATCAGGTCGGTGCACGCATCGGGCAGCACCAGGCCTTCCCGGTCGCGGCCGTCGGGGATGACCTGCGCCCATAGGCACGCGATGGCGTGCCGCAATCCGGCCGGGGCGGGCCATTCGGTATACCCGGACGGCAGCGCGCTCACCGAGCCGGGCCGGGGTACCCGCGGTCCGGCCGCCGTGCGGGCCGGGGAATCCACCCTGCCAGCATGCCATGGCGATGGCCGTTTCGTTCAATACGGGTGCGGCGACGCCGTGGTCTGATTGACCGATGAACGCTCCTGACTTCGATGCTGCTCAAGCCTTCATCGTCGCGAACGCGAGGGTGGTCGACCGGCGCAGATTCCAGCGGATGTTCGGCCGAGGCGCGGCCGAACCGGTACGCGACGCCGTCGCGGCGTACCGCAACGACGACGGCGGGTTCGGGCATGCGCTCGAGCCGGACTGCCGCGCCCCCGGCAGCCAGCCTCTCGCCGTCGAGATGGCGCTGCGCATCATGGACGAGGCCGACGCGTGGGATGAGGCCCTGGTGGCCGGGGCCTGTGACTGGCTCGCGGCGGTCGCTCCCGCCGCGGGCGGCGCGGCCTTCGTCGAGTCGGCCATTTCCGGCTGGCCGCACGCGCCCTGGTGGGTCCCGGAGGAAGGCCATCCCGCCTCGGTCGTCGCCACCGGCCTGATCGCGGGCACCCTTTACTCCCGCGGAGTCCGCCATCCCTGGCTCGACCGGGCGACCGAGGTGATGTGGGCCCGGATCGGCGTGCTCGCAGATCCCGGCGCGTACGACATGTTCGGCGTGCTCAGGTTCCTCCAGCACGTGCCGGACCGGGACCGGGCCCGGGAGGCTTTCGACCGGGTCGGCCCGCTGATCATCGACCGGAAGCTGGTGACCCTCGATCCGCAGGCACCGGGCGAGGTGCACTTCCCGCTCGACTTCGCCCCCGAGCCGGATTCGCTGGCGCGCAGCCTGTTCGACGAGGCGACGATCAAGGCGCACCTGGATCATCTCGCCCACGCGCAGCTCGACGACGGCGGCTGGACATTCAACTGGCTGGCCTGGTCGCCGACCGCGGAACGAGAGTGGCGCGGATTCCTCACCGTCGACGCCCTGCGCATCCTGCGGGCCAACGGCCGCTGGTAACGGGCGGCTTCCGGCGGGAGGAGGTCATCCAGATGATCGAGAGCCTTCCCTAGCCGTAGAACAGGGGCTCCATGACCGTGCGGGCGCGGCGGGCGGCGCGGCGGTAGTCCTGCTCGAGGGCCTGGGCGGCGTCGCCGGGCGCGTAGCCGAGCAGGCGGGCCACGGCGGTCAGCTCGCCGTGGCGGGCGGGCAGGGTGTCGGCGGGGTGTACCCCGAAACCGCGGACCAGCACGATCGCGTTCCTGATCCGCGCGGCCAGTTCCCAGGCGGCCATCAGCGCGGCCGCGTCGTCGGCTTGCAGCAGGCCGTCCCGCACGGCCGCGTCCATCGCGGCCCTGGTCCGGGTGGTGCGCAGCCCGGGCACCGCGTGGGCGTGCCGGAGCTGGAGGAGCTGGATCGTCCACTCCACGTCGGACAGACCGCCCGGGCCGAGCTTGACGTGCAGCGCGCGGTCCGCGCCCCGCGGGATCCGCTCGGCTTCCACCCGCGCCTTGATCCGGCGGATCTCGCGGACGGCGGCCGCGTCGATCCCGGACGGGGGATAACGGAACTCGGCGATCATCTGGATGAACTCCTCGCCGAGCCCGGCGTCGCCGGCCGCGGGCTCGGCGCGCAGCAGGGCCTGCGCCTCCCACGGCGCGGACCAGCGCCGGTAGTAGGCCCGGTAGGCGGCCAGGGTGCGGACCAGCGGGCCCTGGCGTCCTTCGGGCCGCAGGTCGGCGTCCACGATCAGGGCCGGGTCGGGCACCGGCAGCGCGAGCAGCCGCCGCAGCTCGACGGCCACCGCGTGCGCGGCGTCGGAGGCCTGCCGTTCCGGCTGGCCGGGCAGCGGATCGTGCACGAAGAGCACGTCCGCGTCGCTGCCGTACCCGCACTCGTGACCGCCGAACCGGCCCATCGCGATCACCGCGAACCGGGTCGGCAGCGGCTCGCGCAGCTCGGCGGAGATCTTCCTTACCGCCACCGCCAGCGCGGCCTCGACCGTGGCCCGGGTGACGCTGGTCAGCGCCTCCGCCGTGGCGGCCAGGCCGGTCCCGGTGACCGGCGATCACGTCGGCGGCGGCGATGCGCAGCAGTTCGCGGCGGCGGACCGAGCGCACGGCCGTCACCGCGGCCTCGGCGTCGTCGTCGTAGCGCTGGGCCGCGGCCATCATCTCCGAGCGCAGCGCGGCCAGGTCTCGCGGGACGAGCTCGGCGTCGTCACCGAAGATCGCGACGGCTTCGGGTGCTCGCAGCAGCAGGCCCGCCGCGTAACGGCTTGACGCGAGGACGCGGGCCATCCGCTCGGCGGCCTTGGTCTCGTCCCGCAAGCAGCCTCAGGTACCAGGGAGAGGACCCAAGCTCGTCGCTGACCTGGCGGAACGCCAGCAAGCCCGCGTCCGGCTCGAACGGCGTCGGCGAACCAGCCGAGCAGGACAGGCAACAGCGTGCGCTGAATGGCCGCTCGCCGGGAGACGCCCGGCGGTCAGCGCGTCGATGTGGCGCAGCGCCCCGGCCGGGTCCGCGTAGCCGAGCGCCTCGAGCCGCGCCCGCGCCTCGGCGGGCGACAGCCGGGCCGCGTCCGGGGCAGCCGGGCCACGGCTTCAAGCAGCGGCCGGTAGAACAGCTTCTCGTGCAGCCGCCTGACCTGCCGGGCGTGCCGACGCCAGAGTTCATCGAACTCGACGGCCGGATCGGGCCGGATCAGGGTGTGCCGGAGACTGCCACCACGGTTCGTTCGGCCCATCAATAGATTTCATCGCCCGGCCCAGCCTGCGAAGTACGGCGGGATCCTCGGGCAGGGTGTGGGTGCGGCTCAGCCGGTGCAGCTGCAGCAGGTGCTCGGTGCGGCGCAGGAAGCGGTAGGCGGCGGCCAGCTCGTCCGCGTCGTCGCGGCCGACGTACCCGCCCCCGGCCAGGGCCGCCGAGCGCGGGCAGCGTCGCCGGCGAGCGCAGCGCCTCGTCGGTCCGGCCGTGGACGAGCTGCAGCAGCTGAACGGCGAACTCGATGTCACGCAGCCCGCCGGGGCCGAGCTTGAGCTCACGCCCGGCCTGCCTGGCCGGCAGTGACTGCTCCACCCGGCGGCGCATGGCCTGCACGTCCTCGACGAAGTTCTCGCGCCGCGACCGCCTCCCAGACCAGCGGGCCGAGCGCATCGGCGTAGGCCTGCCCGAGTGCCATGTCGCCCGCCACCGGCCGGGCCTTCAGCAGCGCCTGGAACTCCCAGGTCTTCGCCCAGCGCTCGTAGTACGCCCGGTGGCTGGCCAGCGTGCGGACCAGCGGGCCGTGCGGCCTTCGGGGCGCAGGTTGGGGTCGACCGGGAAGATGCTGCCTTCGGGGGTGGACCGGGCACACACACCGATCAGGCCGGCCGCGAGGCGGCTCGCGGCCGCGAGCGCGGTGGTCTCGTCCTCGTCCTTGACCGGCTCGGCGACGAAGATCACGTCCACGTCGCTGGCGTAGTTGAGCTCGCGGCCGCCGCACTTGCCCATGGCCACGACCGCGAGCCGGCATGAGCTGGCGCCGGAGGGCAGCTCGCCCCGGGCCACCGCGAGCGCCGCCTCCAGGACGGCCGCGGCGATGTCGGCCAGTTCCTCGGCGACCGCGTCCACGGTCGCCGCCCCGGTCATGTCCCGCGCGGCGAGATGCAGGAGCCGGCGCCGGTACGCGGCGGCTAGCGCGGCGACGGGATCGGTGCGGGCCCGTCGCGGTTCCGCGGGCCCGCGGCTCGGACCGGGGTCCGCGCCGACCGCCTGCAGCATTGCGTCCCGCAGTTCGGCCGGGCCGGGGCGGCTGACGGCGCCGCGCAGCACCTGGTAGTCCTCCGGGTGCCGGGCCAGGTGATCGGCCAGGCCCGCGCTGACGCCGAGCACGGCCGTCAGGCGGTCACGGAAGTCCGGCTCGTCCTGCAGCGCCTGGCGCAGTTCCAGCCGGTCCTTGGCGGCGCCGAACACCCT
>CAVPLC010000053.1:0-45238 GCA_963705835.1 uncultured Actinomycetes bacterium
CGGAGACGTCTCGCATCATTGTCGCGACTGATGAGCGCAGAGGAGGTATTCCGGGGCATTGTATACTCGGCCGATGTCGCCGGAGCAGGAGCAACTCCTCTGTGACGCGCTCGTGAATCTTGGTCCAGTGGAGACTGAGCAGGGCCTGCACGCTGAGGGCGTCCGTAAAATCCAAGAGGTCCTGCATTGCACCCTGGCCGACGCACGGACAACGCTCCGAGAGTTGCGCGTGCGCAAGCGCATCGAGGAAACGGCCATACCTATCGAGCAGCTTGACCAGTCGCACTTTCGGTGGGTACAGCCGTCGGCGTAACGAACGGGGAGTTGATGCGGTACACTCCCCGCGCTGCCGCCCGAACTTTGATGATTACTTCGTCGTGGTACGTGTCTGCGGTGCCCTCACGCCTTGCGCGGACATTCGGTGGAACTGTGGGTTCAGTCCTGTCGTGTACCGACGCAGTTTCGGAGCACGGAGTCCGACTTGACGACATCAGGAGGACCGCGGGTTCAGCGCGTTCCACGCAGCCAGAGAGTCCATATAATCTCGCCAATGAACGATCTTTCGATCGGCGACGGTAATGATCGAGACGAACCTATTGTCATAGGGCACGCCCGTTCGCAGGACCTTGCCGTGCACCTCGTATTCGATGATCACAACTCTGCCGTTGTCGGCATGATAAACGACAAGCTTGTCGGCTGAACGGAGTCTGATGCTGTTGCCATATCCGGAGTACGCCGTCATCAACTCGGCGCGTCCCCGGATTGTTCGGGGCCATCCAGGGAATTCGTAGAGGAATTCGAACATCGCATCTTCAGCGATGGTGTCGAAGTAATGATCGCCGTCAACGACCCCGCTCAAACCCTTCATAATAACCTCGAAAAAGGGTCCGAGAGCTTCATATGCAGCATATTTCGCTTCCGACATGGCCAATTCCCCTGGAATATTAATCGTGCCCGTCAGGGCTAAGAACTCTTCTGGCGCCAGGAACAGGTTAGAACCGTCCGAAGACAGTAGCGCGCCGGAACCCAACTCAGCGTAGCTTGTCGAAAAAGAGATAAATGGAGGAAATTCGGCCGTCGCGGACAATTATGAAATCAGTACCGGCCTGAGACGGCGCCTCACTAGGGAGTCCCTCTATCCATTGGACTCGCCCGCCAGTGCCTACTTCCTCGGGCTCGGCTAGTGGCTGATATCGAAACTCAGGGTGAGTGGCCCTGACCTCGCCCGCGATTCGATCGATCTCGTCGCGGCCCCGGCCCCGGTACACGCCTCCCGTGGGATCTAAGAATACGCAGTCTTCAGTGAACATCTCGTCAATCGCCGCACGCCGGCGCGTCGGGTCGTTCTCCCCGAAGACGTCGTGTTCGTAAGGTCTCCGCCCCGGCATCGCCGGCGGCATGGGCTGATCGAAGAAAGGCATTGGAAAGTCTCGAAGATCGAGGAGCCGAGCTTGAATCCCTTATCTTTTTTGCAACTGCTGAAGAATCCACTGCGCTGGCTTTTCGGAAAACCGGCCCTGACGTGTACTGCCGACGATCACTGAAATGGTCATCATGTCTATTTGCTCCTTGACAACGCTTTCTATCGACCAGTTATGAAGCGGCGCCGGGCTCAGAGGCAATCCGCTCTGCGCGGCTACTCACCCGTGAGCTCACGTTCGGCCTGGAGCCAATCTTCGAGTTCACCTCCAAGTTGTGCCCCGCGAGCGAGAAAAAGTTCGTAGGCGCGAATCCTGATTTCGTGCTCACGCGAGGCCACACGAAGCACGATCTTGCCATGCGGCTTGCGGCTTGTCACACCCGGCTCACTGGGTGACATCCCATGAACCCCCGGCAGGTTCCTGGCGATGTCTCTCCAGGCCTGCGCCGCATCTTCGAGTGCGTATACATTCGCGACGTCTGGTCGTATGGTCCCCTCTTCCAGCAGTCGCCCGATTCTGCCGAGCAACTCCCCTGACGGCGCGAGCCTCATCATCGCGCCCGACACACTGTGTCTCGCGGCCCCTTCCTGCGATACGGGCTGGACCGCAGAGACGAGATGGCCACCTTCCTTCAAGACAAGGAACGACCGCTGCTGTGTATCGCCACCGACCAAGTCGAAGAGCAAGTCGACCTTCTCTTTGAGAACCTTCTCGAACTGCGACTCTCGATAATCGATTACCCGGCTGGCACCGATGGATTTGAGGTACGCCTCATCGTCACCGCTTGCCGTGGCAATGACGGTGGCGCCGGCGTGCGATGCCAATTGCACCGCATAGGCGCCTACCGCTCCCGCGCGCCATGAACCAGGATCGTTTGTCCCTTTTCCAGGTGACCGTGGGTGAAAATTCCCTGCCATGCAGTTTGGGAGGCCACCGGCACTGATGCCGCCTCCTCAAAGGAGAGGTTGGATGGTTTCCTCGCGATGGCCGCCGCCTTGACAGCCACGTACTCGGCGTACGCGCCCACTCCGGTGGTGGTACCGAACACGGCATCACCTTCCGCCCATGCCGCGACATCACTGCCAATCTGTTCGACGACTCCTGAGAACTCGTGACCAGGTATCCACGGCAGGTCGATCGGGAGTATCTGTTTTAGCGATCCGGAGGCTTCAACAAGATCCAGATGATTGACGGCGGTACTCTTGATCTTGACCAAGACCTCGTCGCGGGCAATTGTCGGCGTCGGTACATCGTGAAACACTAACTGCCCACCGTATTCCAATAATCTGACAGCTTTCATGCGATCTCTCCTTAAGTCTGAGCAAGCTCTCTCGTTTCAGTGCCCATCTGGCCGGGCGTGGCGGCGCGCCCAGTCGGGGAGCTTCGTCAGCGTGCGGCCGAACTCCCGTTCCAGGCCGGCGATGTCTGCGCTGTAGCCGACGCGCTCGAACCATTCGAGCATCAACGCCATCTCCTTGCTGTACTGCCGGACCGGTTCGATTGGTGTCTGCGCGAACGCAATCGGCCGGCCCAGCGCCTCCGTCAGGAGCTCCGCCGCTTCCCGCATCGTTCGTACATCACCGGCGAGGTCGATTTCGCGGCGGTTCAAGGCCTGGGCGTCGGTGAACGCGCGCGCGCCGAACCAGCCAATGTCTTCCACCGCAATCATCTGCAGCTTCGTGCCTGGCCCGAGCGCCCAGGCCAGCGTGGAGCCCTGGAGACTGAAAGGCGCCACCAGGTTCTCCATAAAGAACACCGGACGCAGGATCACATGCGAGGGGAAGCGGAGGCCGCGCACGGTCTCCTCGATGCGCCACTTGTTGTCGAAGTGTGGGACGCCCGTCCGCTTGTCCGCCGATCCCACGGATGTGTAGACATAGTGTTCGACGCCGGCATCGCGCGCCAGCGTCGCAAGACGCTTGCCCTGCGCCTCTTCGCGCTCGACGCCCGCCTCCCCCGCGTTCTGCACGCCAAAGACGCCCCAGGCGCCGGCCAGCGCACGGCGCAGAGTCGCCTCGTCATCCAGATCGCCCTTGACGATCTCGATGCCTTGGTGCGCCAGCGCCGCGGCCCGCTCGCTTTCCGGCTTGCGCGTCAGGCCGCGCAGATGGAAACCCGTGCCCCGCAGCGCCTGCGCCACCGCTCCGCCTTGTTGGCCTGTCACTCCGGTGATGAGAATCGTTCGATCGTTTGCCATGGTTTATCCTTATTGCCGTCCTTACTTTCAGTGCCGAACTACATCCCTGGTTGATCAGGCGCGGGCGTGGACTCGGGCCTGGAACAATGCAGCGAACGCCGGTCGTACGTCGACGAAGATCACCGCCCACAGTACAGCAACGAAGAGGGCCAACGGAAGCCCGCTCGGGGCCATCAAAACATGGAACGAAAGAATATTGACGATCACCGGCGCTAGCATGGCCACCGCCAACGGCACGTAGCGGTTGACCAGCAGAAGCACCCCAGCGACGAGTTGAAATGCGAAGATCACCCAAAGATAGTGTGTGGCATACAGCGCGCTCATGAACTGTCCCGCGATGCCTCCCGGCGGCGGCAGGGGAATGAAGTTCAGGAAGCCGTTCAGGCCGAAAACAAGAAAGATTACGCCCGCCAGATAGCGGGCGATTGCAGACACGGTTCTCATAAGGTTTTCCTTTCGGCGACGACCATGAATCATGTCGTCAATCATATTGAAGTCAATATAGTTGATGGCGTATACTTTTAGAAGATTCAGGTTTTTTATGGCCCAAAGCAACCAGGAGCCGGAGCACGTCTGGCTTGTCATGATGAAGGCGATGCGCGCGCTGACAAGGTACGCAGCCGCGGGTATTGAAGAGACTGGGCTCGGCCTCTCGGATTTCGGCGTGCTGGAAGTCCTGCTACACAAAGGGCCTTTGCCGGTCAATACGATAGGCCCGATTGTCGATCTGACTCCAGGTTCGATCAGTATCGCCGTGGACCGCCTTTTCGCGAAGGGGTTGGTCAGCCGGGTAGAGAGCGGCGAAGACCGACGGGTTCGTATCGTTGCGCTCACATCGCGCGGCAGGGATCTCATTGCTCCAGCCTTCCGAAAGCATGCCGGGCAAATGAGGAAGGTGTTCTCGGAGCTGAGCTCGGAGGAACTTCGCAGCCTCGAAGTGGCGCTCAAGAAAATCGGTAAGCGCGCTGCGGCGCTGATGGAGCAGAGGGGCTGAGTTTTGTACGCGCGAGCCAATGCGCTTGCATCTACAGCGGCGTCCGCCGATGAATTATTTTCCGTAGGCCTGGGCGATCTGACCAACAAGCTTGGCCCAGCCCATGTCCATGGCGCCGTAAACCTCGCCGGCCTCCGGTCGCGCATTGTCCCTGAGGATTTCCACCATCAAGGTCGCGTAGTCCGAGAGAATGACGCCCGCCTGCAGCATGCGCAGAAGCCCGACCTGCCGCTTGGTCTCACTGAACGTTCCAGAGGCGTCGACCGCCACATACGCGTCCAGCCCCTTACCCACCGCGGTCATTGCCGGAAAAGCTGCGCAGACTTCGAGCGAGATGCCAGCGAAGATCAGCTTCTTGCGGCCGGTCGCTTCGATGGCGCGAGCTACCCGCGCGTCGTCGAAAGCATTGACCGATGAGCGGTTGATGATTTCAATTCCCGGCAGCGCTTCGACAAGTTCCGGGAACGTCGGACCCCACATGCTTTCGCGCGCCGTCGTGGTGACGACGATCGGCAGCTTCAGCGCTTTGGCCGCTTTGGCCAGGGCCACCACGTTGTGCTTCAGTTCGCCGGTCGAATAGTCACGGACGCCCGTCATGAGGCCGACCTGATGGTCGACGAGGACGAGCGCCGCGTTTTCAGAGGTGAGGGGTTCGTAGGGTCGGATTTGATTCGTCATTGGATTCTCCTTTTGAGGTGAAACTGGCTACAGATTGCAGCTCGGCTGGCAGCCATTTAATTTCCTTTACGTTCCGTTTTCATAATAGAGCCGAAGCGGCTAAGATGTCAATTGACTTTACGCTACGTTCCGTTAAAACATGAAACATGAAGAAAGAAGCGCTTCCTGCTGTCCGTAAAGGTCGGCCTCCGAGCGAAATGGCGGCGTCGCATGCCGTCATCATGGATGCGGTCTACGCCCTGCTTGAGGAAAAGTCGGTGCGCGACTTGACCATTGAGGCGGTTGCCAAACGGGCAGGGGTCGGCAAACCCACCCTGTATAAATGGTGGCCGACCAAAGCGACCTTGGTGTTGGCGATGCTCTGTGAGCGGATGGCGCCGAAATTGGAGAAGCCGACCGTCCTGACCGCGGAACAGTCCCTGCGGTTTCGAGTGCGGAGCTTGATCGACGCGTTCAACGGGCCGTTTGGCAAGATCGTGGCCGGGCTGATCGCCGAGGGCCAGAGCGAACCGGCCGTTCTCCAGGAGTTCTTTGACCGGTGGGTTAGTCCTCGACGGAATGCTACGATTGCGGATCTGCAGCGCGGCAAGGATGCCGGGGAGCTGCGATCGGAGACAGAACCTGAACTGCTGAACGATGCGATTTTTGGAGCGATTTACTACCGCATGTTATTGCGCTCCGGTCCAATGACGCGGCGGTTCGGGGAGGAATTGGTCGAGCAGGTCATCGGCGGGCATCGCTCGGGAAGCGCCCGCAGTTGATGGAACCTGGCCCGACGCGAATTATGCAACTTCTCACTCCCAAGGGCCGCCCGGCTTCCAGAGAGCTTTGAATGGGTTCCCCGCGGCTATCGCTGAAAGCATCGGCAGAGCGAATTGTCTGATTTCGGTGACGAGTCGCACCAGTTCGCCAGACTCTTCGCTGAACCGGCTCCGGCGAACGAACGCGCGCCATTGGATAGCACGGGCGGGATCATCGCAGTACGCCTGCGTCAGTCCAATTGGTTCGGCTTCGATGGTGGTTCCTCTGTGGCGGAAGGTCGCAGAGATCGCCTTCACCAGGCGCTCTCCCTCAAAAGGATACATTCGGGAAAGAAGGGCGAGATCGTAGAAGTCTTTCATTCGGCTGTTGAGGAGACCGAGCGCCGTCAGCGCTTCCAGTTTCTCAGCGACGACCGTCTCTTTGGGATAGGCGCGGAGCACGGGCGCAGGGAAATCCAGCAAGCTTGGGTACTCAATGTCCGTGGGTCCCGGAGTAATGACATCGCCGAATCCGATATCGAGTTGCATCGGAATTCGCGCTCTCGCGAGCGTTGCGTGGAACTGGACTCGGACACCCTCGTAATCCGCGTCCTCTTTGATTCGGCTGACCTCGATTGAAGTTCGATTGAATGCGATGCCATCGGGTTCCACATGGACTTCGCACACTGTGCTGACGACCTCTTTAATGTGATCGAGCTGATTGTTCACTCTTCCGGCGAGGTCGATATCCATGGTAGGCCGGGATTGCGGCGCTCGCCAGGCGGTCAGCAACAAGGCCCCCTTCAAAACGAAGCGATCCGAGTATGGTGATTTTGCGAGCCGATACAGGAAACGCTCCATCGCGAAGTACTGAAGCAGTTCCTGAAACGGGCGGCCTTGCGTGCGCGACTTGTTGAGCAGGCGTTGCCTGACGGAGGCGCCGATATCGCGTCCGCTCACAGTACAGCCTCAAGGTACGGGCGCATGACTTTCTGGACGCGATTGATCTGGGCGAATTTTGTCAGAGCTGCCCTGTTCGGCTTTCGTGTGCGTTCGCGGTAGGCGCGCAGTGCCTCAATGGCAATGTCCAGGCCAATCTTATTCCGGTACTTGAAGCAGTCGGCGATCGTTTTTTCCGGAGAATAGATCTTCACAGGAACATCGTCAACCGTAATCAGGGCGACGCCAGCGCGAAAAGAAGACTCGGGATACCAGAAGACCCGGAGAGGGACGCCATCAACCTTCGGAACCTGCGCGTGACTGGGCAGCGCGATGTCGACAGCGTGCGGAACCTGGGTGGTTAGCCCGTGATGTGCCAGGGCCGAGACAAGGCAAACGACGGCCCGTGGAATCCGGATCGCGATTGGCACCAGGTCCGGACTCGAGAGCGGTGGTGCCGTGGAGAGCCTGTAGAGTCCGCGGCCGACTTGTTCAATGTCGCCAGCGTCGCGGAGTGCGTATAGGGTACGCGGGTGAATCCCAAGCCGCATCGCCTTGGAGGTCCGAAGCATGCCTCTGTGTTCGGAGAACACTTGCCGGGCTTTTGCGAGTGCTGTGTCGGCTGCGGCCATGGATAGAACCTACGGATAGTGTACATAATATCCGAGTATTTTATCCAGCAGGCTTCTGCAACGGCCATGGCGAGTCTCTCCGGAGTCAGACGGAAGTTGTGCAGCAGGCGGTCCCGACATCCAAAACTACCCACCCAACTGCCCACCCACGAGTGTACTTTTGGTACTTAAAATGAAGTTTTTTACGAAAATATTTGCTTTGTACTCAAGGAGATAGCGAAGGCCGCAAGCTTCGGGACCAGGAGGTCGGTGGTTCAAATCCAGCCGCCCCGACCACCATTTTATAAGTTCAGCAGAACTGAATACCATGGGTACGCATCTGGGTGGGTATTTCGGTGGGCGGACATAGCGGTCCTAGGCGGTGCTGTTTGCAAAGGCCGACGTTCTCTAGTCCGAAATCCATTCGCGGCTTGTGAAGGTTCTTTGACCTCCTGGTCGACACACAGGCGGCTCGGCTTCGGCCCACGTTGGAAGGCGAAGCGGTTGAAAATTACCAGTGGCCCGGAGCGTACTTCAGACAAACCTCGACGCCGAGCAGGATTTCAGCATCGCAAGTGCGGCGATTGGCTGCCGCACTAGCTTGAGCTAGGGCATTCGAGCTTGAAATCGTCCCCGCTCCAGCTACAAGTTGTGGATCTTTTCGGCCACCGTTGTGACGATCGAACCAGAAGCGATACGTTCCGAGAAAGCCACTACTGTTGGTCGCGTCCTGCGTAATCCCGTCTTAGGTTGTTTGTTTCACGAAGCTGCCCAGCCGAGTGTGCGACATAAAAGTGAGGAAAGCGGATTGATCAGGCCACCCGATCCTGCTCCCAGTAATCCTCGAACCTCCCGTTGATGCGGCAGCAACGCAGGGCAATGATGGCGTTGGCGCCGCGGACAGTCCAGAACATGCCGGATTTCTTCAGACGCGATCCGATGACGGACTTGCAGCCAGCTTCCACCACGCCGGAGCCCACGAAGAGTCCCTTTTCACGAAACTCCGGATAGCGCATCCGGGTGGCGTTGGTGGCGAAGTATTCGGCCTCTTTTAAAGCCTCCTCCGCCAGCCCGACTGGCCCGCCGGCATGTGCCACTGCAATCTCGCGGAGGCGTGTCACCAGTGGTTCAAGGTTGCCCTCATCCAACAGTTCCTTCATGGGAATCATCCAGAGTTTCTTGGCCACTGCATCTTGGGGGTGAAGCAGGGCGGCTATTTTCCATAAATGCTGCCGGGCGTGATACAGATCCACGATTTGAATGGCGCCGGGAAAGTGCTGGTCGGCCAGATTCCAGATCCAGACGGCCCCGTCTCCCAGGACCACCTTCAGGGTGGCCCATTCCCAACCTCTGCGCCAAGCCTCCGTATAGATGCGGAAGCCGAACTCTTCGGCGGTTTCGATGGCGCCTACGTAGGTGGTGGAGTCCGGGTCGCGGATCGGCCGGCCCTCCGGATCCACGGTGGTCTGCGTGAACACGCAGCCGATCTTGCACTCGCGGGTGCGGGCGTGCTGTCCTTCGATCCTACCCGTCCGCCCTTCGGTTTCGGCAGCCACGACGGGAACGTGAACCCCGTCCATCAGCACATACATTTTCGGAATGTTCTGTTTGGAAACCACGGGTAGGACGAGTTGTTTGGCACGACCGATTTCCTGCTCGTCCCGCTGGGCGATCTGCATGCCAATGGTCTCGGCGGCGCGTTCGATGGCTTTGGCGGTGACGTCCAGACCCGCGAGCAACTTCATCGGCTCGCACCCCGGAGCGAACGGCATCTCACTACCCACCACGGCTTCCATGCGTCTCACGCCGGGCGAGGATTCCAGACCAGCGACACCCAGTGCGGCGTCGGCCGGGTACTGGCCTTGGGAGCAATCAGCGCACACGTAATAAGGGCGGCTCAGCGGCACCGGCCCCAGCACGGTCAGCACGGTCTTCGAGCGCAATTCCTTGTAGTGGGCCGAGTGTCCGCACGGACAGGGAATCGTGCGGCTTTCCGCATCCGGCGGATCGTATCGCAGCAGTTGCGCCAGCGCGGAAGCCCCGGCTTGGTGCATGGCGGATCGCAGAGCGGTCTCGACCGCTTCCAGATCGAACGGGACACTATTGGATCGTCCCTGGTGATCATCATCTCCGCGCACCGCTCGGCCTGAATCCGACCCCAAGGGCCGCGCCGGTCACCTCGCGGTGCTGTCGTCCGCGAGCCCGGCCTCCTGGAGCGCCGGGGCGCCCGCCGGCAGGTCGGCGACGGCCAGGTCCTCCGCTGACCCGGCCGCCACGCTCGGCCGGCTGCGCAGACCGCTCAGCGCGACCGCGGTGCCGACCGCCGCGACCCCGGTGATCAGGGCGAGTGCGGGCCGGTAAGCAGCCAGCGCGGCCGGAGCGGACGTGAGCCTGCTCCCGCCGCCAGCGTCCACGACGGCCGTCACGATCGCGAGCACCACCGCACCCCCGACCTGGAACGACGTCTGGAACAGGCTGGCCGCCAGGCCCTGCTCGGCGTTGGGAACGCCGGCCGTGGCCGCCACGCTGAGCGATGAGAACCCGAGCCCGAACGCCAGTCCCAGCAGAATCGTGGCGGGCAGCATCACCGCGGGATAGTCCGGGCGGGGGCCCGCCCGCAGGAACACCGCGTAGGCGATGACCAGGCACGTGAACGCGAGCCCGGTCAGCGGGGCCGGGCCGAACCGGCCGAGCAGCGATCCCATCCGGGTGGACAGCAAGACCACGACCAGGCCCGCAGGGAGGAAGGCCAGCGCGGTTGACATCGCCGACCAGCCGGACAGGGTCTGCAGGTACTGCGTGACCAGGAACTGGAACGAGATATAGGTGCCGAACAGCGTCACGGCCCCGATGTTGGCGCGCCGCAGCGACGCCGAGGAGAAGATGCCGAACGGCACCAGCGGATCCCTGCTGCGCCGCTCGATCGCGGCGAACACGGCGAGCAGGACGGCCACGCCGGCGAACGAGCCGATCGTCCTGGCCGATCCCCAGCCCGCCTGCTGCGCCGACACCACCGTGAAGACGAGCAGGAGCATGGCACCCGTGATGGTCAGGGCGCCGGGAATGTCGAACCTGCGCCCGCCGCGCCCGGCCCGCTCGCCGCGGGGGATGAGCCACATGGCGGCGGCCAGCACGACGAGGGCGACCGGGGCGGGCACCAGCAGCGTCCAGCGCCAGCTGATCTGGGTTAGGACACCGGAAAGCACGAGCCCCAGCGAGAAGCCGCTCGCGCCGAACACCGTGTAGATGCTGAACGCGCGGTTGCGCATCGGCCCCTCGGGGAACGTCGTGGTGAGCAGGGACATGCTGGCCGGAGCGGTGAACGCCGCCGCGGCGCCCTTGATGAACCGCGCCGCGACCAGCAGCCCGGGGCTGCTGACCAGGCCGCCGAACAACGAGACCAGGGCGAACACGGCCAGGGCCACGAGGAACACCCGCCTGCGGCCGAGCAGGTCAGCGGCCCGCCCGCCGAGCAGCAGCAGGCCCCCGTAACCGAGCACGTACCCGCTCACGATCCACTGCAGCGACGAGGTGCTCAGGCCCAGCGCTGACCTGATCGACGGGAGCGCGACGCCGACCATCGACACGTCGAGGGCGTCCAGGCACAGCGCGCCGCCGAGCACGATGAGGATTCCCCACAGCTGGGGTGTCCAGCCGTCAAGTTGTGGTGTCGAGTCGTGGCTGGGTTGCGGCCTCGAACCGCGGTTAGGTCGCGGCGTCCAGCCGCGATTGTCATCACGAAACACATCGGATGAAGTCATGTGCCAGACTATATGCATGTGCAAGCACAAGATGCAAACACAATTAATGTACTTGCATCTATCTAGCGAGAGCGCTATGCTTCGCCCGTGAGCGCGACTCGGGACAGCGTGGTAACCGCCTGGCGGGAGATGGCGGCCTGCCACGCGGCCGCGTCCGCGGCTCTCGAACGCGAGCTCGGCGAGCGGCACGGGCTGGGCGTGAGCGATTTCGAGGTCTTGGAGCGGCTCGCCGAGAGCGAGGGGCGGAAGTTCCGGGCCCAGGACCTGGCCGATGCGGTCCACCTGAGCCAGAGCGCGCTTTCCCGCCTGGTCGACCGGCTGGCCCGGCACGGCCTGGTCGAACGGTGCAGTTGCGAGGGAGACCGGCGCGGCATCTACGTGGTGCTGACCGAGGCAGGCGAGCGGTGCCACGCCGAGGCCGTTCCCACCCACCGCGGCGTGCTCGCGCGCATGCTCCCCGTGTCGATGCTCGCCTCTGCGGCGTCGGCGGTCCCGAACAGCAACCCGCTGGGCTAGTGCCCTGCAACCGGTCGCAAGATAGTGTTAGTGCGTCCGAAGTGGGATGACGTGCCGAACAGGGGCACGCTCATGTGGTGGGGGAGCGAGACGAGATGAGTCATGGCTGACCGGCCGGCCACACTACGCGATGTAGCTGCTGCGGCGCGGGTTCACCCGGCGACGGCTTCCCGCGCGCTCAATCCGGAAACGCGCCTGCTGGTCAGCGAGGACACCGCCCGCCGGGTGACGGCCGCCGCGGCCAAGCTCGGCTACCGGCCGAATCCGGTCGCGCGCAGCCTGCGGACCCGGCGCTCGCACACGGTCGGCGTGCTGATCCCCGACCTGAACAACCCGCTGTTCCCGCCCATCGTGCGCGGCCTGGAAGACAAGCTGGCCGCGGCTGGATACGTGGCGCTGATCGGCAATACCGACGCCGACGCCAGCCGGGAACGGCTGATCTTCGAGCAGATGCGGGCGCGGCACGTCGACGGCTTCGTGCTGGCGACCGTCACCGTGCACGACCGGCTGCTCGCCGAGGCGGCGGCGGCGGACGTGCCGGTGGTACTGATGAACCGGCTCTCACAGGACTACAGCTTCCCCTCGGTCTCGGTGGACAACGAGCAGGGCGCCCGGATGGCCGTCACCCATCTGGCCCGGCTCGGTCACACCCGCATCGCGCACATCGCGGGCCCGCAGGAGGCGTCGACCGGCGTGAGCCGCCTGCGCGGATTCAGGGACGGCATGGCCTCCCACCAGCTGGAGGTCAGCGAGGACCTGATCATCTACGCCAGCCGGTACACGGTCGAGGAAGGCACCCGCTGCGCCCGCGAGCTGCTCGCCCGGGACAGCGGCTTCACCGCGGTGGCCGCCGCCAACGACATGCTGGCCGTCGGGTGCTATGCCGCACTCGATGAAGCCGCCCTGCAGTGCCCCGACGACATGTCGGTGATCGGCTTCAACGACATGCCGTTCATCGACAGGCTCCGGCCGCCGCTCACCACGGTGCGCTTCCCGCACTACCAGCTCGGCACCGAGGCGGCGCAGCTGCTGCTCGAGCGCATCGGCGAGCGCGACTCACCGGTGAAGATCATGTACCTCGCGCCCGAGCTCGTGGTCCGCGGGTCTACCGCCGCACCCGCCGGGATCGCCGTCCAGGCCGAACCGGAAGAGGCGCGGGAGCCAGGGCATGCCATCCCGGTCCCGCTGCATCGCGCCCCCTCCCGCCGAGCCAGCGGCGCGTCCCCCGTATAGCCGCCCGAACCCGCCGCGAGCTGAACCCGGCTCCCGCCCAGCCCGGGCCCTCCCGGACCACGCAATCGATTGCTAAGAGGTCTACCGTGGCTAATTGGAACTAGTGAAGCAGCAGAGGTTGATGTTACTTTTGTTGCTTGAGGAAGTATACGAGGCATTCGTGGGTTCGCGGTTCCCGAGCACCTCCCGGCCCGGGGTCCGGATGCGATCGGCCCTGGGTGACGGTGCGGCTAGTGCGGCGCGCTCTGTACGTCCGGGGAGTCAGGACGCGGGACGCCAGGAGCGCAGGCGCTGTAAGCTGACACATTTTGAGCAGCCAAACCGTTTCGGTACGGCTTGATAACAGGTTGGACATTCGGCATTGACAAACGGCATGGCGCGAGGCCAGTCTCAGGTGCAAACGATTGTGACCAGAGGTGGGAGGGATCTGGCGGCATGGTCGGACATGAGGATTCACGCCGACTCGGCTGGCTGGGCACCGGGCGCATGGGTGTGGAGATGGCTCGCCGGCTGCTCATGGCCGGGTGCGATCTCGCCGTCTATAACCGCTCGCCATCCAGGGCGGAGCCGCTGGTAAGGCTGGGCGCCAAGCCAGCGCAATCCGCCGTGGAGCTTGCCACCAGAGACATCGTGTTTGTCACGGTCGGGTCATCGGATGACCTGATCTCCGCGGTGCTTGGCCGTGACGGGCTGATGTCCGGTGCTGATGGGGCGGCACCCCGGGTGCTCGTCGATTGCTCCACGGTGTCGGCTGAGGCCTCCGCTCGCGTGCGGGCGGAAATCGCCGATCGCGGCACCGCCCTGCTCGCCGCACCGGTGATGGGTAACCCCAAAGTGGTGCGGGCCGGAAAGATGACGGCCGCGGTCTCCGGACCCCGGGACGCGTTCGTCATGGCAGAGCCGTACCTGACCATGCTCGGCCGCGGCGTGACGTACGTCGGTGAGGGCGAGGTGGCCAGGACGGTTAAGCTTTGCCACAATCTATTCCTCGGCGTGGTGGCGCAGTCACTGGCCGAGATCACTGTTCTCGCGGAAAAGAGCGGCATCAGCAGGCAGGCGTTCCTTGACTGCCTTAACAAGAGCGTGATGGGTTCGCTGTTCACCGGATACAAGACGCCCGCGTACGTGAACCTGGACTTCGAGCCCACGTTCACCGCCACGCTGCTGCGGAAGGATTTTGACCTTGGCCTGGCAGCAGCGCGGGAGCACGAGGTGCCGATGCCGGTGGCGGCGGCCGTTCATCAGCTCATCCAGAGTCTGGTAGGACGTGGCTATGGCGAAAAGGACTTCGCCGCGCTGCTGCAGCAGCAGGCGGAGTCGGCGGGCTTGTCACTCGTCAGCGAGCACGCCGACGTGCCCGATGGGCTTGGGCCCGATGGGCTCGGCATCAGCGACACCTGACCAGCAATACAAACCGAATGACCGGAACAAGGAGGAAGGAGGAACCAGGCGTGAGACCTCAGCTCCCCTGGATCCCCAAGAAGGCCTTCGCTCTGGGCGCAGCAGTGCTGTCGGTAAGCATCCTGGCGGCATGCAGCAGCTCGAGCAGCAGCAGTGGCAGTAGCAGTACCAGCGCAAGCACCGGCACCAGCAGTAGCCCGGCTTCCACCGCGCCGATCACCATCGGCGCATCGCTGTCGCTCACCGGGGACAACTCCGCGGACGGCATCGCGTTCGACCGCGGCTACAACCTGTGGGCCACCGACGTCAACAATTCAGGCGGCATCCTGGGCCGCAAGGTCAAGCTGACCATCCTCAACGACGCGAGCTCGCCGAACCAGGTGGTGACCAACTACCAGACGCTGTTCGCCTCCGACCACGTGGACCTGGCGTTCGGGCCGTTCTCGTCGCTGCTGACCACGCCGTCCGAATCGGTGGCGGCCCGGTACGGCTACGCGTTCGTGGAGGGCGCCGGCGGCGCGCCGTCCGTCTTCAACAGCGCGCCCAACGTGGCCGACCACAACGTGTTCGACGTGAGCCTGCCGGTCAAGGACGAGCTTGTCCCGTTCGCCAACTACATCGCGTCGCTGCCGGCCAGCCAGCGGCCCACGACCGCCGCCTACCCGATGGCCGATGACCCGTTCGCCGACCCGCCGGTCCAGGTGGTCCAGTCGATGCTGCAGTCCCTCGGGGTCAAGACCGTGTACTCCAAGGTCTTCCCTGAGGAGGTCGCGGACTACAAGGCACCGGCCGACCAGGTTGCGGCGAGCGGCGCGCAGATCGTGGTCCTCGGGTCCGCCGACGTGCCGACCGTCAGCGCCTTCATGCAGGCGTTCGAGCAGCAGCACTACACGCCCAAGCTGTTCATCGCGGCGGCAGGTCCCGACCAGGGCACCGCGTTCACCTCCGTGGTCGGCAAGGGCAACGCGGTCGGGATGATGGCGCCCAACGGCTGGTACCCGGGCTACGCGAACTCGGCGAGTCAGGCCATGGTGAATGAATTCGTCGCCAAGTACGGCGGCAACGCGTCGGGCGTCAACGCCGACGTGGCCGAGGCCTACTCGGTCGGCCAGGTGATGGAGCAGGCGATCAAGGCCACCGGCGGCACCGACAACGCCAAGATCATCACGTACCTGCACGGCAACGTCACCCTGCAAAGCGTCCAGGGTCCCGTGAAGTTCGACTCGCTGGGAGAGAACGGCGCGTCCGCGGCGTTCATCTACCAGTGGCAGAACGGCGGCAACACGTATAGCCAGATCCTCCCGGCCGGCGCGTCCGGATCGGTGGCGATCATCACGCCCAAGCCGGCCTGGACCAGCTGAAGTTAAGGGGACTGGGTGGCGCACGAGATCTATCAGGCCATCACCGACGGGATTCTGGTCGGCGGCGTTTATGCCCTGATGGCGGTCGGCCTGACGCTGATCTTCGGCGTGCTCGACATCATCAACATCGCCCAGGGGATCATGGTGATCCTGGGCGCCTACCTCAGTTACGAACTGGCGGCACGGCTGCACATCGACCTGTTCCTCGGGTTGCTGGTCACCGTGCCCGCCATGTTCGTCATCGGCGTGGTCATCCAGTCGGCGTTCATCCGGCCGCTGCGCGGCCGGGAGCGAGTGTCGATGACGCTGCTCGTCAGCTACGCGGTCGCGCTGATCATCGAGGGGATCCTCTACGAGATCTTCGGGGCCGACCAACGCACTCTGAGCGCTTCGTACGTGACCTCGACCGTGCACATCCTCGGGTTCTACCTCCCCTACATCTACCTGTACGGGTTCGCTCTGGCGATCGCGCTCGTGCTGGCTCTGTACGCGCTGCTGTACCGGACCAAGTTCGGCCGGAGCGTGCGCGCCACCATGCAGGACGAGACGGCGGCGCGGCTGGTCGGCATCGACGTCAACCGCGTCGCCGCCCTCACCTACGGCATCGGCGTCGCCGTGACCGCGGCCGGGGGCATGGTGTACGGGGCGACCAGCGGCGGCTTCAACCCCAACAGCGGCTACGACCTGATCTCGCGGCTGCTCGCGATCATCATCCTCGGCGGCCTCGGCAGCATCGGCGGCGCGCTGGCCGCGTCCATCTTCATGCTCACCCTCGAGGCGCTGGTGGACATCTGGCAGCCGCAGTGGGCCATCGCGGTCTTCTACGCCGCGCTCGTGCTCGTCCTGATCATCCGGCCGACGGGCTTCCTCGGCCGCCAGGCGGTGCGGGCCCAATGAGCGAGGTTCCCACCGTCGGCCCGCAGGTCCAGCGGCGGCTCGGCGGGCTGGCCGGCCTGCGGATCGCGGGCGTGGTCGCCCTGCTTGCCGTCGCGGCGGCCTTCCCGGTGCTGTTCCCCAGCGCGGTGGCCACGAACTACGCCGTGTACGCGATGATCTTCGCCGCGGTCGCGTCGGCCTGGAACGTCTTCTCCGGCTTCTCCGGCTACATATCGCTCGGCCACGCCGTGTTCTTCGGCAGCGGCGCCTACGCCCTGGGCATCGCCGCACGGGACTGGCACGTCACCGGCACCGGCGTGTTCGGCCTGCTGCCGCTGTCCGCGGTCACCGGGGCACTCATCGCGGTGCCGTTCGGCCTGGTGGCGCTCCGGGTCCGGCGGCACACCTTCATCGTGATCACGATCGCGGTGTTCTTCATCTTCCAGCTGATGGCCTTCAACTTCTCCTTCACCGGCGGTTCCGTCGGCCTGGGCTCGCCGTTCCTGCCCTGGCAGGCGTCGACCTACAACAACCCCTTCTACTACATCGCGCTGGGCTGCGCCGTCGGCATGACCGCGCTGGCCTGGCTGATCCGGCGCTCCAGGTGGGGCCTGCAGCTGCGCGCGATCAGGGACGACGAGGACCGGGCCCGGGGCCTCGGGGTGAAGACCATGCGGGTCAAGCTGACCGCGTTCGTGCTGTCCGCCGCGGTGACCGGGCTGGTCGGCGGCGTCTGGTTCTTCTACATCACCCAGGTCCTGCCGCAAACCGGCTTCGACCCGCTATTCGACCTGTCCATCGTGCTGATGGCGTTCCTCGGCGGCCTGGGCACCGTGGCCGGCCCGGTCCTCGGCGCGATCATCATCGAGCCGGGCCAGCTCTACCTCAACGTCAGGATCGGCAACGGGTACATCAGCGAGATCGTGCTCGGCGGGCTGTTCCTGCTGGCGGTCCTGTTGATGCCCCGCGGCATCATCCCGACCGGCGGCGAGTGGATCCGCCGCCTGACCACCAGGGGCCGCTCCGCGATCCCGACCGCGGCGTCGGCGGTGCCGCCGACGCCGAGCTCGCCTCCGGTGAGGGAGGCCCAGACGAAATGAGCGTGCTGCTGCGGACCGAGGGGGTGCACAAGTCCTTCGGCGGGGTCCAGGCCCTGGACACCTGCACGATCGCGGTCGACGAGGGCACGGTGGCCGGGCTCATCGGCCCGAACGGATCGGGCAAGACCACCCTGTTCAACGTCATCACCGGTTATGAGAAGGCCGACGCCGGAGAGGTGTACCTGGCCGACCGCAGGATCACCAACAGCGCCCCGGACAAGGTCTTCGCCATGGGCATCGGCCGTACCTTCCAGCTGACCAGGATCTTCGCCAGCCTCACCGTGCTGGAGAACATGCTGGTCGCCTCGCAGCACTCGCGGTCCGGCGCCCGCAAGCGCGCGATGGAGCAGCTCGAGTTCGTCGGCATCGCCGGGTATCACGGCGCGCAGGCCGGCACGCTGTCCTACGGCCAGCGCAAGCTCCTGGAACTGGCCTACGTGCTGGTCTCCGACCCGGCCATCGTCCTGCTCGACGAGCCCGCCGGCGGGGTCAACCTGTCCCTGGTCGGCCAGATCGCCGAGCGCATCCGCGAGCTGAACGCGGCGGGCAAGACCTTCCTCATCGTGGAGCACAACATGGAGTTCGTGATGGGGCTGTGCGATCAGGTCACCGTGCTCGACTCGGGCACCGTGGTGGCGGCCGGGCCGCCCGACATCGTCCGGACCGACCGCCGCGTCCTCGACGCCTACCTGGGCGAGGACCTCGCCGACGCCCCGGACTCCGCGGAGGGCACATGACGGAGCACTCCACGGGGCCGGGCACGAGCACCACGGACCGTTCGGTACTGAAAATTGACGGCCTGACCGCCGGATACGGCGGCGGCGACGTGCTACGGGGAGTCTCGCTGGAGGTGCCCGAGGGCGGCATCACCTGCGTGGTAGGGCCGAACGGCGCGGGCAAATCCACGCTGATGGCGTCGATCAGCGGGCTGCTGCGGCCGCGGCTGGGATCGATGATGCTGGACGGGCAGAACCTGGTCGGCAAGTCGCCGCGGCAGGTCCTGCGCCTGGGCGTGGTCCAGGTGCCGCAGAACCACAGCCTGTTCCGCGACATGACGGTCTGGGAGAACGTCGAGCTCGGCGGGTACATCCTGGGCGACCGCGCGCTGACCGCGCGCAGGATCACCGCGGTGTTCGACGTCTTCCCGCAGATCGCGGACTGGTCGCGGCAGAAGGCCGGCAGCCTGTCCGGCGGGCAGCAGCGGCTGGTCGAGTTCGGCCGGGCGCTGATGCTCGAGCCGAAGCTGCTGCTGCTCGACGAGCCGTCGATGGGCCTGGCGCCGAAGATCCTGCGGACCGTGTTCGACGCGATCAGGCGGATGAACGCGGCGGGCACCACGATCTTGCTCGTGGAGCAGAACGCCCGCGCCGGGCTGCGGCTGTCCAGCCACGGCGTGGTCATGGAGAACGGCCGCGTCCGGCTGTCGGGCACCGGCCGCGAGGTCCTGGAGAACCCCGAGATCGGCGCGCTCTACCTCGGCGGCGCGGTCAGCCCCGGCTGACAGAGGCGAACCCGGGTCACTTCTTGCGGGCGAGGGTCAGGCCGTCGCCGATGGGGACCATGACCAGGTTGACGCGGTCGTCGGCGGCGGCGTGGTCGTTGAAGTCCCTGACCGCGATCACGAACGGGTTGTCGTTGCCGGCGTCGATCACGCGGCCGTGCGAGAACGTGTTGTCGACCATGATCAGCCCGCCCGGCCGGATCCGCGGCACGACCTGCCGCCAGTAGCCGAGGTAGCCGTCCTTGTCGGCGTCGATGAAGGCCAGGTCGAACAGTTCGGCGTCGGGCAGGGCGCTGAGCGTGTCCATGGCCGGGCCGAGCCGCAGCTCGATCCGGTCCTGCAGGCCCGCCTTCTCCCAGTACTTCTGGGCGACCTCGGTCCACTCCTCGCTGATGTCGCAGCACAGCAGCGTCCCGCCGGGCTGCAGGCCCCGGGCGATGCAGATCGAGGAGTAGCCGGTGAACGTGCCGATCTCAATGGCCGAGCTGGCCCCGGACAGCTGGGTGAGCAGCGTCATGAACGTGCCCTGCTCCGGGGCGATCTGCAGGCCGGTCTCGTTCGGGAACAGCTCAGCGGTCTCGTTGGCCAGCTCCCGCAGGACGGCGTCCGGCGGGCTGCTGTGCGCGGTGAGGTACGCGTTGAGGTGGAGGCTGATCTGTTCGCTGCGCCGCGTCATGGGATAACGCTATAGCCATGCCCTCCGGGAGGCGAGGCGTGCCGCTGAGCAGGTGCTCCTTCCTCTCAGCATGCGGGCCAGGCTCCGAATCCCGTGCCCGCCACGATGTCACCGCGGGGCGTAAAAGAACATTCGCCATCTGGCCAGCCATCGGAGCATATATGTTCCCGCTTCGAGCTAATTGGCATCACAAACGTTCATATGCACATGCATTTGCAAAATGCGGCTGATTCATCCGCTTTGCGGGCGAGGCTTCTCGACGCGAGGGGCAAAAGGATCATGAAACTCATGACATAAGCCGAAATGCCCGGAACTATACGGGCTTTGCGGACAACGCGGCGAGTGTCGTGTGACGCACGCCGACACGAGTCACCTGTGGGTTCGCACGGAGAGTATTCGTACCACTACGCATTTACGGGGAAACTGAGACGAATATTCTCAATGTGGTAGCGCGCCGGATGGCGTAGAGGCACTATTACTCAGGCGGCCGCCGCTACCCCATTTTCGCGCGGTGCCGGGCCGTTGTTCCGTTGACGGGGACCGCCCTCCCGCTTGAGACCGGAGGGCGCCAGCACTCAGGCACTTAAGGAAGGGATCGGTCGGCCATGGATGCCTGTACGCCCACGACGGCCTGCGACGCCGATCGGCGCTGCAGGCACGTGGCGTGCTTCCAGGTGCAGCTCGAGGCGTCACAGCCCGAGCAGGCCCATCGCCAGGCCTTCGCCTGCGCCTATCACGTCGCCGACGTCATCGAGACGCTGCGCGGCTGGGCGCGGGAGCACGACCTGGCGGGCGGCCAGCTGACCATCCTGGCGATCGAGCCAGACCCCAGAGCCGGGGGCGGGCGCCAGGCGACCGGAACCGGCAGCCCCGATACCACGGGGCTGCGCCAGTTCGCCTTCACCACCCTCCCGCTGCGGACCATCCCGCCCGGCCCGGCTCCGCAGCGCGGACCGACGAGCTAGCGCGGGCGCGAGACCACGAGCGGGCTCGACACGACGCCTCGCCACGGCCGCCGGCGGCGCCCCGCCGGCTACGTTTGCATGCCGTGAGCATCCGCTGGTATTCCATCGTCGTCGACTGCCGGGACCCGGCGGCCCAGGCCCGCTGGTGGGCGGAGGCGCTCGACTGGCGCATCTTCTACGAGGCACCGGACGAGGTGGTCGTGGTCCCGCCGCACGCCCTCGACGAGAGCCGGGTCATCCCGCCGGCCGAGCGGGGACCCGGGCTGATCTTCGTGCCCGTCGCGGAGGGCAAGACGGTGAAGAACCGCCTGCACATCGACCTGGCCCCGTCGCCGGACGCGGGCCAGGAGGCCGAAGTGCAACGCCTGGCGGCCATGGGGGCCACGCGCGCCTCCGTCGGCCAGGACCCGGACCAGGTCTCCTGGGTGGTCATGGCCGACCCAGAGAGCAACGAGTTCTGCGTGCTCAGCGCGCGCGAGTGAGGCCCGCCGACTACAGGAGAGGTCATGCGCAAGATCGTCACCGGCCTGTTCATATCGCTGGACGGCGTGGTGGAATCGCCCTCGTCCTGGGCAGGCCCGTACTTCAACGACGAACTGTCCGAGATGATGGCGGCCGGGATCGCCCAGGCCGACGCGATCCTGCTCGGCCGCCGCACCTACCTGCAGTTCGCCACGCTGTGGCGGGACCAGGACCGCGCGGCCCCGATGGCCAGGTTCCTCAACGACACGCCCAAGTACATCGTGTCCAGCACGCTGCAGGACCTGGACTGGGGTCCGGCGAGCCTGGTCCGCGGCGACCTAGCCGGCGCGCTGGCCGAGCTCAAGCAGCAGCCGGGCGGCAACATCCAGGTTCCCGGCAGCCCCACCCTGGTCAGCTGGCTGCTGCGGGCCGGGCTGCTCGACGAGCTCAGCCTTTTGATCGCCCCGATCGTGCTCGGCTCCGGACTGCGCCTGTTCGACGAGGTCACCGAGCGCGTGCCGCTCGCGCTGAGCGAATCGGTCACGCTGCGCACCGGAGCGGTGTCGGTCACCTACCGGCCGGCGAGCTCGTAGGAGATCAGTCCAGGCGGGACGTCCGGTGCCGCAGGGCGCGGGCGACGTCGGCCGCGAGCGAGGCGGCGTCGGCCTCGTTCAGGGTGGCGAACGAGATCCGGACGCCCGGCGCCGCCGCGATGCGGAACCGCTGGCCCGGCGCCACCGCCCAGCCCGCCGAGGCCAGCGCCGACGCCACCCCGTCCTCGTCGGGCACCGGCACCCAGCAGCTGAAACCCGACCGCCCGCTGGCCGCGATGCCCTGGCCGCGCAGCGCAGACCGCAGCGCCTCGCCGCGCGCGGCGTACACATCCGCCGCGAGGCGCAGCGCACGCGCCACTGACGGGTCCGACCACAGGTCCGCGACCAGTTCCTGCAGCTGGTAGCTCACCCATCCGGTGCCCAGCGCCTGGCGGCCCGCCACCCGCGCCACCGTGGCCTCGTCGCCGGCCAGCACCGCGAGCCGCAGGTCCGGCCCGAGCGACTTGGACACCGAACGGATGGTGACCCACCGCTCGCGGCCCCCGGATACCGAGAACGCGGGAACGCCCGCCACCACGCCGGCGTGGTCGTCCTCGATCACGCCGAGCGACGGGTACCGGTTCAGCACCGCGCCGATCTCCGCGGCCCGGCCCGCGTCCCACGCCGCGCCGGTGGCGGCCTGGGCCCGGGGGGTCACGAGCAGCGCGCTCGCGCCCCCGGCCAGCGCGGCGGCAAGCCCGGCGGGCCGGATGCCGAGGTCATCCACTGGTACCGGCACCGCGGTGTAGCCCATCGCCGCGATCAGGTCGAAGGTCACGGCGTGGCCGGGATCCTCCACGAGCACCCGGTCCGAGGGCGTGAGCCAGGTCGCGAGCACCCGCTCGATGCCGTCCAGCGCGCCGCCGGTGACGATCACGCTGGTCGCGTCGATGCCGTCGGCGGCCAGCTGCTCGGCGGCCAATCGCCGCAGCCGCGGCGCGACCGGCGCCTCGGCGTACAACCGGGCGGGCCGCATCGGGGGCCTGGCCGGCAGGGTGGGCAGCAGATCCGGGTCGGGGCCTCCGGTGATCAGGTCACGGGTACCCGCCGGGGCGCTCAGGTACACCCGGCTGCTGACCGGGGGAGCGCCGCGGATCCTGGTGCCGGCCCGGCCCGCTCCCGCGGTGATGCCCCGCCGGCGCAGGTCGCCGTAGGCCGCGGCAACCGTGGTGGGGCTGACGCCGAGCTGGCCGGCCAGCTCGCGGACCGGCGGCAGCCGGTCTCCGGGGCTGAGCTGGCCGCTGCGCACGCCCGCTTCCACGCTGGCCGAAATCTCCCTGGCGGTGCCGCCCTGAGGGCGATATCGTACCAGTATGTTCACAATATGTACTGTAACATTCTTGGTTCGGATGACTGCGATGGACGAGCGAGATCACCGGTGAGCCGTCGGCTACTCCGTCGAGTCCAGGCTGATCCACGCGGGGACCGATCGCACGCCGGGCGAGCCCGCCGCCCCGCCTCTGGTCGCGGCCAGCATCTACGTGTCCGAGGGGGAGCCCCGGCCGTCACGGGGGTACGGCCGGGAAACCAACCCGGGCTGGGAGGCGCTGGAGGAGGCGCTCGGCGGCCTGGAGGACGCCGGGGCGGTCGCGTTCGCGTCCGGCCAGGCGGCCTCGACGGCCCTGATGCTGACGCTGGCCGAGGGCCGGGACCGCATCGTGCTGGCCGCCGACGGCTACTACGGGGCCCGGGTGCTCGCGGACAAGCTGCGCCCGCGCGGCGTCGAGCCGGTACACGCCGACCTGCAGGCCTGGACACGCTGGAGGGTGAAGTGATGCGCGCGAGCGCGGGCGACTACGAGGTCGACGACGACCCGGCCCGGGTCGACCTGCAGGCCGCGGTAGCGTTCTTGACCACCCGGGCCTACTGGGCCCGGTGGCGCGGCGCGCAGGACATCAAGCGCCAGATCGCCGAGGCCTGGCGCCTGGTGGGCGCCTACGACCGCAGCGGCGCCATGGTCGGCTTCGCCCGGGCGTTCGGCGACGGCGGGACGGCCTACCTGGCCGACGTTTACGTGCTGGCCGGGCACCGCGGCGCCGGGCTGGGCAAGGCCATCGTGCGGATGATGATCGAGGACGGCGCGGGAGCCGGATGGCGCTGGATGCTGCACACCTCCGACGCCCACGGCTTGTACCGGCAGTTCGGCTTCGCCCGCGCCGACGGCCGGTACCTCGAGCGGGCCGCGCAGCATCCAGTCACGGCACCCACGCCGCAGGCGACCGCACCCGTAACGCTGGTCGGCAAGCACGTACACCTGGAGCCCCTCCAGCACCATCACGTGAAAGGCCTGGTCGCCGCGGCTGCCGGGGCCGGTGACCTGTACCGCTGGTCCCCGGTACCGCAGGACGAGGACCAGGCCCGCCGGTACGTCGAGACGGCGACCGCGGCCCGGGACGCCGGAACGGCCGTCCCGTTCGCCGTGATCCGCGCGGAGGACGGCATGGTGATCGGCTCGACCCGGTTCTTCGATCTCGATTACTGGCCTAGGGCGGCCAGCCAGGCCAGCAGGAGCCACGACGGGCCCGACACCTGCGAGATCGGCTACACCTGGCTGAGCCCGCGCGCCATCAGGACCGGAGCGAACACCGAGAACAAGCGCCTCATGCTCACCTACGCCTTCGAGACCTGGCAGGTCCGCTCGGTGTGCCTGCACACCGACGCGCGCAACGAGCGGTCGCGGCAGGCCATGGAGAGAATCGGGGCGCGCTTCGAGGGCATCCTGCGCGCGCACCGTCTGGGCGCCGACCTCAAGCCCCGCGACTCGGCGCGCTTCAGCATCACCGCGGCCGAATGGCCTCAGGTCAGGCAGCACCTGGAGGACCTGGCCGCGCGCTACGGCCGGCCCTGACGCAAGAACGTGCTGCCCGGCAGGACGTACCCGCCGGGCAGCACCGAGACGGCAGGTTACGGAACCGGGTTGATGGCGCCGACCAGGCCGTCTTTCTCGTCGTTGATGCCGGCGCTGAACAGCAGCGTGCCGGTTCCGCCGGTGGTGGCGGTGCCGAACTTCAGCGCCCACAGGTCGTCGATCTGGATGGGCCGGTGACTCTCGCCGAGCAGCGCGCCATCGGGCCTGCCGGAGAACAGTCCGTACGCGTGGATCAGGCCGTTCCCGAAGTTGCCCACCAGCAACTTCCCGCCGAACGGACCGAACCCGGCCGGCGCCAGCGCCAGTCCCCACGGGGAGTCGAGGTCACCCCGGGAGGCCAGGCGCTCGATCAGGAACCCGTTGCTGGTGTAGACGTCGATGAAGCCGTGACCTCGCCCGGCCACGTCATCGTGCTTGGCCGCGTTCTGCAGGGCGTACGTGACGTAGATGAGGCCGTTGATGTTCTGGATCCCGAACGGGGCGTAGCCCGGCGGCAGGCGCGGGTCGGTGAAGTCCCCCTCCAGGTGCACGAGTTTGAAGCTGGAGTTGAACACGTCTACCGTGCCGTCGTGGAAGTTCGACGCGTAAAGGAACGTGCCGTCGTCGTTGGTGGCGATGGTCAGCCCCTTGTAGACGGCGGTCGGCGAGCTGAACTCGACCGTGGCGGTGGAGGCCCCCTTGACGACCGGGTCCGCCGCCGGGTTCCAGGCGCTGATCTGGCCCGCCTCCGCCGAGAAGATGAACAGCGCGGCACCGCTGCCCGCCGGGGTCGTGACCACGAAGCCGGCGGTCGGGTTGAACACCAGACCGGTCGGGCTCGAGCCGTCGTTGGTGGAGGCCCGGCCGCCCGGCAGGGTGACGGTGAGGTTCACCTTCGCCGCCTGGGTGCCGCCGGCGTTGATGCTGTACAGGGTGGACGACACCGGAGTTGTTGTCCGCCACCCACAGCGGGCTGGCCGGGGTGAACGCAAGGCCCCACGGAGTTCTGGAGGTTCTTGTCGACCACCTGGGCGCCCTGGTTGCTCAGATCTGAGATGAGGTTGGTCTGGTGGAACTCGTTCCCTGGGCCGGACGCCAGGGCCGCTCCGCCCGGAACCGCCACGGCCAGCGCCACCGCGGCCGGGACCGCGACGGCGAGCGCGCCGGCGGCGAGTGACCGGGGCCGGGAAAATCTAACAGACATGGACGTATTGCCTCCTCCTTGGAATGCAGTGATCCACCTGCTAGCACGGAACCTCGGTTCTCCCGGCTCACTCGGGGCCCGAATGTGACAATTCCGTGACCTTGCACGTGCATAGCGACAGATCCCGACATGCCGATGAAGGCGGGGCGGCAGCGTCAAGGGCTGCGGAGCAGCTAGCCGACGGCGTTGGCGATGTTGACCACGGTGGCGTTGGCGGCCCGGGCCTGCCTGGTCCCCGTCGTCCGCCACCACGCCTGGCCCGACTCGGGCAGGGTGTAGATCGGGTCGTAGTACGGGTACTCGCGGCTGGTCGCCAGCTCGTCATCGGCCTCGATGGCGGTGTGGTAGTTCTTGGTCCAGTAGGAGATGCCGCGCTCGGTGTCGTACCTGGCCACCTGGTGCAGCCAGCGCTTGCCGACGTAGGGCACGTCGCAGACCAGCCGCGGGGTCGCGAACCCGGGCAGGTAGCCCATGATGTCGTGCTGCAGCGCCTGGCCCTCGCCCAGCGTCAGCCGCCAGTGCTCGCTGCCGGGGATCATGTCGCACATGTAGAAGTAGTAGGGCATGATCCCGGCCTCATCCAGCAGGGCGAAGCACAGGTCGAGCAGCGCCTCGCTGCTGTCGTTGACCCCGCGCAGCAGCACGCCCTGGTTCCGCACGTCGCGGACGCCGGCCTCCAGCATGGCCCTGGCGGCCCGCGCCACCAGCGGCGTCACGGACTGGGCCGCGTTCACGTGGGTGTGGATGGCGATGCTCACGCCGCGCGAGCGCGCGGTGCCGGCCAGCCGGGCCATGCCCGCGCGGACCTCGTTGGACAGCCAGTGCTGCGGCAGGCCCATCAGAGCCTTGCTGGCCAGGCGGATGTCGCGGACCGAGTCGATCTCGAGCAGCGAGGCCACGAACCCTTCAAGCCGCGGCCACGGCAGGTTGGCCACGTCGCCGCCGGAGACCACCACGTCGCGCACGCCGGGCGTGCGGCGCAGGTAGTCCAGCATGGCGCCGAGCCGGTCGTCCCGGGTCATCGCGAACTTGTGCTTGTCGGTCTGGGCCGTGGAGTTGCCCACCAGGTCCATCCGGGTGCAGTGACCGCAGTACTGCGGGCAGGTCGGCAGCAGCTCGGCGAGCACCTTCGTGGGGTAGCGGTGGGTCAGGCCCTCGACCGCCCACATCTCCGCCTCGTGCAGCGAGTCGCGCTGCGCGTAGGGGTGGGAGGGCCAGTCGGTCTGCCGGTCGCTGAACGCCGGGATCATGTACCGGCGCACCGGGTCGGCGTAGAACGCCTCGGTGAAGCCGGGCTGATCCGGGGGTCCGGCCGGGACCATGGTGTTGAGCATCTGCGGCGGGATCAGCATCGACATGGTCGCGCGCTCGCGCTGGTCGCGCTCGAGATCGGAGAAGAACCTCTCGTCCAGCCCCGGCCCGGTGACCTGGCGGAGCTGCCGCGCGTTCTTGACGCAGTGCGCGCGCTGCCACTGCGCGGACTCCCAGTCGGCGGCGGACACCCCGGCCCAGCCGGGGAACCGGCGCCAGTCGGGTTCGGCTAGCTCATGACGCTGGTAAACATAGGGCTGCGAGACCATGAACGAACCCCTCCCATCTATGCATGATACCGAAGGACCTGCGGTACAAAACGTAGTGAACCGTAGATTTTCCGGGGCGGCGGCTCCGGGTAACCTAGCCTGCCGCGCACCCGGCACAGCAAAATTTGCTGTTTACAGCCTACTGCACCGAAGAAGTTACTGTATTCTGGTACTATAACAGAAGATTTTTCAGAACGGTCCGTGTGTTACGTCACAGCCTGTGCGAGCACCGGCCGGTAGGCGCGGGCCGGCCCCTGGAGCGGCCGGCCCGGGAAGGAAACCAGCCGCATGACCAGCTCCCTGTCACCGCTAGGACTGCACCGCGTCCTTGACCCGCCAGGCGTCCTCCCGCAGGCGGCCTGGCGGCTGGACCCGAGCGCCGCGATCGCCCCCGATGAGGTCCGGGTCCGGGTCGACCGGCTGAACCTGGACGCCGCCTCCTACCGGCAGCTGCGCGAGACCTACGCCGGCGACCCGGACAAGATCAGGGCCGCGGTACTGGAGATCATCGCGACCCGCGGCAAGATGCAGAACCCGGTCACCGGCTCCGGCGGCATGCTGACCGGCACCGTCGAGGCGGTAGGCCCCGATTCCCCGCTGGGCCTGCGGCCCGGCCAGCGGATCGCCACCCTGGTCTCGCTCACCCTGACCCCGCTGGTCATCACCGACTCCCTGGCCCGCTGGGACGGCCTATCCGAGCAGATCCCCTGCGAGGGCCACGCCATCTTGTTCGCGCGGTCCATCGCCGCCGTGCTGCCCCGACGACCTGCCGGTCCCCTGTCCCTGGCCGTCACTGGACGTCTGCGGCGCGCCCGCGCTGACGAAGCGTGTCGTGAAGCAAGGGATCGGTGGCCCTCGTCATCGGCGCGGCCGGCAAGAGCGGATCGCTGTCCGCCGCCGCCGCCCGCCAGGCCGGCGCGACGAAGGTCATCGGCGTCGTCCCGACGGAAAGCGAAGCCGCCCTGCTCCGCGACGCCGGGGGCCTGGTCGACGAGATCGTGATCGCCGACGCCCGGGATCCGGTCGGCCTGGCGGCCAGCGTGCGGCCGCGGGCGGCCCGGCCGACGTGACCGTGGTGTGCGTCGACGCCGCGGGCTGCGAGGGCGGCGCGATCCTGTCCACCGCCCAGGGCGGCACCGTGATCTTCTTCTCGATGGCCACCTCGTTCAGCGCCGCCGCGCTCGGCGCCGAGGGCAGTGGCCGCGGACGTGACCATGCTGATCGGCAACGGCTACGTGCCCGGCCACGCCGACCTCGCCCTGGACCTGATCCGGACCAACGCCGCGGTCAGGAACCTGTTCGAACGGAGGCTCGAGCCGTGACCGGCAAGCTCAACCTCGACCCGGCGCTGGTAGCGCAGGCCCGCGAACTGGCCCGCCGCGCGGGCGAGCCCGTCACCGAACTGGCCCGCACGCATACCACCGTGTCGGTGGAGCGGGCCGTGCTGCGGCTGGCCGGCCTGGAAGGCTCGGGCGAGGACGGGATGCCGTGGGTGAACCGGCTCGCGGACGCGGTCCGCGAGTCGACCGGGCTGGAGCACGGGGTGGCCCTGCCGGTCTGGGACGCGATGCTGGCCGGGGGCTACCCCGACCTGCGCACGCTGGCTGTCGATGCCGCGGCGGGCCTGGTCAAGTTCCGTCTGCCGGGCGGCGACGAGGCTGACGCGGCTCGTGATGCCGCGTACCGTTCGGTCAAAAAAGGAATTTCCCGGATCGATGCCCAGCGCGCCGAACGGGACCGCATGCTTGCCGTCACCTCGAACCCGCCGATGCCGTGGATCTACCTGATCGTGGCCACCGGGGACATCTACGAGGACATCCCGCAGGCCCAGGCGGCCGCGCGGGAGGGCGCCGACATCATCGCGGTGATCAGGTCCACCGGGCAGTCACTGCTGGACTACGTGCCCGAGGGCGCGACCCGGGAGGGCTACGCCGGCACGTACGCCACCCAGGAGAACTTCCGGCTGATGCGGGCCGCGCTGGACGACGTGTCCCGCGAGCTCGGCCGCTACGTCCGGCTCACCAACTACGCCTCCGGGCTGTGCATGCCGGAGATCGCCTCGCTGGCCGGCCTGGAACGCCTTGACATGATGCTGAACGACTGCATGTACGGCATCATCTTCCGCGACATCAACCCCGTCCGGACGTTCATCGACCAGCGGTTCTCCCGCCAGGTGCACGCACGCGCGGGCATCGTCATCAACACCGGCGAGGACAACTACCTGACCACCGCCGACGCGGTGGACGCGGCGCACACGGTGGTGGTGTCGCAGCTGCTGAACGAGTACTTCGGCCGCGAGGCCGGGCTGGCCGACGCCCAGCTGGGCCTGGGCCACGCGTTCGAGATCAACCCCGAGATACCCGACTCGTTCCTGCTCGAGCTGGCCCACGCGCAGCTGGTCAGGGAGCTGTTCCCGGACGCGCCGCTGAAGTACATGCCGCCGACCAAGCACATGACCGGCAACGTGTTCGCCGGCTACCTGCTGGACGCGTTCTTCAACCTGTGCGGGGTGATGACCGACCAGTCCATCCTGCTCATCGGGATGATGACCGAGGGCATCCACACCCCGTTCCTGTCCGACCGCGACCTGGCCCTGGAGAACGTGCGCTACGTGCGCCGCGCCGCCGGGCAGCTCGGCGCCTCGTTCCGGCCCGAACCGGACGGGTTCGTCGCCCGGCGGGCCCGGCAGGTGCTCGGCGAGTCCGTCGACCTGCTGCGCACCATCGGGTCGCAGGGACTGCTGACCGCGATCGCCGAGGGGACGTTCGGGGTGACCAGGCGGCCCGCCGACGGCGGCCGCGGCCTGGACGGAGTGGTGCGAGCGTGCGGAGGGTTATTACAACCCCGCGTCGGACCTGCTGGAGGTGAAGCGATGAGCCTGACCGGGATCGTGCGGCCGTACGGCGACACCACGGGCGACGGGCGTGTGCAGGTGTCGTTCACGCTGCCCGTGCCGTTCGGCGACGAGAGCGAGCGGGCCCGCGCCGAGGGCGCCGCGCTGCAGCTCGCGGCCAAGATGGGCCTGGATCCGGCGATGGTGGTGCACGCCAAGGGGATGGGGCCTGACTTCACCTTCTTCATCGTCTACGGCCGGGTCGCTCACCTGGTCGACTTGTCGGCGGTGACCGTGGCCGAGCGGGAGTTCCCGGTGCTCGCGGCGGCCGAGGTGAACCTGCGGATCCGTTCGGCGCTGGGCCGCAAGCTGGTCGTGGTCGGCGCGTGCATCGGCACCGACGCGCACACCGTCGGCATCGACGCGATCCTCAACGTCAAGGGGCACGCGGGGGAGAAGGGCCTGGAGTACTACCGGGAGATCCGCGTGGTCAACATGGGCTCCCAGGTCGGGGTGGCGGACCTGGTGGCCCGCGCCGCGGCCGAGCACGCCGACGCGGTGCTGGTCAGCCAGGTCGTCACGCAGCGCGACGCCCACCTGTCGAACACCCGCGAGATGTCGGCGGCGTTCCACGCCGGGTTCGGCCTGCAGCGGCCGCTGCTGGTCGTGGGCGGGCCCCGGTTCGATCCCGGCGCCGCGCACGACCTCGGCGTGGACAAGATCTTCGGCCGCGGCACCACGCCCAGCGAGGTGGCCAGCTACCTCGTGCACGCCCTGGCGCCTGTTGGAGAAGCGGCATGACCGTGGGCCTTAGCGTGACCCACCGCCGGTACGTGAAGTACGGCGACGCCCACTACGGCGGGAACCTCGTCG
Source organism: uncultured Actinomycetes bacterium (assembly GCA_963705835.1). GTDB lineage: Bacteria > Actinomycetota > Actinomycetes > Streptosporangiales > Streptosporangiaceae > Palsa-504. The sequence continues at coordinate 31,364 of CAVPLC010000053.1, forward strand.
ACGGCGCCTACGTGCTCGGGCTGTTCGGCGACGTGGCGACCGAGGCGTGCATCCGGATGGACGGCGACGAGGGGCTGTTCGCGTCCTACTCCGACGTGCAGTTCCGCGCCCCGGTGCTGGCCGGCGACATCATCGAGGCCACCGCCACGGTCACCGCGGTCGGCCGCCGCAGCCGCCAGCTCGCCTTCGAGGCCCGCGTGGTCTGCCGCGCCGACCCCGCGCGCGGCGAATCGGCCGCCTCGGTCCTCGCCGAGCCGATCGTCGTCGTCACCGCCACCGGCACCGTCGTCGTGCCGCCCGCGAGCTAGCCGCGATCGTCCTGCCGGGTCACGAACTCATCCAGAACGACCGCCAGGTCGTGCAGCTGGTCCAGGTGAGCGCGGGTCAGCTGCTGCAGGATCTCCTCGCCGGCGCCGGTCAGGCGGACCCGCACCACCCGGCCGTCGCCGGCGTCCGGCGTCCGCTCGACCAGCCCCGCGGCCTCGGCCCGGTCTACCAGCTCCACCGTGCTGTGCGGGCGCAGCAGCAGGTAGCCGGCCAGGTCGCCGACGGTGGGCGGCTGGGCGCCCCGGTGACCCTTGATCGCGACCAGCAGCTGGTGCTGCACGTGGGTCAGGCCCGCGGCCCGCGCCTGGTCTTCGCTCCACCGCTGGAAGCGCCGCAGGGTGACCCGGAACTCCAGCAGCCTCTCGAAGTCTTGCTGGGTGAGCTGGGCCATCGTCACCTTCCAGGCCTGCGGGCGTTAGGCCCATACAAAACTATCGGGCTACGATATTAGTGCCCGAAGGTGGTGGCGGACATGAAGCGGTACAAGTTCCAGGCCCTGGTCACGCCCTTCCAAGACCAGGACGGCGACGCGCAGGCGAAGCTCAGTTCCGGGTCGCACCGCATGGTGCTGCGCGCCGAGAACGCCGAAACCCACCGAAGTCAGGTGTTCAGCGCGCTGGTCGACGCGGACGAGGGAGGGCCGTTCCGGCCCGGGAAACCCGAGATCCTGGTCACGCTGCGGGTCATCGGCGACGACGTGGCCGACTACCTCGACATCGGCAGCCACTTCAGCCTCTGGCTCGGCAGCGACGTCGGCCAGGGGGTCGTGACCCGCCGCCTGCACATCTGAGCCCTGGACCGTTGTCGCGCGATGCGTTATACATCGGATGTATGACGGAACTCTCAGCTGAATTCGCGGGGCGGGCCGCGCTGGTCACCGGCGGCGCGTCCGGCATCGGCCTGGCCACCGCCCGGCTGCTCGCCGCGCGCGGCGCCCGGGTTGCGGTGCTGGACCGGGTCAAGGCCCCGGTTGACCTGCAGGACGCGGGCGAGGCGTACCCGGTCATCGCGGACGTGACCGACGACGCCTCGGTCCGTGCCGCCGTCGCCGACGTCGGCCAGGCCATCGGATCACTGGACATCCTGGTCAACAACGCCGGGATCGGCGCGGCGGGGACCGTCGAGGACAACGACGACGCGGAGTGGCACCGGGTGCTCGACGTGAACGTGCTCGGCATCGTCCGCGTCACCCGGGCGGCGCTGCCGCTGCTGCGCGCGGCGGCCCGCGAACGCGGCCAGGCGGCCATCGTCAACACCTGCTCGATCGTGGCCACCGCCGGGCTGCCGCAGCGGGCGCTGTACAGCGCGAGCAAGGGCGCGGTCTACGCCCTGACCCTGGCCATGGCCGCCGATCACGTGGCCGAGCACATCAGGGTCAACTGCGTCAATCCCGGCACGGTCGACACCCCGTGGGTGGGGCGGCTGCTCGACGCCGCGCCCGACCCCGCCGCCGAACGCGCCGCGCTCACCGCCCGCCAGCCCGCGGGCAGGCTGGTGACGGCGGATGAGGTGGCGGCGGCCATCGCCTATCTCGCCAGCCCGCACGCGGGCGCCACCACGGGCACCGCCCTGGCCGTCGACGGCGGGATGGCCGGCCTGCGGATCCGGCCCAATCCACCCATGAAGTAAACATCGGATGACATCTAAGGTATCCGTTTGATATCAGCGTCGTTTCAGCAGGTTTCCAGGCATTGACAACGAGCAGACATCGGATCTATTTTCCTCGGAGCAGCCCTCCAGGGAGGTTCCATGACACTGCGCAAACGTACGGGCGCGGGCCTGCTGAGACGCCCTCGCGCCACCATCACGGCCGTGGCGGCCGCGGCCGCCACGGTCATGCTCGCCGCCGCCTGCAGCTCAAGCTCCAGCTCCGGCAGCCCGGCCAGCACCTCGGCCAGCTCGACGAGCTCGGCGTCGACGACCGGGTCGACCGACATCGGCATCGACCTCACCTACAACAACACCGCCTTCTGGTCCGCCTACATCAACTACGAGTCCCAGTACGCCGCCCAGCTGCACATCCACATGCTCGGCCCGTTGCTCGCGGGCAACGACGCCAACCTGCAGAACACCCAGATCGAGACCCTGGTCAACGAGGGCGCCAAGGCGATCGTCGTGAACCCGGAGACCGCTGTCAGCCTGGGCCCGGCGATCAGCTACGCGGCCGCGCACCACGTGCAGCTCATCTCCGTGGACACCATCGTCGGCGTCGGCAAGGTGTACATGGTGGTGCGCGCGTCCAACCTGGAGTACGGCCAGGACGCCTGCGCCTACATCAGCTCGACGGTCAAGTCGGGTTACGTGCTCGACCTCGAGGGCGACCTGACCTCCTCCAACGGTGCCGACCGGACCAACGCCTTCAACCAGTGCATGGCGGCCAACGACCCCGGCGTGCACCTCCTGAAGGACCCGACCGGCTGGACCACGGCTACCGCGGTCACCGACGCGCAGAACGCGGTCAACGCCTACGGCAGCCAGCTCAAGGCGATCTACTCGCAGTGGTCCAGCCCCGACACCGGCATCATCCCGCTGCTGAAGTCCAAGGGCCTGACCGGCAAGGTGATGGTCATCAGCGACGACGGGGTTCCGTTCGAGATGTGCGACATCTCCAACGGGACACTGAGCGCCTCTCAGTCCCAGCCTGCCAACCTGTACGCGTACTGGGCACTGAAGTACGCGCTCGACGCGGCCAACGGCGTCAAGCTGAGCGCGGGCCAGCCGGGCGGCGGCGCGCCCCAGCTGGCGATGGTCAGTTTCGCGGGCGATGCCAACCTGGGCGACCCGATCGTGCCGCCGTTCGTGACCAAGGCCGGGCAGACCCTGACCGTCACTCCCGTTTCCGGCCTGACCGGCACGGTGACCACCACGCCGGTCAGCGATTCGTCGCTGTGGGGCAACGTGTACGGCAACGCGCATGGCGGCGTCTGCAGTTCGTCGGCATAACGCATGAGCGAACCCGACGTCTCGGCCGCGCTGGCCGCCAACCCCAAAGCCCCCCCGGCGGCCAGCGCGGCAGGGATTCACAAGCGGTTCGGCAGTACGCACGCGCTGCGCGGCATCGGTCTTGACCTGCACCCTGGCCGTTGCCTCGGCCTGGTCGGACGGAACGGCGCGGGCAAGTCCACTCTGGTTTCGATCATGTCCGGCATCATCGCCCCGGACGCGGGCGAGGTGCTCTTCGACTCCAGGCCCGCGCCCTCGCTCGGCGACATCGCCGCATGGCGCGGGCGTATCGCCACCGTCTTCCAGCGCTCCATGGTGGTCCCGCAGCTCACCGTGGCCGAGAACGTCTTCCTCGGCCGCCAGCCGCGCCGCGGCCCGGGCATCGTGGACTGGCGCCGCATGCGCGAGCAGGCCAGGAAGGTCATGGCCGAATGGGGCTTCGACGTGGATGCCGAGACCCCCTGCGCCAACCTCACCGTCGAGCAGCGCCAGGTCGTCGAGATCACCAGGGCGCTGGCCGCGGGCACCCGCTGCCTGCTGCTCGACGAGCCCACCGCCGCGCTGGAGCGCGGCGCGGTGCAGCGGCTGTTCGAGCGCGTCCGCCAGCTCCGGGCCCAGGGCGTCGCGATCTTGTACATCTCCCACCACCTGGAGGAGGTCTTCGAGATCTGCACCGACGTGGCCGTGCTGCGGGACGGCGAGATGGTGCTCACCGCGCCACTCGGCCAGGTGACCAAGGATGACCTGGTCACCGCCATGGTCGGTAAAAAGAATATTGATTCCGAACGGTCCGGCGTACACACTCCCGCACGCGGCGAGCCTGCCGGGGCGGACGCGGGCCGCGGCGCTCCGGACCTGGTGATCGAGGGCGTGACCTACGCCTCCCCGGGCGTGTTCCTCGGCAACGTCTCGCTGACCATCCGCGGCGGGGAGCGGGTCGGCATCACCGGGCTGCGCGGGTCGGGAGCGACCACGCTGGCCCGGATCGTGGCGGGCGCGGTCGCGGCCGACGCCGGGCAGCTAAAGCTCGGTGACCGGGTGCTGCGGCCCGGCGACCGCGCCGGGGCGCTGCGGGCCGGCATCGGCTACATCCCCGAGGACCGGCAGGCGGACGGGTTCGTGCCGCTGCTCGGGGCGGCCGAGAACATCTCGATGACGATCGTGGACCGGATCACCCGGGGCGGCTTCGTGGGCCCGCGGCGCCGCGAGGCGCTCGCCGCGCCGCTGGCCCGGCGGCTGTCTTTGGTGTCGGCCGGGCTCGGCCAGCCGGTCCGGGAGCTGTCCGGAGGCAACCAGCAGAAGGTGACCGTGGCCCGGGCCCTGGCCAGCGACCCGGTGGTGATCGTGGCCATCGCCCCCACCCGGGGCGTGGACGTGGCCTCCAAGGAACTGCTGCTCGCCGAGCTCAACCGGATCACCACCGAAACCGGCGCGAGCCTGCTGCTGGCCAGCGACGAGCTTGACGACCTGGTCATCTGCGGCCGCGTGCTCGTGCTGGTGCGCGGGGAGGTCTTCGCCGAGTTCACCGACCCGCCCTTCGACCGCGAGGCGCTGATCGCGGCCAGCGAGGGCATGGAGATTCGCCATGAGTGAGATCAAGGACAGCATCGCGGCGCTGGCGGCGGACGTGGAATCCGCGCTGCTCCGCCGGCGGAGCCGGAGCGCGGCGGCGATCTCCTGGCTCCGCGAGGCGGCGCTGCTGCCCGTCTTGGCCATGCTCATCGTCGTGGGCGCGGTGCTGAACAGCCACTTCCTGACCGTGTCGAACATCACCGGCATCGGGCAGCAGATCTCCTCCCTCGGCGTCGTGGTGGTCGGCGAGTCGCTGATCCTGCTGATCGGCGGCATGGACCTCTCGCTGGAGGCCACCTACGGGCTGGCCCCGATGCTGGTCGCGTGGCTCCTCGTCCCCGCCGCGGCGTACGGCAACGGCCTGCTGCTCAATCCCTACCTCGGCCTCCTGATCCTGCTGGCGGTCGGCGCGGCGGTCGGGTTCGTCAACGGCATGCTGATCGTCAAGGGGCGGCTCAACGGCTTCATCGTGACCCTGGGCATGACGATCCTGCTCGCGGGAGTCCAGGACGGCATCGTCAAGGGGCAGTCCCTGTTCAACCTGCCGGCTGCGTTCAGCTACCTCGGCGCGGCGAGCCTTGGGGGGCTTCCCGTCTCGCTGATCGTCGCGGCGGCCATCTTCGTCGCCGCCGGGCTGTTCCTGCGGTATCACCGGCTGGGCCGGGCAATCTACGCCGTGGGGGGCAACCGGGAGGCGGCCCGGGCCGCGGGGATCAAGGTGGACCAGGTCCGGATCGGGGTCTACGTGGCGGGCAGCATGCTGGCGGCGGTCGGCGGCCTGATGGAGGCCGGGCGGGTGTCGTCGGTGGCGGCCAGCCAGGGGTACGGCGAGGGGATCATCTTCGCGGTGTTCGCCGCCGCGGTCATCGGCGGCGTATCGCTGCAGGGCGGCCGGGGGAACATGGTCGGCGCCGCCTCCGGCGTCATCCTGCTCGGCGTGGTGCAGAACATCCTGGACCTGGAGAACGCCCCGAACTACTGGATCGACGCCATCGACGGCGGCGTCATCTTGTTCGCGCTGATCCTGGCCCGCGTGATCGGCGGCGAATCGAGCGCCGAGTGACTGTGCTAGCCCCGGGGGGAACGATCCCCCCAGACCCCCCCTGCTCTTCTTCCCGGGGGGACCCATCCCCCCGGACCCCCCTTGGGAGGGACCCATCCCCCCAAACCCCCCTTGGGGGGGCAAGCCCCCCGAGTCGGAGTGGTGCCGATGACCAAGATCACCGGGTTTCGAGCTCTATGACGTGCGGTTTCCCACCTCGCGGAGCCTCGCCGGATCAGACGCGATGAACGCGGCGCCGGACTACTCCGCGGCGTACGTCATCGTGCGGACCGACGCCGACGGGCTGGCCGGGCACGGCTACGCGTTCACCATCGGCCGCGGCAACGATGTCCAGCTGGCCGCGATCCGGGTCCTCGAGCCGTTCCTGGCCGGCCAGGACCTGGACGAGATCCTCGGCGAGGCCGGCGGCCCCTGCCGCCTCGGCGAGCTGTACCGGCGGCTGGTCCGCGACAGCCCGCTGCACTGGCTCGGACCGTCCTGCGGGGTCATGCACATGGCGACCGGCGCGGTGCTCAACGCGTGCTGGGACCTGGCCGCCCGCCGGGCCGGGCAGCCGCTGTGGCTGCTGCTCGCCGAGCTGCCCCCGGAGGAGATCGCCGGGCTGGTCGACTTCCGCTACCTGGGCGACGCGCTGACCCCCGACGAGGCCGTCGGCCTGCTGGAACGCGGCGCCGCCGGCCGGGCCGAGCGGATCGCCGCGCTGCGGCGGGACGGCTACCCGGCCTACTCGACCGCGCCCGGCTGGCTCGGCTACTCCGACAAGCGGCTCGCGGCTCTCTGCGCCGAGGCGGTCGGCGAAGGCTTCACGCAGGTCAAGCTCAAGGTCGGCGCGGCGCTCGAGGACGACAAGCGCCGGTGCGCGATCGCCCGCGAGGTGCTCGGCGACGACGTCGGCATGGCCATCGACGCCAACCAGGTCTGGGACGTGCCGACCGCCATCGCCTGGGTCTCCGAGCTGGCCCCGTTCCGGCCCGCCTGGGTCGAGGAGCCGACCGCCCCGGAGGACATCCTGGGCACCGCGGCGATCCGCGAGGGCGTGCGGCCGGTCAAGGTGGCCACCGGCGAGCACGTCGCCAACCCGGTCATGTTCAAGCAGCTGCTGCAGGCCGGCGCCATCGACATCATGCAGATCGACGCCTGCCGCGTCGCCGGGGTCAACGAGAACATCGCCAACCTGCTGCTGGCGGCGAAGTTCGGCGTGCCGGTCTGCCCGCACGCCGGGGGAGTGGGCCTGTGCGAGATCGTCCAGCACCTGTCGATGTTCGACTACGTGGCCGTGTCGGGCAGCGCGCACGGGCGCCGGATCGAGTGGATCGACCACCTGCACGAGCACTTCGCCGCGCCCGCGGTGGTATCTGGCGGACTTTACCGCACTCCGGAAACCCCGGGTGCGTCGACCGAGATGCTGCCCGAGGCCCTCGCCGAGTACTCCTACCCCTCGGGCCCCGCGTGGCAGCACTGACCCTGCCGGGCCCGCTGATCTTCGGCGGGGCGCCGATCGGCGGCCTGTACGCGCCGGTCAGCGACGAGGACGCCGCCGCGACGCTGGCGGCGGCGTGGGACGCCGGGATCCGCGCCTTCGACACCGCGCCGCACTACGGGGTGGGCCTGTCCGAGCGGCGGATCGGCGATTTCCTGGCCGGGCGCCGGCGAGCGGAGTTCGTCGTGTCCACCAAGGTGGGCCGGCTCCTGGTACCCGACGACGACGCGGCGGACGGCGTCGACGAGTTCTTCGCCACGCCCGCGCTGCGGCGGGTGCGCGACTACAGCGCCGACGGCGTGCTGCGCTCGCTCGAGGACAGCCTGCGGCGGCTGCGGCTGGACCGGGTCGACATCGCGCTCATCCACGACCCCGACGACCACCAGGCCGAGGCCCTGGACAGTGCCTATCCCGCGCTGGCCCGGCTGCGCTCGGACGGCGCCGTCGGTGCCATCGGCCTCGGGGTCAACTCCGCCTCCCTGGCCGAGTGGTTCGTGTCGCGCGCGGACCTGGACTGCGTGCTGGTCGCCGGGCGGTACACGCTGCTCGACGACTCCGCGGCGCGCTCGCTGTTCCCGCTGTGCCGCTCGCGCGGCGTCGCGGTGCTGGCCGCGGGGGTGTTCAACAGCGGCGTCCTGGCCGACCCCGCGGACGGCGCCCGCTACGACTACGCCCCGGCCGCGCCCGGCGTGCTGGCCCGCGCCCGCCGGGTCCGCGACATCTGCGCTCGCCACGGCGTCCCGGTGGCGGCGGCGGCCCTGCGCTACGTGCTGCGCCACCCCGCGGTCACCGCCGCGGTGGTGGGTGCCCGGGCACCGGAGGAGATCCGCGCCGACGCGGGGTACCTTGGCTTGCCTATCCCCGAGTCGCTGTGGACCGATCTGGCCAGGTACTCATAGAACAGAGGCGAGCCACTGCTCCACGCCGGCGATGTGCACGGTCGCCCAGGACCTGGCGATCTCGGGCTCGTGGGCGGCCACCGCGTCGAGGATGGCCCGGTGCTCGGCCAGCGTCTGGGCCAGCGTCCCGGTCTGGGTCAGCCCGCGCCAGATCCGCGCCCGGGTCGTCGGCACCGATATCGATTCCAGCAGCGAGGAGAGCACGGAATTACCCGAGCACGCCACGATCCGCCGGTGGAACTCCAGGTCGTTCGCCACCAGGTCCTCGGCCTGCGGGTCCGGCCCGATGCTGTCCAGGAGCTTGCGCAGTTCCCCCGCTTCGGAGTCGGTGATCCGCTCGGCCGCCATCGCGGTGGCCGCGGGTTCCAGGATGCGCCGTACCCGCAGGAACTCCAGCACCGTGTCGTCACGGTGGAAGTCCACGATGAAGCTCAGGGCCTCCAGCAGCAACCGCGGCTCGAGGCTGGTCACGTAGGTCCCGTCGCCGCGCCGCACGTCCAGGATGTTGACCAGGGACAGCGCCCGCACCGCCTCGCGCAGCGAACTCCGGGAGAGCCCGAGGTCGGCAGCCAGATCAGCCTCCCGGGGCAGCCGGTCGCCGGCACGCAGCGCGCCGGAGGTGATCATGGCCTTGATCTTCTCGATGGCCTCGTCGGTGACGGCCACGGTGCGCGCCCCCTCACTCCGTAAAGATCCGATGTTTGTCCGAGTATGACATACCGCCAAAGGTGCCAAGAACGGAGACGCTGTGCGGATCGTCGACGCCCACCACCACGTGTGGGACCTGCGGGTACGCGACCAGGACTGGATCACCGGGCCGGCCCTCGCGCCGCTGCGCCGCAACTTCCTGCTCGGCGACTACCGGCCGCTCGCCCGGGCCAGCGGCGTGGCCGCGAGCGTCGTCGTGCAGACCGTCACCGTGCCCGGCGAGACCCCTGAACTGCTCGCCCTGGCCGCCGCCAGCGACCTGATCGCCGGGGTGGTCGGCTGGACCGACCTGACCGCCCCCGGCGTCGCCGACCGGCTGGCCGCGCTGGCCGAGATGCCGGGCGGCGGCAAGCTGGTCGGCGTCAGGCACCAGGTACAGAGCGAACCCGATCCGGGCTGGCTGGCCCGTGCCGACGTGCTGCGCGGCCTGGCCGCGGTGGCGGACGCGGGCCTGGTCTACGACCTGGTCGTCACGGCCGGCCAGCTCGGCGCCGCCGCCCGGGCCGCAGCCGCAGTGCCCGGCCTGCGGTTCGTCCTTGACCATCTCGGCAAGCCACCGGTCGCCTCGGGCCGTACCGAGCCCTGGGCGCAGGATATGCGGCGCCTGGCTGCGCTGCCCAACACGGTGGGCAAGCTGTCTGGCCTTGTGACCGAGGCCGACTGGCACGGCTGGAAGGTCGCCGACCTGCGTCCCTACGCCGACACCGCGCTGGAGGCGTTCGGCCCGGCCCGGATGATGTTCGGCTCGGACTGGCCGGTGTGCACCCTGGCCGCCGGCTACGGCGACGTCCTCGGGGCGGCCCGTGACCTGACCGCGCAGCTCAGCGCCGCGGAACGCGACGCCGTCTTCTCCGGGACCGCGACCACCGTCTACGGACTCTGAGTCGAGGGCCGACGCGGGTTGACCCGGTACCCAGGTACCCAGGTACCGGGTTCATGCTGGACGCATGCGGACCAGAGAGGTAGCCGACCAGGCCGGGGTGAACGCGCTGGCCGGATCGGCCTGCCGATGAGAGTCCAGATCCTGCACGTGCCCGACTGCCCCGGCGCGGTCACGCTGTCCGCGTACCTGACCCAGCTCGCCGTCGATAACGCCGACGTCGAGCGGCAGGTCGTATCCGACCTGGACCAGGCGACGGCGCTGGGGATGACCGGCTCACCGACGCTGCTGATCGACGGCGCGGACCCGTTCGCCGTGGCCGGCCTGCCGCCGAGCCTGTCCTGCCGCCTGTACCGGGACGAGAACGGCTCGATCGCCCGCGCGCCGTCGCTGGCCCAGCTGCGGGCGGTGCTGGCCGGTACGGAAAGGCTTGCGACCTTCGATCCGGCCACCCTCGATCCGGCCTGGGCCGCCGCGGGCACCGCAGCCAGGCACGCCGCGCTGCCGGGCAACCTGCGCCGCCTGCACCAGGCGATCCTGGCCTACTTCGTCGCGAACGGCGAGCCTCCCGGCCGCTCCTGGCTCGGCCCGGAAGCCCGTCGGCTCGGCCTCGACCCGGACACCGCGTACGCCGATCTGGCCGCCGCGGACCTCGTGCACCTGGGAGAAGCCGGCCAGGTCGCGGTGGCCTACCCGTTCTCCGGCCTCCCCACCGGGCACCGGGTGCACCTGGCCGGCGGCCCTCCGGTGTGGTCCATGTGCGCGATCGACGCGCTCGGCATCCCGCAGATGACCGGCCGCGACGGCGTCATCGTCGCGGCCGACCCGCACAGCGGCGAACCGGTACGGGTCGAGCTCGGCGCGGGGGAGTGGCGGTGGAGCCCGTCCGCCACCGCGGTGCTGGTCACCCGCCCCAGCTCCGGCGTGCCCAGCGCGCAGTGCTGCTGCCCGCACATCAACTTCGTCACGACCCCCGAGCACGCGCAGGCCTACCTGGCCAGCCACCCGGAACTAACCGGAGAGGTGCTCAGCCAGGCCGCCGCGGTCCAGCTGGCCGGGGCAGTGTTCGGCCCCTGCTCGGCTAGCCGCTCATTACGCCTCGGCCGGGAAGAACGGCTGCGGGGTACCGCTGGCGAGGTAGCCGGCCAGGCGGTCCAGGATCAGGGCCCAGCTCTGGGCGGTATGACCGAGGTCGATCTCGGCGTATCCCTCGCCGAAGCCGTAGTGCCTGAACAGCACGCTGGTCCCGGTGGCGGCGCGGGAGGCCTCGCCGAGCTCCCACTCCCAGGTCGAGTCCTCCCAGAACGGGAAGCCCGAGGTGACCCGCATGCGGACCAGCTTGCCCGGCTCCGTGCTCACGTCGGCGATCAGGTCGACGGGCGCCTGCGGGAAGCCGAACCGGGCCCGGTCGGCGGACACGTCGCAGTCCGCGGTCCAGAACGCCCGCTGTCCCTCGGTCTTGGAAAGGACCTCGAACACGCGGGCACGGTCGGCCTCGACGTCGGTCGCCAGGATGATGGATCGGTTCACGGCGTGCTCCGTTGCCTCAGTATGTACTCAATGTTATTTTAGTTCTATCTAAAATAGATATCTTGCGTCAAGACAGCCGCAGCGAGACGTCTCGCGCGACGCGGCGACCGAGGAGCATGGCAGTCATGGAACCGCTGCAGGTGATCGCCGCGCCCCGCCGGCTGCGGATCCTCGAGCTGGTCTGGGACCGGGAACTGTCCGCGGGCGACATCGCCGCGGAATTCGACGTGTCCTGGTCGGCGGTCAGCCAGCACCTGCGCGTGCTCAAGACGGCCGGGTTCCTTGTCGAGCGCCGGGAGGGGACCAGCCGCTTCTACCGGACCGACCAGGCCGCTCTCGGGTCGCTCCGCTCGGTCGTCGAGGACCACTGGCGGCGCGGCCTGGGGCGGGTCAAGGACCTGGCCGAAGCCGAGCAGCGTGACAAGGACCGTCATGGCCGATGACGACGCAGTCGAGGTGAGCGTGTACATCGCGGCCGAGCCGGAGACAGTGTTCCCCTACTTCATCGACCCCGGCCGCTACGTCCAGTGGATGGGCCGCGACGCCACCCTGGAGGCGGTCCCCGGCGGCTCGTACCGCATCTTCATGCGGGAAGGCGTCGAGGCGGTCGGCGAGTTCGTCGAGATCGACCCGCCGCGCCGCGTGGTGTTCACCTGGGGCTGGACCCACGACCCCGCCGTCCCGCCCGGCACCACGCGCGTGGTCATCACGCTGCACGCCGAGCAGGACGGCACCCGCGTCGTGCTGCGCCATCACGGCCTGCCCGAGGGCGGCCAGCGCGATCATCACCGCAAGGGCTGGGAGGTGTACCTGAGCCGACTCGAGCTCCGGGCCTGCGGCCGCGATCCCGGCCCGGATCCGAACGCGTGACCGTGCCGGTCAGGTCTTCGGGTCGGGGGAGAGCCTGGCCTCGGTCAGGGTCGGCTCGAAGAGCTCGATCGGGTTACCCGAGGGATCCTCGGCGATGATCTGCTTGCCGCCCAGGCCGGTCACCAGGTCGTTGCGGAACCGGACGCCGTCACCTCGCAGCCGCGCGATGACGGCGGTCAGGTCCTGCACTTCGATCGAGAACCTGTTCCACCCGCCGGGCTGGGGCAGCGTGCCGTCCGGCATGGCCTGGCCTCCGCCCGCGGGCGCGCCGGGGACGCTGAGCACCAGGCGCAGATCGCCCCTGCTGAGCATGGCGAACATGTCGTTGGGATCGATCTGGACGCTGAAGCCCAGATACCTGGTGTAGAAGCCGATCGCGGCGTCGATGTCGTTGACGATGTAACGGACGCTGACCGTTGCCACGTGCGTACCTGCTTCCTGTGATCGGGGCCGTCAGGCGCCGTCCGGCGGCTAGCCGGGCCGGCCGCCAGCGGGGTCTGGATGCTGACCCGCCGCCCGTGCGGGTATCGCAGCGCGCGTCAGTGTGACTGCGGCGGGATGCCGGGAAAGTCGTGCTCGGTGATGCCCTGCTCAGCAGCCAGCCGCCGCAGGAGTTTAGTCAGCTCGATGCGTTCGGCCTGGGTGAGCGAGGCGCCGAGCTCGTCTTGATGGCGGCTCCCGGAGGCCCGCACCTGGCGCAGCTTGTCCCGGCCCTGCGCGGTCAGGTACAGCGCGTAGGAACGGCGGTCGGTGGCGTTGCGCCGTCGTTCAACCAGGCCGCGTTGCTCGAGCTCGTCGACCAGGAAGACCATCCGGGTGGGATTGAGCCCGAGGAGCTCGCCGATCGCCTGCTGCGATAGCCCCTCGTTGGCGGCCAGCCGGAACAGCAGCCCGGCGTGCCGGGGCTCGAGATCAAGCGGCGCGAGCCGCTCGCTGAACTGCCGCGCCACGTGGAAGCCCAGCTGCACCAGCAGGTAGGCGAAGTCCTCCTCGCCCGCGTCCTGGCGTTCATTCATCTGTGAATACTATCAAACCGGGAATATAGTTGCGGCTCGCAACCGTTTAGCTGGCAACTAGTGCGGGGCCGTCATCGCGCCGCGCAACAGAGACCAGGTGAGTTCAGTGGACGAGACCAGGCAGCAAGCAACACCAGCCGACGACGGATGGCCCCGGCACCCCGGCCAGCTCTGGGGGACCGGCCAGTCCCGCGGAATCCGCCGGGATGCCCGCCCTGACCTGCGCGTGTCCGACGCCGAGCGCGACGCGGTGGTGACCGAACTCGGCGAGCACTTCCAGCAGGGCCGGCTCGACCAGGCCGAGTTCGACGACCGCATGACGCAGGCCCTGGCCGCGCGGACCGAAAGCGACCTCAGCAGGCTCCTGGCCGACCTGCCGTCGCTCCGGGAAGCGTCCATCACTCCGCAGCCGCGCACCTGGGCCCCGCGCCTGCCCTTCCTCGTGCCGCTGCTGTTCTTCACGATCCTGATCGTCGGATCCGGGGCGCATGGCCAGCATGGCGGATGGTGCTGTCGCCGCTGTGGTGGCTCATCCCGATCATCGTGCTGCGCTTCGCCTGGTGGCGCCGCGGCCCGCGACGCCGCCA
>CAVPLC010000054.1:0-2500 GCA_963705835.1 uncultured Actinomycetes bacterium
TGGCACACCAGAGGTTCGTCCGTCCCGGTCCTCTCGTACTAGGGACAGCCCCTCTCAAGTCTCCTGCGCGCGCAGCGGATAGGGACCGAACTGTCTCACGACGTTCTAAACCCAGCTCGCGTACCGCTTTAATGGGCGAACAGCCCAACCCTTGGGACCTGCTCCAGCCCCAGGATGCGACGAGCCGACATCGAGGTGCCAAACCATCCCGTCGATATGGACTCTTGGGGAAGATCAGCCTGTTATCCCCGGGGTACCTTTTAGCCGTTAAGCGACGGCGCTTCCACATGCCACCGCCGGATCACTAGTCCCAGCTTTCGCTCCTGCTCGACATGTCTGTCTCACAGTCAAGCACCCTTGTGCACTTACACTCGACACCTGGTTGCCGACCAGGCTGAGGGTACCTTTGGGCGCCTCCGTTACCTTTTGGGAGGCAACCGCCCCAGTTAAACTACCCACCAGACACTGTCCCTGATCCGGATAACGGACCTAGGTTAGACATCCAGAACGACCAGAGTGGTATTTCACCGATGACTCCACAGGAACTAGCGTCCCTGCTTCACAGTCTCCCACCTATCCTACACAAGACGTCCCAAACACCAATGTCAAGCTGCAGTAAAGGTCCCGGGGTCTTTCCGTCCTGCTGCGCGTAACGAGCATCTTTACTCGTAGTGCAATTTCGCCGGGTCCGTGGTTGAGACAGTGGAGAAGTCGTTACGCCATTCGTGCAGGTCGGAACTTACCCGACAAGGAATTTCGCTACCTTAGGATGGTTATAGTTACCACCGCCGTTTACCGGCGCTTAAGTTCTGAGCTTCGCGACCCGAAGGCCGCTAACCCGTCCCCTTAACGTTCCGGCACCGGGCAGGCGTCAGTCCGTATACGTCGTCTTGCGACTTTGCACGGACCTGTGTTTTTAGTAAACAGTCGCTTCTCCCTGGTATCTGCGGCCACGCCCAGCTCAGGGAGTAAATCCCATCACCGGACACGGCTCCCCTTCTCCCAAAGTTACGGGGATAATTTGCCTAGTTCCTTAACCACGGTTCACCCGATCGCCTCGGTATTCTCTACCTGACCACCTGCGTCGGTTTAGGGTACGGGCCGCTTAAGTGCTCGCTGCGAGGTTTTTCTTGGCAGCATGGGATTACTCACTTCACCAAAATCGGCTCGGCGTCAGGTCTCAGGCTCATGGCGCGCGGATTTGCCTACGCACCGCCCTACACCCTTACTCCGGGAACAACCATCGCCCGGTAGAGCTACCCTCCTGCGTCACCCCTTCAGCTTGCCTACTACCAGTCTGGATCGCACGATCGACCGGATCAGCCCCGAAGGGCTCGCCGGTGTCAGGTGCTTAGCATCGCCGGCCTCGGCATTGGCGCACTCACGCGGGTACGGGAATATCAACCCGTTGTCCATCGACTACGCCTGTCGGCCTCGCCTTAGGTCCCGACTTACCCTGGGCGGATTAGCCTGCCCCAGGAACCCTTGGTCATTCGGCGGAGGGGTTTCTCACCCCTCTTTCGCTACTCATGCCTGCATTCTCACTCGTGTAGCATCCACAGCTGGATCACTCCGCTGCTTCTCTTGCCACACGACGCTCCCCTACCCACCCGCGCACCTGGACCCTAAAGGAGCCAGCGGCCGCGGCCTAGGCGTCCGCGGCCGAAACCGCGGCGGCCTTAGCCGCCATCCGCCTTAACCACAGAGGGCCGGGCGTTGGCGCGAGTGTCACAGCTTCGGCGGTGTGCTTGAGCCCCGCTAAATTGTCGGCGCAGAATCACTTGACCAGTGAGCTATTACGCACTCTTTCAAGGGTGGCTGCTTCTAAGCCAACCTCCTGGTTGTCTCTGCAACTCCACATCCTTTCCCACTTAGCACACGCTTAGGGGCCTTAGCTGGTGATCTGGGTTGTTTCCCTCTCGACTACGAACCTTATCGCCCGCAGTCTCACTGCCATGCTCTCACTTACCGGCATTCGGAGTTTGGCTGACTTCAGTAAGCTTGTCGGCCCCCTAGGCCAACCAGTAGCTCTACCTCCGGTAAGAAACACATGACGCTGCACCTAAATGCATTTCGGGGAGAACCAGCTATCACGGAGTTTGATTGGCCTTTCACCCCTACCCACAGGTCATCCCCCAGGTTTTCAACCCTGGTGGGTTCGGTCCTCCACGCGGTCTTACCCGCGCTTCAACCTGCCCATGGGTAGATCACTCCGCTTCGGGTCTACAACATGCGACTCAACGCCCTATTCAGACTCGCTTTCGCTACGGCTACCCCGCACGGGTTAACCTTGCCACATATCGTAACTCGCAGGCTCATTCTTCAAAAGGCACGCGGTCACTTCACGTCAGCCGAAGCTGACTCGCTCCCACGGCTTGTAGGCACACGGTTTCAGGTACTATTTCACGACCCCTCACCGGGGTGCTTTTCACCTTTCCCTCACGGTACTGGTTCACTATCGGTCACCAGGGAGTATTTAGGCTTAGGAGGTGGTCCTCCC
>CAVPLC010000054.1:7500-72766 GCA_963705835.1 uncultured Actinomycetes bacterium
GCGTGCCCGGGCGGGCCGTACATCACCGCGTTGCGGCGGGTCTTGCCGTGGTAGGCGTGCGAGGCGGGGTCGGCCTCCCCGGCGTACGCCTCGACCTCGGTCAGCTCGACCGCGACCAATCCGGCCGCGGTCTGGTGCTCCAGGACGCAGCCGAGCAGGTCGGGCGCGACCTGGACCGACGGCCGGTCGAAGAAGTCCCGTGAGATCAGCACGACGCGGGTGCTACCTGATGTCCCCGGCCGCCCAGGCGGCGTGCTCGTCGACCGCCGCCCGCAGCATCGTGATCTGGTCGGCGACGCGTTCCGGCGCCGTCCCGCCGTAGCCCTTCCGCGCGGCCAGCGCCCCCTCCACGGTCAGCACCTGGCGGACATCGGGCGTGAGGTGCTCGGAGACCTTGGCCAGGTCGGCGTCGCTCACGTCGTCAAGGTCGCAGTCGTGCACCTGGCACCACACCACCAGATGCCCGACCACCTCGTGCGCCTCCCGGAACGGGACGCCCCGGCGCACCAGGTACTCGGCCAGGTCGGTGGCGAGGGTGAACCCGACCGAGGCACCGCGGCGCAGCCGCTCCGGGTTGACCCGCAGCGTCGCGATCAGGCCGGCCATGGCGGGCAGCACGAGCAGCAGGGTATCCACCGCGTCGAAGACCGGTTCCTTGTCCTCCTGCAGGTCCCGGTTGTAGGTCAGCGGCAGGCCCTTCAGCGTGGCGAGCAGCCCGGTCAGCCCGCCGATCAGGCGGCCGGCCTTGCCGCGGGCCAGCTCGGCCACGTCCGGGTTCTTCTTCTGCGGCATGATCGAGGACCCGGTCGCGTAGGCGTCGTCGATCTCGATCCAGCCGAACTCCTGCGAGGACCACAGCACGATCTCCTCGCCGAGCCGGGACAGGTGCACCCCGATCAGCGCCGCGGCGAAGCAGAACTCGGCGGCGAAGTCCCGGTCGCTGACCGCGTCCATGGAGTTCGGCGCGGCCGCGTCGAAGCCCAGCTCGGCGGCGAGCAGCTGCGGGATCGACCGGCAGCGAGGACCCGGCCAGCGCGCCGGACCCGAGCGGGCTGATCGCGGCGCGCTTGTCCCAGTCCCGCAGCCGGCCCACGTCGCGGACGATGGCCTGGACGTGCGCGAGCAGCTGGTGGCCGAACAGCACCGGCTGCGCGTGCTGCAGGTGCGTCATGCCGGGCGCGGGCACGTCGCCGCTGGCCGCCGCCTGGTCGATCAGCGCGCTCTCCAGCTCGGCCAGCCTGCTCGCGATCAGCCGGACGTGATCCCGCAGGTACAGCCGCAGGTCGGTGGCGACCTGGTCGTTGCGGCTGCGGCCGGCCCGCAGCTTGCCGCCGAGCGCGCCGAGCCGCTCCAGCAGTCCTCGCTCGAGGGCGGTGTGCACGTCCTCGTCGGCCACCGTGGGCCGGAAGGAGCCGTTCTCGCAGGCCCGGTCCAGGTCATCGAGGGCCTTGAGCATCGAGGCGAGCTCGGCGTCGGTCAGCAGGCCGGCCCGGTGCAGGACCCGGGCGTGCGCCCGGGAGGCGCGCAGGTCGTACCGGGCCAGCCGCCAGTCGAACTGGACGCTGACCGACAGCCGGGCCAGCGCGTCGGCGGGCCCGGCCGAGAAGCGCCCGCCCCACAGCCGAGTCCCTGGCTCCTGTCCCACTCCCTCGGCTTCCATTTGTCCCATTTACCCGATTTCTCCCTGAGGGGCCGAGCCCTTGCGTTCCCGACGCCCTCACCTTATGGGCTCTGTGGCCCCCCGGGTCCGTCTATCGGGCCCTGTGGTCCACAGGGCCCGATTAGGGGTGAGTGAGGGCAGAGGCGGGGCTATTCGGCGGCGAACCGGGGCTACTCGTCGGCGACGCGGCGGTCGCGGATGGCGGCGATCTTGCTGGGCAGGCCCCACAGCTCCACGAAACCCTTGGACAGCGACTGGTCGAACGCGTCGCCGGTGTCGTAGGTGGCCAGGGCGTAGTCGTACAGCGAGGCGTCGCTGCGCCGCCCGGTGACCACGGCACGGCCGGCGTGCAGCCGCATCCGCACGTCGCCGGACACGTGCACCGAGGCCTCGGCGATGAACACGTCGAGCGCCCGCCGCAGCGGGGAGAACCACAGGCCGTCGTAGACCAGCTCGGTCCAGCGCTGCTCGACGCTCCGCTTGAACCGGGCCAGGTCAAGCTCGACGCACACGCTCTCGAGCTCGGAATGCGCGGTGATCAGGGTGATCGCCGCGGGGGCCTCGTAGATCTCCCGGCTCTTGATGCCGACGAGCCGGTCCTCCACCATGTCGATGCGGCCGATGCCCTGGGCCCCGGCGCGCTCGTTCAGCTCGGTGATGATCTGCAGCGGGGTGAGCTGCCGCCCGTCGATGGCGACTGGCACGCCCGCGGCGAAGGTCAGCACCAGCTCGTCCGGCTCGCGGGCCGGGGCCGGGTCGGACGTGTACGCCCAGACGTCGTCGTGCGGGGCCTCCCAGATGTCCTCCAGGTGCCCGGTCTCGCACGAGCGCCCCCACAGGTTCTGGTCGATCGAGTACGGCGACCGGGAGGTCACGTCGATCGGCAGCCCGTTGGCCGCGGCGAACTCGATCGCCTTGTCCCGGGTCATGCCCGAGTCGCGGACCGGGGCGTGCACCTTGAGCCCGGGCGCGAGGCTGGCCAGCCCGACCTCGAAGCGCACCTGGTCGTTGCCCTTGCCGGTGCAGCCGTGGGCGACCATGGTGGCGCCCTTCTCGGCGGCGACGCGGGCCAGGTGGGTGACGATCAGCGGCCGGGACAGGGCGGAGACCAGCGGGTACTTGTTCATGTAGAGCGCGTTGGCGCGCAGCGCTCCCACGCAGTACGTCGAGGCGAACTCCTCGCGCGCGTCGACCACCTCGGCCTCGACCGCGCCGCAGGCCAGCGCTCGCTTGCGGATCGTCTCCAGGTCCTCGCCGCCCTGGCCGACGTCGACGGCCACGGCGATGACGTCCGCGCCGATCTGCTCGCCGATCCAGCCGATCGCCACCGAGGTGTCGAGCCCGCCGGAGTAGGCGAGCACCACCTTCTCTGCTGACATGATGTATCTCTCCTTAGTTTTAGTTCGCTATGAGTGTCGGCGCTGGGCGCGGCGCAGGAAGTCGGCCGCCATCGCCTCGCCGCCAGTCGGATCGCGGGTGATGACCAGGACGGTGTCGTCGCCGGCCACGGTGCCGAGGATCGACGGCAGGGCCGCGTGGTCGATGACCGAGGCCAGGAACTGCGCCGCCCCGGCCGGGGTCCTGAGCACGACCAGGTTGGCGCTGGCCTCGGCCGAGGCGAGCAGCTCCCCCAGGTACCGGGCCAGCCGGGTGGCCGACCCGGACTCGGCGTTTTCCGGTTCCGCCGGGCCGACACCGCCGGGGCGCGAGCCCGGCCCTCCGGGCTCCTCGGGCAGCGCGTAGACGAGGGCGCCGCCCGCGGCGCGCAGCCGCACCACGCCGAGCTCGTCCAGGTCACGGGACAAGGTGGCCTGGGTCACGTGCACGCTCGCGTACCGCTCAAGCAGCTCGGCCAGTTCCTCCTGGGAGCGGACCTGCTCGCGGGCCAGGATGGCCGCGATGCGCGCGTGCCGCGCGGTCTTGGTCACCGGCGTCACGGATGCTCCAGCAGCCAGGACAGCAGTGCCTTCTGCGCGTGCCTGCGGTTCTCGGCCTGCTCCCAGACCACGCTGTTCGGGCCGTCGATCACCTCGGCGGTGATCTCCTGGCCGCGATGGGCGGGCAGGCAGTGCAGCACCAGGCAGCCGGGCTTGGCCAGCGCCAGCTTGGCGTCGTCCAGGCGGTACGGCTCGAGTACCACCTGGCGTTCGGCCTGCATGGCCTCCTGGCCCATGGAGGCCCACACGTCGGTCGCGATGACGTCGGCGCCGGTACAGGCCGCCCCGGGATCGGTGCAGATTTCTACCGCACCGCCGGTCTGCCCGGCGATCCGCGCGGCGTCGGCCAGGACCGCCTCATCGGGATGGACGGTCTCGGGTGCGCCGATGCGCACGTGCATCCCGGCCGTCGCCCCGCCGAGCAGGTAGGAATGTGACATGTTGCTCGAGCCGTCGCCGAGGAAGGTCAGCGTGCGGCCGGCCAGCGAGCCGTAGTGCGCGCGGACCGTCTGCAGGTCCGCGAGCACCTGGCAGGGGTGGAACTGGTCGCTGAGCGCGTTGATCACCGGCACGGCCGAGGCCGAGGCCAGCGCCTCCAGGCGCTCCTGTCCGAACGTCCGCCACGCGATCGCCGCCACCTGCCGGGACATGACCCGGGCCATGTCCTCGAGGGTCTCGCCCCGGCTCATCTGCGTGGTCTGGGTGTCGATGACCAGCGGGTAGCCGCGGAGTTCGGCGATGCCGACGGCGAAGGAGACCCTGGTCCGCAGCGACGGCTTGTCGAACAGCACGGCGACGGACAGCGGCCCGGCGAGCGTCTGGTACCCGAAGGGGTCCTTCTTCATCGCCTCGGCCAGCTCGAGGACCCCGGCCTGCTCGGCGGGGGTGAGATCGTCGTCACGCAGGAAATGCTTGGGCATCACACGGCCTCCTCGTCGAGAATGGCGGGCCAGGCGGCGAGGAACTCGTCCGCCTCGGCCGGGCTGAGGACCAGCGGCGGCGCCAGCCGGATGGCGTCCGGCTGGACCGCGTTGACCAGGAATCCGGCGCGCCGGGCGGCCGCCTCCAGGTCCGCGGCCCGGGCGGCGGTCAGCACGATGGCCCGCCACAGCCCCTGGCCGCGCACACCCGCCACCAGCGGATGCTCGGTGGCTTCGATCCCGGCCGCCAGCCGCTCGCCCACCGCCACGGCCTGGGCCAGCAAGCCATCGCTCTCGATGGTGTCGAGCACGGCAAGGGCGGCCGCGCAGGCGACCGGGTTGCCGCCGAACGTGGAGCCGTGGTCGCCCTTGGCGAAGCCGCGGCCAAAGGCGCCGAAGCCCACGCACGCGCCGATCGGCAGCCCGCCGCCGAGTCCCTTGGCCAGGGTCAGCACGTCGGGCCGGACGCCTTCGGCCTGGTGGGCGAACCAGGCGCCGGTCCGCCCGATGCCGCTCTGGATCTCGTCGACCACCAGCATCGCGCCGGCCTGGTCGCAGGCTTCGCGGGCCGCGCGCAGGTAGCCCTCGGGGGCGGGGACGACGCCGCCCTCGCCGAGGGAGGGTTCGAGGAACGCGGCCGCGCAGTCGGGCCCGAGCGCTGCGCGCAGCGCGCCGGCGTCGCCGAACGGGACGAAACGCACGGTCAGGCCGAACGGCCCGAACGGCTCGCGGATGGATTCCTTGCCGGTCAGCGCCAGTGAGCCCATGGTCCGGCCGTGGAAGCCGTGCTCGGCGGCCACGATCACCGGCCGGCCGGGCCCCTGGCAGCGCCGCACCAGCTTGATCGCCGCCTCGTTGGCCTCGGTGCCCGAGTTGGCGAAAAACACTCGCGCGTCCGCGTCCAGCAGCGCGATAAGGCGCTCTGCGAGCTCGATCTCGCGCTCGTGCAGGAACAGGTTGGAAGTGTGGGCCACCTCGGTGACCTGGCGGGTGACCGCCTCGACGAGGGCCGGGTGGGCGTGGCCCAGCGAGCTGACCGCGATCCCGGCGATCAGGTCCAGGTACTCGCGCCCGTCGGCATCCCATACCCGGCAGCCCCGGCCGCGGGTGATCGCCACCGGCGGCACGCCGTAGTTCGGCATCAGGGCGGCCGCGAACCGCTTCCGCAGTGTTTCGGTTTCGCTCACGGAAGGGCTCCCTCGGGGATGACCATGGTGCCGATGCCGGCGTCGGTGAAGATCTCGAGCAGGACGGCGTGACTGAGGCGGCCGTCCAGGACGTGAGCCTGCGGGACGCCGCCGCGCACCGCGGTCAGGCAGGCTTCCATCTTCGGGATCATCCCGGCCGAAAGCCCTGGCAGCAGCTGCTCGAGATCGGCCGCGGTGAGCTCGCTGATCACCTCGGTCGAGGACGGCCAGTCCCGGTACAGGCCGGCCACGTCGGTGAGCACGACGAGCTTGGCCGCGCCGAGCGCCACGGCGAGCGCGGCCGCCGCGGTATCCGCGTTCACGTTGTAGGGCTGGCCGTCCTCCCCCGCGGCCACGCTGGAGATGACCGGGATCCGGCCGTCGGCCAGCAGCGCCTCGATGGCCCCGGGATTAGTGGCCACGATGTCGCCGACCAGGCCGATGTCCACCGGCTCGCCGTCGACGATCGCCGCCTTTCGGACCGCGGTGAACGTGCCCGCGTCCTCCCCGGAGATGCCCATCGCGAACGGGCCGTGCCGGTTGATCAGGCCGACGATGTCCTTGTTGACCTTGCCGGACAGGACCATCCGGACGACCTCCATGGCTTCCGGCGTGGTGACCCGGAGCCCGGCGGTGAACGCGGACTCCACGCCGAGCCGGTCCAGCTGCTCGGTGATCTGCGGGCCGCCGCCGTGCACCACGACCGGGCGCAGCCCGGCGTAGCGCAGGAACACCAGGTCCTGCGCGAAAGCCAGACGCAGCGCCTCGTCAGCCATGGCGTGGCCGCCGTACTTGATCACCACGGTCTGGCCGTGGAACCGGTTCAGCCAGGGCAGCGCCTCGATCAGCGTCGCCGCCTTGGCCGAGGCGGCCTCGACCCGTCCTTCGGTCACGGTCATGTCGAGTAGGCCGAATTCTCGTGCACGTAGGCGGCGGTCAGGTCGGTGGTCAAGATGACCGCGGAGTGCGGGCCGGCCGACAGGTCCACGGTGATCGTGACATCCTTGCCGGTCAGGTCGACCTTGGAGCGCTCGTCGCCCGCGGCGCCGTGGCGGCAGACCCAGACGCCGTTGATCGCGACGTTCAGCCGGTCCGGCTCGAAGACCGCGTCGGTGGTGCCCACCGCGGCCAGGACGCGGCCCCAGTTGGGGTCCTGCCCGCCGATGGCGCACTTGAGCAGGTTGTTGCGGGCCACGGCACGCCCGGCCGTCACCGCGTCGGCCTCGGAGGCGGCCCCGACCACCTCGATCATGATCATCTTCTGCGCGCCCTCGGCGTCCAGCTGGAGCTGGCGGGCCAGGTCCGCGCATACCTCGGTCAGCGTCCTGGTGAACTCGCCGGCCTCGGGCTTGACCCCGGCCGCGCCGCTGGCCAGCAGCAGCACCGTGTCGTTGGTAGACATGCAGCCGTCGGTGTCCAGCCGGTCGAAGGTCTGGCCGGTCGCCGACCGCAGCGCGGCGTCGAGCTCGGCCGGGCCGAGATCGGCGTCGGTGGTCAGCACGCACAGCATGGTGGCCAGGGCAGGCGCGAGCATCCCCGCGCCCTTGGCCATGCCGCCGATGGTGTAGCCCCAGGGGGGTCCGGGGGGATGGGTCCCCCCGGTGGAGGAGGCGGTACCGCGGCGGAAGGCGATCTTGACCACGGTGTCGGTGGTCCTGATCGCGTCGGCGGCGGCCAGGCCGCCCGCCCGCGACGCGCCGGCCACGGCGGCGTCGACGCCGGGCAGCAGCTTGTCCATGGGCAGGCGCTCGCCGATCAGGCCGGTCGAGCAGACCGCGATCTCGCCTGGCGAGTCTCCGATCGCCGCGGCCAGGTGCTCGGCGGTCGCGTGGGTGTCCTGGAAGCCGGCCGGGCCGGTGCAGGCGTTGGCCCCGCCGGAGTTGAGCACCACGGCCCGGACGCGGCCGCCGCTCACCACCTGACGGGTCCACAGCACCGGGGCGGCCTGCACCCGGTTGGACGTGAAGACGGCGGCGGCGGCGCGTGAGGGCCCGTCGTTCAGCACCACGGCGACGTCGGGCTGGCCGGACTCCTTGAGCCCGGCCGTTACGCCCGCGGCGCGGAAACCTTGCGGGGCGGTGACACTCATGGGGCTACTCCGTGGGCGGTCAGGCCCGCGGTTTCCGGCAGGCCGAGCATGAGGTTGGCGATCTGGATGGCCTGGCCGGCGGCGCCCTTGCCCAGGTTGTCCAGGGCGCGAGACGACGATCGCGCGGCCGGCGTGGGTGTCCGCGGCGACCTGCAGGTGGGCCGCGTTGGAGCCGAGGGTCGCGCCGGTGCTGGGCCAGCGTCCTTCGGGCAGCACGTGCACGAACGGCTCGCCGTGGTAGGCGGCGGCGAGCGCGTCATTAAGCTGACCCGCGGCCTCGGCCGACGCCAGCCGCGCGGTGCAGGTGGCCAGGATGCCGCGCGCCATGGGCGCCAGGCTGGGCGTAAAACAGAGTGCTACCTGGCCGGAGCGGGGCACCATGGACCGTTCGGAAAAAAGAATTTCTTCTATTTCCGGGGTGTGCCGGTGCGTGCCGCCGACCTGATAGGCGGACATGGAGCCCATCACCTCGCTGCCGAGCAGGTCCGGGCGGAGCGAGCGGCCAGCGCCCGAGGTGCCCGAAGCGGCCACGATCACGATGTCGGACGGCTCGACCAGGTCCGCGGCCAGCAGCGGGGCCAGGGCCAGGATGCAGGCCGTGGCGTAGCAGCCGGGGGCCGCGACCGTGGTGGACGCCTTGATCGCGTCCCGGGCCGCGGGGAGTTCGGGCAGGCCATAGGTCCAGCGGCCGGCGTACGGGGTCGGGTAGTACCGGGCCCAGGCCTGCGGGTCGGCGAGCCGGAAGTCGGCGCCGAGGTCGATGATCTTGAACTGGGCCGGGAGGGCGGCGGCGAGCCGGGCGGACTCGCCGTGCGGGAGGGCGGTGAACAGCAGGTCGGCGTCGGCCAGCAGGTCCGGGTCGGTCGGCACGAAGATGCTGTCGTCCAGGACGGGATGGCCGGTCAGCTGGGGGTGCACCGCGGTCACGGGGGTCCCGGCGCTGCCGTGCGCGGCCAGCGGGCCGATCTCGAGGTCTGGATGGCCGGCCAGCAGGCGAAGCAGCTCGCCGCCCGCGTAGCCGCTGGCTCCCGCGACCGCGACCCTGGCGCCCATGTGGCTTCCGACCCCTTTCCTCATGGATGAGTATTCACTATACCGCATGAATATGCAAGCGAGGAGGGTGGGGTTCGCGCGGCGGGCACGGCTGGTGTGCTGGGCATCGCGGCGGGCACGGCCGGTGTGCTGGGCATCGCGGCGGGCACGGCTGGTGTGCTGGGCATAGGGTTAGACGGTGGAGTGGGAGGGGATCGGGCGGCCGGCCGGGGGGTGGCGGGGGCGTGCGGGCCCGGGCGGCCGGGTCGGCGGGGTCGCGTGGGTCCGGGCGGCACGGGTGCTTGGGTTGGTCGCGGGCGGGGTGGTGGTGCTGGCGGGGGGTGCGGGACTGCTGGTGGGGTGTTCTTCGTCGGGGGTCTCGGGGGCCTTGGGGGTCGGGGCGACGTGCGGGACGACGCGGACGGCGGCGGACGTGCCGGTCATCATCAAGGTGATCAAGGGGACCGTGAGCTGCGGCGTGGCCATGCAGGTGGAGAACGAGTACGCGGCCAAGATCAGGGCGGGGCAGGTGCGGGGCAACGGCGGCGGGGCGCCGGTCGCGGTGAGCGGCTGGACGTGCCAGGGCTACCCCACCCCGGAGGTGCTGAGCACCGGAAACGCCTCGCAGTGCCACACCGGCAGCGCCACGATCGTGGCGGTGCTCCCGGTGCCCACGCCGGGGGTCACGAGTACGGCTGGCTAGCGGGCGGCGGCCGCGTTTCGCGGGGTCCGGACGCGGCGGAAGACGCTCGGCTCATCCGCGAGAGGCACGGCGTCGCGGTGGGCCGCGGCACCGTTGATGCCGGTGGAGGTGCTGCTGACGGCGGACAGGCCACGGGAGGTGCTGATCATCTGGACCTGATCCCGGCCGCATCGCTTGGCCCGGTACAGCGCGGCGTCCGCCGCGGCGAGCAGTTCGTCGAGGTTGCGCTCGGTGCCGCTGTCCAGGGCCGCCACCCCTATCGACACGGTGACGTGCACCCGCTCGCCGCCGGAGGCACCTGGGGCGATGAAGCTCAGCGCGGCGATGTTCGACCTGATGCGTTCGGCGATCCGGATGGCGTTCACGGCGCGGGTCTGCGGCAGCAGGAC
This sequence comes from uncultured Actinomycetes bacterium, assembly GCA_963705835.1. Lineage (GTDB taxonomy): Bacteria > Actinomycetota > Actinomycetes > Streptosporangiales > Streptosporangiaceae > Palsa-504. Next base: position 17,418 of record CAVPLC010000054.1, read on the forward strand.
CGTGAACTCCTCGCCGCCGAACCGCCCGGCCAGGTCATATTCGCGCAGCATGCTGTTCAGCGTGTTGGCGATCTCCTTGAGTACCTGATCGCCGAGCAGGTGGCCGTGGGTGTCGTTGACGACCTTGAACCGGTCGATGTCGAGCAGGGCGATGGCCAGGGACGTCCGGGTGCGCACCGCACGGGCGACCTCCGCGGTGGCCTTGCGCTGCCAGGTGACGGTGTTGAGCAGACCGGTCTTGAAGTCCAGGCGCGCGTCCTCGAGCAGGCGGTTGTGCCGCAGCGAGCGCTGCAGCAGGTTGATGAACGGGAGCGCGAAGAGCAGGGCGATCCAGCTGGAGGCGACGCAGAAGGTGACGAGCACCGCCACGCAGATCTCGTTCACGTCGTTGAGGATCGGTTCCCGGGCGAACTGCACGTCGCGCAGCCGCACCGCCGGGTCCGCGCCCTTGACCGCGGTCAGGACCAGGGACTGGTTGATGATCCACTGCACGACCGCGCAGGCCGCCACCAGGGCCATCCAGGCCAGGGCGTGGCGGGCCGGATCCGGGGCCGCTCCTGGCGCCAGGCCGATGAGGCGATGGAAGACGAACCCGGCGGCCAGGTAGCTCACGCCGATGGCAGCCGCGCTGAACACCCGCCGGTAGACCGGGGCCCGGGCGACCCGCCACTGGGTCAGCGCGAAGCGGACGACGGGCAGGACGGGCGCGTAGGCCAGCGGCAGCAGCATGGCGACCGGCAGTTCCCAGGTCGCGTGCACGTCCTTGACGAACCCGGTGTTCTCGCCCACGCGCCGGGTCAGCTCGACGGTAGCGGCGCTGCACGCCAGCAGTCCGGCGAACAGTTCCAGGTCATGAGCGTGGATGGCGACCGCGCGCGCCGCGACCGCGAAGCACACGGCGTCGGCGAGGACGACCAGGACGACGAAGCCCGCGAGCCAGTTCGGGAGGGTCCGGACCGGCCAGGTCCGCCGTCCCGTCCTTCGCCCCCGTATCGAGCGAATGGCATCCACCGGTGTCTCCTTGGCCGCTACAACCCGGATCGGGAGGATTACGCACCACACAGTGTTCCGGATCGTGGGCGACAAAGACTGCCGAACGTCAAAATTCGGCTACACAACGGGGTTGTTTCCTTACGGACCGCCGGAGATGGCGTCTCATTTCTAGACATTTCGCGATTAGACCCATCGCCGCGAGGTGTCCCCGGCTAAGCTCCGCCGCCTGACATCGTGTTCTCGCCGAGCGGAAGGGGCACCGCGGTGCGTACCGGTAGCTGGACCTGAAGGCGATCAGGAGTTCTGCGCGCGACGGAAGACGCTCGGCACGTTCGCGCTGCGTGCGACACCCCAGCCGGGCCCGCTTACCGCGGACAGGCCCCTGGTCGTGCTGATCATCTGCACCTGGTCCCGGCCGCCGGCCTTGGCCCGGTACAGCGCAGCGTCCGCCGCGGCCATCAGCTCGGCGAGCTGGCGGCGGCTGCCGGCGTCCAGGGCCGCCACCCCGATCGACACCGTGACCTGAACCCGCTCTCCGCCGGACGACCCGGGGGCGATGATGCTCAGCCCTGCGATGTTCGCGCGGACGCGTTCGGCGATCCGGAACGCGTCCACCGCGCGGGTCTGCGGCAGCAGCAGCGAGAACTCCTCGCCACCGAACCGGCCGGCCAGGTCGTAGTCCCGCAGCATGCTGTTCAGCGTGTTGGCGATCTCCTTGAGCACCTGGTCGCCCGCCAGGTGGCCGTAGGTGTCGTTGACGGCCTTGAACTTGTCGATGTCCAGGATGGCGATCGCCAGCGGCGACTTGGTCCGCACCGCACGGATGACCTCCCCGGCCGCCTCGCGCTCCCAGGTCGCGGCGTTGAGCAGCCCGGTCTTGGAGTCATTGCGCGACTCGGTGAGCAGCTGGACGTGCCGCAGCGACCGCTGGAGCAGCGTGACGACGGGCAGGGCGACCAGGGCGATGAGCGGGTTGCCGGCTATCCCGTAGGTGACCAGGACGGCGATGCTCATCTCGGCCATGTCGTTGTAGAGACGCTCGCGGCTGAAGACCTCCGCGCGGATGCTTGCGGCCGGGTCGCTGCCCTTGACGGCCGTCATGATCATGGCCTTGTTCAGTACCCAATGCACCAGGGCGCCGACAAGGACCAGGGAGGTCCACACGGTAGCCCGGATGAACGTCCCTGCCGAGGCCTGCGGCACCAGGCCGGACAGGCCGTGGAAGGTTACCGACGCGGCGCCGTAGCACAGCCCGATCGAGGCGCCGCTGAATACCCGGCGGTAGACGGGGGCACGGCGGACCCGGAACTGCAGCAGCGCGAACCGTGCCATCGGGATCAGCAGCTGCATACAGCGGAGGCAGCAGGATGGCAACAGGCAATTCCCAGACACCCTGGACGTCCCTGATGTGCCCGCCTTGCTCCCCCGCCTTCCTGGTCAGCTCCACCGCGAGCGCCGTGCATGCAAGCAGGAGGCCGAACAGGGCCAGGTCATGTTCGGTGATCGTGGTGTGCGACGCCGCGACGGCGATGGCGGCCATGGCCGCGGTATCGATCACGAGCACGTAGGTGAGGAGCCAGCGCGGCAGGGACCAGAGCGGCCAGGAACCGATGGCCGGCAGTCGCCGCCAGGGGCGAGTCATGCCCATCGGTTTCTCCTCATACGGCCTGTCGTCTCGCTACTTACAGAGCAGCCCGCATGACGATTGTCCCGCATTGTCCGTGCTGAGGAGAGCAATTCGTGAAATCCCGGCTACTCACTGGTATAACAATACCTTCTCTGCTCGCCTTGCTCCTCACAAAGCCCCGTTGCAACGCTGACGTTGCACCTGGTCACGCCAGATGCTCAATTATTTCCGACATTAGGTACAAAGTACCTCTGCCTCGCAATTGCGGGCACAATGGGTAGTCGCGAGCCCGGCCAGGGGCCGGATCTATCGGAAGGAAACAAGCTAGAGCAGGCGAGAGCCGAACCAAGGCCACTGGTTAGACGTTCTATTTGGTTACTCAGAGAATCCAGATGAGTACTTAACGAAAGGAGCTCGTCGTGCGCGAGTCGAGTTGGGGCTGAACCCGCCAACGCCCACCAACCGCCACCACCGAGGAAGGAACCGCCATGCGCGAGTCGAGCTGGGGCTGAACCCGCCAACCGCCACCAACCGCCACCACCGAGGAAGGAACCGCCATGCGCGAGTCGAGCTGGGGCTGAACCCGTACTGTACTAATGGCGTCCGCCGGTCGGCCGGCCACGATCGCGTGCCCAGCCGATCGCGATCGCCAGCGCCACCACGGCGCCGGCAGCGCCGAACACCGCGATAACCCGCGCCGGGGCGTAATGCTGCGCTGCGGCCCCCGCCAGGATCATGGCCGTGCCTTGGCCCAGGCTCAACGCACCTTGGGCCAGGCCGAAGGCTTGGCTGCGCTGTTCTCGTGGCGCTGCGCTCACGAAGGCGGCGTTGGCGGCGACCTGATAGGAAGCGCACAGGCCCGATGCCACCAAGATCAGCAGACAGCCGGCGAGATTGGGCTGCGCGAAGAACAGGACAAGGACCGCGCAAGCAGCGATCGCGAGCGGGCCCATGAAACGCCGCCGCGCCGGCGGGGCCACGAAGCGGCTCAACAAGATGGCGCCCGTGCACTGCCCCAGGGCATCGGCGGCCAGGATCACGCCGGTGGCGGCCGCGCCGCCGCCGACATCGTGAGCGAGTGGGGCCGCGACGCCCTCCGGGACGGCGTAGAACGCCGCCAGCAGGCCGAACAGCATAGGCCAGCGCAGTTCCGGACGAGTCAGGACGAGCCGGGCGCCGGCGACGATGCCGGCCGGCCGGGACGGTTCGCGATGCGCGCCAGGGGTCGCGGGCGCGGCATGCGGGCGCACCCAGGCGCGGACGATGATCGCCGAGCCGGCGAAGGTCGCGGCGTCGAGAACCAGGGATGTGCGCGTGCCGAAGAACCCGACCAGCGTGCCCCCCGCCGCGAAGCCGAGGACCTGCGCGAACTGGTACGTGGTCAGGGTCACCGCGGTACCCATCACATAGCGGTCGCCGGTCAGCACATCCGGGTAGATCGCGGCACGGGCCGCGGTGAACGGCGCCCCGACGAAAGTCACCACGAACAACAGCGCCACCAGCGCGGCCAGTGGCAGGCCCGGAATGGCCATGACCAGGACGAGCGCGCACCGGACGATGTCACAGGTGATCATCACGCCGCGGCGCGGGTACCGGTCGGCCAGCCAGGCGAGCGTCACGCCGCCGATGAAAGTCGGCACGATGCTGACCACGAACGTGATCGCAGCGAGCAGCGCCGAGCGGGTGCGATCGTACACGAGTACGGTCAGTGCGACACGCGCCAGCTGATCGCCGACCACGGACAGCAGCTGCGCGACCCACAATGCACGGAACTCCGCGACTGTGAACACATCGCGGAACGGGGTCCTCGCGGCCTGCTCCGTTGCATCCCCCCGGGCCACCGCGTCCCTTGTTATATCGCCCTCCGGCTCCGCGCTCGGCTGCGGTCTTCGGTAGTCACATCCTGACCGATAGTCGTCACGTAAGGCAAACAACCAGGACAGACCGGGCCACCCTTGACGCCGGATGGGGCAGTGTCAGCCGCTGCGCAAGACCGCTCCGACCCGGCGCCCGGCCTCGGCCACGGCCGCGTCGCGGGCCTGCGTGGTCTCCGCCGCGGTGAGCGTCCGGTCCGGGGCGCGGAAGCGCAGCGCATAGGCCAGCGACTTGCGTCCCTGGCCCACCTGGGACCCGGTGTACACGTCGAACAGGCGCACATCCTCGAGCAGTTCGGCGGGAGCACCGGCCACCAGCGCCGCCTCGACCTCGGCCGCCGGGACCGCCTCGTCCACGATCAGCGCCACGTCCTGGGTGGCCAGCGGGTAGGCCGACAGCTGGGGCGCCTGGACGGCACCGGTGCCCTCGGCCGCGGCGAACACGACCGACAGGTCGAGTTCCATGGCACAGGTCCGGTCCGGCAGCCCGAAGTCCTGGATGACCCGGGGATGCAGTTCGCCCGCGTGCCCGGCCAGCCACTCCCGCGGCGGCCCGTCGGGGACGGTCACCCGCGCGTAGATCGCCGCGCAGCGGCCGGGATGCCACGGCGCGTGCTTGTCGGCGCGGACGTCGAGCGGCACCCGGCAGATCCGGCCCACCGCGCGGGCCGCCTCCACGGCGTCCACCCACGACGACGCGCGGCCAGGTCCCCACCAGCCGTCCTGCTCGCGGGCCCCGGCCAGGACCGCTCCGATCCGCAGCGGCTGGTCCGGCAGCGCGGCCTCCAGGGTGGCCAGCTCGGCCACGGTGGGGCCGCGGTCCACGGCCAGGATGGGCGCGGCCGCGGCGGCACCGGGCCGCGGCCGGAAGACCAGGCCGATCTCGAACAGGGCCGTGTCGGCGAAACCCCGGCCGATGTTCCGCGCCAGGACACGCAGCAGCCCGGGCAGCAGCGTCGTCCGCAGCAGCGGCTCGTCCTCGCTGAGCGGGTTCGCCACCACCACGGCGGGCCGGCGCATGTCCTCGGGCGGCAGCCCGAGCAGGTCCGCGTCCGACCGCGAGGCGAACGGCGAGGACAGCACCTCGACGTACCCCGACTCGGCCATGGTCCGGCCCACCGAACGGCGCAACCGCTGCCTGGAGGTCAGTCCCCGCCCGGCCAGCGCGCGGGGCATCCGGGCCGGGACGCTCTCATAGCCCTCCAGGCGGATCACCTCCTCGGCCAGGTCGGCCGGGTCGGTGAGGTCGGGCCGCCAGGACGGCGGCGTGATGTTCAGCACGGGCACCGTGGCGTGCGACGGATCCTGGGGAGCCTGGTCGGGCTCGGATTCGGCGGGCTCGGCTCGCCATGGCGCGACCGTGGGCGGGGCCGCGCGGGTCTGGAACACCGCGCAGCCCACCTCGCGCAGCCGCTTGACCACCGTGTCCCGGCCGAAGATCACGCCGGCCACCCGGTCCGGGTAGTCGGTGGCCATGGTGATCACCACCGGCGGCACCTCGGCCTGCGCGTGCGTGCAGCCCGGCACCACGCGGCCGCCGCCCAGGCCGGACAGCAGGGCCACGGCCTTGGCCGTGGCGCGCAGCGGGAGCTCGCGGTCCACGCCGCGCTCGAACCGGTAGGACGCCTCGCTGTGCAGCTTGTGCCGGCGGCTCATCTTGGCCGTGCCGCGGGCGGAGAAGTGCGCGGCCTCGATGACCAGGTTGGTGGAGGCGTCGTCGATCTCGGTGGTCAGGCCGCCCATGGTGCCGGCCATGGAGATCGGCCCGGAGGCGTCGGTGATCAGGATGTCCGCGGGGTCGAGCGTCCTGACCACGTGATCCAGCGTCTCCAGCCGCTCCCCCGGCTCCGCCCGCCGCACCACGATCTCGCCGTCCAGCTTGGACCGGTCGAACGCGTGCAGCGGCTGGCCCAGCTCCAGCATGAGGTAGTTGGTCACGTCCACGGCCAGCGACACCGGCCGCATCCCGCAGCGGGCCAGCCGGATCGCCATCCAGATCGGGGTGCGGGCGGCCGGGTTGAAGTCGCGGACCTCTCGCAGCACGAAACGGTCGCAGGCGGTCGGGTCGGCGATGCGGGCCCGGTACACGTCCGGTCCGACGTAGTCCAGGGACCCGCCGAGCAGGGTCGCGTCGGGCAGCGCGGTGGCGGCCGGATCGGTGAAGGGCGCCTCGTAGGCGCTGGCCAGCTCGCGGGCCAGCCCTCGCACTGACACGGCGTAGCCGCGGTCGGGCGTCACCGCGATCTCGAATACCTCATCGCGCAGCTTGGCGTAGGCCACGAAGTCCGCGCCCAGCGGCGCGTCCGGGGGCAGCACCATGATCCCGGTGTGATCATCGCCGATGGCCAGCTCGCTGGCCGAGCAGATCATCCCCTCGGAGATGTGGCCGTAGGTCCTGCGCGTGCCGACCGCGAGCCCGCCGGCCAGCACCGCGCCGGGCAGCGCCAGCGCGACCCGGTCGCCGACGACGAAGTTGACCGCGCCGCAGATCACCCCCGACGCCTCGTGGGGCGGAGCGTCAAGCTGGGCCTCGGACACGGCGACCCGGCAGTACCTGATCGGCTTCTTCAGCCCGGTCAGCTCCTCGATCGACAGCACCTGGGCCACGACCACGCCGCGGATGTCGTGCCCGACCGACTCCAGCGACTCGACCTCGAGCCCGGCGGCGGTGAACCGCCGTCCCACCTCGGTCGCGTCGACCGGCTCGGGCAGCCGCACATACTCGCGCAGCCAGGAAAGCGGCACTCGCATGTCTAGATCTCCATCCCGAACGCCCGGCTGAACCGCACGTCGCCGTCTACCGCGTCCCTGATCTCGGTCAGCCCGTGCGCGATCATCAAGCTGCGCTCGATGCCCAGCCCGAACGCGAACCCGCTGTACCGGTCGGGGTCGATGCCGCAGGCCACCAGCACCCTGGGGTTCACCATGCCGCAGCCCGCGATCTCGATCCAGCCCTGTGACCGGCACACCCGGCACGGATCGCCGCCGGGTTTGGTCGAGGCGCCGCGGCAGACGTGACATTCCATCGAGACGTCGCCGGACGGCTCGGTGAACGGGAAGTAGTCCGGCCGGAACCGCGTGCGCAGCCCGACTCCGAACATGGCGTCCACGAAGGCCTGGATCGCGCCGCGCAGGTCGGCCATGGTCAGGCCCTCGTCCACGGCGAGCCCCTCGATCTGGTGGAAGATCGGGCTGTGCGTGGCGTCGAGAGGGTCGTGGCGGTAGGTACGGCCCGGGCTGACCACGTACAGCGGCAGCGGCCGGGTCAGCATGGCCCTGATCTGCACCGGCGAGGTCTGCGTTCTCAGCACCATTCCGGACGGGCGCCCCGGCCCGGAAGGGCTCTGGACGAAGATCGTGTCCTGGGCGTCCCTGGCCGGATGGTCGGGCAGCATGTTCAGCGCGTCGAAGTTGTACCACTCCGCCTCGACCTCGGGTCCCTCGGCGACCTCGTAGCCCATCGCGACGAACACGTCGGACAGCCGGTCGGCGAGCATGGTGACCGGGTGGCGGGCACCGGGCAGGACGCGCTCGCCGGGCAGGGTGACGTCGACCGCCTCGGTGATCAGCACCTGGCGGTCGCGTTCGGCCTCCAGCTGGGCCTGGCGCTGCCTGATCGCCTCGCGCAGCTGGTTGCGGGCGACGCCCACCCGCCGTCCGGCCTCGGCGCGGTCCTCGCGCGGCAGCGCGCCGATCTGCGCGCTGGCCAGCGTCAGCGGCGCCCGGTCACCGTCGTGCGCGATCCGCGCCGTCTTCAGCTCGTCCAGCGTCGCGGCGTCGGCGACGGCGGCGAGGGCCTTGGCGAGCGCGCGGGCCACCTCGTCCGGGGACAGCCCGGAGGGGTCGTTTTCATTGTCTAGGGCGGACATGAAGGGTCCTGCTTCCTGCGATTTCTCAGGTTCCGGCGGCGATAGCCCGAAGGGACATTACCGTACCGGGCCCTCACGCGTAGCCGTGGGGGCGGCGCGGTGCGTTGCGCCGTTAAGCGGCGGCTGCCCCTGCGGGCACGATAAATCGGAACTCGGCCCCGCCGCCGGGGGCGCGCCGCACGCAGATCGTGCCGCCGTGCGCCTCGACCAGGCCCTTGACGATGTACAGGCCAAGGCCGGTACCGCCGCGGCGCTTCCCGCGCCAGAACCGGCGGAACACGCGCGATGCGACGTCGGGGGCGATGCCCTCGCCCTGGTCGCGCACGGAAACGGCGGCCGCGTCGGGCGCGCCGCGTTCGCCGTCCATCCGTGCTGGTTCCACCACAATGGTTACGATACCAGCCCCGTGCCGGACCGCGTTTTCCACGAGGTTGCACAGGATCTGGTCGATCTTGTCGGCGTCCAGCCAGGTCTCGGGCATCCCGCTGCGGACCTCCAGCCGGAACCGGTCCTCGGGCTCGCCGGCCGCGACCCGGCCCGCGATGATCTTCCTGGCCCGGTCGGGCACGTCCACGAGCTGGCGGTGGACCTCGAGCCGGCCGGACTCGATCCGGGACACGTCGAGCAGTTCGGTGATGAGCCTGGTCACGCGGTCCGCGTCGGCGTTGACCGTCTCCAGCATCACGCGCTTCTGGTCGTCGGTGAACCGGCCCCACTTGTTGAGCAGCGTGGCGGTGAAGCCCTTGACGCTGGTGAGCGGCGAGCGCAGCTCGTGCGCGACGGTGGAGACGAGCTCGGCGCGGCTGCGGTCCAGCCGCTCGCGCTGCTCGGCGCCGCGCAGGCTGATGACCAGCCTGCGCACCGAGCCGGCGCAGCCCTTGCCGGGCTGGCGATCGCGGACGTAGCCCACGGAGACCAGGACCTCGGTGCCGTCGGCCAGGTACAGCGAGCGCTCGGGGTGACGCGTGCGGGTGGGCAGGCCGTGGTACGGGTCGGCGTACACCCACCAGTCGTTGCTGTCCGCGTCGCGTAGCGGCAGCACGTCGAATACGAACTTGCCGATCATCTCGGCCGGGTCCAGCCCGGTCAGGCGCGCCGCGGCCCGGTTGAACACGATGATGCGGCCGGCTTCGTCGGCGACCACCACGCCGTCAGGCAACTCGTCGGCGAGGACCAGGCTCCCTATCGGCACCGGGCCCTCGGGGACCGTGCCTTGCCCGCTCGCGATGAGCTCGTCCACTGCAGCGAAGCCTCCGTCCGGCATGGCCGCACTGCGATCGTCCGGCGGCCGGATGTGGTCACGGTGTGTATGTGACGGATTGTGATCAGACTCTAGCGCTTAAACGGTCTTTGTGACAGTCCTGAGACGTGAATTCTCTATGTTGTAGCCCAAGTACTCTATGCCACCAGCTGATACTTACGTACCAGCTTGTCCTGTCACAGCGTGTACTCGTTGCGCACGCGCGGACGCATAGAGGCACACCGCCGCGGCGGCGGCCAGATTGAGGCTCTCGGCCTTCCCGTAGATGGGCACCGCGACCGCCTCGTCGGCCAGCGCGACCAGGTCGGGCGGCAGTCCCCACGCCTCGTTGCCGAACATCCACGCGGTCGGCTCGTCCAGCCGCGCGCGCACGTCCGGGTCGTCCAGGCCGCGTCCGGCGCGCCCGTCCGCGGCGATGACGCGCAGGCCGGCCGCGCGCATCGCGGCGATCGCGTCACCCAGCCTGGCCCCCGCCACCACGGGCAGGTGGAACAGGCTGCCGGCCGAAGCGCGCACGCACTTCCCGTTGTACGGGTCGACGGACGCGTCGGCGAACACCACGGCCTGCGCGCCGGCCGCGTCGGCGGTGCGCAGCACCGTGCCCGCGTTCCCCGGGTCACGCACGTTGGCCAGCAGCGCGGCCAGCCGCGGAACCGGCGAGACCGCCTCGGCCAGCGGGACGTCGATGAAACCGCAGACGGCCAGCAGGCCCTGCGGGGTCACCGTCTGGGCCAGTTCGCTCATCACCTCGCCGCTGACGACGTGCACGGGCACGCCCGCGGCCGCCACCGCGGTGACCAGGTCGTGGTGCCGGCTCTGCGCGGGCACGGTCACGAACAGGTCGCTGATCCGGGCCCCGCTGCTGATCGCCTCCGCGACCGCCTGCGGGCCCTCGGCCAGGAACGCGCGCTCCCGCTCGCGGAAGGTGCGTTTGGTCAGCCGCCGCGCAGCTCTTACTGGCCCAGGGGGGGCGACCCCCCTAGGCAGCCGCGGATCCCGATGCGTCGGGAAGGGCCTTCTTGGCCACTTCGACCAGGGCGGAGAAGGCCGCCTCGTCCGCGACCGCGAGCTCGGCGAGCATCCGCCGGTCGACCTCGACTCCCGCTACCCGCAGGCCCTGGATGAACCGGTTGTAGGTCATGCCGTTGGCCCGGGCCGCGGCGTTGATCCGCTGGATCCACAGCCGGCGGAACGCGCCCTTGCGGTCCTTGCGGTCGCGGTAGGCGTAGGTCATCGAGTGGAGGAGCTGCTCCTTGGCCTTGCGGTACAGCCGTGACCGCTGTCCCCGGTAACCGCTGGCCCGTTCGAGGACAACCTTGCGCTTCTTGTGGGCGTTGGTCGCCCGCTTCACGCGTGCCATTGTTATGTCTCCCTCGCGCGGGCCGGGCTACTTGCCCAGCAGCTTCTTGATCTCCTTGACGTCGCTGGGCGCGAGCGTCACTTCGTCGTAAAGCCGCCGCGTCAGGCGGGACGACTTGTGTTCGAACATGTGGTTGCGGTTGGCGCGGCGGCGCATCACCTTGCCGGTACCGGTCAGCCGGAATCGCTTCCCGGCCCCGCTGTGTGTCTTCATCTTCGGCATGGTCGCCGTCGTCTCCGTTCTGTATTCTCTGCGAGCCCTCGGCGCGCAGGTGTCATCATCCCCGGCACTAGCCCCCGGGGATTCGTCCGGCCGGTCTTTCCGGCTAGGCCGGACCCGGTACCGCGGCTCCTTCGGCGGCCGGCTCACTGGCCTCCGGCTCGGGCGCCGCCTGCGTGGCCGCTCTGCCGTCCTGAGCGGCTGGCGCCGCGGGGCGCGGGCTTGGCACCGATCGCCTTTGCGACTGGCCTGTGTGCGCCTTGGTCTCGCTCTTCTTCCTGTGCGGGCCGATCACCATGATCATGTTCCGCCCGTCCTGCTTTGGTTGCGACTCGACGAAGCCGAGTTCCTCGACGTCGCTGGCGAGGCGCTGCAGCAAGCGGAAGCCTAGTTCGGGTCGTGACTGCTCACGTCCCCTGAACATGATCGTCACCTTGACCTTGTCCCCCGCCTTGAGGAACCGCTCGACGTGGCCCTTCTTGGTGCCGTAGTCGTGCGGGTCGATCTTAGGGCGGAGCTTGATCTCCTTGACGATGGTCTGGGTCTGGTTCTTGCGTGACTCCCTGGCCTTGACCGCGGACTCGTACTTGAACTTTCCGTAGTCCATGAGCTTGGCGACAGGGGGCCGCGCGGTTGGTGCGACCTCGACCAGGTTGAGGTCTGCTTCCTGAGCTAGCTTGAGTGCCTCACTCACCGAGACGATCCCGATCTGCTCCCCCTTCGGCCCTACGAGCCGGACTTCGGGGGCACGGATGCGCTCGTTGATACGCGCTTCGACGCTGATGTGACCTCCTGAGCCTCATCCTCCGCCGCCGGACCGTCCGGCAGCGGCATTGTGCCGGCCCGCGGACGCAAAAGGCCCCGCGAGCCATGCGCATCGCGGGGCAACCACAACAACGGCGCTGACCCGCGGCCTATGACGAGCCGTGGGTGCGCCGAACCAGACCCGCCTGCCTCGGCATGCACCGGGCCGACCAGGTGGGAGGTGGTCCTCCGCTTTGCGCGCCCGGTACCGGAGCACCGAGCTGTGGCGACAAGACTAACAGCACTTTGCCGCCTCGTGGTATTCCCGCGGCCGCGGCACGCAGTGGTCCCGGCGGCTGTACCACGGACCGTTCGGAAAAATGAATTTGATCTTTAGTTGAGGACGCGTTTGGTGAAGGTACGGGTGCCGAGGTAGCCGAACACCGCGGTGCCGCCGACCAGTGCGAGCAGCACGCCCCAGAGCGGCATGTGCCCGAGGACCGGGGTGAGCACGGCCCGCAGGCCCTCGGACATGTAGACCATGGGGTTGATCAGGACCGCGATCTGCAGCCAGCGGATGTGGTGCAGCGCCGACCACGGGTAGTAGACGCAGCCCAGCATGGTGGCGGGCAGCAGGATCATCGCGAACAGCATCTGCATCTTGCGCGGGTCCATGATCGTGCCGAGCAGCAGGCCGAGGGAGGAGGTGAGCAGCGACGCGAAGGCCAGGATGAAGACGAACAGCGCCCAGTTGGTCACGTGCACGTGCGGCGCCTGGCCGGCCGCGTGCACCACCAGCACGATGGGGAACACGATGGCCGCCCCGATGAACGACTGGATCGCGCCGGCCACGATCTTCTGGATGGCCAGCACCCCGATCGGCACCGGCGCCAGCGCCCGGTCCTCGATCGTGCGCTGCCAGGAGAACTCCATCACCAGCGGGAACGTCACGGCCATGATGCCCTGCATGAGCAGCATGGAGGCCATCAGGCCGGGCACCAGGATGGTGGCGAAGTTGACCGGGCCCGCGGCGGCCTTCGCGGCACCCGCGGCCCCGGCCCCGCCGAGGGAGAAGCCGCCGCCGATCTTCGGGAACACCCACGCGAACACGAAGACGAACAGCAGCGGCTGCATGACGGCCCGGGTGAAGGTGGAGATGGCGTTGCGCCGCAGCACCCGGAACTCCCTGGCCATCATCGCGTTGAACGTCCTGAGCAGGGTCGGCCGCGGCACCGGCGCCCGGGCGATCAGGTCCGCGACCTCAGACGCCGAGGGGACGGCGGCGGGTTCGGCGACGTGGGTCGGGGGCGACTCTGGTGGTCGTCACTCTCTGTACTCCCGTCCGGTCAAGGTGAGGAACACGGTCTCCAGGCTGGGCTTGAGCTGGGTGGCGTCGCGTACGGTCAGCCCGGCGGCCGAGCCCGCGGTCACGAGCTCTCCGAGAACGCCCTCGGGTTCGCGGGTGAACACCCGTACGTAGTCGCCGTCGGCCTCGACCTTGCGGACGCCGGGACGTTCGGCCAGCCCGGTGCGGGCGGTCAGGTCGTCGGGAACCGCGTCCTCGTACCTGACCGTGATCACCGTCTCGGCTCCCGCGCCGTCCTTCAGCTCGTTCACGGTGCCCGAGGCGAGCACTTCGCCGTGGTCCATCACGGCGACCTGCTCGCACAGCGCCTCGGCTTCCTCCATGTAGTGCGTGGTCAGCAGGATCGTCTGGCCCTCGGCGTGCAGCACCCGCAGGATGTCCCACAGGTTCACCCTGGTCTGCGGGTCCAGGCCCGCGGTCGGCTCGTCGAGGAACAGCACGTCCGGCCGGTGCACCAGGGCGCGCGCGATCAGCAGCCGCTTGGCCTGCCCGCCGGACAGGTCGGTGGACATCGCCTTGCGCCGGTCCGCCAGCCCGAACGCCTCGAGCAGCTGGGCGGCGCGGCGTGCGGCCTCGCGCGGCCCCAGGCCGAAGAACCTGCTGCGGAACTCCAGGTTCTCCGCCACGGTCAGCTGCATGTCCAGGGTGTTGTTCTGGGTCACCACGCCGATCCTGCGCTTGACCCCGACCGGGTCGGCCACCACGTCCAGGCCCGCCACCCAGGCCCGGCCGCCGGTCGGCAGGATCAGCGTGGTGAGCATGCCGATCGTGGTGGACTTGCCTGCCCCGTTCGGGCCGAGCAGCCCGAAGAACTCGCCGGACCCCACCTGCAGGTCGATGCCGCGCACCGCGGGCACGTCCCCGCGGGAGGACTTGTACGTCTTGCGCAGGTCCTGCGTTCGTATCGCGAGATTAATGTCCCCCGTCACTTCCCGGACTCCTTTCCTGATCAGTATGCGGCACATCCCGCGTGGCAAGGGCTCTACTCTTATGCGGAGTGAGCAGCGTAACGAGCCAGCACGGCCAGTCTCTTCCCGGAGAGTCGGCCCGGCCTGCCGCCCTGCCCCCGACCCGGATCACGAGCTGGGCTCCATGGCTGGTCGTGGGCTGTTACGTGCTGGGCGCCTTCGCGCTGACCTACCGGCTGTGGGCCGACCCCGCAGGGCAGATGGTGGCCGGCAACGCCGGAGACATCAACCTGTTTTCCTGGTTCATGCGGGACGTCGCCACCGCGGTCTCGCACGGGCACCTCCCGGCCCTGGTCACGACCGGCCTGAACGCGCCGCAGGGCATCAACTTGATGTGGAACACCTCCGAGCTGCTGCCCGGGGTGGTGCTGGCTCCGGTGACGCTGCTGGCCGGCCCGCAGACGAGCCTGAACGTCCTGCTCACCGTCGGCTTCGCGGGCTCGGCGGCCAGCCTGTTCCTCGTGCTGCGGCGCTGGGACGTCAGCGTCATCCCGGCGGCCATCGGCGGCGCCGTGTACGGGTTCTCGCCCGCGCTGATCACCTCCGGCATCGGCCACTTCCAGCTGGAATTCGCCGTGCTGCCGCCGCTGATCATCCACATGGTGCTCCGGCTGGTGACCGGCCGCGGCCACGCGCTGCGCACCGGCCTGTACCTCGGCCTGCTGACCGCCGCGCAGGTCTTCATCGGGGAAGAACTGCTGGTCGACACGGCGGTGGCGGCCGCGGTGATCCTGGTGGTGCTGGCCGTCAGCCAGCCGCGCGCGGCCATCGAGGCGGTGACGAACCGGGCCCGGGCGGTGGCGGCGGCGGCCGGCCTGGGTATCGCTGCCGTGGTCGCCCTCGTGATCTGCGGTTACCCGCTGTGGGTGCAGTTCCGCGGGCCGCTGCACGAGCATGGCAGCCCGTGGGACGTCCCCACCTTCCACAGCTACCTGTACGGCTTCGTGACCCCGTCCGGGTCGCTGCTGTTCCACACCAGCGCCAGCGCGTTCAAGGCCTTGCACTATCCCGAGCCGCTGCCCGAGTACCTGGCCTACGTGGGCTGGCCGCTGCTCATCGTGGCGCTCGTCGCCGCGGTGGCCTTCTGGCGCGATCCGAAGGTGCGGCTGGCCGCGCTGACCTTCGTGATCCTGGAATGGTTCACGCTCGGGGCCGTCACGGTGACGTCCGGAGGGACCCGCTATCCGGCCGCCCTGCTGCCCTGGCACTGGCTGGCGGGCCTGCCCGTGCTGGCCCAGGTGCTGCCGGACCGGTTCTCGATCCTCGCGGACGGGGTTGCGGGCGCCCTGCTCGCGTTCGCCGTGGACCGGGCGCGCTGGATCGGGGCCCGGACCGGGCGCGGGGCGCTGTTCGGGGCGATCGCGACCGCGGTGGCCGTGGCAGCCGTGCTGCCGCTGATCCCCCGGCCCGTTCCGGTCCAGGCCGTCGAGCAGGCCCCGGCCGGCTGGCAGGCCGCCTTTGCCGAGCTTGGGTTGCCGTCCGACGCCCACGTGCTGGTCATCCCGGATCTCCAGCACGGGCTGCGCTGGCAGGCCGAGACCGGCGTGCCCGGCTCGATGGTCGGCGGCGGCGATTTCATCGAGCCCAATGCGACGGGGCAAGCCACGAGTTATATCTACAATCGCCTGAGCACCGCCGTGTATCTCACTACGCTGTGGCAGGGGAAATCGAGCGGGCGTGCGCCGTCGCAATCACAGATCCGCAAGGATCTCGCGTACTGGCGGCTTTCGGCCATCGTCGCTCCCACCGGCCGGAATTCGCGGCTCGCCCGCTTCCTGACCAGGGAGTTCGGCGCGCCCGCGGTGCAGGTCGGCGACGTGCTCGCGTGGCGGATTCCCTCAGGTCGGCCTCCGCCCGGTAAGTTATCTTCCTCGACGAAGGGACATGTGGCCTGATGGCTGAGACGATCGTCATAACCGGGGGGGCCGGGTTCCTGGGCTCGCACCTGTCCGAACGGCTGCTGGCCGACGGCTGTTCCGTGGTGTGCCTGGATAACTTCTGCACCGGGACCCCGGCCAACGTGTCGCACCTGATCGAGAATCCCGCCTTCCGGCTGGTCCGCTACGACGTCACCGAGTACCTGCACGTGGGCGGGCCGGTAGACGCCGTGCTGCACTTCGCGTCCCCGGCGAGCCCGGTCGACTACCTCGAGCTGCCGATCGAGACGCTCAAGGTCGGCTCGGTCGGGACCACGCACGCGCTGGGGCTGGCCAGGGACAAGGGCGCGCGGTTCCTGCTCGCCTCCACCTCCGAGGTCTACGGCGACCCCCTGGTCCACCCGCAGAGCGAGGACTACTGGGGCAACGTGAACCCGGTCGGCCCGCGCGGCGTGTACGACGAGGCCAAGCGGTTTTCCGAGGCGATGACCGTGGCCTACCGCAACACCCACGGCGTGGACACCAAGATCGTCCGCATCTTCAACACCTACGGCCCGCGGATGCGGCCGAACGACGGGCGCGCGATCCCCACGTTCATCAGCCAGGCGCTGCGGGGCGAGCCGATCACCGTGGCCGGCGACGGCCGCCAGACCCGGTTGGTCTGCTACGTCAGCGACCTCGTCGAGGGCATCCTGCGGCTGCTGCGGTCCTCGCATCCCGGCCCGATGAACATCGGCAACCCCGGCGAGCTGACCGTCCTGGAGCTGGCCGAGACGATCCGGCGGATGACCGGGTCGCAGTCGGAGATCACGTTCGTGCCGCGCCCCCAGGACGATCCCATGGTGCGGCAGCCGCGTATCGACCTCGCCCGCCAGGTCCTCGGCTGGTCTCCAGAGGTCGACCTGGAGGAAGGCCTGAAACGCACCATCGAGTGGTTCCGCGAGCACGTAGGATGACGCGCACCGTGAAACTTTCCATCTTGATCCCCGTGTACAACGAGGCCAAGACGGTGCAGCGCACCGTCAAGCGGGTGCTCGACGTCAGCTTCCCCTGCCCGGTGGAGGTGGTGATCGTCGACGACGCGAGCACCGACGGGACGGCCGACATCATCGATCAGCTGCACGACGAGCGGCTGATCAAGCTCAGGCACCCGGCGAACCGGGGCAAGGGCGCCGCCATCCGCACCGCGGTGGCCGCGGCGACCGGCGACTTCATGGTGCCGCTCGACGCCGACCTGGAGTACCAGCCGGAGGAGATCCCGACGCTGCTCGAGCCGGTGCTCAGCGGCGAGGCCGAGGTGGTCTACGGCAGCCGGGGCTTCGGCAGCCACTCGGCCTATTCGTTCTGGTACGTCATGGGCAACAAGGCCGTGACCACCGTGGCGAATATCTTGTTCAACGCCTACATCGCCGACCTGGAGACGTGCTTCAAGCTCATGCCTGCTAGATCTGCTGCGCAGCCTGAACATCAAATCGGACGGCTTCGGCATGGAGGCCGAGATCACCGGCAAGCTGCTGGCTCGCGGGATCCGGCCGTTCGAGGTGCCGATCACCTACCGGGCACGCACCCGCGAGGCGGGCAAGAAGATCACCTGGCGAGACGGGGTGCAAGCGGTGTGGATCCTGGGTCGGATCCGCCTGACGAAGCGGCCCGCGAGGTGAAGGAGATCAGGGGCGACCGGCAGATTCAGTGCGACGTTCTGGTCGCGCTGGCCGAGTGCCGGAACCACAGGAAGTGGTTCGCGGACTTCGCCAAGCCGTACCTGGGCGACAGCCCGATCGAGATCGGCAGCGGGCTGGGCGACTATGCGCGGGAGTGGATCCCGCTGGTCGAGCGGTTCACGGTGACCGACGCGGACGAGAACATGATCATCGGGCTGAAGGGGGAGATGGTCGGGTACTCCAACGTGGACGTGCAGCAGATCCTGCTGCCGTCAACGGAGGAGGCCGACCACTCCTGCCTCATCTCGTACAACGTGCTCGAGCACATCGACGACCACATCGGGGCGCTGCGCAGCATGGCCCGGCTCGTCCGGGTCGGCGGCTACATCGTCCTGGTGTGCCCGGCGTTCCCGTTCGCGATGAGCCCGGTGGACATCGCGACCGGGCACGTGCGGCGTTACACCAAGCGCACCATGACGGCGGCGCTGACCGACGCGGGGCTCGACGTGGTGGACGTGCGGTACGCCAACTCGTTGGGCCTGATCTGCTATTACGCGTTCACCAGCCTGCTGAAGAAGCAGCCGTCGACCGGCGGGACGATGACCTTCTACGACCGGCTGGTGGTCCCGGCGGTGCACCTCGCCGAGCGCCTGATCCGGCGGCCGCCGTTCGGGCAGTCCGTAGTCGCGGTGGCGCGGGTCCGTCAGGACGGTTAGCCGGCGCTTGCGGGCCGGTAGACCGACGCGCCGTCGGCCGCGTAGTCGAACTTGAACCCGGTCGCGGACAGGTACTGGGTCAGCGCGGGGTTGGGTGTCGGGGCGGGGCCGGACGCCTGCTGCCACACCAGCACCCAGCCGACGTCCAGCGTGCGCAGGTCGGCCCGGGCCGCCGCGATCTCGGCCTTGGACCGCGTCCAGCCGTGCTGGGCGTCGTTGAGCTGGACGTAGAACTGATGGTGCTCGATTCCCCTGATGGTCTGGTTCGGCACCCAGGAGGCGTAGGCGATCGCCCGCGGATGGCCGTCCTCGGTGGCCATCAAGATGGCCTGGGCCATCGGCTCCTCGCCGTACTGGGGGACGTTGTCCAGGCCGAACGGCACGTCGACGACGATCGATCCCGAGTGGTCGGCGGCGATCGGGTTATCCAGGGCGGCCAGCGTGGTCGGCGTGGTCGGCACGCCTCCCGGGGTGCCCGACCAGCCCGCCTCCAGCGCGCCGAGCAGCGCCACGACCACGACGAGCGGCCAGAGCCGCAGGCGCCACAGCCAGTCCACGGCCGCCCCGGCCAGCAGGGCGGCACCGACCAGGCCGAGCAGGGCCAGCCGGTCGGCCTCGCGGAAGACCGACAGCCCTGGGGTACGCAGGAACCAGGTGTAGGGCATGAGCAGGGACACCCGGTTGCCCTGCCACATCTGGGCCAGGGGCACGTACATGTGGGCGCCGACGTACAGCACCGGCCCGAGCGCCAGCGCGGCGCCGCCCAGCCAGAGCAGCGCGAGCAGCCAGGCGTTCAGCCTCCGCCAGCTCACGATCAGGCCCAGCACCGCGAGCACGCTCAGCACCAGGCCGAACGTGTTCATGGTCTCCAGGCGCGTCAGCGAGGTGTAGATGGTGCCCAGGCCCCTGGTCGTCTGGTAGTTGGCGAGCCGGGGCGAGGGCGCGAACAGGCTGGGCACGTTGGCCACCCAGTGCGCGTACCCGAGCGTGTTCAGCTGCGCCGTGGTCCCGGCGCGGGCCTGCTGGTACATCGCGAGGAGCTGAGGGCTGGCCACGATGACGCCGGCCACCGCGGCCGCGGCCGCGGCCCTGATCCGGGTCAGGAACGTCGCCGAGGTGCGCGGCGTCACCAGCCACGGGATCATCGCGAGAACGGCGAGGATGATGGCCATCACCGCGGTCTCCGGGTTGACCAGGACCGAGCAGCCGAGCACGACGCCGAGGATCGCCGCCTGGCCGATCGTGGGCTTGCGGCGCAGCCGGACGGCGGCCTCGAGGGTCACCGGCAGCAACGCGGCGCCCCAGGAGATGTTGAGGTGGTACCAGACCTGGTAGGTCAGCATGGCCGACAGCCCGAAGAAGGCCCCGGCCGCGATCGCGCCGGCCCGGGTAGGCAGCCACAGCCGGGCGACGCGGTACGTCGCGTAGCAGGCCAGGCCGGGCAGCAGGATGTTCAGCAGGTTGTAGGCGGCCGACGGGCCGAAGGCCAGCGTGACCGGGGCCATCACCACGCCCAGCAGCGGCGTCAGGGTGTGGTAGCCCAGCTGGAGCCCGACCGGCGCCGCCATGTAGGTGGTGGTCCACGGGTTGTGCAGGTGAACGATCTGGTGCGCCACCCACCACAGGTTCCACACGTAGATCGACACGTCCCGGCTGACCGGCAGCCTGCCGGTGATGTAGGACGCGAGCGGCCAGGTCGCCGCCACTCCGGCGGCCAGGAAGCCGAACAGCACGCCCAGTTCCCTGGCCCACGGGCGCGCCGCGGCCGCCCGGATCCGCTCCTGAGCGCCAGCGGACTGCCCCTGCCGGCCGGCAACCTGCCCCTCGATCATTTAAGGCAGCCTAGTGGGTCCGGCGCGACGAGGTTACCGTGGCTTCGGATGAAGTTCTCTGAGGTGATCGTGCTGCTGGCCGCCGGGACCGCCGGCGGCATTTTCAGCACGGTGGTGGCCATCGCGTCGCTGGTCACCTACCCGGTCCTGCTGGCGCTGGGCGTGCCGCCGCTGAGCGCGAACATGACCAACACCGTCTCGCTGGTGCTGACCGGGGCGGGCTCGGTGGTGAGTTCGCGGCCGGAACTGGCGGGCCTCGGCCGGCGCGTGCTCCGGCTGGGCGCGGTCACCGCGCTCGGCGGCGCGGCCGGGGCGACGGTGCTGCTGACCACCCCCGCGGGCGACTTCACGGTCGTCGTGCCGGTGCTGATCGGCGGCGCGTCGCTGGTGCTGCTGGCCCAGCCCCGGATCAAGGCGCTGACGCCAGCACCGGACGGCGAGAACCGGGTCGCCCGCCTGGCGGGGTTGTTCACGGTGGCCGTGTACGTCGGGTACTTCGGCGCCGCCGCCGGGGTCATGCTGCTCGTCGTGCTCATCGGGATGATCGACGAACCGCTGGTCAGGGTCAACGCGGTGAAGAACGCCGTGTCCGGGATGGCCAACGCCACGGCCGCGGTGTGCTTCGCGCTGTTCGGCGAGGTCCGGTGGACGCTCGTGGTCCCGCTCGCGGCGGGCTTCCTCATCGGGGGCTGGATCGGCCCGGTGATCGCGCGCCGGGTTCCCGCCGGGCCGTTCCGCGTGTTCGTCAGCCTGTGCGGGATTGGCCTCGCGGTAAAGCTCGGTATCGGCGCCTACCGCTGACGCTTCGGTCACGGCGTCCGGCGCGGAAAATAGGAAACGGCGGTACGAAACGGGTATGACTCTGGACCTATCCGCCATCTACCTCTATCGTGCGAATCGTGTCCAGAACGCAGTTCCCGTGGGCCATCGCCATCATCGAGATCCTGGCCATCGGCGCCTTCCACGTCGTGGGCTTTGTCGTGGCCACTATCGGCATCGGCGTCTTCTACTTCATCTCGCTGCGCCTGCACCCGCGAATGAGGCACATCGGCTTCCGCGGGTGCGGCGGCACGGGCGAGGTGCGGGGATCCGTCTTCACGTGGACGTTTCGTAAGTGCCCGCGCTGCCAGAGCGGCCGGCAGATCCGCTGGGGAGCGGGTCATTTCGGCGCGGGCCCGATACAGGACGAGTACAAGCGCAATGTCGCGACGCGGCAAGCCGTGAAGCAGAACGGGACCTCGCGGTAAGCACGCGCGTTTCCGGGGCGGGACGGGCGCCTAGGGCGTGACGATGATCTTGCCGATCGACGCCGGACTCGGCGGCCTCGTGCGCGGCCGCGATCGCGTCCAGCGGGAACTTGTGCACGGGCAGGCCGGTGAGGTCGCCCGCGGCGAGCGCGGCGGTGATGTCGGCGGCGGCCCGGTCCAGCGCGGCGGCCGGGAGCGTGTACAGCAGCACGAACCGGAGGATCACGTTGGCGGTCATGCAGGCCCGCACGGGCAGCACCGGATCGGCTGCCTCGGCCGCGTAGGTCACGATCGTGGTCCCCGGCCTGGCCAGCGCCAGGTCCAGGGCGAGGTTGGCGCCCAGCGCCACCTCGATCACCCGGTCGACGGCCGGCGCGAACGCGCGGACCTGCTGGGCCGCGTCGGGCGAGCGGTAGTTGACCACCAGGTCGGCGCCTGCCTTCTCGGCCAGCGCCGCCTTCTCGGGGCTGCTCACGGTGGCGACCACACGAGCCCCGTCCCGTTTGGCCAATTCAATAGAAAAGTGACCGACAGCTCCTGCACCTCCGGCCACCAGGACGGTCTGGCCGGTCACCGGCCCGTCCGAGAACACGCAGTAGTGCGCGGTCATGGCCGGGACCCCCAGCGAGGCGCCCAGGTCGAACGAGGCGCCGTCGGGCAGCGGAACGGCCTGGCGCTCGGGCACCACGGTCCACTCGGCGGCGGTCCCCCACTGCCGCCCGGCCGCGGCGAGCCACAGCCACACCCGCTCGCCCACGCGCCCCGGGTTGACCCCGGCGCCGACCGCCTCGATGATGCCCGCGCCGTCCTGGTGCGGCACCTGGAAGCCGTTGATGGGCCGCGGCACCGCCCCGGACCGGGCCTTGTGGTCCGTGGGGTTGACGCCCGAGGCGCGCACCCGGACCAGGACCTCGCCCGGCCCCGGCTGAGGCCGGTCGACCTCCTCGACCCGCAGGACCTCGGCCGCCGGGCCGGAACGGCTGTACAACGCTGCCTTCATGGATGCAGATTAGCGCCCTTGAAGATCTTGTCCACGGCGTTACGCGGGCCGTGCAGGGCCAGCCCGGCGAACTGCAGCTCGTCGGCGGGCACGGCGCGGACCGCGGCGCGGTTGTCGTCGTCGTTGCCGGTGGCGAACATGTCCATGGTGTAGACGGCCATGGGCATCCCGCGGGTCAGCGCCCGCTGGTGGGCCTGGCTCAGCACCGCGCCGTCGGCGGCGTAGACGACCACCGGCTGGCGGAACAGCTCCAGGTACGTGTTTCCCGACCCGTTCTCGTAGGGCTTGCCCATGACGTCCCCCGCGCTGGCGGCGATGCCGCTGGCCAGGAACGCGGTGACGTTCAGCTTCTGCCATTGCTCCAGGTCGGCGCGCACGGCGATGGCGATCTTGGTGTCGAAGCGGACGGTCATCAATCCCTCATTCCTCGATGGCCCCGCCGATGGCGCGCAGGTGCTCGCGGAAGGTCAGCGAGGGCGCGTGCTGCCGCCGGGCCAGGTAACGGTCGAACTGCAGCTGGCTGCGGAGCGAGACGCCGGCGCGGATCTGGCGGGCCTGATGGCGTTCGGTGTCCCGGATGGTCTCGGCGATCGTGAACAGGTCACCGGCCCGGGCGGCCGGGACGAACAGCACGCCGTCATCGTCGCCGAGGACCAGGTCCTCGGCGCTGACCGGGTGCTCGCTGATCGCGGCGCGCTCCAGCGCGTCCGGTGGCCTGGCGTCGAGGCGCTGCGGGCCGGACGGGTGTGATCCCAGGCTGAACACCGGCAGCCCGATCGCTTCGATGTCGGCCGTGTCGCGGTGCAGGCCCCATATCACGATGCCCTCCAGGCCCGCGGCCTGGGCCTCGAGCACGACCAGATCGCCGACGCAGGCCTCGTCGAGCCGCCCGCCGTTGTCGACCACCAGCACGTGACCGGGCCCGGCCCGCTCGAAGACCTCAAGGAAGATATCGACGCTGCCGACATGCCGGGCCGGAGCCGCCCGCCCGGCCAGGCGGCCGCCCGGCACGACCGCGCGCAGCAAGGCGCAGCGGAGCGGCACCCGGGCGCGCAGGCACGCGTCGGCCAGGTGCGCCGTGGTCAGGCCGGCGAACCGCCGCCGGAGCTCTGGGTGATCCATACCTGGCCAGTGTGGCTTTCTTGTCGCGGCCGGTCTTGAACGCTGGAGCGGGTCCGCGGGCATGCAGGCGTGCGAAAATGCGTTTCCGCGGCTTGCGATAATGGAGTAATGGCTGTCAGCGCCGATCCGGGGGCCCGGGACTGGGCCAGGTACTGGCGCGCGGACGGCATGCCGGTGGAGGCCATGCACGCGCACTTCACCGCGCACGTGTACCACCGGCACGCGCACGAGAGCTACTCCTTCGGCGTGACCGAGACCGGCGCGCAGGCGTTCACCTGCCGTCACGGCCGCCACGTGAGCGGCACCGGCATGGTGATGACCTTCAACCCCGACGATCCGCACGACGGCCACGCGGCAGGCGACGGCGGGTTCACCTACCGGATGGTGCACATCTGGCCTGAGTTCTTCGCCAGCCTGATCGGCGGTCCGGGCCCGCTTCCGCTGTTCCGCTCGCCGGTGCTCGACGACCCGGCGACCGCCCGGTCGCTGCGCCGGTTGCACCTGACGCTCACGAGCCCGGAGCCGGCGTTCACTGAGCTGGAGCGGCACGAGCGGCTCACCGCCACGGCCAGGCTGCTGGTCAGGCACTCTGCCGCGCGCCCTGCGGAGCCCGCCGCGGGTCCGGACGCGCGGGTGGCCGCGCGGATCCGCGAGCTCATCCACGACGGGTACGCCACGGACCTGACCGCCGAGGACCTGGCCGCGGCCGCCGGATGCAGCAGGTACGCGGCCTACCGCGCGTTCAGCGGCGCGTACGGGCTCGCGCCGAGTGAGTACCAGCGCCAGCTCCGGGTGCGCGACGCGCGCCGGATGATGTCCCGGGGCGTCGCACCCGCGGCCGCCGCGGCGCAGGCGGGCTTCGCCGACCAGGCCCACCTCACCCGCTGGTTCCGGCGGTACTACGGGATCACCCCGGGCGCCTACCGCAGCGCGGTGCACCTGCCGCCGGGGTCACGGGGTCCGCGCCGGTGAGCGCGACCGCCTGGAGCACGATCGCCAGCCTGGCCACCGCGCTGGGCACGCTGATCCTGGCCGTGGCCACGTTCTCCGCGGTCAGGTCGTCGAACCTGATGGCCCGGGTGGCCCAGCAGCAGCTGCTGATCCAGCTGAAACCGGTGCTGACCACCTCGCGCCGGGAGGACCCGACGCAGAAGGTCAACTTCGGCGACAAGAAGTGGGTGCGGATCCCCGGCGGCGGCGCCGTGGGCGAGGTGGAGGCCGGGGAGGGCTCGCTCGGGCTGGACACGCCGGTCGTCTACTTGGCGATCGGGTTGCGGAACGCGGGCAGCGGCATCGCGGTCCTGCACGGCTGGCGCTTCTACCCGGAGTGGTACCGCGACCGGGAGCACGGGCCACTGGAGGAATTCGAGCGGCAGAACCGGGACCTGTACGTCCCGGTCGGCGACATCGGATTCTGGCAGGGCGCGTTCCGTGACCCCGAGCATCGCTGGTACGAGGACGGGCGCAAGGTCATCGAGGCCCGCGAGCCGTGGACGGTGGATCTGCTCTACGGCGACCACGAGGGCGGGCAGCGGACCATCACCCGGTTCACCGTGCTCCCGGTCCACCACCCGGCCGCGGCCGCCGACCCGGCCGCGGGTCCTGATGCCCGAGGCGCCTGGCTCGCCACGGCCAGCAGGCACTGGAACATCGACCGGCCCGACCCCAGATAGCCCGGCACGCAGCCCGGTCACAGCGAATCCCCAGTTCAGCCGGCGGCTTCTGACCGACTTTCACGAGCTTCCCTCTGGTACTGTCGCACCTTGTCCATCACAATTGAGTATCGAACCGACCCCCAAAGCCACAGAAATCGTAACCATCCGAGGCGGGTGACACGAAAAGGTGCGATTGCGAGCGGGGTGGCTGGGCAGACGGGATTCGGCCGTCCGCGAGGAGAAGCACCAGCCCGCAGGCGATAGCGGCGTGCGTCAGCCGATGCGCTGGCTCTCCCGGCCGCCGGCCCGGGCCACGCTCATCGCCGCGCTGACCATCGGCGTCGTCGTCACCGTGATCCCCGCCGACGGCGCGGCCGGCGACATCGCATCCGGCTTCGCGGCGGTGGTCGGGCACCTGATCTCACCCTCGGAAAACGGGCAAGCCTTCGCGGGCACCCCGGCGGTCGGCGCCCTGTTCACCATCAGCCGGGGCAAGCTCGGTCATCACTTCTGCACCGCGAGCGTGGTCGGCAGCCCGCACGGCAACCTCGTCATCACCGCCGCGCACTGCGCGAGCGGCAGCGCCGCCGACCTGGTGTTCGTGCCCGGTTATCACCGCGGCGCGGCCCCGTACGGGATCTGGACCGTAACCAAGATCTACGCGGACAAGGCCTGGACCTCCTCCGCCGACCCCGACGACGACGTCGCGTTCCTGAAGGTCGGCCAGCAGGGCTCGATCGTCCCGATCGAGGACGTGACCGGAGCCGAGCGGCTCGAGACGGGCACGCGCGCCCACCAGCTGGTCGAGGTCATCGGCTACCCGAACGGCACCAACCTGCCGATCGCCTGCCGGAACTGGACCAGGGAGCCCATGTCGGATCAGCTCGAATTCGACTGCGGCAGCTACACCGACGGGACCAGCGGCGGGCCGTTCCTGGCCAGCGTCAACCCGCTGACCGGGCAGGGCGCGGTCATCGGGGTCATCGGCGGTTATGAGCAGGGCGGCGATACCCCCCAGGTCTCGTATTCGGCCATGTTCGGCAAGAACGTGGCCGCCCTGTACCGGACGGCGGTCGCGGGCGGCTGAATCCCCTTGGTCCCCCTTGGTACCCCTGATGCCCTTGATGCCCCGGCTCAGTACGGCTCGGGGGCCGACGGCGGGACGATCTGGTCGATCTCGGCCAGCTGGTCCTCGGACGGGATCCACTCCGACGCGGCCGCGTTCGCCTTGACCTGCTCCGGGGTCATCGCCCCCGCGATCACCGACGAGCAGCCAGGCTGGGCGGCCAGGGCGCCGATCGCGACCTCCAGGATCGTGGCGCCCTGCTGCTCGGCCCAGGCGATCAGCGCCTCGACCCTGGCCAGCTTCTCGTCGGTGACGTAGGCCGGGCGGCTGGCCAGCCTGCTCCCGGCCGGGATCGGCTGGCCGCGCCGGATCTTCCCGGTCAGCAGCCCGTTGGCCAGCGGGAAGTAAGGCAGCACGCCCAGCCCGAAGTGCCTGGCCGCGGGCACGACCTCCGCCTCGGCCGCGCGCTCCAGCAGCGACCAGTGGTTCTGGGAGGAGATGAACGGGGTTCGGCCCTCGGCCGCGGCGAGGTGCGCGGCGTCGGCGATCTGCCAGCCGGAGAAGTTGGAGTGACCGATGTAGCGGACCTTGCCCTCGGCGACCAGTTCGTGCAGGGCCGCGATGGTCTCCTCGACCGGGGTCACCGGGTCCGGCGTGTGCAGCTGGTACAGGTCGATGTGGTCGGTGCGCAACCGCCGCAGCGACTCGGTCACGGCCCGCCGGATGTAGGCCCGGCCGCCCTTGGCGCCCGCCGCCGGCCCGTAACCCATGTCCGCCCGGTAGTGGCCGAACTTGGTCGCCAGGACAACCTGGTCGCGGCGGCGGCCGAGGATCTCGCCCAGCGCGGTCTCCGACCCGCCGCCCCCGCCATAAGTGTCCGAGGTGTCGAACAGGGTGATGCCCTCGTCGATGGCCGCGTCCACCACCGCCCGCGCCCCCTCGGTGTCGAGGCGGCCGCCGAAGTTGTTGCAGCCAAGTCCCACCACCGACACCAGCAGTCCCGATTCGCCCAGCGGCTGATAGCGCATGAGCCCCATTTTATGGACCCGCCGTAGCTCCCATTAATGTCTTCTCACTAGACAAGAATTTGGCCGAACGGTACGTGGTTATCCGCCTGCAATCCGTCGCTAGGGCTTGCGGGCCATGAGCGCATAGTAGTAACAGTCGCTCGGGCGCTCCGGGACATGCGCGCCGGGTTCCGGATGCCATTCGGGCGTCCATACCAGGCCCGGCTCGACCAGGTCCAGGCCGCGTACCAGCCCCAGCACCTCGGCCCGGCTGCGGACGTACATGCGCGTCGTCGCCGCGTCGTAGACCCGGGCCGCGTCGTTGACCTGCGGAGCGTCGTCCGCGGTGCCATGGGTGAGCGCGAGGTGGCTGCCCGGCGGGAACGGGGCCAGCAGCTCGCCGATGACGCCGGCCGGATCATCGGCGTCGGACAGGAAGTGCAGCATGGAGACGAACAGGATCCCCACGGGCTCGTCGAAATCGACGAGCCGACGCAGGTCGCGATCGGCCAGGATGTCGGCTGGCGCGCGCATGTCGTGCCCGATGATCACGGCGTTCGGCGTGCCCTGCAGCATGTTCCTGGCGTGCGCGAGGACCACCGGGTCGTGGTCCACGTAGACGACGCGCGCCGCCGGGTCGGCTTCCATCGCGACCTCGTGCACGTTGCCCATCGTCGGCAGCCCGGTGCCGATATCGATCAGCTGCCTTATGCCCGCCTCATTCACCAGATAACGAACCGCCCGCCGCACGAAAGCGCGGTTAACGCGTGCCGCTTCACGGACATTCGGCAGATACGACGCAATCTGCTGGGCGGCTTGCCGGTCGGCCGGATAATTGTCCTTTCCGCCGAGGAAGTAATCGTAAATGCGGGCCGAACTAGGAATATCCGGCCGGAATGTCGTACGCCAGTCATCGCGGTGGTGCTGCGCCTGCGTCGGGCCTGTGGCGGGCGGCGGGCCGTCCGGGGTCTGCGGATCCTGCGCGGCCTCGGGACTCTGCGCGGCCTCGGGACTCTGCGGGGCCTCGGGGGTCTGCGGGGTCTTGGGGCTGTGCGCGGCCTCGGGGCTCTGCGGGGCGTCGCCGCTCATCAGATCCTGGCTTCCTTCTCCCCTGTCACTGGGGCCTTTGGGTGCCCTTGGGGGATCTTCGGGGTTCTTGCGGGCATTAAGCAGTCGTCGCCGGATGGCCCAAGCTTAAGGGCCGGAATGATCTTTAGCTAGACAGTAGTGTCCTGTCTGGCGCCGCCAAACGGTCCATTTTGGGGAGTGCCATGCAATCTCACCTGGGATATCATCGCGTTTACTGAAGATTTCATGGCAACGGCTTGCCACACGCAATTGCGCGATAGAATTCCGTGGCGGGACGGAAACCAGATTTCGCGGGGAGGCGTCGTGCCTGAGGCAACGGAAGGGCCTACCGTGCTGCGCATCCTGCTTGGCACCCAGTTGCGGAGGCTCAGGGAGAGCCGGGGAATCAGCGCGCAGGCTGCCGCCCGGGCGATCCGCGGCTCGGAGTCCAAGATCAGCCGCATCGAGCTCGGCCGGAACGCGATCCGCGAGATCGACGTGCTCGACCTGCTCACCTTCTACGGCGTCGGCCCGGTCGAGCGCGAGCAGCTGCTGACCCTGGCCGAGCAGGCCAACCGCCCTGGCTGGTGGCACCGGTTCAACGACATCCTGCCCGACTGGTTCCAGTCCTACGTCGGCATGGAAGAAGCGGCGACGTCCATCCGCGTCTACGAGCCGCAGTTCGTCCCCGGTCTGCTGCAGACCCCGGCCTACACCGCGGCCGTCCTCGCGGTCTGCGACATCCCGCTGGCCGAGGCCGAGCGGCACGTCATCTTGCGCAAGGAGCGCCAGCGCAGGTTCACCGAGGGGCGGCTCAAGCTCTGGGCGATCATCGAGGAGACCGCGCTGCGGCGCCCGGTGGGAACCACCGAGATCCTGATTGACCAGCTCCGCTACCTGCTCAGCCTGACCAGCCGGCCGAACTTCACCCTGCAGATCATCCCGGCCGGCATGGGCGGCCACGCGGTGCCCAGCGGGTTCACCATCTTGCGGTTCGCCGAGCCGGACCTGCCGGACGTGGCGTATCTGGAGCATCTCACCAGCGCTCTTTACTTCGACAAGAAGTCCGAGGTCGACAGGTACCTGCTGGCGATGGAGCGCCTCAGCATCATCAGCGCCAGGCCCAACGAGACGAACGGGATCCTGTCCGCGATCATCGACGATCTGACCGGCGGGCTCTCGTGACATGCGGAGGGCGGTGACCCGATCGGGCCACCGCCCTCTGCCCCTCCCCCCACCTTTAGGTCTAAGGCCCCCGGCTGCATCCTGCGTCGGCGTTCAGCCGGGAAGGTCGAATTCCCCGTTCTTGGCGCCGATCAGGAAGCACTCCCACTCGTGCCTGTTGAACATGTGCGGGGTCTTGCCGCGGTCCTTAGAATCGCGGACCGCCACGCCTCCGTCGGGGAGGTGTGCTATCTCCACGCAGCCCGCTGCGCTGCTTGCGCTGCTCTTGAACCAGCGCAGGCCGTCGAGGTCGGTGTCCATCCGCCTCTCTCCTTTCATCGGTGTGCGACTTGTTGAGTTGACGTGCTGGTCAGGCGAGCTCCTGGGACACCTGATGGATGAGTTCAAGGGAGGCGGACGGGGAGAGCGCGGCCGCGCGCATCCGGTCGAAGGCCTCGGCGCAGGCGCGGACTTCCCTGTCCTTTTCCATGTAGATCATGCCGCCGACGGATTCGGTGTAGGCGACGTCGGAGTCGGTGCGCTCGGGGAACTCCAGGATGGAGAACGGTCCGACCAGTCCGGCGTGCGCGCCGGCCTCGAAGGCGAGGATCTGCAGCGTCACGTTGGGCCACCGGCTGGCCTGGATCAGGTGCTCGAGCTGGGGCCGCATGACGTCCGGGCCGCCGATGTTCCGCCTGATCGCGCCCTCGTCGAGGATGAGCCAGAGGTCCAGCGGCGGATCCTGCTCGAGCAGCCGCTGCCGCTGCATCCGCAGGTCCACCACCCGAGCGATCTGCTCCTCGCTGTCCTTCGGCCGCAGTTCGCGTAGCACGGCCAGGGCGTAGTCCGTGGTCTGCAGCAGCCCGTGCACCAGGTCCGTCTCGTAGCTGCGCAGTCCCTGGGCTTCGGCCTCCAGGCCCACGTAGATGTCGAAACCGCTGGGCAGCACGTCGTCGTAGATCGACCACCAGCCCTTGCGGTGACCCTCGCGCGCCATGTCGATGAGCACCTTGCGCGCGGCCAGGTCGTCCACCTTGTACATGTCGAGCATGGCCATCAGGTACGCCGACTTGGTGGGCGCCTTGCCGGTCTCGATGCGGGACAGGGTCGAGGGCGCCAGGCTGAGCTCCTCAGCCACTTCCTCGAGCTTGAGGGAGTGCGCTTCTCGGAGACGCCGCAACTCGGCGCCGAGCCTGCGCCTACGGACCGTAGGGCCGAGAGGCACGAGAAGCTCACCTCCTCGTCCAGCAGAGGGTTAGGCACACCGATGACGCGAAGACCGCCATGCATCTCGTGTACGTCGGAGCGTAACCAGAACACTCCACATCGTCTGTGACAAGCAGTACGATACAGCACCAGCAGCGAGTTTGAAATCCCATCTAGGATTTCACTGCGGAAATTTGTCTTACGCACTTGCGTAAATGGCACTCCCGGCACCATCATCGGGTTTGACGCCACGACCGCGCGGCCCCATCGGAAGGTGCAAATTAGGACAAATTGCAAAGATGGGTGAAAGGCCAGGACAGATGGACTTTTACGGATATGTTGGCGATTCGCCCTCATGCCGAAACGATCTATCAGGCAGGAATCGTGCGGTAGCGGGTCGGATGGTGATTTGGGTGAGTAAGTGGCGAGCTATGCGTACCACGGTGGCAAGTGTCACGGGCGTGACACTTGGAGCGGGCGGAACATCGCGGCCCCTGGTTGCGAGATGGGTCGCGAGCTGGTGAGACGAACTCGGTGACAGTGGGAGGCACTCGACATGGAAACGCCCGCCGACAGTTCTCGACCGCCAGGGCCCTGTGACGAGCTGGGATGGATCGGCCCGAGGCTCGCGGACGCTGCGGCCGTTCGCGGGGCGCCGGGCGGCTCGCGGGCGAGCGTCCTCGGCTCCCTGACCATTCCCGGGCGCCCGGAACAAGTCGGCCTGGCCCGGGCCTTCGTGGTACGTACGCTCAGCCTGAACCAGGTGGGCGCGGACGCCGACGCGGCGACATTACTGACGTCGGAGATCGTCACCAACGCTATCCAGCACACCAAGTCCGGTGTCGAGGGCGGCACGGTCACCATCGTCGTGATCGGCGTGCCGCGCGGCGTTCTGGTCGAGATCATCGACGACGGCTCGGCCGGCACGCCGATCGTCAAGGGCGACCTGTACGCGGCCGAGGGGCACGGCTTGTTCCTGGTCCAGCACCTCGCCGCCCAGTGGGGGTACCTGCGCGACTCGGCCGGCACGACCGTCTGGTTCCACCTGCCCGCTGCCTCTGAGTCTCAGCCGCCCGCCCCAGGTCCGGGCCCGGCGCCGGGCCGGGCCGCCGACCTGCCGCGGCGGCGCGATGGCTACCTGCCGGAGACCGAGCCGTACCCAACCCGGCCGACCATGCTGTGGACCGTGGCCGCCCCGTCCACGTCCCTGCCCGCCTGACCAAGGCTTACCCGGGGCCGATGGCGGCGAGCGTGGCGAGCAGGATGGTGAGGCAGGCGGCGGTGATGTGCGCGGCGACGACCAGGGCGGGTGGACGCCCGGCGGGTGGACGCCCGGCGGGTGGCGGGTCATCCTCGGAGCGGACGGCGGCGCCGCGGCGGCCGGGGCGGCCGGGGCGAGGAACACCAGGGTAATGCCCAGGCTAGCCACCGCGAGCAGGAGCCCGCAGGCGGCCCAGGCCAGGCCGGTGACGCCGGTGGCCAGGTAGCTGATCCAGGCCAGCAGGCCGGTGAGGGCCAGCCCGAAGTGGGTGAAGTTCAGTGTCGCCCCGTGCCCACGGCGTGGCTGCGGGCCCTGCCGCCGGGTGCGGGTGAGCCATCGGGCCATCATCGACACGCCCAGGCCGACGGTAACCAGCCAGGCGACCAGCGCTGCCACGTTGAGGGCGTCCCCGCTGGGCGGGCGTGCCTGCGAGGCCGCCACCGCATTCTGGCCGGGCGCGGGGACGGCATGGATCAGGCCGGCCACATACGGACTGTCGCGGCCGATGAGCTGGCGCTGGGCGACCTTCCCGCGCACCCCGGCCGCCGCGGCCTGCAGCGCCCGGTCGACCGCCACGTTCACCTCCAACTGGCTCAGCCCCTGGCAGGCGGCCGGCACCGTCGTCACCGTGACGTGACGCTGGATCGCCCCCGCCGCGAACTGGAAACACGAGTTCACCGAGCCCCGCGTTACCGGCGGCGGGCTGGAGCACCCGGCCGCCAGCACGACCCCGGTCACCACCATCTTCATCGCGCGGCCGCGCCACCGAGTGCCCGTCCGAACGGCCGGTCCCGTCAAGCACGGTCCTGAGCGTTGCCAGTGGTCACGAGCCGAAGGGTACCAATCGGTTCCTATCGGCCTCACGGCAGAATGGGGTCCGTGACCGAGGTACCGCATTCGTATGGGACCGGGCCCGGGGTGATCACGCCGGACGGGTGCGCGGTGGACTTCTACGCGATGATGCCTGCGTTCGGCGAGCAGGACATCGTGCACGAGGCCGTGAGGGCGGGGACGTCCATCCTGGAACTCGGCTGCGGGACCGGGCGGGTTACGCATCCGCTGATCGCGCTCGGGCATCCGGTGGTGGCGGTCGACGAGTCGCCGGAGATGCTCGCGCACGTGCGGGGCGCCGAGACGGTGTGCGCGACCATCCAGGGGCTGTCGCTCGGCCGGCGGTTCGGCGCCGTGCTGCTCGCGTCACACCTGATCAACGCGCCCGTACGGCACCAGGAGCGCGTTCCTGGCCGCGTGCCGGCGTCACGTCGACGACGACGGGTGCGTCATCGTGCAGCAGCATCCACCGGAGTGGTTCTCGGACGCGACCGAGACCGAGTACACCCGGGACGGGGTCATCTACCGGCTGCGCGACGTGTCGCGCCCGGCTCCGGACCTGCTCACGGCTACCGTCGAGTACGTGGTGGGCGACCGGTGCTGGACGCAGACGTTCACTACCACGCGCCTCGACCAGGCCGGGCTCGACGCCAGCCTCGGCGCGGCGGGCCTGCGCCTGGACCGGTACCTGACCGAGGACCGCAGCTGGTTCCGCGCCGTGCCCGCGCGGGCTCCGGGAGGCTAGCCGCCGCTCTTGCGGCGGAACGAACGGCGGCTGGCGGCCGGGCCGTGGGAGCCGTGCACCTTGCCGGTGTCCTGCGCGCCCTCGGCGTTGCCGCCGCCGTGCGTGCCGCGCTTGCGCTCCAGCGCCTCGCGGAACTTGCGCTTCAACTCATCGAGATCGGCCTTGGCGTTCTCCGGCGGGTCGGCCTCGGCCGCCTCTGGTGGGTCGGCCTCGGCCGAGGCGGCTGAAGCCTCGGCTCCGGATTGCTCGGCGGCCATGCGGACCTCCTCGGTGAGAAGTACAGAACCCAGCCTTGCACATCGGGGGCTGGTTGTTCGAGCCGAAATCGCGGGCGACGGCGCCGGCCGGCCTGGAGGCCGCAGGATAATGGCTGCTATGACCCGAACGTCCCGGCGGGGGGCGCAGGCTCCGGCCAGCCACGTGGACACCGGCTACGGGCGCGCCGAGCTGCTGCGCGATGCCGACCGGAGGTCGGCGTGGATGCTGCTAGTCGACGGTATCCCGCAGTCGCATGTGGACCTGGACGACCCGGCGTACCTGGAGTTCGAGTATGTCCGGCGGCTCGGGCACGTGATCGACACGGCGGCGCCCGAGGGGCAGCCGCTGCGGGTGCTGCACCTGGGGGCCGGGGCTCTCACGCTGGCCCGTTACGTCACGGCGACACGGCCCGGCTCGGATCAGCTGGCGGTCGAGATCGACGCCGCGCTGGTGGATCTGGTCCGGCTCCAGCTGCCGACGCGCCGGGTGCGGATCCGGATCGGGGACGCCAGGGCCGTGCTCGAGCGGCTGGCGGCGGGGTCGTTCGACGTGGTGATCGCGGACGTGTTCGCGGGCGGGCGCACGCCGGCCCATCTGACCTCGGCGGAATTCGCGGCCGCGGTCCGCAGGGCGCTGCGGGACACCGGGGTGTTCGCGGCCAACGTGGCCGACGGCGTGCCGCTGACACACGCCCGGGCGCAGGTCGCGACGGTCCGGTCGGTATTCCCGCACGCGTGCGTGGTCGCCGACCCGGGGGTGCTGCGGGGCCGCAGGTTCGGCAACCTCGTGCTGGCGGCCAGTCCCGCCCCGCTCCCCGTAAGCGCGCTCACCCGCCGCGCGGCATCGGACCCGATGCCGGGGCGGGTGCTGCACGGCGAGGCTCTGACCCGCTTCGTGGCGGGCGCGAAACCGGTCGGCGACGCGGAGGCCCTCCCCTCCCCCGCGCCGCCGACCGATGCGTTCGCGTCCTTAGTTTCCCCGGAGCAGGGTGGCGACGCCGGCCCGCCGGGTGCCCGCCGAGCGCTGCGGCCGAGGCTCAGCCACGCGGCCGCCGCGGACACCGCATAGGTCAGTCGCCAGCCCGGACACCTACGACCAGCTGGTACGCCAGGCGGGTTACAGCTACGACGAGCTGGAGAACTGGGTCCGCGCGACCCTCAGCGCCGCCCTGCTCGGGGCCTCCGGGCCCCCTTCGAGCTCTCCCGTTTCGCCCTGACCCGGACCGAGACCTGGACGGGACTGCCCTCGAAGCCGAACTCCTCGCGCAGCCGCCGCTCCACGAAACGCCGGTAGGCCGCCTCGAGGAACCCCGAGGCGAACAGCACGAAGGTCGGCGGCCGGATTCCGGCCTGGGTGGCGAACAGGATCTTGGGCTGGCGGCCGCCGCGGACCGGCGGCGGCGTCGCCGCCACCAGGCCGGTCAGCCACGCGTTGAGCCTGCCGGTCGGCACCCGGGTCTCCCAGCCGGCCAGCGCGGTCTCCAGCGCGGGTACCAGCCGTTCGACGTGCCGCCCGGTGGTCGCGGAGATGTTCACCCGGGGCGCCCAGCGGGCGTTGTTCAGCTGCCGGTCGATCTCGCGTTCCAGGTACCGCTGCCGCTCCTCATCGACCAGGTCCCACTTGTTATAGGCGATGACCAGGGCGCGCCCGGCCTCGATGACCATGGATATGATCCGCAGGTCCTGCTCGGTGAGCGGCTCGCTCGCGTCGACGAGGACCACCGCGACTTCCGCGCGGTCCAGGGCGCCCGCGGTGCGCAGCGCGGCGTAGTAGTCCGCGCCCTGGTTCTCGCGGAACCGCCGCCTGATGCCGGCCGTGTCGACGAATCGCCACGTCGTGCCGCCGAGCTCGACCAGCTCGTCCACCGGGTCCCTGGTGGTGCCGGCCTGCGCGTCGACCAGCGCCCGCTCCTGACCGGCCAGCTTGTTCAGCAGGCTCGACTTGCCGACGTTCGGGCGGCCGAGGAGCGCGACCCGGCGCGGGCCGCCCTCGGTCTCCTCGGCTTCGCGCGGCGCGTCGGGCAGCGCGTCGAGGATCAGGTCGAGCAGGTCGCCGCTGCCCCGCCCGTGCAGCGCGCTGACCGGCGCGGGCTCCCCCAGGCCCAGCGACCACAGGGCCGCGACCTCCGGCTCGGCCTTGGTGTCGTCGATCTTGTTGGCCGCGACCACGACGGGCTTGCCCGACCGGCGCAGCACGCGGGCCACCGACGCGTCGGCGTCGGTGACCCCCACGGTGGCGTCCACCACGAACAGCACCGCGTCCGCGGCGTCGACCGCCACCCTGGCCTGGGCGGCGACCCGCGCGGCCAGGCTTTCTGTGCCCTCGATCGCGGGTTCCCACCCGCCGGTGTCCACCAGGGTGAACGCGCGGCCGCGCCACAGGGCGTCGTAGGCGACCCGGTCCCTGGTCACCCCGGGGGTGTCTTGCACGACCGCCTGCCTGCTGCCGAGGATCCGGTTCACCAGCGTCGACTTGCCCACGTTGGGGCGGCCGACGACCGCGACCACGGGCACCGCGGCCGAACCGGACTCCTGGGGCGTCACCGGGCTCGCACCATTTCGGCCAGGCGGACGATCGTGTCGACCACCTGGTCCAGGTCGAGCCGGGTGGAGTCGATCTCCACCGCGTCCTCGGCCTTGCCGCTCTGCGCCGCGTCAAGGCGGTCGCGGCGGTCCTGCTCGACCCGCGTCGTGTCCGCGGACCAGCTGGCCTCGGCCGCCCGACGGCCGGCCCGCGCGTCCCGGTCGGCGGTCAGGAACACCTTGACCGGCGCGTCAGGCGCGACCACGGTGCCGATGTCGCGACCCTCGGCGACGATCCCGCCGGCGCGGGCGATGATGTCCCGCTGCTGGGCGATCAGGTGCGCGCGGACCCGCGGGACCGCGGCGACGGCACTGACCGCGGCGGTGACCTCGCGGGTCCTGATCGCCGCGGACACGTCGGTGCCGTTGACCCGCGTCCACGGCGCGTGCGGGTCGGTGCCGACCTCGATGACCGGCTCGGCGGCCAGCTCGACCGACGAGGGCGGCGTCGCCGACATCCACGCCCCGGTCGAGCAGCCACCAGGTCAGGGCCCGGTACATCGATCCGGTGTCCAGGTACCGCAGGCCCAGGGCGATCGCCGCACCCCGGGACGCGCTCGACTTGCCCGCGCCTGACGGCCCGTCGATCGCGACGACGAGCCTGGGTTGGGCGCGGGGGGGCTTGGGGGGGTCGTCCCCCCGGGCTATACTGCCCGTTTCGCTCTCCTGGTCCAGGCCGACTGATGTCTTCACCCGAGCGATGCTACCGGGGGCCGCGGCGTGCCGGGCGCTGCGTAACTATGCTGAGGCCGACCCTCCCCGCCAGGCCGGGCTGGCCGTCCCGCTGATCCAGGATCTCATGACGTCATTCGAGGAGGCCTGATGCGCGGGCGCACGCAGGGAAGGCGGAGGCACGCAGTCCGATCCGTTCGGCATAAAAAGGAAACAGAAGAGGCGACGGCCGGTTCGCTCAGCGGCGGACCGGCCAGCCGCCTGCCTCCAGGGCATCCAGCAGCGTGCCAGCCTCGGCGGGGCGGACCGAGAGCTCCGCGACGCCGACGGGGAGCCCGGGCGAGTGCTCGATCCTGACGTCCTCGATGTTGACGCCCG
Source organism: uncultured Actinomycetes bacterium (assembly GCA_963705835.1). Taxonomy (GTDB): domain Bacteria; phylum Actinomycetota; class Actinomycetes; order Streptosporangiales; family Streptosporangiaceae; genus Palsa-504. The sequence goes on from CAVPLC010000054.1 coordinate 55,047, forward strand.
CGGCGCCGGTGGCCTGGAACAGCCGGGCCAGTTCGCCGGGCTGGTCGGGGATGACCACCTGGACCACGGCAAAGGGCCTGGGCGCGCCGCCGTGCTTGCCGGGGATGCGGGCCACGCCCGCCTGGCCGCGGTCCAGCAGGGTGGCCACGGTCTTTTCCGGGTCCTCGCCCTCGGCTTCTTGGGCCAGGGTCCGGGCGGCCTCGGCCAGGTCGGCGGCCACCGCGGCGAGCACCTCGGCGACCGGCGCGGCGTTGGCGGTGAGGATCTGCGCCCACAGGGCCGTGTCGCCGGCCGCGATCCTGGTCACGTCGCGCAGGCCCTGCCCGGTCAGGTCGAGGGCCTGGGCCGGGGCGGCCTCGAGGCGGGCCGCCATGGCCGCGGCGACCAGGTGCGGAGCGTGCGAGATGAGCGCCACCCAGCGGTCATGCGCGGCGGCGTCGGTGCGCAGCGGGACCGCGCCGCACGCGCGGACCAGGTCGGTGACCGTCTCGGTGGCCTGGGCCGAGGTCTCGGGCTCCGGGCACAGGGCCCAGGTGCGGCCGAGGAACAGGTCGGCGCGGGCCGCGGCCGGGCCGTGCTTCTCCCGCCCGGCCAGCGGGTGACCCGGGACGAAGCAGGTCAGGTCGCAGCCCGCGGCGCGGGCCTGGGCGACGGGGAGCTGCTTCACGCTGGCCACGTCGGTGTAGCAGCGGGCCATGTTCCGGGCCTGCGCGGCGGCCAGGATGGCGGCCACGGCGGCGGGGGGCACGGCGATCACCGCGACGTCCGCGGTGATCCCCTTGTGCAATAGCTCCCCTGCCCCGAGGTCGGCGGCCAGCCTTGCGGCGGCCGGATCGGAGTCGGTGAGCCAGACCTGGGATCCCTTCTCCCGCAGCGCCAGCGCGACCGACGTCCCGATCAGCCCGGTCCCGACGACCGCGACCTTCATTGGGCGATGTCCAGGCGCAGGGCGGCGGCGCCCCGCAGGTACACGTGCTGGATTTCCGAACGCGGTCGGTCCGTCTCCACGTGAGCCATCAGGCGGACCACGCGGGGCATGGCCCCGGGCACGGCCATCTCGGTGGCGCAGATCAGCGGCACGTCGTGGAAGCCGATCTTGCGCGCGGCCAGGGCCGGGAACTCGGCGGTGAGGTCCGGCGTCGCGGTGAACAGCACGCTGATCACGTCGTCGGTGGTCAGATCGTTACGGGCCATGACCTCGGTGACGAGTTCGGCCGTGCCCTCGAGTATCGCGTCGCGATCGTCGGTCTCGATCTGCACCGCGCCGCGGACCGCCCTGACCGTCATCGGTGTGTCTCCCTCCTCGGCCACACGTTACAACCCCACGGCGGCGTACAGCTCGCCAATTTCCCTGGTGGTCAGCTCGCGGGAGGCACCGGGCTTGAGGGTTGCGAGCCTGATCGGGCCGACGTCGGTGCGGACCAGCCGGCTGACCGGGTGGCCGGTGGCGGCCAGCATCCTCCTGACGATGTGCTTGCGCCCCTCGTGCAGGGTGATCTCCACCAGGGCGCGATTGCCCGACCGGTCGATGACCCGGAAACGGTCCGCGGTGGCCACGCCGTCGTCGAGCTCGACGCCGGTCTGCAGGCGGCGGCCGAGGTCCTTCGGCACCGGGCCGGTGACTTCGGCCAGGTAGGTCTTGGCCACCTCGAAGCTCGGGTGGGCCAGCCGGTGTGCGAGCTCGCCGTCGTTGGTGAGCAGCATCAGGCCTTCGGTGTCGTAGTCCAGCCTGCCGATGTGGAACAGCCGCTCGGACCGGTCGCCGAGGAAGTCGGTGATGGTCTTGCGGCCGCGGGGGTCCGACATCGCGGTGAGCACCTTGGGCGGCTTGTTGAAGGCCAGGTAGACCAGGCCGGGCCGGGCCGGGATGCGCTTGCCGTCCACCCGGATGACCTGGTGCTCGGGGTCGACCCGGGCGCCGAACCTGCGGACCGTCTGCCCGTCGACCTCGACCCGGCCGGCGCCGATCAGTTCCTCGCAGTGCCTGCGGCTGCCGACGCCGGCCTCGGCCAGCACCTTCTGCAGCCGGACGCCGTCCTGGACATCGGTCAGCGAATCGCGGTCTTCGTCGTCTTCGTCAGGGTCGGGCGTTCTCATCCTCGATGTCCTCGATGTCCTCCGGCAGGAACGGCGCGAGATCGGGCAGGTCCTCCAGGCCGGGCAGGCCGAGCCGTTCCAGGAAGTACCCGGTCGTCCGGTACAGGATCGCGCTGGTCTCTTGATCCGTTCCCGCTTCTTCTACGAGGCCGCGCAGGACCAGCGTGCGCATCACGCTGTCGCAGTTGACCCCGCGGACGGCCGATACACGGGCCCGGCTGACCGGCTGGCGATAGGCGACCACGGCCAGGGTCTCCAGCGCCGCCTGGGTCAACCGGACCTCCTGCCCGTCGCTGACGAACCGCTCGACCAGCGGCGCGCAGTCCTCCCGGGTGTAGAACCGCCAGCCGCCCGCGATCTCGCGCAGGTCAAAGCCGCGGCCTTGGGTCGTATATTCCTCGGCGAGTTTGTGCAGCTCGGTTAGTACCTCGTTCCTCGGTCGCTCTAGGACCTGCGCGAGCACGACCACCGGCACCGGCTCGTCCGCGACCAGCAGGATCGCCTCCAGGGAGGCTTTCAGGCCCGGGCCGTTGGGGGTTTCTTCCATGTCCTCTGCGGTCATGTGTCGTCGCTCTCCGTTAGGTTACCGCGGCCCGTCCACGTCACGTACAGCTCGCCGAGCGCCGTGACCTGCTCGAAGGACACGACGTCCTCGCGGTACAGGTCAAGCAGGGCCAGGAAGGAGGCCACGATCTCGTAGGTGCCCTGGGCGTTCGCGGTGAGCTGGCGGAAGCTGGCCCGGCCGAGCTCCTTGAGCATTGCGGCGAGGACGCGGGCCTGCTCCTTGATGCTGATCACCGGGGCGTGGATGTGCTCGGTCGACACCTTGGGCGGGGCCTTGGGCGCGAGCGCGAGCGCGGCGAGCCGGGCGAACTCGGCCGGGCCGAGGCCCAGCAGGACCTCGGGGAGGAGTTCGGCGAAGCGCGGCTCGAGCGGAACCCGGCGCGGGAAGCGGCGGGCCGCCGCGGTCATCCGGGCCGCGAAGTTGGCCGCGACCTCCTTGTACGCGCGGTACTGCAGCAGCCGCGCGAACAGCAGGTCCCTGGCTTCGAGCAGGGCGAGGTCCTCCTCGTCCTCCACCTCGCCGCTCGGGAGCAGCCGGGCGGCCTTGAGGTCGAGCAGGGTGGCCGCGACGACCAGGAAGTAGCTGACCTGGTCCAGGTCCCAGCCGTCGGAACGTTGCGAGATGTAGGCGATGAACTCGTCGGTGACCTGGGACAGGGCGACTTCGGTGATGTCCAGCTTGTGCTTGGAGATCAGCGCGAGCAGCAGGTCGAACGGGCCCTCGAACACGTCGAGGTGCACCTCGAAGCCGGCCGCGGCGCGCGGCGCGCTGTCGGTGTCCCCGGTGTCCACGCTCACGACGGTAGTGCAGTATTGCCGCTGGGATCAGCTCGCGGTCTCGGCGCTGTCCATGGATTCGCTGGCGGTGGGCATGTCGGCGCTGGCCCTGTTCGCGTTGGCGATGCGGCGGGCCAGCAGGCTGTCCTTGCCCCGCGCGTCGAGATCGGCGAGCAGGACGGCGATCGCCTCGCGGACGATCCGGCCGCGGTCGGCCGCGGCACCGTAGCGCAGCAGCGCGAGCCGGGCGCGTTCCAGGTCAATCAGTTCCTCTGGGGACAGGTAGACGGTGATCTTCTGGGGGTGCTTCTCCCGGCCGCTGGCCCGGCGCTGGTCGCCGCCGTCCGGACCGGGTGCGGCGGGTCTGCAGGAGTTCCGCGACCCCAGGCAGGCTTACCCTCCGTGATCGGCCCCTGCCTCCCGCCACCGCCCCAGTACCTCCTTGGCCAGCTCCCGGTAGGAATTCGCCCCCATTGACCCGGAATCGAAGCTGGTAATAGGCTCTCCCGCCACCGTAGCGTCCGGGAACCTCACCGTGCGGTTGATTACGGTATGAAAAACCTTGTCGCCGAAACCATTGACGATGCTGGCCAGGACCTCACGGGTGTGAAGCGTCCGCGAGTCGTACATTGTCGCCAGAAGGCCATCAATCGTTAGCTTGGTGTTCAGGCGGCGCGACACCTTGTCGATGGTCTCCATCAGCAGCGCCACGCCGCGCATCGCGAAGTACTCGCACTCCAGCGGGATGACCACGCCGTCGGCGGCCGCGAGCGCGTTGATGGTGAGCAGGCCGAGCGACGGCTGGCAGTCGATCATGATCACGTCGTAGTCGGGCACCAGCGGCTCGAGCACCCCGCCGAGCACGTACTCGCGGCCGACCTCGTGGACGAGCTGGACTTCGGCGCCGGACAGGTCGATGTTGCTCGGCAGCAGGTCCATGCCGTTGACGCCGGTCTTGTACAGCACGTCGTGCGCGGTGACGTCGCGCTCCATGAGCAGGTTGTAGATCGTGCTGTCGATGTCGTGCGGCTGGATGCCCAGCCCGACCGACAGCGCTCCCTGCGGGTCGAAGTCGACGAGCAGTACCCGGCGCCCCTGCTCGGCCAGGGCCGCGCCGAGGTTGATCGTGGTGGTCGTCTTGCCGACGCCGCCCTTCTGGTTGCAGACGGCGACCGTCCGCGCGGGGCCGTGCTCCATCAGCGGCTCCGGGTCGGGGAAGGCCGAGAGGGGCCTCCCGGTCGGCCCCAGTTCTCCTGCCTGGGGCTCTGTCATACGTGATGCTGCCACCAGCGCTAACCTCCTGGGCTATGACCGCGAGGTTGGCCCACGGAACCTGGGTTGAGACTCTAGGCCCTGGACCTGGTGCCGGCAAGCTGACGCGCCGTTTGCGCCCGATATCCACCTGCGGGCTTAGCGGCGGAACTGGGATGTGGCCGGCTGGGTGCCGACGACGTTGGCCACGCAGCGGAAGGTGCGCGTCCCGCTGTCGAAGGCGGCCTCGGTGGGAGGCAGCACCTCGATCTGCCATGAGCTGACCGGTATCCGCTGTGCCGTGATCCGCCGCGAGGCGAGCAGGACACGCATCGAGCAGACCGCTTTGACGGTGGGGTTCTCCGCCAGGATCGGCTGGTCGAAGGTTCGCGCGCCGGCGGGCATGATCGCGATCGCGAACGTCTCCCAGTAGTGCGGCTCGCTGCAGGGCAGGGGTGCGGCGCTGACGACGCCGGAGATCTCCACCAGCCCGGCAAAGCATTCGGGGTAGGCCGGGCAGCGCGCCGCGGCCAGGTGAAGCGACGCGGCCGGGCATCCGATGCGCACGGTCGCGACGCCGAACGCGCCGACCGGGGCCGGGCCGCTCTCGGGGCTGCTGTTCTGGCGGTCGGCGGCGGTGCCGCCTGTGCCCGGCGCGGTGTGGTGCGGGAGCAGGCAGACGCCGATGATGACGGCGGCCACGAGGATGACCAGGGCGGCGGCCGCGCCGACGAGCAACGTCGCGGGGCGGCGGCGGGCCGGGGCCGGTCCCCAGGCCGCGTGCCGACCTAGGCCCGCGCCGGTGCCGGGCGCTGCGGCGGGCGGACCGGTCCCGAAGGCTTCCGGACGGCTGCCGGAGGGGTCGGTGGTCGGATCGCCGGGGTAAACCGGGCCTGTGTGCGGGGCCTGCGGCGCGGCGAGCGGGGCGCCGGCGTCGAGGCCGATGAGCGCGTCGCGGAACGCGGCGGCGGTTTGCGGCCGGGCGGCAGGGTCGGGCGACAGGGTCCGGCGCAGCAGCGCCATGAACTCCGGCGGGGTACCCGGCACGTCGTCCACCGGCTTGTCGTGCAGCGACACGATCGTGGCCAGGCTCGGTGTCTTCCCGTCGGCCGCGAAGCGCGGCGGCCGGCCAGCAGCGCGTACAGGGTGGCCGCGAGGGAGTAGATGTCGGCGACGGCCGTCGGCTCCTCGTCCCGGAAGCTCTCCGGCGCGCAGAACGCCGGGGTGAGCGCGTCGCGGGACGCGGTTCTGCTCGCCGCCGGCCGCGATGATGGAGGCCAGCCCGAAGTCCGACAGTCCGACGATGCCGTAGCGGTTCACCAGGATGTTCGCGGGCTTGATGTCGCGGTGCAGCACGCCGGCCAGGTGCGCCGCGGCGAGTCCGCTATGCCCGGGAATGTCCGGTGCCGTGACCACGATCGGCAGCCTAGCCCGGTCTCAGGGGACCTGCTCGCCCATCCCGGGACCTCGCGGCTTCGGGCACCGCGAGGCCCGGGACAGGCGCCGATCAGCAGCCGTCGTAGGCGGACCAGTTGGACTGGCCGCCCGCGGCCAGGGCGTTGGCGAACACCTGGTTCTGCTCGGCCACGCTGGCGTGACCGAAGTCAGCCGGGGAACCGCCGTACGCGGCCCAGGTCCCGGCGCTGAACTGGTACAGGCCGTAGTGGCCGGTCGCGTTCATGACCTGGGACTGGCCGCCGGACTCGCGGGCGACCACGCACTGGCCGAACGCCCCGCCGGGCGCGCCACCAGAGTAGGCACTCGCCGCCAGCCCCGGGGCGGCCGGCAGGGACGCCGGGCCAGCGGGCGCCGCGGCGGCCGGGGCCGGCGGCGCAGACGGCCCGAGCAGGCCGGGCGCGGCCGGGATCTTGGCCGGCTTGACAGGGACCCGCAGAACCTGCCCGGGCTCGATCACGTTCGCCCAGTGGATCTTGCCGCGGTTGGCCCAGTACAGCACCGGCCACGCGTTCGGGTTGTGATAGACCCGCCCGGCTATCAAGGACAGCGAGTCGTTGGCCCGGACGGTGTACGTGGCCGGGCTGGCCGGCCGGTACGCGGTGTCGGCGGCCACGGCGTGATGCGTGACGGCCTGGGCGGCCGGAGTTTCGGCCAGCGCCTGCGGCGACAAGCAGATCGCCGCGGCCACGCCGGCTAGCGCGGCGGGCGCGGTGGCACTCGGCAGTCGGTGCGGGAGTCGGATACGTGACGGCTTCCTGTGGCAGCCCAAAGGGCTCCTCTCCGTGAAGGGCGCGCTCACCGGGACGGCGGCACAACGTGCGTGCTGCCTTCCGAGCGCCTGGCATCCGGGGAGCCTAACGGGTGAAGATCCGGCAGATGGTGCAAATTGCCCAGAACTCGTTAAATCGGTTTTTGGGTGCTAAACTGCCGGATCAATGCCACAGGAGACGCACTGTTCACTCTGGTCTCCGCGGGTTTCACGTAGTGATGGCTACTTAAGCGGTTTCGGTGGTTACTCTAAGTCGTCGAGGGTCTTGAGTTCCCGGCGCATGACCTTGCCCGTGGAGGTCTTGGGCAGGTCCGGCACGAATCGGACCGAGCGCGGCCGCTTGTAGGCGGCCAGGTGCGGCCGGCAGTGCTCGATGATCTCTTCCTCGGTCGCCGCCGCACCGGGGCGGAGCACCACGTAGGCGCGGGCCAGTTCACCGAGGGTCTCGTCCGGCACCGAACCGACGGCGACCATGGCCACCGCGGGATGGGCGGCGACGACCCGCTCGATCTCCGCCGGGTAGACGTTGAACCCGCCCGTGATGATCAGGTCTTTCCTGCGGTCCACGATGAAGTAGTGACCCTCGTCGTCGCGTGAGGCGATGTCACCGGTGTGCATCCAACCGTCCGGCTCGATCGCGGCCCGGGTGGCCTGCTCGTTGCCGTAGTAGCCGAGCATGACCAGCGGGCCGCGGACCATCAGCTCGCCGGGCTCGCCGTCGGGGACCGTGACCCTCGCGTCGCCGAGGGCGGCGATCCGGGCCTCCAGGCCGGGAAGGGCGAAGCCGATGGAGCCGTGGACGTTCGGCATGTAGCTGCAGTTGCTGGTGCCGGCCCCGCCGAGCTCGGTCATGCCCCACAGTTCCAGCAGCGGGGCACCCGACCTTTGCTCCCACTCGGCCATCTTGGCCACCGGCATGGTCTGGCCGCCGACCGCGGACATCCGCAGCGAGGACAGGTGGGGGTCGGCGCCGGGCAGGGACGGGTCGGCCAGCATCATCGCGTACATGGTGGGCACGCCGTCGAACACCGTCACCTTCTGGCGCTCGATCTCCGCCAGGGCCACGGCCGGATCGAAGCGCTCCATCATCACCAGCGTGGCCCCGGACATGAACGTGCCGTTCATGACGATGTTGCCGTAGACGTGCGGCAGCGGCAGGGCGTTGAGCATCACGTCACGTTCGGTCCGGGTCTGGACCGCGAACAGCGCGGCGGTGTTCAGGAAGACGGCCCGGTGCGACTGCATGGCGCCCTTGGGGTGACCGGTGGTGCCGGAGGTATAGCCGATCGTCGACAGGTCGGCCGGGGCGGGCCTTGGCGTGTCTTGTCTTGCTGGGGGACTGTTCAGCAGGTCCTCGAACACGGTCACGTCGCTGTCGGCCGGGTCGAAGCTGATGACCCGGCGCAGCGTGGGCACGGACCGGGTCAGGCCCACGATCACCTCGGCCTTCTCCCCCGCGGTGAAGATCGCCGCCGCGCCGCAGTCGTTGAGCACGAAGGCCACTTCTTCCGGGGTGAGCATCACGTTGATCGGGTTGACCACGGCCCCGGCGCGCAGCGCGGCGTGGTAGGCGACCACCCACTCCCAGCGGTTGGGCGAGTACAGCGAGACGCGGTCCCCCGGCCGGACGCCAAGTTCCTGCAGGCCGCCCGCCACCCGGTCGCACAGGTCATGCAGCTCCTGGTAGGTCAGGGTCCGCGCGGTGGCGACCAGGGCCGGCTTGGACCCGAAACGCTGCGCCGCGCGCGGCACGATCAACCCCAGGTCGGCCTGGATGGAGCTCGTGCCGGCCAGCCTCTGGTCGATGGTCGCCTCGGCCATGGTCCTCCCCTTAGTGCTTCGCGCTATCGCCATGTACGCGCGAGGCCGCCGGCTTGTCAATAGCTGCTGCCACGGGCTCGAGGGTGACGGTTTCGGCGCCTGCGGTCGCCCGGTCGAGCAGCGCGGCCAGCTCGCGGCACTGCTCGGCGGTCAGGTGCGCGCCGAGGTGCCGGTGGATGGCCTCCCGGTAGACCGGCCAGGCGCGCCGGAGTGCGTCCTTGCCGCGGGCAGTCAGGACGGCGAAGCTGGACCGGCCGTCGTTCTCATCGGGCTGGCGTTCGGCCAGGCCGGCGGCGACCAGCTCGTCCACGACCCGGCTGACCCGGGTCCGGCTGAGCACGGCCCGCTGACCCAGCTCGGTCATCCGCAGCCTCCGGTCCGGGGCACCGTTCAGCTCCAGCAGCACGTCATACCAGGACAGCGGTACCTGACCGGCCGCTCGCAGGTCCGCTTCCACCGCCGGGACCAGCCGACTGTGGGCGACCAGCAGACTACGCCACGCCGCGACCACCGGATCCTCCGCCATCTCGCCACCCTAACACTTGACTGCGTGCGTAAGCACATATATTATGTGCGTGCGCACGCTCATTTAGTTGTTCTAGGAGGAACCAGTCATGAGCCTGACCTCGCCCGCCTCCGGTGCTGCCACCCGGCACGCCGACGGTGCCGAACTTCCCGCCGCCGGCCGCTGGGAAATTGACCCGGGCCACACCGAACTGGCCTTCGTCGGCCGCCACTTCATGCTGACCAAGGTCCGCGGCCGGTTCACCGGCGTATCCGGGGTCATCGAGATCGCCGAGGCCCCCGGCGACAGCACGATCGAGGTCACCATCGACATGGCCTCGGTGGAATCCGGCAGCCAGGCCCGCGACGACCACCTCCGCTCCGCGGACTTCTTCGACGTTGACCGCCATCCGACGGCCACCTTCTCCGGGCACGCGGCCGACTGGCACGGCACCCGCGGGCTGCTCACCGGAATCCTGACCCTGCGGGGCATCTCCCGGCCGGTCAGCCTGCAGGCCGAATACCTCGGCTACGCGGCCGACCCGTGGGGCGGCCACCGCGCCGTCTTCACCGCCGCCGGCACCGTGAACCGCGAAGACTGGGACCTGACCTGGAACATGCCACTGGACGGCGGCGGCCTCCTGGTCTCCAAGGAGATCCGCATCGAGATCGAGCTCGAAGCGGTGCTCCAGCGCTGAGACGTGATCCTGCTAGCCGAGCCCTGCGCCGCGGAGTTGGTTTCCCCGGGGCGCAGGGCCGTGGGTTGCTCAGGGAGTGCCGGTTCGCGGCGGACCCGGGACCGTCAGTTGTTGATGCTGCGAAGCAACGGCAGCGCGGTCACCAGGACGAACACGCCGAACACCGTGATGGGCAGCAGGCCCTCGCCCACCGCGACAAACCAGCCCAGGCTCTTCGCAGAGCAGCCGCCACGCGCGCTGCCTGCAACCGCCTGGCCGACCCGGCCGCGGTACTTGTGCGCTCCCAGCCGCACCGCGCCTCAGTGGTTGACCGGGCATCTTGCCTGATGTGCCACTGACTCGAACTTTTCGGCGTGTCGATTGGCTTCGGCGGCGAGCACTTCGTTATCGTGTTTGATAGACATATTCTTCCGAACGGACGGTGCTGCGTGCCCCCAGGACCGGCTCACCCCGACCCCGACCCGCCGCCCGGCGGGGAGGGAAGGCTGCTGCCGCCGGATCCGGGCTGGATCGAGGACGAGGGGTACCTGGCGGCGCTGTCCGAGGAGGATGATCCCGGCGACCCGGAGCTGGACCAGGACCCGGATAACGCCCCGCCGGCCGGGCTGGATGACGCCGGGCTGGCCGCGCTGCTGGCTGAGGCGCGCGAGCTGACCGCGGATCAGGCGTGGGCCGCGGCGTGGCTGGGCCGGCGGGGGCCGGGGATGCCCGGGTCGGCGCGGAGGTTCCCCGGTGAGTACGCCGGGCCGGCGGCGGGGTTCGCGGCCGGGCGGGAGCTGGACACCGCGCCCGGGTGCGCGGTGCTGGCCCTGTTCGCCGAGGACGCCGCCGGGCCCGGCGACCGGTACCCGGGGGCGTCGGAGGACGAGCTGATCGGGGCGATCTGCGCCTGGGACCGGGTCGAGGCCAGCGCCGCCGCGCGCAAGCACGCGGCGGCCGCCGAGCTGATCCGACGCCGTCCTGACCCGGACGGCCCGCCGGCCGCGGGGCCGGGGCAGATGCCGGCCGGCGTGGGAGGAGTTCACCCCGGCCGAGCTGGCCCCGGCGCTGGGTGAATCCCGGCCGGCCGCCGAGGGCCTGCTCGGCCTGGCCAGCGATCTGGCGGTCAAGCTGCCCCAGACGCGGGCCGCGTTCTTGTCCGGGATGGTGAGCCAGCGCAAGGCGGAGATCATCGCCCGGGCCACCGAAGCCCTGGACCCGGCCGAGGCGCGGGCCGCCGAGGCGCTGGTCGCGGACCGGGCCGGGCGGCTGACGCCGGGCGGGCTGCGGGCCGCGATCCGCCGCGCGGTCATGGAAGTCGCCCCGGGGAAGGCCGCCAGGCGGCGGGAGCAGGCGGCGCGGGCGGCCCGGGTGGAACGGTGGGGCGAGGACTCCGGGAACGCCGCGCTGGCCGGGCGGGAACTGCCGCCCGCCGCGGTGCTCGCCGCCAACCAGCGGGTCACCGCGTGGGCCAAGGAGCTGAAGCGGGCCGGGCTGGACGGGGACATGGACCAGCTGCGGGCCCGCGCCTACCTGGACATCCTGCTCGGCACCGACTCCCGGCCCCGCCCGGACGCCGCGCAGGGCACGCCGGGGACGCAGGCAGCCGGGGACGGACGAGCCGGGGCCATCGGGGCCGGGCGGGCCGGGCAGCTGGTCACCGGCCGGCGGGCCGCTGGCCGGGGCGGTGCCGCCCGGGTTCGCCGGCAAGGTCAACCTGACCATCCCGGTCACCACCGTGACCCGGCTCGCCGACCGGCCCGGCGAGCTGGGCGGCATCGGGCCCATCGACCCCGACCTGGCCCGCGACCTCGCGTCCGCGGCCGCCCGCAACCCGCGCACTACCTGGTGCGTCACCGTGACCGACCAGGACGGGCACGCCATCGGGCACGGCTGCGCCCGGCCCGGACCCGCCACCGGCCGGGCACGCCGCCAAACGGCACAAACCCGGCCCGGCGGGCGGCCATGACCCGCCCCGCGGCCCGCGACCCGGGGGAGCCACGGTTCACCTTCACCCCCGCCGGACCGCACGGGCCACCCGGCGGGTACGGCACTTGGCGGCTATCGACCGGGCAGCCCGGGCAGCGGGACCTGATCGTGGCGATCGGGCCGATCGCGATCCGCAGCGTGTGATCACCGGCATCAGGCCGAAGGGCATGATCCCGGGGTGCTGCTGCGGCACCTGACCCAGGTCCGGAACGCCACCTGTACCGCGCCGGGCTGCCGACGGCCCGCCGTCCAGTGCGACTTCGAGCACAACATCCCGTTCGAGGCAGGCGGCCGGACCTGTGAGTGCACGTGCGGGCCGAAGTGCCGCTACGACCACCGGCTCAAGCAGCACCCGCGCTGGAAGGTGGAACAGCCCGAACCCGCGATTGTCGTCTGGACCACGCCCTCGGGGCGGCAGTACACCACCGAACCGACCAGGTACCCCATCTGACGATCGCCTAGCCGTATCCCGGACAACGTTACTGGTCGGACGAGTATGCGGAGGCGGACCTCCAGAAACATCGGGACCCGGACTACGATCGCACTGCGGCATATTCGGTGCCGCGTCCGGATCAGGGGGGAGCAAGGAGGCGCCCTCATGGGCAACTGGCAGCTCGATCCGTATCACACGCAGGTCGAGTTCTCCGCCAAGCATCTTGCGATGATGACGGTACGAGGTCAATTCGACGAGGTCAGCGCGACCGGCGATATCGATCCCGATCATCCGGAGACGTCGTTGGTCCAGGTGACCATCTCGACGGCCAGCATCCGTACCAACAACGGAGTCAGGGACAACGACCTGCGCTCCTCGAACTTCCTCGAGGTGGACAAGTACCCGGAGATCACCTTCAGGAGTACCAGCGTCGAGCCGTCCGGATCGGGCCATTACAAAATGACCGGTGACCTGACCATCAAGGAGACCACCCACCCCGTGGTGCTCGATGTGATCAGGTACGGGGAGTTCAACGATCCGGGAATGATGGGACACCGGATCGCCTACGGCGCTACCACCAAGATCAACAGGCGAGATTTTGGCCTTAGCTTCAACATGCTGCTGGACGGCAGGATGGTGGTGAGCGAGGAGATCCAGATCACGATCGAGGGCGAGCTCGTCGAGCAGCCACAAGCTGCCGAGGCAGCCAGCACCTGACGTCGCCGGGTCCGGACGCCGCCGGGCCAGGCAGAGCCAGTCGCTCGCCCGGTCATCGAAGGCCTGAAGGCCCCCGCACGCGAAATCTGCGCGGGGGCCTCGGGCATTCTGGCTGCCGTCAGGCACCGGCAGAATCGATGTGCAGCACCTGATCGATGGCCGCGACGATGACCTGAGCCGCGCCATCCACGGCCTCCGCTACCGGGCTCGATGGATCGCGGAGCTGGCTGGCGATCTGCGTCGCGGACAGGCCAGCCAGCACCTGCGGGTTGTACTGCGCGCCGGCCAGGATGTACTGATTCCCGATGTCGAGGAAGGGCACAGCCCCGGACTGGTCCACGCTGTTGACGTAGGGCGGCACGTCATAGGTGCCGATGAGCCTGGCGTCCAGCGCGGTCTGGGCCTGCAGGGGATGACCCACGTTGTCGGTCAGTTCGGTAGTCTGCAGCGTCAGCTCCGTGCTCTGGTAGTGCGCCGCCCGGAACGAGAGCGTGGCGGTATTCGGGTAGACATCGGTGGCTGAGGACCTGGTGATGCCGAGCTGGTTCCAGGTGCCGAAGTGCGACAGCGCGACGGTCAGCGGCCAGCGCTCCGCCGCGCAGAACGGGCACGACTCCTCGCTGACGAACACGATCGCCAGCTTGCCGTCAATGGTCAGCGGCGGGCCGGACGTCTTGACCTTCTGCAGCGGGGTGGCCACCTGACCGGGGTTCACCTTGGTGAGCAGGGCGACCGGCACGCTCGTGACCTGGCGTACCACGGCGGCAGGCGCGGCTGATTCGCTGGCCGCGGGATGGGCCGGGGTCGCGGTCAGCTTGACCGCGACCAGCGCCGCCACGATGCCCAGCACCGCGGTGACCGCACCGACCGCAGCGAGGAGCCGCCGGCGTTTCTCGGCGCGCTTTCTCGCGGCGCGCTCAGCAGCGATTCGCTCGCGGGCACGCGGGCGGGCCGGACCTGTTCGTGCGGGCGGCTTGGCCGCAGTGCGGCGGGACCGGTTGTTCACCACTTATCTTCCTTCCTCGGCCGCATGGCACCCGTCGGGCCGATGCGCCAGGCCGTCGGTGCATGGTCAGCTGCGCGGGCTGTACTCGGGCACGGTCCGCAGTGGACGCCGGGGTTCCGCAGCGCCCTTGACACGGGCCCGTACCTGCCAGGCGCCCCAGCCTGCGGCGAGGACCATGATCCCGAGGTAACCGATGCCGACCAGCGGGGTCGGGCCCAGGGTGTTAGGCAGGTCGACGACGTGAATAACGGCCAGGGCGGCCAGGGCGGGCACGGTCACGACGCGCGCGATCACCTCCGTGTCATGTGCCTGCTGCTGCGATTGACCAAGACAGCCGAACATCGAATTCCTCCCGGTGGCTGGAAGCCGTCCCTCCGCCCAGCCGCGGCGACGAGCGGCGGCGACGCTCCTCCAACTACTAAGACGAATAGTAGATGTGGTGTGTTCAGCGGGGCTGGGTCATTGGGGTGCGATGTGCATCACACCGGTCCGCGGGGCCGGTCCGCCGGGGCCAGGTCTGCGGGGCCCCGGTCTGCGGGGGCCGGTTTGGACCCTAGGCGTGGGGAACCCGTCCCAGCGCGAGGGCCAGGACGGCGGGAGCTAGGGCCAGAGCCACCGGCAGCAGCGCGAGCCCTGCGGCCAGGGCGCGCATCAGCTGCCGCCGGAACGTGCCAAGGGGCTCGGCCGGGCGCAGCAGGCGGTTTATCCGCTGCATCGCGTCGGTAGCCGCGGCGGCCAGGGCCGGAGCGGGACTGGCGGACGCGGCCAGCACGACCAGCGCGGTGGCCAGCGACCGCGGATCGCGGGCCCGCGCGGCCGTGTCGTCGGCGTGCAGTTCCACCAGCCGTTCGACCTGCGCCTCGGTGTCCCGCATCAGCGGCAGGAACGGGAGGGCCCGGCGGCTGATCCTGGCCATGGCCAGCAGCCGGTGGTGCCGCCAGGTCAGGTGAGCGCGCTCGTGAGCCAGCACCGCGTCGAGCTGGCCGGCATCAAGGGCCAGCAAGGCGCCGGTGGTCAGGATCACGGTGGGCTGGCGGCCCGCGACGCAGTAGGCGGTCGGCTGCGGGTGCTCCACGAGCACGGCGCCCAGGGCCAGGTCGGGCAGGCGACCAGGCGGGCATTCAGCGCGTGCCGTCGGGTTTGCCGCCGCGTGGCGCGAAGGTGACGCGCCGCGGTCAGCGCGGTCCAGGCGACGACCGCAGCCGACAGGACGAGCCCGGCCGCGGCCGCGGTGGCGCCGCCCGGCGTGGCGTAGGTGGCGCGGAGCCGCAGGACGCAGGCCCCGATCACGGTGCTCAGCGCGCCGCCGAGGGCGGTCGCGTGCACCGCCAGGGTCAGGCCCGCCAGCCCGAGCGCGGCCAGGACGGACCAGGCCGCCGCCAGATAGGTGATGACCCCCAGCAGCGGCGCCCGGACCGGCCACCGGGCTCGGGCGAGCATCCTCGCGGCCAGCGTGCCGGCACCCGCGGCGTAGGCCAGCAGGATCGCCGCGACCGTCACCGGGCGTCGCCTTCCTCGCTCTGGCCGTGCGCCTGGTCGAGCGCCTGCTGCAGCAGCTTGACGTCATGCGGGCTCATCTGCGTCACGAAGTGGGCCAGCGCCGTGCGCCGGTCCGCGCTCGTGCCGAGCGCCTCGTTCATCAGCGCTGCGGTGTACGCCGACCGGGACCCGGTGGGCTCGTAGCGCCAGGCGCGGCCGTCCCGCTCCCGCCGCAGCCACCCCTTGCGGTGCAGGTTCTCCATCACGGTCATCACCGTGGTGTAGGCCAGCGTGCGGTCCTGGCGCAGGTCATCGACCATCTCGCGGACCAGCACCGGGCGGCCCCACTCCCACAGCCGGTCCATGATCACGGCTTCCAGTTCGCCGAACTGCCGCATCCTCGCTCCCGGACGTGACCATGCCGGATGGCACGGTCGCTATCTACTATCACGGATAGGGTACGGCACGGGTTCAGGTCTCCTTACGCGGTGCGGGAGTACAGTTCATCGCGACCGAGGGAGGAGGACCATGGCCAAGGAGACTCAGACTCAGACCGGGCGATGCCCGACCCACGGAACCGTCGAGGCGACACGGGAGGTCCCCAAGATGGGATTCCCGGTGGTCTACTTCGCGATCGTGCGGTCCATGGCTCAGCGCCGTCCGTTCCATTGCCCCGAATGCGGGCAGGCCGTCGAGACCGAATAGCCCCAGTCAGCCGAGATGAGCCGCAAGGGTGAAGCGGCGGTCCGGAGGTGCATCGCCGCAGTGATCCTCACGCGGGCCAGTCGGGCCGCCGGCCGAGCAACGCGACGATCTGGTCCAGCACGCCGCCCCCGGTCATGGCCACCCGCGGCGCGAACGCCGCTCCCGGCCGCAGCCGGTATCCGCCGTCCGGCACCGCGCGGGCGACCGGCAGGGCCGCGGCGAGCAGGCCGGGCTCGAGGTCGTAGCCCACGCCGAGGGCCCGCGCGACGTCCCACCCGTGCACCACGTAGTCGACGAAGTGGAACCCGATCGCCTGCGCCGCCGGGAACCGCAGTTCCGTGCTGATCTCGGGCAACGCGAATTCCCGTTCCAGCACCCCGTCGGCGGCGAACGCCGCCTGGACCCGGCCGGCCGCGGCCACGTACTTCCCCCACGGGTTCGGCCGCTGGCGCCCCTGCCTGCCAGCGGGCGAGATCCGCGCCCTGTCCGGCGGCCGCGGCGGCGAACCCGTCGTGCTGAGCGGTCATGTGCGCGAGCAACTCGGCCAGCGTCCAATCCCCGCACGGGGTCGCCCTGGCCAGGTCTGCGGTACCGGCCTGCGATACCACCTGGACGCTTGCCTGGACCGCCCGGGCGTGCCAGCTCACGATGTCCTCGGCCACCATCCTTCGTATGCCTCCTCATATAATAAGATTAGTCATATCATATGAGGATGTTTATTATCTGCGCAACCCTGCTATCATGCCGGCACGATGAGCGCGTTCCCCGATGACCGGCGGGATCTCGCCGCGATGTTCGCGCCCCTGACCAGGGCGCTGATCGCGCGCGAGGAACCGGTCCTGCGCGCGCATGACATCTCGATGTGGGGATACATCGTGCTCACTGCGCTCGTGGAGCAGTCGGTACGCACGCAGGCCGCGCTGGCCGCGGCCATCAACGCGGACAAGAGCCGCATCATCGGCGTTCTCGATGAGCTCCAGCGGCGGGGGCTGATCCAGCGCCAGCCGGATGAGGCCGACCGGCGGGTGCACCTGCTGTCGCTGACCCCGGCCGGCGACCGGCTGCGGCGGTCCGTGCAGGCGGCCATCCGCCGTACCGAGGAGCAGGTCCTCGGGGTGCTGCCGCCCGCCGACCGCGAGGCGTTCCTGCGGTCGCTCAAGGCCCTGCATGAGCTCCCGCTGGAGGCCATGAGAGGCTAGGCGCGGCCATACCCGGTCCGGCGCGGAGGTAGCCCCCTATGCAGATCGGCGTGCAGATCCCCGACTTCACCACGCCCGACGGACCGGCCCGCCTCGGCGCGGACCTAGCCACCGTCGCCCGCACCGCGGACGAGGCGGGCTTCGACTTCATTGCCGTCATGGACCATTTCTTCCAGATCCGCGCGATCGGCCCGTCTGAGCGCGAGTACGCTCGAGGCCTACACCACGCTCGGCTACCTGGCGGCGTGTACCTCGCGGGCGAAGCTCATCACCC